>NZ_FIZY01000003.1 GCF_900060185.1 Grimontia marina | reverse complement strand
AACGAGGGAGTGTACGACTGTACATGACCGAGTGAGGGAGCAAAGTAACGCCGCTAGCGTGCTTTATAGCCAGCGGGATAAAGCCACAGAATTTGCTTGGCGACCATAGCGTTATGGACCCACCTGACTCCATGCCGAACTCAGTAGTGAAACGTAACAGCGCCGATGGTAGTGTGGGGTCTCCCCATGTGAGAGTAGGACATCGCCAGGCTTGAATTTCAATCCAAATGAAGCAGTCATTGTAAGACTTCAAGCGGATAAGAATTGCTGATATAGCTCAGTTGGTAGAGCACACCCTTGGTAAGGGTGAGGTCCCCAGTTCAAATCTGGGTATCAGCACCAGAATTTAAAATTTGTCTGGCGACCATAGCGCGATGGCCCCACCTGATCCCATGCCGAACTCAGTAGTGAAACGTTGCAGCGCCGATGGTAGTGTGGGGTCTCCCCATGTGAGAGTAGGACATTGCCAGATGCCTTTTCAAACCCGTAGCGGAAACGCTGCGGGTTTTTTCATATCTGTTCCCCTGATCAATCTCACAAATGTACTTGAACCCCTAAAGGGGATGTTATAGGGTTAATGGAATTCTAGACGTCTATACATCTTAACGAGGGAGTGATTTAAGATGCCGATTAAAATTCCTGATCAGTTACCGGCGGCCAGTACTCTGCGTCAGGAAAACATCTTCGTGATGTCGGAGACCCGTGCGGAAAGCCAGAACATCCGTCCTCTGAAAGTACTTCTTCTTAATCTGATGCCCAAGAAGATTGAAACAGAAACGCAGTTTATGCGTTTGCTTTCTAACAGCCCGCTTCAGGTTGATGTTGAGCTGCTGCGTATTGATGACAGACCGAGTAAGAACACTCCTACCGAGCACTTGGATACCTTCTATAGGCAGTTCCAGGGTATCCGTGGGCGTAACTTTGATGGATTGATCGTAACAGGTGCACCATTAGGCTTGGTGCAGTTTGAAGACGTGATTTATTGGGAGCACTTGCAGGACATCATGACCTGGGCGAAAGATCACGTGACCTCGACACTTTACGTTTGTTGGGCCGCCCAGGCTGGTTTGAAGTTGCTGTATGACTTACCGAAAAAAACACGCAGAGAGAAGCTCTCTGGCGTTTATTGGCACAAGGTCAATAAAGACCACATTAAAAACCCTATTCTTCGTGGATTTGATGACTCGTTTCTTGCGCCTCATTCTCGCTATGCCGATTTTTCTCCTGAGTTCTTAGGGGAGCATACAGACCTTGATATTCTTGCGACCTCAGCGACTGCTGGCACTTATTTAGCAGCAACTAAAGACAAGCGAAACGTGTTTGTTACCGGACATCCAGAGTACGACTCCCATACCTTACACAACGAATATGTTCGAGATGTAGGGGAAGGTATGGAGCCGACAGTTCCATCTAATTACTATCCGGATGACGATCCAACGCAAGAGCCCTATGTAAGCTGGCGAAGTCACGGCCACATGCTTTTTGCCAACTGGCTGAACTATTGTGTTTACCAGCAAACGCCATACGACCTTGAGCATTTCTCAGAGTCAGCATTCACCAAAGATGACGATGAATGATAAAAAAGCCTGCAATCGCAGGCTTTTATGTCTCTGATAGAGATGGTTAATCCTGAATGACTTCAGTCTTAGTCTCAGTCATTTGATAGCTGCTGGGTTTGATTTCCATATCCCGTTCGGCTGCCTTTGATTTTTCGATCATTTTGGTGATAGTTGAACCCTGAACTAGGATAGAGAAGACCACCACGGCATAAGTCATCACCAGAATAATTTCCCGCACATCAATATTCTTCTCCGGCAACACCATGTAGCCAGCAGGAACTGCCATCGCCATGGCAATCGCGAGACCGCCGCGCAGACCTCCCCAAGTTAGGATCCTTACAGAGTAAGGATTGTAATTCCGGTAGCGATTGAAGCCAACGTAGCAAAGGCGGATGCTGAGATAACGCGACAGTAGCACCATCGGTACAGCGAATGCCATGATAATCCAGTCTTCCTTGTGGAAGCTGAAAGTCAGCATGCTCAGACCAATCAGCAGGAAGAGAACACCATTGAGGAATTCATCGACTAACTCCCAGAAGTGGTCGAGGTGATCTTCGCTTTCTTTTGAAAAGCCGATGTAGCGCGTCCAGTTACCAATCATGATACCAGCCACGACCATTGCCAGAGGTCCAGATACACCAATCAGGCTGGCAAACACATAGCCTGCAGTTGGGATACCTAACGTCAGCAATAGCTCCATCGAGTGGTCATCGGTATGGCAAATCAGATAGTGGAAAAGTAAGCCAAGGAAGAAGCCATACACAATGCCACCTATGGCTTCATGCAGGAAAAGTTCTACAACCCCCATGACGGTTGGAGTTTCAGTGCCGAAAGCGACAGTGAACAAAGTGATAAAAATCACCAAACCAAAACCATCATTGAATAATGACTCTCCTTCAATCTGGGTCGAGATACGCTTTGGCGCATTGAGCTTTTTCACAATGGCGAGGACAGCGATAGGGTCGGTAGGAGAAATCAGAGCACCGAACAGCAGACAATAGATAAAATCGAATGGAATGCCGATGAGCTGGAAAAACAGCCAGGCTACGCCACCAATAAAGAAGGTGGAAAAGAGTGTCGCACCGAGTGCGAGTACGGTTATTTCCCACTTTTGATCTTCTAGGTTAGGCAGCTTCACGCCAAGCCCGCCTGCAAAGAGTAAGAACCCTAAAACGCCTTTAAGTAGAAAGTCATCAAAGTGAACTTCATTCAATGTTTCGGCAGCGAGATCTTTTAAATCGAACCAATTGTTATGGCCTGAGATAACAATACCGAGAGAGAGGATAAGAGCGCCGGCAGTGATCGCGATGGTGGTTTGCATTTGACCAATTTTGCTATTGATGAAAGCAATTATCATGGCAGCAGCAGCAAGAAAACAAAGTGTGGTATAGACGGTCATTGACGACCCCGTTTAAGCTGAGATTAGGATTCAGGAAAGTTGTAACGAAATATAAATCCATGTGGCGCAGAAAACTACAACAAATGTGTATCAGTTAAGACGTTAAGGATTGTTGCAGTCTAATTAGACGTCTAGATTTCCATTTGGACTGTGATACTATGCGAGTAGCCAGCAATATAAGAAGGATCTGCGGTTGTGAGTAGTAAGGAAACACTGGAAAAACTGTTAGCGGAACGCATTCTGATCATTGATGGTGGCATGGGCACCATGATTCAGGGCTACAAGCTCGAAGAAGATGATTACCGTGGTCAGCGCTTTGCAGATTGGCACTCCGATCTAAAGGGCAACAATGACCTATTGGTTCTCACGCAACCTCAGATGATCAAAGACATCCACGCCGAGTATCTTGAAGCAGGCGCGGATATCCTCGAAACCAATACCTTCAACGCGACCACCATCGCCATGGCTGACTATGAAATGGAAAGTCTGAGCGAGGAAATTAACTTTGCCGCGGCCAAATTGGCGCGCGAAGTGGCAGATGAGTGGACAGCGAAAAATCCGGATAAGCCACGTTTTGTTGCTGGCGTACTGGGCCCAACAAACCGCACCTGTTCGATTTCTCCCGATGTTAACGATCCCGGTTATCGTAACGTCAGCTTTGATGAGCTGGTAACTGCTTACTCTGAGTCGACCCGAGCGCTTATCAATGGCGGCTCTGACCTGATCCTGATTGAAACCATCTTCGATACCCTGAATGCCAAAGCCTGTGCCTTTTCGGTCGAGACCGTTTTCGAAGAGATGGACATCCAACTGCCAGTGATGATTTCTGGCACGATTACGGACGCATCAGGCCGTACCCTGTCGGGCCAGACAACAGAGGCTTTTTATAACTCTCTACGTCACGTCAAACCGATTTCCTTTGGTCTGAACTGTGCGTTGGGGCCAGATGAGCTGCGTCCTTATGTGGAAGAGTTGTCGCGTATCTCCGAAACCTTTGTTTCTGCTCACCCGAATGCAGGTCTTCCTAATGCCTTCGGTGAATACGACCTGTCGCCGGAAGACATGGCCGTTCATGTAAAAGAATGGGCAGAGAGTGGCTTCCTGAACCTGATTGGTGGTTGTTGTGGTACGACACCAGAGCACATTCGCCACATGTATGAGGCGACCAAGACGGTTAAGCCCCGTGCATTACCGGATCTTCAGGTGGCTTGTCGCCTGTCAGGCCTCGAGCCACTGACCATTGAGAAAGAAACCCTGTTCATCAACGTTGGTGAGCGTACCAATGTCACAGGTTCTGCCCGCTTCAAGCGTTTGATCAAAGAAGAGCAGTACGATGAAGCGTTGGAAGTGGCACGCCAGCAGGTAGAAAACGGCGCCCAGATCATCGATATCAACATGGATGAAGGCATGTTGGATGCGGAAGCCTGTATGGTGCGTTTCCTGAATCTTTGTGCCTCTGAGCCTGAGATTTCCAAAGTGCCGATCATGGTCGACTCTTCCAAGTGGGAAGTGATTGAAGCTGGCCTGAAGTGTATTCAGGGTAAGGGCATCGTTAACTCCATCTCGCTCAAAGAAGGTAAAGAGAAATTCGTTGAGCAGGCGAAGCTGATTCGTCGCTATGGTGCGGCCGTTATTGTAATGGCCTTCGATGCAGTCGGTCAGGCAGAGACCCGTGAGCGCAAACTCGAAATCTGTACCAATGCCTACCGCATTCTGGTGGACGAAGTTGGCTTCCCGCCAGAAGACATCATCTTTGACCCGAACATCTTTGCTGTTGCAACCGGTATTGAAGAGCACAACAACTACGCCGTCGACTTTATCGATGCGGTAGCAGACATTAAGCGCGACTTACCGTATGCGATGATTTCAGGCGGTGTGTCGAACGTCTCCTTCTCGTTCCGCGGCAACAACTATGTCCGCGAAGCTATCCACGCTGTGTTCCTTTATCACTGTTTCAAGAACGGTATGGACATGGGCATCGTGAATGCCGGCCAGCTTGAGATCTACGATAACGTCCCCGAGAAACTGCGTGAAGCAGTGGAAGACGTGGTACTGAACCGTCGTGATGACAGTACAGAGCGCCTTCTGGATATCGCAGCGGAATACGCGAATAAAGGCGTCGGCAAAGAAGAAGATGCTTCTGCGCTGGAGTGGCGAACCTGGGCGGTAGAGAAACGTCTTGAGCATGCCCTGGTGAAAGGTATTACCGAGTTCATCGTGGAAGACACAGAAGAAGCCCGTGTTAATGCATCTAAGCCGCTTGAAGTGATTGAAGGGCCACTGATGGACGGTATGAATGTCGTCGGCGATCTCTTCGGTGAGGGTAAAATGTTCCTGCCTCAGGTCGTGAAATCAGCCCGCGTAATGAAACAGGCGGTGGCGCACCTTGAGCCTTTTATCAATGCTGAAAAACAGGCAGGCTCCACCAACGGTAAGATCCTGCTGGCAACAGTAAAAGGTGATGTTCACGATATCGGTAAGAACATCGTTGGTGTTGTACTGCAATGTAATAACTACGAAATCATTGACCTCGGTGTGATGGTGCCTTGCGAGAAAATTCTCAAAGTCGCCAAAGAAGAGAACGTCGATATCATTGGTTTGTCCGGTCTTATCACGCCATCGCTCGATGAAATGGTTCATGTCGCGAAAGAGATGGAGCGTCTGGGCTTCGACTTGCCGCTGTTGATTGGTGGTGCAACGACCTCCAAAGCCCATACGGCGGTGAAGATTGAGCAAAACTACAATCAACCCGTGGTGTATGTGAACAATGCATCACGCGCGGTGGGTGTGTGTTCGTCGCTGTTGTCTGAGAAACTCAAGCCTGCATTTGTTGAGAAGCTTCAAGCTGATTACGAAGTGGTGCGTGAGCAGCATGCACGCAAGCGTCCGCGCACTAAGCCAGTGACGCTTGAAAAGGCACGTGAGAACAAAGTCGCTATCGACTGGGAAAGCTATACACCGCCAGCGCCAGCGAAACCGGGTGTCCATGTGTTTGAAGACTTTGATGTGGCGACTCTTCGTAACTACATCGACTGGACACCATTCTTTATGACCTGGTCATTGGTGGGTAAGTACCCGACCATTCTTGAGCACGAAGAAGTTGGGGAAGAAGCGAAGCGCTTGTTCAAAGATGCTAACGATCTGCTGGATCGCGTTGAACGCGAAGGCCTGATGAAAGCCAGTGGTATGTGTGCCCTGTTCCCGGCAGCAAGTGTGGGTGATGACATTGAAGTCTACACCGATGAATCACGTACCGAGGTTGCCAAGGTGCTGCATAACCTTCGTCAGCAAACGGAGAAACCGAAAGGCTTCAACTATTGTCTATCTGACTACATTGCGCCAAAAGAGAGCGGTAAGAAGGATTGGATTGGCGCGTTTGCTGTGACAGGCGGTATTGGTGAGCGCGAATTAGCAGACGAATACAAAGCGCAAGGCGATGACTATAACGCCATCATGATTCAGGCGGTGGCAGACCGTTTGGCTGAAGCGTTTGCGGAATATCTGCATGCGCATGTCCGTAAGGAAATTTGGGGTTACGCTGCGGACGAGAACCTGTCGAACGATGATCTGATCCGTGAGAAATATCAGGGTATCCGTCCCGCTCCGGGCTATCCGGCCTGTCCTGAACACACGGAGAAAGGCTCCTTGTGGGAGCTTCTCAATGTGGAAGAGACCATCGGTATGTCGCTGACCACCAGTTACGCCATGTGGCCGGGTGCATCGGTATCTGGCTGGTACTTCTCGCACCCTGATTCACGCTACTTTGCTGTGGCGCAGATCCAGGAAGATCAGCGTGACAGCTATGCTGATCGCAAGGGCTGGGATTTGATCGAAGCGGAGAAATGGTTGGGGCCAAATCTTAACGGCTAGTCACTTTGACGATGAATACAAAAATGGCGCTCTCAGAGCGCCATTTTTGTATTCACAGAAGAAGACATTAATCTTCGAACAACTCTTTGTGCAGCGCGCGCACAACTTCTTTGGACTCTGACGTGCTGGTCAGGAAGCAAAGGTTGTGGTTACTTGCGCCATAGCAAATCATACGCAGATTGTAGTCTTCCAGCGCACTGAAGATTTTGGCGGCTGCCCCTTTTGATTCGCTCATATGGTTACCAATGAGCGCGACCAGACACATGTCTTGCTCGACGGTTACCTTACAAAGCGCGGCCAGTTCCTGCTCTGCCGCTTCAGGCAATTTAGGCGCACCACCTTTGGTGTTAGTTTGATCCAGTGTCAGAGAAACACTGACTTCCGACGTGGTGATGAGATCGACCGACACTTTGTGCTTTGCCAGAATGTTGAACACTTCCGCCAGAAAGCCATAAGCATGGAACATATTCAGACTGGTGAGCGTTACCATGGTCTGGTTGCAACGCAGTGCCAGCGCGCGGAAAAGCGGAGACTTCTCTGCCTGATGACGAATCCAGGTACCGCCTTGTTCAGGCGCTTTAGATGAGCCTACGAACACAGGGATGTCCTGACGCATCGCCGGAATAAGTGTCGCCGGATGCAGGATTTTCGCGCCGAAGTTTGCCATCTCTGACGCTTCACTGAAGCTGATTTCATCGATAGGGCTGGCAGCCGGGGCGACGCGAGGGTCAGTACTGTAGATACCCGGAACGTCGGTCCAGATCTCCAGTGACGTCGCTTTTACCGCTTCTGCCAGAAGCGCTGCACTGTAATCACTGCCGCCACGACCCAGCGTGGTGGTATTGCCTTGCGCGTCAGAGCCGATAAAGCCCTGCGTCACAACAACTTTGTCTTCAAACAATGGTGTGAGCACGGTTTCAGCGTGGTGCGCTGTTTCAATCAAATCTGGGGTTGCTTTACCAAACACGTTGTCGGTTTTCAGCACATCACGGACATCTGCACGAACAGCATTGATACCTTTGTCGTTCAAAAGGTGGGTAAAAATATGGGTCGACATCAACTCGCCACAAGCGACGAGGGCGTCAGTAATTTTATCTGAAGGAGAAGTTTCTGCCGCCGCAGAGAGTGTCGCTACTTCATCGAGAATTGCATTCACAGCTGAGGCAACTTCCGGCGCTTCCGGGAGTTGTTTCAGAATGCTGAAATGAATATCGTGCAGTTTTGTCAGCACTTCCTGCTGCCTGTCATTGGCAACACCATTTGCCAGTTCAACCAGTAGATTTGTCACGCCAGAACAAGCGCTAATCACTACCAGTCGAGTGTTCAAATTCCCTTTAATCACCGATGCACAGTTAGACATAGCTGTGTAGTCGGCTACACTCGTGCCGCCAAATTTTGCGACATTTAATGCGTTCACTTCCCTTCACCTCCCATAATCGCGAATGGAGTAATCCTGAATAAACAAAGTAATAAGTTGGGAGACAGATAGAGGGTACGAGCGGGCAGGAAGAAAGGGTATTTCTCCAGAAGCGCTCCATCTCCGTTGAGATGACAATCCGAAGGATTCAACCTTCTAGACCGACAACCCAGCCCCCAAGGTCTGGTATTGCCTCGGCGTCTTACCCCCTCATCGGATTGCATTGGAGTTGGGGCTCCGCAATTCGACTACCTGGTAGACGCGCCTCTTCTGTCTCTGCAGAGCACAAATGGTGCCGAGCAAAAATTGCCCTCTATTGATAAATGTTTGTAATGTTATTGTCAACGTTTGTTTGAGTTTGCGACATTGCTTTTCGTGGCAGTGAAGGACTTTTGCTTGATGATGCTTGGGTTTATTTAACGTTGAGATTTTAGCCAGCCCTATCCGGTGGTAGGGTAAATAGACCCAAGGAACAAAAGGCATATGGAGAGCAAATAATGACCATTTCACGCTTTATCCCACCACAACGTACTCTGATGGGCCCAGGTCCCTCCGATGTTTCACCACGTGTATTGCAAGCGCTGGCCCAGCCAACAATTGGCCACCTCGACCCTCTGTTTGTAGGGATGATGGATGAAGTCAAAGCATTGCTTCAGTACGCATTTCAGACTGAAAACGCGTTCACTATTGCAGTGTCAGCCCCAGGTAGTGCAGGCATGGAGACCTGTTTCGTTAACCTGATTGAGCCGGGCGATACGGTGATAGTTTGTCGAAACGGCGTATTTGGCGAGCGTATGCGTGAAAACGTAGAACGTTGCGGTGCGACGGCAGTGATGGTTGATGACGAGTGGGGCAAACCTGTTGATCCGGCAAAAGTGGAGGCGGCTTTAAAAGCGAACCCAGAAGCATCGGTGGTGGCGTTTGTACACGCAGAAACATCGACCGGCGCACTCAGCGATGCGAAGACTCTCTCGGCACTGGCGCGTGAGCACGACTGTCTAACGATTGTCGATGCCGTGACCTCACTTGGTGGGGTGCCGCTGCTGGTCGATGAGTGGCAACTGGACGCTGTGTATTCTGGTAGCCAGAAATGTTTGTCTTGTGTACCAGGTTTATCGCCTGTGACCTTCTCTCCGCGTGCGGTAGAAAAAATGCAGCAGCGCACGGGTAAGGTGCAGAGTTGGTTCCTTGATCAAAGCCTGGTGCTTGGTTATTGGAGTGGTGAAGGCAAGCGTAGCTATCACCACACTGCGCCAGTGAACAGCCTTTACGCCTTGCATGAGTCTTTGCTGATGCTGAAAGAAGAAGGTTTGGAGAATGCATGGCAACGTCACCGCGATATGCACGAGTTACTCAAAGCAGAACTGGAAGCACTGGGTGTTAACTTCCTTGTGGAACCTGACCATCGCCTGCCGCAATTGAATGCCGTAGCAGTACCTGAAGGCGTCGACGATGCTGCGGTGCGTGCGAAACTTCTTAATGACTACAATCTGGAAATTGGTGCGGGTCTGGGAGCACTGGCAGGTAAAGCTTGGCGTATCGGTTTGATGGGTTACGCGGCCAAACGCGAAAACGTAGCTTTATGTGCGAAGGCACTAAAGGATGTGCTTGGCTAATCAAGGCCTTACAGAAAAACGCCCTGCATGAATGCGGGGCGTTTTTTGTTTTATTCCGCTGGAAGCTCAGAAAAGTCAGGCTGAAACGTTCGGTACGGGAAAAGCAGCGATGCCTCATCCTTCAACTGTTTGGCGACCGTTTTATGCCCGGTGAGCATCGCCAGCTCAATCAGCGATTGATAGCCGTCAGCATTCGGAGAAGTTTCCAGTCGGGAAATTTGCTCCCGCAGGTACAACTCCTGCGCGCGTAAATCCCTGCTTTCAACACTTTCCAGAAACTTCCGTTTTCCCGCCACTTGCTGGTAGAAGTCATTCCACCAAGGGTGGGTTTGATACTGAGTCAGCTTACTGTCGCGTATTTGATAGGTGCGAAGCGCCTGCTCGCCAAGATAGATTGAAGACAACACCAATACCAGCGTGGCAGTCAGCACTGTATTAGCGGTGATTTTCATCGTCCGTGGGTATGGCAAAAGTATGCGTCGGTATCTTGCGGTAAGATTATCTATCCAGTAAAGCAGCACCACAAACAGCATACCAAGTGCCAGGTTAGTCTCAATGTAGTCTGTCATTGCCATGCCAATGAGGGATGGCATAATGATCGCAAGCAGCATCAAGCGGGTGCCACTCGGCGCCTCCACCAACTTGCGAATTACCAGTATGAAGAGCAGGCCAAAACTCGCCCAGTAGGCAATGCCGCCCTGAATTAAATTTGCGAGCAGCCAACTGGGATACATTTGCTGAAGCGGCAGAACATGGCTTTGCTCAACGCCAAACAACAGCTGTGCTCTATCGAGCTGCCCCAGACCTATACCTTCAAACTGAGCCTGTCCCAGTAATGCCCACGCCTGCGACAGCACCTCTAACTCCTTGGCTGAATAACGGGCTGCAAAAAGTGCCGATTGAGGAACACTTCCAAACTTCCAAGCGATAGCAAAGCCCACCAATACCGCGAAATTCCAAAGACCATGGTGTCTTTTTTGGCTGAAACGGAATAAGAATGGCTGACTGAAAATCACCAACACTAAAATCACGGTGATTAGCCAAGGCGATTTCAATGCCGTGAGAGCTGGAATGGTGAGCAGTGGCGTCGCAAGTAATAAGGCATGGACGGGCACCCAGTTACGCTTGTACGCTTTAGTCCGCGCGAGCAAGTAAGCTGACAGCATCAAAGATGTCAGTAGGACGATGCCCAGTACATCACTGTTGCTTTTGAAGTCTGGAAGGCTTGATGACGATATCTCGCTGATATTAGGTAGTAACAAAGGAATAGCGAGCAGCCAGCCGCTTAAAAGCGGTAACCAGAGGAGATATTGCCGTTGAAGATGGTTAAAGCTGAACTGCTGCAAGGTACAGAAAAGCAGTAAGGACAACAGAACGCTGAACCCCTGCCATGCAGCCGAATGCCAGTCGGCGTGAAGATAAAATGACGGTATCAGGGCGAAACTCGCGCTCAGCGCTAGCCATCCAGTCATGATCGTTTGACTGAAACGGCCTTGTCTTGCCGCTTCCCAAACCCCAAAGCAAACGATGGCAACCGCTAACAAGAGCGTTAAGGCTGTAGCTGGATGTTGAACACCGGAGAAAGCGAGCGGGATTTGGTTAAGAGGTAAGCAGAATAAAAACAGCACAGTCAGCGCGATTAGCACTGGCTTAACCAAAGGTTTTCTGGCCACTTTTGATGGCCAGAGGTTTTGAAATCGCATTGTTTGCATAGATTGTTTTTCACTGGCTCATGCCAGCATCCGCCCTATGATGCTTTTTGTTTGAGCAAAGGTTTCAAGAACCTCGCTGTGTGCGAACCTTTAACCAGAGCCACATCTTCCGGTGTACCTTCGGCGATGATCATGCCCCCGCCACTGCCACCTTCGGGGCCCAGGTCGACAATCCAGTCCGCGGTCTTTATCACGTCCAGATTATGTTCAATCACCACAATGGTATTACCGTGATCACGCAGTCGATGCAGCACTGTCAGTAATTGCTGGATATCGTGGAAGTGTAGGCCCGTGGTTGGCTCATCCAGAATATACAGCGTCTTGCCGGTATCACGCTTGGAAAGCTCACGCGCCAGCTTGACTCGTTGCGCTTCACCACCAGACAGCGTCGTAGCCGCCTGTCCTAGGCGGATGTAAGACAGGCCTACATCCATCAGGGTTTGCAGCTTACGCGCAATGGCTGGTACGGCATCGAAGAACTCGCGGGCATCTTCCACTGTCATCTCAAGGACTTCATCAATGGTTTTGCCTTTATAGCGGATCTCCAAGGTTTCACGGTTATATCTCTTACCTTTGCACACGTCGCACGGTACGTAAACATCCGGGAGGAAGTGCATTTCCACTTTGATAACGCCGTCGCCCTGACAGGCTTCACAGCGGCCGCCTTTCACGTTAAAGCTGAATCGCCCGACTTTGTATCCGCGTGACCGGGCCTCCTGAGTACCGGCAAACAGTTCACGGATTGGCGTGAAAATGCCAGTGTAGGTTGCTGGATTGGAGCGTGGGGTGCGTCCAATCGGGCTCTGGTCTATATCTATGACTTTATCGAAGTGACCCAGACCATCAATGTCCTTGAAAGGCGAAGGCTCACCGGTGGTTGCACCATTCAGTCTCTGGTGGGCAATTTTGTAAAAGGTGTCGTTGATAAGGGTCGATTTACCCGAACCGGATACGCCTGTGACACAGGTAAATAGACCGACCGGAAGCGTCAGATTGACGTTTTGCAGGTTGTTCCCGGTAGCGCCTTTTAGCTTCACGACTTTCTTCTTATCGTAGGTAAAACGCTTGGCGGGGACTTCAATCGCTTTTTTCCCGCTGAGGTATTGGCCTGTCAGCGAGTTTTCATTCTTGATGATTTCTTCATACGTACCTTCAGCTACTATGTGACCGCCATGTACACCGGCACCTGGGCCGATATCTATGATGTAGTCTGCCGCGCGGATGGCATCTTCATCATGCTCAACCACCAGTACGGTATTACCCAGATTACGAAGGTGCTCCAAAGTGGCGAGAAGGCGTTCGTTGTCACGCTGGTGGAGACCGATGGACGGTTCGTCTAACACGTACATCACGCCGACCAGACCCGCTCCAATCTGGCTTGCCAGACGAATACGCTGCGCTTCACCGCCTGAAAGAGTGTCGGCGCTGCGTGACAGGTTGAGATAGTTAAGACCGACGTTGACCAGAAAACTCAGGCGGTCATGGATCTCTTTGAGTACCTTATCGGCGATCTGTGCGCGTTGGCCTGTCAGCTCCAAACCTGCAAAGAAGGTCAGTGCTTCATGAATGCTCATTTCACACACGGCAGGGAGGTTGGTGTCACCCACAAAGACATGGCGAGCTTCTTCACGAAGGCGTGAACCGCCGCAGCTTGAACAAGGTTTGTTGGCGATGTACTTCGCCAGCTCTTCGCGAACAGCCATGGACTCCGTATCGCGGTAGCGGCGGTTGAGGTTGTTTAAAATACCTTCGAACGGATGCTTACGCACGGTGATGTCACCACGATCGTTCACGTACTTAAAGGCAATTTCGGTATTTCCAGAGCCGTTCAGAACCACGTTTTGGATGGTTTTCGGTAAATTCTGCCACGGAGTTTCAATGTCGAATTCGTAGTGATCGGCCAGAGAGCTCAGCATCTGGAAGTAGTAGAAATTTCGGCGGTCCCATCCACGGATGGCACCACCAGCAAGACTGACAGCTTCATTCTGAACCACGCGGTTTTCATCAAAATACTGCTGTACGCCGAGACCATCACAGGTTGCGCAGGCACCTGCTGGGTTATTGAAGGAAAATAGGCGAGGCTCAAGCTCTTGCATGCTGTATCCGCAATGCGGGCAAGCGAAGTTGGCCGAGAAGATGAGATCATCACCGTCACCATCCATAAAGCTGACCACGGCCGTGCCGCCTGTCAGTTCAATGGCTGTTTCGAAAGATTCAGCAAGGCGTTGCTGCAGATCGTCGCGTACTTTGAAGCGGTCTACGACCACTTCAATGGTGTGCTTTTTGTGAAGCTCCAGCGTCGGCGGATCAGAAAGGTCACACACTTCGCCATCAATACGCGCGCGGATAAAACCGTGGGCGACCAAGTTTTCCAGTGTTTTGACGTGCTCTCCCTTACGTTCCTTAACGATAGGGGCCAGTAGCATCATCTTGCTGCCTTCTTCAAGTTCCAGCACCTTGTCGACCATCTGGCTCACGGTCTGTGCTTCCAGCGTCACATTGTGTATCGGACAGCGCGGGTCACCCACACGCGCGTATAAAAGACGCAGGTAGTCGTAAACTTCTGTGATAGTGCCGACAGTTGAACGTGGGTTGTGGGACGTCGATTTTTGCTCGATGGAGATAGCAGGTGACAAGCCTTCAATATGGTCGACGTCTGGCTTTTCCATCAGGGAAAGGAACTGGCGTGCATAGGCAGACAGTGATTCTACATAGCGGCGTTGACCTTCTGCGTACAGAGTGTCAAACGCCAGTGATGACTTGCCTGAGCCTGAAAGGCCCGTGATCACTATCATCTTATCGCGTGGGATCGTCAGGTTAATGTTTTTCAGGTTATGGGTGCGCGCCCCTCTGACGTCTATCGTATCCATGTCTACCTTGCCCTTAGCTCTGAGGCTTGAAGCCTAAAGAAAAAACGAGTGTGGAAGTATCCCACATTATCGCGTAATGAAAAAGAAGAAGGCTGTATAAACATACAGCCTTCTTCAGTGTTGCGACATGTCATTTTAACGGTGGTTCAACCCGAATCGATCAGCCTGTTTTTACCGTTTTTTGAGGTTGGTTCGGCGCATCTGACTTCAGGTAGATATTTTCGTAGCAGTAGTTAGTTGCTTGGATGAAACCTTCTACGCTTCCACAGTCAAAGCGTTCGCCTTTGAATTTGTACGCCAGAACGCAGCCGCTTTGCGCTTGTTTCAGCAGGGCATCGGTGATTTGGATTTCTCCGTTTTTGCCTGGTTCTGTTTTCTCAAGGATATCGAAAATATCCGGCGTCAGGATGTAGCGGCCGATGATCGCTAGGTTACTTGGTGCGGTGCCTTGCTCTGGTTTTTCCACCATGTTGTCAACGCGGTAAAGGTTATCACGCATCTCTTCACCGGAAATTACACCGTATTTGTGGGTTTCATCTTCCGGCACTTCTTCTACCGCGACGATTGAGCAGCGGAACTGCTTGTACAACGCAACCATCTGGGAAAGAACACCATCTTCCAAGTTCAAACAAAGGTCATCTGCCAGCACAACGGCAAACGCTTCATCACCTACAAGCTCACGACCAGTCAGGATAGCATGACCCAGGCCTTTCATTTCTTTCTGGCGGATGTAAGTGAATGACGCAGCATCGATGGTGGCGCGAATATCTTCTAGCAGCGCTTCTTTATTGGTGCCGCTAATTTGATGCTCCAACTCGTAGTTTTTGTCAAAGTGATCCATCAGGCTGTGTTTACCACGACCGGTCACGATACACATACCAGTGATGCCTGCCTCAATGGCTTCGTCTACGCCGTATTCGATCAGTGGCTTGTTAACGATAGGCATCATTTCTTTTGGCATCGACTTGGTGGCAGGCAGAAAACGGGTACCGTAGCCAGCAGCAGGAAATAGGCACTTCTTAATCATAGGTTGTCCTTAAAACATTTCATCCAACAATTTGGTCGGAAAGTTAAAAAATTTAGGCGGCAGGGATGTTAACATTAATCAGTTACAATTTGTCTCATTGTTTGATTAAGCGTGCAGAGCGAGTCTTCAACAAGATAGGGTTATCCGATAGGCCAAAAGCCGAGTCGTTTTTCGACCTTACGCACAGCCAGAATGTTCTGTGTGCTCACTCCTATACTGACGGCCACCGCTGCGCCAATGATTCCCCATATTGACGTAAATACCAGTATCAAAGTCACGGTGATAGCCCCTGCAAATAGAGTGATATTACGCAAGTCTCTTTCATAGCCACACATGGTGAGAAGAAATCCGACAGATCCAGTCATCACATTGATGGTCTGGCCAACGGCCAGAATAACCAGAAGTTGACCTGATTGTGAAAACTCTTTACCGAACAGTGCCATGATGGTATCCGGCCAGATGAGAACAACCGTCAACACCGGGATAGAAAACACTACCACCAGACGAGTAGAAAATTGAGCCAAACGTTTCAGCTCGTCGAGCTTATCTGCTTTGAATAGTGCCGAGAACCTCGGAGCAGCGACGAAATTAATGACCATCAACATAAAGCTGATGAGGAGGGACGTTCGTTGAGCTGCAGAAAAATAGGCGACTTCCTCAGAGGTCACAAACAGACCTACAAACACCACCGACGCCCAAGGGATTGCCTGACTGGTGGCCGAAATCAACCAAAGGTTAGGCACAGATTTCCAAAGTGCTGGCATCTTGCGGTCACTGGTATCGAGGTGATGTGTCGGCACTCGAAACCATAGCCACATACCACTTAACACCACTAGCCCGGAGGCAATGACATAAAGCACAGATGCTGTGCTTGCCATTGGATTGGGCTGATAATGGGCGAGCAGCAAGAGAGCGGGTAGTGCAAGGACCGTCACACCAAGTTGCATGGAGCAGACAGAGGCAATGACTTTGCGCGTTGCTTGAAGCGCATAGCCGTTAAGAAAGAACAGGCTGACAAACGGTATCGCCAGAGAAAAATATCTCAGGCTTTCTGTCGCTTCGGGTTTACTAAACACATGGATTGCTAGCCAAGGTGCAGCCAAACAGGTCACTCCACCGACCATCGCCGACAAGGGGAATACTGCAAACAGTGCATTGGTGAAGACTTGATTGGTTAAGTTCGCATTTTCCTGTTCTCCAGCCAGTCCAATAAACCGCAGAAGAGCGTTTTCCATCCCGATCAGGCAGAGAGTGCCCAGCAAAATCGCAAGACTCATACCAAGGAAAAACAGGCCTGATTGTTCTGCGCCAAGTACCTGTGCGGCAACCACGCTAAGCAAAAACGCCGCAGCAGCAGAGAGAACCCGGAAGATGGCTGCAAGGGCTGCGTGAAACAGAAACTGGCGGCGGGCAGGTTCCATGGATTGAATTCGGTGAACAAGTTGAGAAATCATGGAACGGCCTTACCAGGGAAAGACGAAAGGAACAAGAGAAAGCACAAGCACACCATAAACCAGACTCAAAGGCAGCCCTGCTTTGAGGTAGTCTCTCGGCACATAACGACCTGCGGTATAAACCATCAGGTTGGTTTGATAACCAAAAGGGGAGAGAAAACTGGAGCTGGCTGCAAAGGCTACGGTCATGATAAATGGCATAGGATCAATTTGATATTGAGCGGCAATTGCCAAGCCAACCGGAAAGCTTATCGCTGCAGCGGCATTATTGGTGATAAGCTCGGTCATCAACCAGGTGGCAAGATACAAAATGACCAATGCCCCGAAAGCGCCGCCTGCCTGTCCGATGTTCATAATGAAGTTTGCAAGCGTATCTGCAAGCCCTGTCAGGGAAATAGCTTGCGCTAAACCCAAGGCTGAACCAATCACCAGAACCAGCTCAAACGGGAAGCGACGTCTTAAGTCATGAATAGACACCAGACGCGTTCCCACAGCAATGGCCAGCAGCAGAATCAAGCCCTTGTAGAGTGGTAGCCAGTCCATAAAGCTAGCCACAAGCGCGGTAATTGCGCCGACACTGAAAAGAAGGGACTGAGAGTGCGAGAGCAGAGCATTGTTTTCCTGTTGCCCCACAAGGATAAAATTCTGAGCCAGGTTTCCCTGCGTGAAAAAATCTTCACCGACAGCCAAAACCAAGAAATCGCCACCTTGGAGTTTTATTTGACCTAAACCGCCACTCATTTGGACCTCACCACGCTTGACGGCGACCACGGCTGCACCGAATTGAGCCCGAAAATTGAGGGACTTTATTGTTTTTCCAGAGATGACTGCATTTGGAGTGACCACCACACTGACGAGGTTGTCAGAGGGAAGCTGTTCGCCCTGCGTTTTCAGCGATAGTCCCTTGAACTTATCTAGTAACGCGGTCGCCTCAAGATCGCCGGAGAAAACCAAGATGTCGCCACCTTGCAGATGTTCAGAGGGAGACACCGGTGAAATGATGTGTTCTCGTCGTACTATCTCGACAAGGAACAATCGCTCCAGATGGCGAAGTCCGCTTTGACCGACGCTTTGGCCAGCAAGTGGTGAGTTTTCATCGAGCTGGGATTCTAAAAGATAAGCCTGGGAGGCTTCGTCCTCATTGCCGCTCCGGCTTGGCAACAGCTTGATGGAGATCAGGGTTATCACCATGACACCAAGGAGAAATAAGGGTAAGCCAATCAATGTGAAGTCGAAAAAGCCAATACCCGGTAATCCGGCATTGAGGGTAAAACCATTCACCAACAGGTTAGTGGAAGTGCCAATTAAGGTCATGGTGCCACCTAAAATAGCAGCATAAGAAAGTGGAATAAGAAGTTTGCTGGCCGGATACGCGCTTCTCGTCATAATTCGCATCAGGGTAGAGACCACGGCCGTATTATTGATAACAGCAGAAAGCAAACCCGCGGAAAGCGTGGTTTGGAATGCGACTTTCCTCAAACTACCACTGGTACACCAGCGACCAAGCGTACTGATAAGCGGTGTGCGCTCGAGTATCACTGAGACCATCACCAGCAATACCAGAGTGATCAGGGCGGTGTTGGTGAAGTTGTTGAAAAGCTGGATAGCAGGCACGATATCGAGCAGTAAGAGTGCAGTAAACACACCACCAAACACCAGAGCTGGACGCAGGTTGGTCAGCAGGAGTGTGATTAGCAGTCCTGCGATCAAAAGTGCTACCACCAACATTGGTCAGGCCTCATAAATCAAGAGCAGAGCATCACGTTGTTTTTCAGCACTGAAATCGTGGTTAAATGCATCAATAGCTTGCTGATAATCTGGATGATCAGGGCGCTGACAATAGGTGACAATTTGCTTGGCCATAGTATCCGGCGAGCTCGCCATAAACGGATAGTGTAGGTTTTGGGTGGCTCCGATAATGCGTAATACCATCGGAATACGAAGCTTTGCGGCTTCAAGAATGGTGAGAGGCATGCCTTCCCACGCGGCAGTATGAAGGTATAAATCGGCATTGTTCAGGGTTTGCATCAGCTGCATGTGGGGGATCATTCCGGTGACCTCCACACCCGCTTCACGAAGTGCTTTTTCCATGTCAGGATCGCCACCACCCAACCAATGCAGTTTGATTTGGGTGGCTTCTGGGTATTCGTTCAGACTGGTAATAGTATCCAGCAGAAACTGCGGGTCTTTTTGTGGCGAGATCCGCCCAACAACCATCACATTGTAGGGGGGCGTTTCATTGTCAGCCTCAAGTGATGCCAATTCCTTATCAAGGTCAGCATAGTTATTAAGGTGTACCGCTTTTTTGGCGCCAAGCGCAAAACCAAGCTCACATTCCCTCTCGCTGCAGCCAGCAATCATGTCGATACGGGATAAGCCTAGTTTCTCAAGGCGCATGTACACTTCCTGCATGAAATCAGAAATGTCCCGGCGTTCAAATGCGTAGCAATGCGGGGTGTAGACAATTGTGGTGTTGCCTTTTTTGGGTAGAAACCGACCCAGAAACCCGGCAAAGCTGGAATGAAGGTGGATCACATCTGGTTGCAGCTGAAGTACCGCTTTTCTCGCTTCACGGAAGAAAGCCAATAATCCCCCTTCCACGGTTTGAACATCATCGAAGAGGGTAGTGATCGCCATACCGGTATCATCATTGGTGCGTAGCCTGGCAAACAGATGATGACGAATCGGGGCCCCTTGGGTCGATTTCGCATAGCTGCAGAGCGCGGTTTGAATACCGCCGCCAAACGCTTCCGTAATATGGAGAACGGTTTTCATTACTGCCCCCATTTCTTCTTAAATTGAGTGATTTCCTCTTCACTGAAGACGGTGCGATACAAAGGCGCATCATAGAGATGGAACAAACGCTCAAAGGGATAGGTTTCTTTAAAGCGTTGATAAAGCGCGGAATACCATTTGTTGGACGCTTCATTGCTTGATTGCAGCTTGAAATCCGGCAGTTCAAGAAATTCACCCAGCACATCTGTTGATTGGTTAATCGCTTCACATTTCATTAGCAGCACATCGCAGCCACCTTGCTCGATACGCCAGTGCGTTTGCGATGGGTCCTGAACATGTTTAAGCACATCAATGTCGAACTGACGCTTTAGTTCCCTATCGAACCAATCGGTGAAGTAATCCAGACGCATCTGGGTTTCAAAGGCATCAGTCAGGTGGCGCAGTGTGGCATCCATATCGCCATGAATGGCTTCATTCTTTTTACCTGCAATGAACTGAATGTGCAGATCCTGGAAAAAGCGCGACACGACGGTCGCGATAGGATCGCGCACCAGCGTGATGATCTTCAGGTGATCACGTTTTTGTAGAATACGTTTTCGGTGAGAAAGGGTCAGCTTGTATGCCGCACGGATGTGCCAGTCGAAGAAACAGGCCACGTCATCGGTATTGTGGTACATCTGAAACTCTTCGTTGTCGTCGAAGGTGTGGATGTGCCAACTCGGGATACCGGCATGTTCAAGGGATGCTTCAATGGATGATGAGCCAACCTTACCCATTTGGTAAACCAGGACAAAATCCGGCGCATTCAGAGTTTGGTCAAAAGCGCGTTGTCGGGCTAGGCTGAACTTCATTTCTTATCCTCTTGAAACTCAATAGTAGAAAGCGGCGTCACGGCGTTCGAGGAAGCGTCAATCGAAGACATGGACGCCTCGGAAACAGGCTCAGGGGCCGTGCGCGTATTGATGAAAAATGGAAACAGGAACATCAGCATGATGGTGCTGTTAACGGCCACAAACAGCACCATGGCCAGAATGTACACCGCAAGTAGAAAGGCCACTGGATTGATAAACCGCTGCCCGAAAAGGTGGCGAAGCCCCAGTAAGAAGCCACCTATCAATATCGTCAGACCAACCAGCCCGTATTCAACCGCCACATCGAGGGCGAAGTTGTGGGTATAAATCGCGAGCTCCTGGTTCTGGAAATAGTTGGCGATGTAGACAGGGAGCATCTTGGGGCCGACGCCGAAAATGGGGTATTCCAGAAACAGGGCAAAACCATTAGCGAGCAGGAGCTTTCGCCAAAGCTCAGAATCCCAGCGCGCTTCGTGCTGGTCGGCAAACAGGATGTCGAACTGGGTAAACTCAAACTTATCGAGGATGGCGTGAGTGCCAACCATGTACCAGATAGAAAGCAGCGTCAGAATGCCGCCCAGAAAACCGAGGGTTCCCAGCGCAAAAGCGGTTTGTCGTGAACGTGGATGATGCACTTCCCGGCAGAACACCAGATCGCAGGCGACAAGCATTGCTATACCTAGCAAGGCTTTGCGTTCACCGGACATCAAGAGCATCACGACTGCCGCAGCCAATAACACATGACCGAACCGGATTTGGTTACGTAGGATGTAGAGCAGGGCGCAGGTGAAACCAAAGAAGTATTTGGTATTTCCAAGCTGTTTGAAGTCGTTGAACGCGGGGTGCATCAAGTGCCAGCCCGCGGTGTAAAGGGCGCCGGCAAAAGTATAAAGCGCCAGCAGCGATAGAAAACGTGGTGAAGCCAGTAAGCCAGCCTGATGTAAAACTCCTAGAAAGGCGGCAACGGAAAGCCACTGGATCATTTCAATGATCACCAGTTTCAGCGGGACATCATTGATAATGCCTGAAAGCGCAATGTAGATGACAAACACAAAGATGAAGCCGCCCGCTTTAAGTGTCGACTGCAGCAATTGTCCGCGCAATGCAGTAAGCATAAGAAAGCCAAGCGAAGCGATACCGAGAAAATCGGCCAGATACAGGCTGATGCCGGCGACCGCGATTTTCGTCGGGACAAAAAACAGGACAACGGCAAGGGCAGCCGCATGCTCAAGCGATCTTGTCATCCGCCAGCTCCTGATAAGCCTGATAATATTGCTCGCGGAATGTCTCCAGCTTGTACAGCTGACAGCGTGACAAAGAACGTTGTGAGGCTTTGGCATACTCCTGTGGGTCTTCACAGATGGAAGCAATCCTTTGGGCGAGTGCGTCGTCGTCACCTAAAGGAAACAGATATTCATCAGTACCAATGACTTCATCAATGCCTTGAACGTTTGACGCGAGCACTGGCAATCCTGCTGCCATGCCTTCCACTGCAGCCAGACCAAACCCTTCAATAATCGTGCTCTGCACATAGATATTCAGACTGTCCAAAAACACTGGAATATCTGAACGCACACCATGGAAGACCACTCTGTTTTCAAGACCAAGCTCTTTGACCAAGGTTTCGTATTCCCTGCGGCGATCGCCATCGCCTGCAAGGTGAAGCTCATAACGGGCTGGTAACTTGGCCAGTGCACGTATCAGTGTGGGGTGATCTTTGTAAGGATGCAGTCGACCCGCCATGCCGATACGGATGGGTGCGTCTTCGATGGGGAGCTGCTTCTCTTGCATAGAAAATTTGCTGAGGTTGATGCCATTGAGGATCACCGAATAGTGCTTTTTCCAATGCGGGAGAAAATCTTCCAGCGCATTTTTTACCTGCCCTGTTATGCACACGGTTTTCTGGTAACGCCAGTAAAGCAGCCACTCCAAAGGTTTCATCCAGATGTGGTCGCGGCGTCGGTTATGCGAGTTGTGTTCGGTTTGAATACGCTTCTTACCAAACGCTGCCAGTGCCACGTAAATAGAGGGAAATAGGTGGCCATGTACCACATCAGGCCATCCTAAAATTTGCCATTTTTCCTTTAGAGACAGCTTTTTCCAGACGATGCATTCCACACCGGCAGCTTCCAGCTCGCCGGACAGGTCGTTGATATCGTCCAAGATCACGATCTTGCTCTCGTATCCCTCAGGCGTTGGGCACACTAAATCGACGACAAAACGCTGCGCGCCGCCGTTTCGTGACAGATCATTAATAATGTGCAGTACTTTTACCGCCATGGTGGTGCTTCTCTCTTCCCCAGGGTCTGTTAACCTTTGGGGGTAAAATTTTGTTCTAGCCATAAGCGTTTTAGGCGCGGCGAGGTGTGTGTCGCCTAGAGGTTCTAAGCAAACACACCTTAACAAAGCATAAAACGCTTAGGGCAGAACCCTTCGGGCAGCGTTTGTGGGGACTTTCTCCTGCGTTATCGGCTTCTCATGGAGGCTAGCTACACATCGATGCCTCTGCCTTGTATAAAGTCCCCACAAACTGCTGCAAAAATCATCACCAAAGGTCAACAGACCCTCGCCTTTAGCGTCAACGTATCCACGTTATCCCCCCGATCATTCGACCGATTTGGTTTCCCATTCCGGGTAGTGCTCGCGGATGTAGCGGTTCAACGCAATTTCTGCCGCGGTGTAGGTACGTTTTGCTTTTTGTTCATGTGGTGCGTGGAGTGCTTCCACCATGCCAGCTCCCACCGTGATATTGGTGAGACGGTCAATCACAATGAACGCGCCTGTTTTATGGTTCAGGCTGTAATTATCTGCCGCGACCGGTGCATTCAGACGTAAATCCACTTTGCCGATTTCATTCAGTGCCAATTCATTGGCTGACAGCGTTTCGAAGCTGTTGATATCGACTTTGTGTTCAATACCAGTAATGCGACCTGTCACGTTATGACTGGCGAACTTGAAGTCATAGTCACGTTTGGTCTTCATGGTGTCCTGCGACATCCAGACAATGCTGGCGCTCAGGCTGTCCGTAACAGTAGGGGCGGTGTCCGGGTGAACTAACATGTCACCACGGGAAATATCGATTTCGTCTGCTAAAGTCACGGTCACCGCATTTTTCGGCGCAATGGCATCGAGTTCACCGTCATAAGTCACAATCGACGTTACTGTGCTCTGCTGACCAGACGGCAGTGCCATCACAGTATCGCCCTTGCGCAGGATGCCGGAAGCAAGAGTGCCGCAGTAACCACGAAAATCGAGATTAGGGCGGTTCACAAATTGAACGGGGAAGCGCATCTGGTCGAGGTTCTGGTCGCGGCTGATTTGTACGCCTTCGAGCAGGCCCATTAAGGATGGTCCCTTGTACCAAGGTGTGTTTTCGCTGGCGCCGACGACGTTATCGCCTGCCAGCGCAGAAATCGGCACATAGCGGACATCTTTGATACCCAGCTGGGAGGCCATTGCCTGATATTCAGCCTGGATGGACTCAAACACGGTTTGGTTAAAGTTCACCAAATCCATTTTGTTCACAGCAACCACTACATGCTTGATACCGAGCAGGCTGACAATGTAGCTATGGCGGCGGGTTTGGGTCAGCAATCCTTTACGCGCATCGACCATCACAATCGCGAGTTCGCAGTTGGATGCTCCGGTTGCCATGTTGCGGGTGTATTGCTCATGCCCCGGACAGTCTGCGATGATGAACTTGCGTTTCTCTGTCGAGAAATAGCGATAGGCCACATCAATGGTGATGCCCTGTTCACGCTCAGATTGCAGACCATCAACCAGCAGTGCGAGATCCAATGCTTCCCCCGCGTTACCCACGCGGGCATTGTCCTTGTGGAGGCTGGTGAGGTGATCTTCAAAAATCAGTTTGGTATCAAACAGCAGGCGACCAATCAGGGTCGATTTGCCGTCGTCCACGCTGCCGCAGGTCAGCAGGCGCAGCAAGTCCTTGTTTTCATGCTGATGAAGATAGGCTTCGATGTCCGATGCGATCAGCGATGAGCTATGACTCATGAGTCACTCCTTGTGCAGGCAAGCAAATGTTTAAATGGTTTTCGAGGCTTATGGTTTTTAGAAGTAGCCTTCGCGTTTTTTCTGCTCCATGGAGCCCGCCTGATCGTGGTCAATTACGCGGCCTTGCCGCTCTGAAGTTTTGGTCAGCAACATTTCCTGAATAATCTCAGGCAGAGTGGCAGCCGTGGATTCCACAGCACCTATTAACGGGTAGCAGCCAAGGGTGCGGAATCGCACAGATTTCATCTTCGGCTTTTCGCCTTTTTCCAAAGGCATACGGTCATCATCCACCATGATCAGAGTGCCGTCGCGCTCAACCACTGGGCGCTTCTCGGCAAAGTACAGCGGTACGATGTCGATGTTTTCCAGGTAGATGTATTGCCAGATATCCAGCTCGGTCCAGTTGGAGAGCGGGAATACACGGATACTCTCACCTTTGTTCACACGGCCGTTGTATATGTCCCAAAGTTCCGGACGCTGATTTTTTGGGTCCCAGCGGTGGTGCTTGTCGCGGAAGGAGTAAACACGTTCCTTGGCGCGGCTTTTTTCTTCATCACGGCGAGCACCACCAAAAGCCGCATCGAAGCCGTATTTATCCAGTGCCTGCTTCAGGGCTTGGGTTTTCATCATGTCGGTATGTTTGGCACTCCCGTGGGTAAACGGCCCCATGCCCATGTCCACGCCCTCTTGATTAATGTGAACCAGAAGATCGAGGCCATGACGCTTTGTGAACTCATCACGGAAGGTGATCATTTCCTTGAACTTCCAGGTCGTATCGACGTGGAGAAGCGGAAACGGCGGTTTACCTGGGTGAAAGGCTTTCATCGCAAGGTGGAGCATAACTGCCGAATCTTTACCGATGGAGTAAAGCATCACAGGATTGTCGAACTCAGCCACCACTTCGCGGATGATGTGTATAGACTCGTTCTCAAGCTGTTTAAGATGGGTTTGGTTTAGCGAAATCACATCCGCCATGGTTATTCCTTTTTACGTTGTCAGCGGGTAACGCTGGTGGAAAGCATCAATAAAATCGTTAAGCAATTCAGCGGGCAGGGCATTGATCCCCGCTGCCGCTTTTCGTCCGCCACCCGTTGGGAAAGCGGCTGCCAGTTCATCGGCACCGACGCGGTTTTTCAGCGGCGCGCGGATACTGACCAGATAATTGCCGTCAGCCTTTGCCGTGATCACCGCATTGGCGACTTCCGGGTCACGGTTGGTTAAGTCGTTGGAATAAACCCCACTTATCCGTCGTGCCCAGGCTTCGTCCGGCAACATAAATACCCGTGAGCCAGTACGTTCTGAATAAGGGGTAATGGCGGCTGCTTTCTCGCTGTCGCCAGTAAAGCCATCTTCCAGCGTCGCATACACATCCGGACGCTCGGCAATAAAGTTGAAAGGCGAAGGATAAGCCGCCATCAAGCGGTAAATTTCCGCTGGCGGGAACAGCAAATCACTGAGTGATGAGCCGTAACCGTTGTAGTTGAGATAGGTACCGAACTGCATCAATTTGACGCGGTCCTGATCGCACAGACCGGACTTTTTCGCCAGGGTATCGGCGGTGGCAATCATGTTGTCGCCGTAAGCGCCGACCAGCGCCCACTCGCGGTAACGGCCATCCAGCAGCTTATCGACAATCAGGCTGGTACAGGTGTTGGCCGCGGTGTTGATGTGAGTGGTCAGTGACGGGTGATCCGGCACCTCGCCCGGATTGTGGTGATCGGCATAAAACACACGCACACCCTGAGTCAGTAGGTTATCCAGCGCTGCGCGGTTTTTTTCCATCGCCACATCCAGCACCGTCACATCTTGCGCGACGGCAGGGTCGACTTGTTTTAATAGGGCGATATCGCGTTTTACCCCAGTGATCAGCACACTGTCTTTAGGGGTCGCGAGGCGAAGCTGGAGCAGGGCGCAAATCCCATCGGCATCGCCGTTAAAA
This sequence comes from Grimontia marina, assembly GCF_900060185.1. GTDB lineage: Bacteria > Pseudomonadota > Gammaproteobacteria > Enterobacterales > Vibrionaceae > Enterovibrio > Enterovibrio marinus. The sequence continues at coordinate 142,910 of NZ_FIZY01000003.1, read as the reverse complement.
ACATCAAAACTGGTTTTCATTTGTCTTGTTAATCCTTGTTCTGGAAGCGATTAACTCGCTTCCAATGTTTCGTCATCTTGTTTGTTATTATTGTAATAACCATAGTGCAGCTTGTATTTTTCCTCCGCATAGCGCGCAGAGAGTTGGTTAAGCACCACACCATCGATGGCGATGTCATGTCGAACAAGTTGGCTGATTGAACGGTTGACCTGTTTCTCGGTAGTCGCTTCCGCTTTCACTACCAGGATCATGCCGCCAGCCAGACGCCCCAGAATCAGACCATCACTCACGATCTGAACCGGTGGGGTATCGAGAATGATTCGGTCATAGCTTTGTTTCAGCTGATTGATGAGCGTCGTGAACTTGGTTGAGCCCAGAAGTTCCTGTGGATTGGATGGAAGCAGACCCGCAGGAAGAATATCGAGTTGCGTGTCTTCATCGTGATAGATACAGTCGGTGACCGGCATCCCCATGACCAGTACATTGCTCAATCCCGCCTGATTACGCGGCATTCCGTAGCGTTGTCCAATCGCCGACATCCTCAAATCACAGTCAATCAGAAGCGTACGTTCCATTTTTGCTAGCGACTGGGCAAGGCTCATGGCAACCGTGGTTTTCCCTTCTGAAGGCAGGGAAGAGGTCACGGCCAGCACATTGCGTTGGCTGTTGGTCAGTGAGAGCAAAATAGAGGTGCGGATGGTGCGGACAGATTCACTGAACAGGGCTTCATCCGGATCAAGATAGATGGTGTGATCAAGCGGCGCATTTTTGAAACGCTTTGCCTTCACGCGTGGTAGGTATCCCAGGTGCTGCAATCCCAGTTTCTCCTCAACATCGTCAGGTTTTTCAATGGTGTTGCGGTAAGCATCCGCTAAAAACGCACCAACGATACTGAGCAGCAGGGCGAATGCGGCGCTGATCACGATCAATTTGCCCGTCTGAGGGCTGGATGGATGTTGAGGGATAGTCGCACGATCCGTGAAGCGCGCGTTCACTGCATCGAAGTCACCAGCGACTGTGGTTTCTTTCTGGCGGTTCAGGAACAAATCGTAAAGTTGACGGTTAGAGTCAACGTCGCGCTTGAGTGACTCGTACTGTGCACGTTTTGCACTGATATTCTGGTAATCGCTCTTCTTACTTTCAAGCTCTGCTGCCAGCGCGCGTTCTTGCTGACGTGCACTGTTCAGTTCTTTTTCAATGCCTTGCGCCAGATTATTGATCACCGAGTACATACGTTCGCGGACCGAGTCCAACTGCGCCTGTGCCTGGATCATTTTGTCGTGTTTTGGGCCGTAACGTTTGGCAAGCTCTGACACCCTGCGCTCAGCATCGGTTTCGGCGTTTTTCACGTCCCGAACCTGTGGGTGGTTGGAGATTTCCGGCACTGTCATCAGGCTGCCGCTGGCGTTGTTCTTCAGTTGGTCAAACAGGCTTTGCGCTGCAACGCGACGCTCACGGGCTTCGTTGACACGGATAGACAGGTTAGTGAGTTCTGAGCCTGCCAACTGGTCGATGTCATCAAGCTCAATCAGCCCTTCTTCTTTCAGGAAGTTGGTCAGGGCAAGCTCGGCAGCATCCAGATTGTCTTTCAGTTCTGTGAGGCGCTCGGTGATCCAGAACGATGCAGTTTGGGTGGCCACCAAACGGGCTTCCAGATTGGACTCAATGTAAGCCTGACCAAGGGCATTGGCGACTTTCGCTGCCAGCTCTGGGTCGATCGAGCCAAAATGCACATGCACCAACTGGGTGTTGCGGATAGGCTCAATAGTCAGGTGAGATTTGAATTTGTTCAGTACGGCTTCACGTGCCGCTGCGTCATCCGCCATTTCTGATGGCGAAGGGGGCGTAGGCAAGAATTGCTGCAAAGGCCCAATTTGATAAAGGAAGCCGAGCAGTTTCTCACGGCCTGAAAGCTCGCCAACCTCCTTGTTAAATTCCCTGATGTTGGCTATGCCAAGCTCTTCAATCACTTTTTCGGCGATATGGTTGGAGCGCAGGATCTCAAATTGGGTTTGGTAATACTCTTTCTTGCTGGTGTCGAGGGTATAGACCTCTTCAATAGATACTGCCTTGCTAGCTTCCGATTCAATGAGTAGGGTAGCAGTCGCACGGTAAACTGGGGTAATAGCAAGAATAAGCACTGTTGCAACCAAGGTAACCGCCGCCACGAACATTGCAATCGGCAACCAGTAACGCAGGATGATACCGACGTAACGCTTAAGATCGAGACGCTCTGGTTCATTGGCCGGGGTAGGCTCGATTAGTTTCATGATTTTTATGAGTCCTTTTAATCTTCCGTGCGCAAAAAAGCTGTTCTGTTAGGCTGGCTTCTTAGAAGAAGCTCTGATCCACAACGATGATATCGCCTGGGCCTACAGACTTAGATAGTCCAACTTTGTTCTCTGTTTTTCCGCTTTTGGCTTCTGTCTGTTGAATTTTGTTTCTTGATGCGCGGTCAGTGAAACCGCCGGCAATGGCAATGGCCTTACCAATCGTCAAGCCGGGCTGATAGTCATAGCCGCCTGGGTGATGCACCTCACCGTTAACGTAAAACTTACGGAACTGAATCACATTGACTGTCACTTTTGGGTCAATGAGGTAGTCACCTTTCAAACCTTTTTGAATAATTTCTTGAAGCTGTCCGACTGTTTTTCCTGCTGCTTCCAACCTGCCGAGATAAGGGTAATCAAACCGCCCACGGGTGCTGAGAAGAATATCCATGGAGAGGTCCTCTTCGCCATACACTTTGATAGCAATTCTGTCACCGTCATCGAGCTCATACTGCTCATTATCAGCATATGCGGTGACTGAAAATGTCAGCAGGGCTAAACAAATAAAGAAAAAGCGTCTGATCACAGACTTACCTCCATGCCGATGAAAAATCGTGTTTGATCGTAACTATAACCAGGCTGCGTCGAATCGCGCTCAAACCAACCGACGCCGGCGGATATATCCCACCAACGGGCAATGCTGTATGTCGCACTGACATCGAACTGGCTGTCGTCATCTTCGCGAATACCCGGATAGTTATTGGTTCCATATCTAACGGAGGTTGTTGTTGTCACTAATGGGGTCCATTTATGCTCCCAGTCAAGCTTGATGGATCGATCCTTTACATAGTCGGCATTCAGGTTCGGGTCGCGCGCAAAGTCGCGGACTTCAAAGCGAAACTCACTGTAATCAGTCGGTTGCCATTTAAGTCTTAGCTGCCAGCTGAGACCCTGGAAGTTGGAGCGTTGGTCACTGTCAAAGTCTTTATTCTGGAAGCCAAGCAACAGGCGACCTTGAGTCTTACCAGTAACGTCCCAGTCGAGACCTCCATACAGGAAAGTATTGTTATTGTCACGGCTGCCGCCGGGACCCGTAAATAAATGATCGTAGATGCGGATTTCATGGCGGAATATAGCCAGCGCATGGAAATAGCTTGAGACCGCGTAATAAAACTCTCCCGCCACGTAAGGCATGTCCCAGTTATAAAATTTGGTGTCGACAGTGACGCCATTGGTACGGATGAAAACTTCGTCATTATATTCTTTGGCTTCAAAGCCCAGAATGCCTACCAGGCGGCCCGGTGCACCATTAGCGCCGTACATATACCGAGCGTTGGCGTCATGACGCCGGAAACGCAAAGGTTCATCTACCCTCAGGCTGGAGCCTTCTGTTAAACCGGTTCCTCGTGCTTCACTGGCGATGCGGTAGTTGTAATCAAGGTGAAGACGATGACGGATATCGAAAAGCCAGAATGCGTTGCCGTGCAACTCATGGTTTACGTAATCATCTTCGCGGCTATCAGTAAAACTTACCGCATCCAGTGTGTAATCAAACTGATAGGCTGAGCGGTGTGTTTCAAGTTGGGCAACTACTTTGGGGCTCACTCGGTACATGACTGAGTCAACCGAATTGGTTTCTGTTCGGCGTACATTGTCATCATGGCCAGCACTGAATTGCAGTGTCGGAATAATGTCTATGCCGTTTTCCGTTTGATAGGTAAGTGGCTCTAATGCCAATACAGAGAAAGGGGCAGTACACAATGAGTAAAACAATACATTACGGCTTTTCACTCACTTCTCCCTAGTACGCCGTCTTGCTGACAAAGCCCTTAAACACGGTGGCGACAACAATCTTGATGTCCATCCACAGTGACCAGTTCTGGATGTATTCCAAATCGAACTGGATACGCTTTTCCATTTTGTCCAAGGTGTCAGTTTCACCTCGGTAGCCGTTGATTTGTGCCCAGCCTGTAATACCTGGTTTGACTTTATGGCGTAGCATGTAGCGGTCAACAATGGCGCGGTATTGCTCGTTGTGTGCAACGGCATGGGGGCGTGGACCCACGATAGACATCCTACCTTGAAGCACATTAAAGAATTGCGGTAGTTCATCAAGTGAGGTACGACGAATGAATACACCAAAAGGTGTGACACGTGGGTCGTCCTTTATGGCTTGCTTAATGTCATCACCATTGTCCATTACTGACATGGAGCGGAACTTCCACACATTGATTTTGCTGCCATCCAGCCCATAGCGATGTTGCTTAAAGATCACCGGACCTGAGGATGAGAGTTTCACGCCAATGGCAACGACCAGCAAAACTGGGGAAATCAGGAGCAGGATCATGATGGAAAGTACAATATCTTCCAGACGCTTTGCCCAAGCTGCAATGCCGCTAAAGGGGGTATCGTGGACGCTTAGCGTATGAACATGCCCAATGGTTTGCCAGCGGCTGTGCAGCAGGTTGTAAGTGAAAAAGTCCGGTACCAAGTATGTGGTTGTCGTCGTGTCCGCAAATTGATTCAAGTAGCGGGCAATGCGGTCTTTTGCATGCATTGGCATGGCGATGTAGACATGTTGCAACTTACCCAGACGGGCCAGTTCAAGTGCATCACTGACTTTTCCCAGCATAGGAGCGGGCAGAGTGCCTTCAATACGATCGCTGTTTCGGTCTTCGTAAAACCCAAGTAATTTCACTCCAAGCGTTTGATTTTTAATAAACTCATTCGCCAACTCAATGCCGTTAGTTGTGGTGCCAATAATGACAGCATTGCGGATATTGAAGCCGTGACTACTCAGACGGCTAAGTGCTGCTCGCACGATAAAGCGCCAAAGGACAAGGCCTACTGCGGTGCCTGTAAACCAAAGCGTCATTACGACACGGGAAAACTCAATGCCACTTTTCGAAAAGAAGAAATAGGCAACAAGCAGAAAACAAGCGCCACACCATGGCAGTAATGTCGCGACCATTTGCCCTTGGAAGTTACTGATACGCCAAGAGCGATATAGGTGAGAGCTTTCAGCAAACAACAAGTAGAAAATACAAACTAGCGCTGCAAGATGAAGCCAAGCTTCACTTACTGACCCCAGATAGATTTGGCTAACAATTGCGAGAGTGCCGCTGATAACGGCCAAGTCACAAAGTCGATAGAGGATCGCAAACTCTGCGCCGTGCGTACGAATTTTTCTACTTTCCATTCTTTTGACTTTTTGTTGTGAGAAGCACCAGCCGAGAAATTGTCTGTTGCATTTCCCTTGTAAAGAAACGAGCCATTTATCCAAAACTTGCATTTGAATGAAAATCAATTGCAAATCGCCTAGATTACTGGATGTAAGTAAAGCAACATGTGACAAGCCAGAGAAGATGAAGTTTGTCCGATTTTGGCGTGTGACATTAGTACTTCATTGTCATTACGCTACTTCTAGAGTGATTATTGGCTGTTTAGAAATGCAGACAACGAGTGAGCTTCATTCCACAATTGAGATGGTGGTGTGTTGAAATTGAGATTTTCCGTCGATTTTTTATCTTTTCTTTTCATTGAAATTTGGTCGTTTGTCATCACCACTCAGCTTTTAATTGTAAAAAAGACTGAGTGGCGGTTGATGAATATCATTGTTCACGGAATGCGCGATTAAAGCTCTCTGTGAGTGGTTTCATTAGATATTCGATTGGCGTGCGGGGTTCGGTCAGCAGCATGACCTCTGCCTGCATCCCCGGATACAGCTCAATGCCTTCTAATATATCGCTAACATTATCAATGAGCCTGACCCGGGCAAGGTAGTAAGCGAGTCCCGATTGCTCATCAATCAGGCGGTCAGCGGACACTGTCAGGAGTTCACCATCTAACGGTTTGACGCTTCGCATACTCAGAGCGGTCAAACGGATCTGTGCTTTCATGCCAGAGCGGACCTGATCGATGTCGGAAGGGTCGACCTTGGCTTCAATCACCAAGCCCTCGTTGCTGGGTACAATGTCGAGTAAAGGCTGTCCCGGCGTGATAACCCCTTCTTCGGAAAAGACCTGCAGGTTCAGCACAGTGCCTGATAGCGGCGCGGAGATCGTGGTGCGGTTAAGGATGTCTTGCGCCGCAGCGATTTGTTCATCCAACGCGTAGCGCTCCTGTCGACTTTCACGCAGTCCTTCAACGATCTCTTTGATACGTTCCAGCTCCTGTTCTTTGAGCTGGGCTTGGTTCTCGGCGACATTCTGAGCCAGTCGGCTTGCATTCGCTTGTAATTGGCTAATGGTGCTGAGAATTTGAGCTTCTTCCCGCTCAAGTCTCAGTACCTGAGTCTTACTCACGTAACCTTTCTCCGCAAGTTGGCGGTTGCCGTCAATTTCTTCACCAATGATTGACAGACGACGCTTTTCGATTTCCAGACGCTTTTTCTGGCCTTTCAGCTCGGCATGGCTCTGAGCTAGCTGCTTATTGATGATCTCCTTCTGAGACTCAGAGAAACCACTCCGGGCAGTGAAGATTCGCATCTGGTTGATGAGCAGCTCTTCCACTTTTGGATTATCACGCTCAGCTTCAAGTTCTTGTGGAAAGGTGATAGTTGCAAGGTTGTCGCGCTCGGCGATCAGGCGGGCTTCACGAGCCAGCGCATTTCGCTGCCTAGAGGTTAATTGGTCCAACTGGGCTTGTGGCTGAGTTTTGTCGAGATAGATCAATGGTTGGCCTTTGTCGACAGTCGCCCCTTCAGTGACCAGCATTTTTTCAATTATGCCACCTTCAAGGTGCTGGACAGTTTTGCGCTGGCTATCGACTGTTACCACACCTTGAGCAATAGACGCACCTTCCAGTTGGCTAAAAATAGACCAAATGCCAAAGGTGCCGAAGAAAAGGGCAATCGTTCCCAAGCCGATGACAATCAGGCGTTTGGTGGATGGGATTTCATTCATTTTTGGCCTCCTTTCTGAGCGATGGCTGCACTTTGCTCAAGGAGCGGTTTCAGTACTTCGTCACGTTCACCGAACGCGCGGATTTGAGCATCCTGGAGAACCAATAGCTTGTCCATAGACTGCATCATGCTCGGTCTGTGCCCAACCAGTACGATTGTGGCCTTGCGGGACTTGAGGTACGCAATCGCGCGTTGCAGTGCGGCTTCACCGACACCATCGAGGTTGGCATTGGCTTCATCCAGCACAATCAAACTTGGGTCGCCATAAAGTGCACGGGCAAGAGCGATACGCTGGCGTTCACCACCGGAAAGTCCCAAGCCACGCTCACCAACGACCGTGTCATAGCCTTTTGGCTGGCGAAGAATGAGCTCATGGCAGCCGGCAAGTTTGGCAGCGTGGATCACTTTGTCAGGTTCGCCTTCAGACATCCGGGCAATATTCTGGCGAAGAGTGCCAGGGAAGAGCTCCACATCCTGGGGTAAGTAGCCGCAATGTGGACCTAAATCGTCAGGATCCCACTTGGCTACGTCCATATTATCCAGACGCACGGTACCGGCTGTCGGTGTCAGGTTGCCAAGCATCAGACGCGCGAGCGTTGACTTGCCGGTTCCAGAAGGGCCGATAATGCCGAGCGCCTCGCCAGGGTCCAGCTTGAAATTAATACCGTGCAGCACAGGCTCAGCGCCGCCCTGATGGAAGTAAGTGACTTTCTCTACCGATATCAGGCCCTTTGGTTTTGGTAATGGCATAGATTTCGCGCGTTCCGGAAAGGCAGGGATCTGTTCTTTCAGGCGCTGGTAACTTTGACGCGCAGAAATCGCTGTCCCCCAGGCACTAATCGACTGTTCTACCGGCGCCAGCGCCCTTGCCATCAGGATTGAACCTGCAATCATGGCCCCTGCCGTCATTTCGTTTTGAATGACAAGGTATGCGCCCACACCCAGCATAGAGATTTGCAGTAACATACGTATGAATTTAGAAGTGGCGGTCAGCAATGCACCTTTAGAGTTCGCCGTGACTTGTCCCTGAATACTCTCGCTGTTGAGTGACGTCCAGCTTTTGATGAAGTTTGGCATGATGCCCATGGCTTCAATTGCATCTGCATTTCGCGCTGCAGACTCCGCCTGTTGCATCGCAAGGATGGACACCTCATTAGCCTTTTTGTGCGCCTGACGGGTCGCCATGTCATTGATGATGGCGATAGCAAACAGGATCAAAGCACCGAAGGTCGCAATCACACCAAGGATAGGGTGAAGCAGGAAAACAAAGCCAAGGAACACAGGTGTCCAAGGCGCATCGAGGGCTGGAATGATGGCATTGCCACCGATGAAGGCGCGGATAGCTGCAATGTCCCGAAGACTTTGCACTGAAGCGGAAAGGCCCTGACGAAGCTGAAGGGCAATGCTGCCACTTAAGATATCTGGAGACAGGCTTTCATCAAACCAGGCCCCAATTCTCACCATCAGACGGGTTCGCACATTTTCGAGCACTGCCATGGTTAATAGGGCAAAAATGGTGATCATGCTGAGAAGCAGCAGAGTGTCGACGGAGCGGGAACTGATCACACGGTCATAAATCTGAAGCATGTAAATAGGCAAACAAAGCACCAGTATGTTGATAACAAAGCTGAATGCGATAACAAAAACCAGTGCCTTTTTACATTGCCCAAGCGTGTTTTCTAATTGCTTTTGTGTAGTGAGAGACATGTTTTATCCGATGACGTTGCATCGCTATACGTTTGGATACAGCCACGTAGCGAAAGGTTTAATGAGCCCCAAAAAAAACAACCAGCATAGGAAGATACTGGTTGCTTTGAGTATAGCTTGTCTAAATTAGGCGATAATAAAGTCATCTGCTGACCGGTCTGTCGCAGTGTTTAGGGTAAAGCTTGAGCCAAAAGCTAGATTAGCGAGGGTGTTATTGCCCACTTGAGAGCGATCTAGCGAAGCGAAATTAGTACCGGCGGTCAGCGTGTCTATACCCGCTTCGAAAACTATTGTACAACTATCATCATTGCCTTCGCCTAACAGGTACTGCAAAGAGAAAGAACCTGCGCTTTCACCGCCTTTCAGAAAATCTTCGCCTGTCTCCCCGATAAAGATACCTTTACCAACACCATGAAAGATCTCGTCATGACCAGCGGAGTCTAAGATTCGATTACGACCAAACAGACCGCTGATGGCATAAGCGTTGTTCGTTCTTTCCAGTGAATCTGGATTATTCGTTCCGACCATGTCAGCCATTACCATGTCCTTTAGATACGACCTACCTTTGTCTTTAAGATGTGCAGGTGATTTTTCGCTTCTTAGCATCTGCGGCTGACAGGCAGTTAAGGCTTTACCCAACAAGCCGCGATGTCACTTTGCAGGAATTGCGCTGAGAAATTTGTCTCAATAGTGAATTAATGGGCGAGGTTACTATCTGATCTGTACGACATTTTATCTGTAAAGTGTGAGGCTCAGTCTAGCATGTTAAGGTTTCGAGCTTAGGTGTAAGGGAGGTCAGGGAGATTTAGCCCTGATAGTCTAGGCCAATAACAGACAGATTGTTTTTGGCCCAAAACACGGCTTGAACACGGTTTTTCACATTGATCTTCTTAAAGATATTGTAAAGGTGCGATTTAACTGTGTGTTCCGACACAAACAAGCTGTCGGCAATTTCGCTGTTAGAAGCGCCTGTTACCAGCTTACGGAGGATTTGTTGCTCACGATTGGTGAGGCAAATCTCCGAATAGTCGATGGCGTTGTTATTATTCTGTTGGTAGTAGTGAATGAGCTCTGCCAATTTTTGACGTGGCAGCCAGTACTCACCTGACAGCATTTTTTCGATGCCGTGGCAGAGGTGCTCTAAATCGTCTTCTTTCTTGAATACGCCTTTGATAAAGGGCCAGCTAGCTAACTCTTTCGCGGAAAGGTCATGAGCATTAAACAGCGCAAAAACATGTTGCTCGCTGAAAGGGGCTAGGCTTTGCTTCACAAAGCTGACGGTATCGCCTTCAAATGAACTCAAGTCAATCAACACCAAACCGGAAGACGTAGAGAGTTTCTCACTGATTTCTTGTTTCTCTACCAAAGACACGGCGCTCTTAATTTCCTTCTCCAGACATGAAATCAGTGCTGTGATCGTCATGCTTGGTTCTGAAACAAGAAGTATCGTGTATTTGTCTGAGGTGGTTTCGATGTTCTGCATGTGTATCCTTAAATGCCTGTAACTGTGCGAATGGCTTCTTCGCGGTTTCTACCCGTTTATGAAAACGTATTCGCAGCATTCTAAAGCTCAATCACAAAGTGGTTCGTATCATTTTTAGAACTAACAACTGAAGCTTTGTGTGTAAACGTGCTCAAACTCTTTGTTAGTTTAATACAATTTGTTTTCAGACGCTTATTTCTGCGTAACAGATTTCATTCTTACATTGTAGATTTCATCAGGTTGCATTTCAGTCACACTGTTGACATTAAAGGTTGTGACGATTTTTTTAGCTTCTGCTATCATCGCCATTTACCGTCACCCACGTGATCAATAAATAAAGGTTTGGGAGCAAAATATGGCCAGCCGTGGAGTAAATAAAGTTATCTTGATTGGCAACTTAGGTAACGATCCTGAAGTTCGCTACCTGCCAAATGGTGGAGCGGTTGCTAATTTGACCGTTGCAACCTCAGAAACGTGGCGCGACAAAAACACGGGTGAAAACAAGGAAATGACCGAGTGGCACCGTGTGGTAATGTACCGTCGCTTGGCTGAAATTGCCGGTGAATACCTAAAGAAAGGCTCGAAAGTGTACCTGGAAGGTCGCCTGCAAACCCGTAAATGGCAGGGACAGGATGGTCAGGACCGTTACACAACGGAAATCGTTGCTAACGAAATGCAGATGCTGGACAGCCGTTCAGGTGGTGGCGTGGGTCAAGGTGCGCCAATGCAGCAGCAACCACAGCAAGGTGGTTGGGGTCAGCCGCAACAGCCTCAGCAGTCAAACTACCAGCCGCAGCAGCAACCTGCGCAACAGCAGCAGCCACAGCAACAGGCACCTCAGCAGTACAACGACATGCCAGATTTCGACGACGATATCCCGTTCTAGGCTGGCGCGATTGAAATATTTACAAACCCCGCTTCTTGCGGGGTTTGCTTTATCTGGTGCTTTGATAGTATTTTCAGTGTCCGACTTTCTGCTTCAGAAAATCAATAAACAGCCGCGTTTTGGTGTGGTTGTACTCAAGCTTTGGGTAATAGGCGTAGGCGGCGCTTTTCGGCTGACGCACGTCTGGCAGCACGGGCACCAGTAATCCCTGATCCAACTCCTTTCTAACCGTCACATCGCCTACCAGAATAATGCCAAGCCCAGCCACGGCTGCGTTTACCAAGGCCTCTGGGTTGGGGGAGACGAAGTTTCCACTCAAACGTAACTTTCGCCCATGCTCAAATTCATGTTCTTGTGGGTGGCTGGTGGAGCCATATAGCAGACAGTTGTGATGCAAGAGCTGCTCTTGATCGACAATAGGTGGGTGTTGTGCGAGATAAGTCGGTGAAGCAAAAAAACGAGGCTGGAAATCAAACAGCTTAGTGGCGATAAAGCTCGCAGAGTTGAAATCTGCCAGCTCCCGGGTGATTACCACATCCAGATTGGGGTCAGGCAATTGACCCGGTGCAAGGGTGTGCAACTCTACCTGAATATTGGGATAGGCTGAAAGAAACTCACCGATATTGTTAACCAACAGCCGACTTCCAGTCGCAAGCGGAGCGCCAATCCGCAGCACGCCGCTAACTTCACCATAGGTGGAGGTGGTTTCAGAAACCAATTGTGTCCAATCGTCTAAAAGTAGTTTCCCGCGCTGATAAAAAAGTCGGCCTGCATCGGTCATGGTCAAAGTGCGGGTGGTGCGCTTTAACAGCTGAACGCCAAGCTGATTCTCTAGCCAGGCTAATCGCTTGGAAAGGGCGGAGCTCGATGTATTGAGCTTAGTTGCCGCTTGAGCCAGCGAGCCCATTTCTACCACAGTGACATAACTTTTCGCGCAGGTAATCCAATCCATTTATTGACTCATTTAACAACCGAGTATCGACTTTGCGTTCACTTTCATAACAGGAAGAACGATAATAACTAAATTGTTTACGTGAAACAGTCTAAAGCCATCATTTTGCTGACAAGGGCTCAGCAAAAGTCTTCATTTGGATAGTACATGAGAAAAGTTGCCGGGATGAAGCTGACCAACCGATTGGTCGCTTTTGTAACGCTTATTGTTGTTTGCGCCATGTTTGTGCTTTTTATAGGTGGCGCTATTAGTTTTCGTAAATTGGGGACGGACTTTCTCTCCCATTATCTCAGTAAAGTTGTGGTTGAAATTGATCATGCGATTGCCAACCCAGCATCCAATGAAAATATTGGCTTGTGGTTGCCTCAACTTCTAAAAGCCAGCGATATTGTCGAATTGGAAATCACCAGTAAGACGGGTCTTTTGTATCGTTACGAACAGATCCACACAACAGCCCAGCCCATGGAGATCATTGAAAACAGGTACGATCTGCCAAGTAATCCCGGTTTCTATATCAACATTAAATCTGTTCCTCCATATGCTGACTTTGCTTATTCCATCGGAGCAATGTCTTCACTGTCACTTGCGGTACTGGTCATTGTGCTCGGTCTTTCCTGGGGTATTCGCTGGCTTAGAATTCAGCTTCTCGGTGCTGAGCTTTTAGAGCACCGAGGAAGGTTAATTTTGGCTGGCCGGGCAGAAGAAGTGCATACCAGTGATGAGCGCGAATGGCCGGCAACGGCGAGCATTGCGCTTGATCAGATGATTGCCGAGCTTCGTGAGGCTCGCCAGGAACGAAGCCGCTTTGATACATTTATCCGCTCCAACACCTTCCTCGATAAGCTGACGGGTGCGGCTAACCGCGTCATGTTTGATAACCGTCTCCAAACACTGTTGCAGGATAAGGGGGCTCAGGGGGCTGTACTGATCATTCGTATTGGTGATTGGGATACGTTAATGCATGAATCAGGCAAAGAAGGTGCTGATGAATGGGTGAAAGAAGTTGGGAGCGTCTTATCAAATGCTATTCTCCGTTTCCCTGATGCGGTGCTTGCCCGTTACTACGATACAGAATTTGCAGTATTGCTGACGCACCAGTCGGCGAAAGATGCCCGTCTGTTTGCCACCCAATTGATGAAAGCACTGGAGCGCCTGACTCCGCCTGAGTGTCTTGAAGAGGAAAACTGGGCGCACCTTGGTATGACTTTCTTCACCGCTGGAGAGCGCCGTGGTCGGTTGATGGAAGAAGCGGACATGGCGAAACGCAGCGCTGTACTGCAAAACAGTAACGGCTGGTATGCGTTTAAGAAAGATGTCGTAGCAGACGATGCCCGTGGCAGCGTTCGTTGGCGAACTTTGCTGACTCGAGTATTTGAGGCAGGAGGCCCAGATCTATACCGGCAGGTGGTGAAAGATACCAAAGGAGAGGATCTACATACTGAGCTGCTAGCCCGAATCAAAGATGAAAATGGGCTGATCATTAAAGCCTCGCGTTTTATGACGGGTATTGACCTGGTGGGTATGAACAGCACATTGGATCGGCGGGTGGTGGGGAAGGCACTGCATCTTCTACGAAAGGGGGATGGACGAGAGGTGCTTTCAATTAACGTGTGTGCAGGATCATTGGGCCAGCGTGCTTATCAGATTTGGTTACGAGATACCTTACTGCAAACGCCACGCAGTGTATTGAACCGTTTGCAAATTGAAGTTTCTGAAGCGCCGTTGGTGAAGCACTTCGATGCAGTAAGACCTGCGCTTCGCATAGTTCGGGCGCTGGGTTGTGCTGTGGTCGTCGATCAGGCTGGCCGATCAGTGGTCAGTACCCACTACGTTAAAGATATCCAACCGAAATATATCAAACTCCACCGAAGCCTTATCCGCGATATTCACCAGCGCCCGGAGAATCAGTTGTATGTTCGGAGTATGCTGGGTGCATGTGACCCGACACCGACACAAGTACTTGCAGTAGGCATTGAATCCCAGCAGGAGTGGAAAGTCCTTCTACAACTTGGGGTTATGGGCGGGCAAGGCCGTTTGCTCGGTGCAGAACTCTCTTCCAGTCCTGCGACGCGAAAGCGCCAGCGATGGCGTAAACAATGAACTTGATCGAACGTTGTTTATAAAGCGCTCAATTGCGTCATGAAACTGTCGCAAGAATACTTATTTTTTGGCGGGAAATTTGATAGAATATAGTGTACTTCAAACAATTTTTTAACATTTCCTGGGCTGAATTTAGATACAGATGGCAGTTTCTACTCTTTTTGCAAAACTTTCCCCGGTTAAACAACGGGATGTTGTCAGCCTGGTTGCATCCGCCGAACAGGTCGTGATCGCTTATCAAGATGGCAACGGAAAGACGCAACTGGACGCGCAAACCGTCACCCAATCAGATCTATGGATGGCAGCGACGCAGTTGATCGCCAGACATGAGATCAGCAAGGCAAACGTGCATCTGGTGCTGGGGCATGGCTTATATCAATCCCTGCTGATTGATGACCCGGGATTGTCTGACGAAGACAAGCGCGCGGCGTTGCCATTCCAGCTCAAAGACTTCATCTCTGATTCGCCGTCGGACATTGTGGCTGATGGCTTCAGCTCACCGGTGGCTAACCGTTTCCAGGCGTTCGTTTGCCATAAACTGCCACTTATCCAGTTCAGTAAAGCACTGGAGAAAAGTCAGTGCCGACTCACCAACGTGTCTCTTGAAGACGTAGTGCTGCGCCAGTGGACGCGATTGGATAAAACCGAGATGGTGTTGAGCCGTGACAGCTATGGCGTGCTGCAACTGGCTGCTTTCCATTTAGGACGCCTTTGCTTCCAACGCCAAATCCGTGGTGTGATTCTGGAAGGACAGATGATGTCGCCCTCGGTGGTTGATGATTTAGCACTCGAAGTGCAGCGTTCACTCGACTATTTGCGATCACAGTTAAAAAGTGTACAGGTGACTGGGCTGGTCGTGAGTGTTCATGGCATCGACGACACCGAGCTGGCGTTTCAATTATCTTCCCGACTGTCTGTGGCTGTGCGTCCGCAACAGCTTTTTGAGACCGAAGCGCATCACCAACATATCGCAATCGCCGCGTTAAACTGCGATTACTCGCCTGATGTAAACCTGTTCAGCGACGGTCTGTCACCAAAAGCGCCACTGCTGACCTTCGAGAAAATGTTGCTTGTATGGGGTGCAACCTCATTGCTGGTGGTGTTAGTGGCCGCTTACCAACAGTTCTCGCTTGGGCAGGCAAAACAGTTCTTTTCAGTGGCAGATAGCGAACGTCAGAGTGCACAAAGCCTGTCTGATGAGCTCAATGAACAACTGGCTTTGCATCTGCCGTCGATCAGTCTTACCAATGAAGTGAACGAGAAAAAGGCCTCCATCGACGCCAAGCGCAGAGCACTGACGGCGGTGAAAAAGCATGATGCGGCACTGCAGCAAGGGCACGCGGATACGTTCCGCGCATTGGCCTCGCTTTCACGTCGTGATATTTCCGTGTCTTCCATCTCTGTCAGTCAAAATGCGCTTGATTTGAAGGGACTGGCTTCAACGCCGTCTTCTGTGCCTGCATGGCTGCAATCATTTAGCACCCAGCCGTCGTTATCAGATCGCGTATTTGAACAAATGGCGTTGAGCCGAGATGAGAAAAACCGCCTGAACTTCAATTTAGTGTCCAAACGTGAAAACGGGGGGAGCGCGAAATGAATGCACTGCTAACCCGCGGTAAAAATGCCTTTGGTGCACTGAGTATTCGAGAGCAATGGATGATTGCAGTCGCAGGTTGGGTTGCCATTCTCGGTCTGGGATTGTTCCTCTTTATTGAGCCAGCGAGCAAGGCGCTGGCTCAGCTTGAAACACAAACTCTTCAGTCAGAGCGAACGACTGATGACTTAGTCACGCTCAACCGTCTGAAGCAGGAAAAGCTACATACTTCGCCAAACGCTGAACTTGAAGCTGAGCTGGCAAAACTCAGCAAAGAGATTGCTGAGCTTGATAGCGAAATGGCGCTTAAAGTCGATGGCTTGGTAACCGCTGCACAAATGTCCTCATTGATGGAAAGCGTGTTGAGACAGTCTGAGCGTTTGACCCTGATTTCAATGAACTCTTTGCCACCGCAGCAGCTGACGGATACCGAGGATGCGGGCTACTACATCCATCCTGTCGAAATTACGTTGGAAGGGCGCTACTTCGACATCGTTGATTACCTGAGTACCCTGGAAGCCTTGCCCGTTAAATACTACTGGCAAAGCGTGGATTACAGCGTGACGGAATACCCTATAGCGAAAGTGACCATTGCGGTTTACACACTGGGTGAAAGCCCGGTGTTTATCGGGGGTAAGAATGAAATTACTGAATAGCGTTCTGGTTTTGTTTTCGCTGTTGCTGCCAATAACGTCTTTAGCAAGCGGTGACCCGACGGCGCCGCTAGGTTTTACACCTCCAAAACAGTCTGCTAAGGCAAAGGTTTATCGTTTGCCTAAGCTGGATGCCATTTTGTGTGCGACCGATGGCATTTGTTCAGCTGTGCTGAATGGAAAAAACGTTGGGAAAGGGCAAAACATCAACGGCTATATCGTCAGCCAAATTAATGAAGAACGCGTAACGCTGAGCCGTGGAGGCAAGCGTTGGGCATTGACCGTATTTAACGAGCAGGTAGTAGAGTGAAGACACATCCATTACTGATCTTCGCCGCAGCGATGCTGTTGTCGGCGTGTCAAAGCACGGGGCATCAAAAGCCGACTGAAGTGCAGGAAGCGTTGAACGAGGCCTACGCACAGAGCACTTCCCAGCCATTGACTGAATTGCCAGACGCGGTCACTCAGGATTTGATGGGGGACTTCTCTGACACCTCTGGTAGTGGCGTGTTGACCGAAAAACGCCTGCGCATTAATGCTAACAATGTCGATGCCAAAGCTTTCTTTGGCTCTTTAGTGCAGGGCACGGATTTCAACTTGGTGATGCACCCGGAAGTGAGTGGCAAAGTCACTGTTTCACTGAAAGATGTCACCGTGCCTGAAGCGTTGGAAGTGGTCTCAGATATCTACGGCTACAACGTGGAAATGAATGGACGTCTTATTCAGATTTTCCCCGCTGTGTTGCGTACTGAAACCTTCCCGGTGGATTACTTGCAACTGCAACGAGCTGGAGTATCACTGACTTCTATTAGCACAGGTGCAGTTTCAACGGATTCCAGCTCTGGTAGCGGAGATGATGAAAAAACTGAGCGTACCTCGGTGCCAACGGGCGGAACCGTGATTGAAACCCGCGCGGAAAGCAATTTCTGGGCGCAGCTCGAACGTGCAGTCGCGGCCATGATTGGTAATGGCGATGGGCGCAGCATTGTGGTCTCTCCGCAGGCGAGCCTTATCACGGTGAAGGCATACCCGAATGAACTTCGCGAAGTAAAACGTTTCCTCGACGCATCACAAGCACGTTTGAAGCGTCAGGTGATTCTGGAAGCGAAAATCCTAGAAGTGACCTTGAGCGATGGCTATCAGCAGGGTGTTAACTGGTCGAATATTACGTCATCGATTGGCAGCGGTGGTGTGGAAATTACACGAGACGCGGCTGAACTTGCCGGCGACTTTATTTCCAATGTGATCGGTGGACAAACTAATATCACCATCTCGGATGGCAATTTCTCAGCGGTGATGAACTTCCTTGATACACAGGGCGATGTGAACGTGCTGTCGAGTCCACGTGTCACAGCGGCAAACAACCAGAAAGCGGTAATTAAAGTCGGGGGTGACGAGTACTTTGTTACGGATATTTCTTCCAGCGATACCTCAGGCGATAACTCAGACTCCGGCCCGAACATCGAACTGACACCTTTCTTCTCAGGTATCTCCTTGGATGTGACGCCGCAAATTGACGATGACAACGGCGTACTCTTGCATGTTCACCCGGCGGTCATCGATGTGGTGACAGAAGAGAAAACTATCCAACTTGGCACTTCATCACAGCCTTATGTGTTGCCACTGGCTAAGACCTCTATCCGTGAATCGGACTCTATTATCCACGCCCAATCTGGCGATGTGGTCGTCATTGGTGGTCTGATGAAATCCAGCTATGAAGAAATGGTCTCTAAAGTGCCACTTCTCGGCGATATTCCGGGTCTAGGCCATCTGTTCCGTAACGTGAACCGCATGAAGCAGAAAACCGAACTGGTGATCTTGCTTCAACCTTCAGTGGTGGGTGAGCAAACCTGGCAAGAAGAGATCAACCGTTCACGTCAGCTTTTGAACGACTGGTTCCCGGAAAACTAAGTCAACCCTATGTATATGTCGCACTTTGGCCTCAATGCCGCGCCATTTAGCTTAACCCCAGACACACGCTGCTTTTTCGGCGTGCGTTCTCACGTGGATGCGATAAACACCTGCGTGTCGGCGATGGAAATGGGCGAAGGGCTGGTCAAAGTGACAGGCGAAGTGGGTACAGGAAAAACCATGGTGTGCCGTTTGGTGCTCAAAGCTCTGAGCGAAAGCTTTACCTTGGTATTTCTGCCCAACCCAGCCAATACGGTGGCAGGGTTGCATCGCCTGATTGCTGATGAGCTTGGTATTGACGAACAGGTGACAGAAGACAAGCTGCTTGGTGTAATCCAACAGGCGGCAATTATTGCTGCGCGAGATGAGAAGCCGGTTGTGATCCTTTGCGATGAAGCGCAGGCCATGCCGGATGAAGTGCTTGAAGCGATCCGCTTGCTGGGCAATCTGGAAACGGAACAGCGTAAGCTGATTCAACTGATTATGTTTGGCCAGCCAGAGCTTGATGAACGCCTGTCACAACACAATATGCGTCAGCTACTGCAACGCATCAGTTTCAGCGCCGAGTTGACGCCGCTGAGCTTTGCTGAGACATCAGCCTATATCGACCACAGATTACAAGAACAGGGCGCTTCACCACTGTTCTCAACTTGGGCAAAGCGACGTATTTGGGTCGCGAGTCAAGGCATTCCGCGACTGGTGCATCAGCTTTGTCATAAATCGCTGTTATTGAGTTTTGGTAGGGGCAAACACCGCGTCAGCGCACATGCTGTTCGCCTCGCCATTAAAGATACACCTCTCGCCCGCAAGCACTCTGTGCTTCAGGCCGTTTGGGGGTAGGAAATCATGAGTGAATTAAACCGCATGTTGAGCGACCTTTCGTCGCAACAAAACAGTGAGAAACGCCTTGCCGTTGCATCAATCCCTTCTGTATGGGGTTTTCGCTTTGCACGTGTTGTGCTGGCGCTGGTGGCAACCTTGGTTGGTGCGACGGGTATTTCATGGGCACTTTCCAGTGGCAGTGAAAAGGCGCCCCTAACACCGCCAACCCTGATACCTGAGCCTGTCTTCGCAGACTCAACACCCAAAGCTGCACCTTCACCCACTCAGAAAGTGGTGAAAAGTGAGGTCAGCTATGTGGCAAAGCATTCCGTGCCTAAAGCGGTGGATGTTGAGCAACCCGTGTCTTTGGCCAAAGCAGAAAACACAGTTATCACAAAAGTTCCTGAGCCAGTGCTGATGGCGAAAGTTGAGCCGGTTAAAGCTGCGCGTGTACTAGATAGCATCGAAGTTGAACAAGAAGCTTCCCTGTCAGTGGAAACCATTGAACTGACTGGCGAGCAGTTGGCAGACATTGCCTACGAAAAAGCGCAGAAGCGCGCCCAAGTCGGTGATACACAAAAAGCCATCGCTTTCCTGCGTGATGCGGTGAAATACAACTCGAGCCACATTGCTGCCACCAACCAATTGGCGGGACTTCTATATGGTCGCAGTCAATTGCGAGATGCCGAAAATGTGCTGCGTAAAGGCATTAGCGCCAACCCAAATTCCGCAACATTGAAACTCACACTGGCGCGTATGTATCAGCAAAATGGTAGTGAAGAATCGGCGCTGAATGTGCTGTCTTCTTCGGTGAACTTGCTGGATGGCGAGCAGGTACGATTTGTATCCATGCGCGCGGCTTTGGCACAAAAGCTGGGTAAGAACCTCGAAGCCAAGCAAAGCTATCAATGGCTGACAGAGCAAGAGCCGATGGACGGTCGTTGGTGGCTGGGGCTGGGTGTGTCTGCTGAAAAAACCGGTGCCAATGCGGAAGCCGAAAAAGCTTATGGCAAAGCCGTTCAATCTGGCGGTTTGAGCAACCAGTCGGTGAACTTTGCCCGCCAGCGTTTGGTTTACCTCGAGAACCTGAAACAGGGAGCGACAGATGGCCGTTAAATTACGAAAGCGTCTTGGCGACCTGCTGGTTGAAGAGCACATCATCACTGATGCACATCTGAATGCTGCGCTGGCCCGTCAGTCAGAAACCGGACGTAAGCTTGGCGATACCCTGATGGAAATGGGCATTCTGACCGAAAGTCAGATGCTGGACTTCCTTGCCCGTCAGCTTGGTGTACCACTGATTGATCTGAGTCTGACCCAAGTCGATCCAAGTGCTGTCAGCTTGCTGCCAGAGGTGCATGCTCGACGTCTTCGCGCGCTGGTGATTGGCCGTATCGGTAAAACGGTTCGTGTGGCGATGTCCGATCCTGCGGATCTGGCTTCACAGGAAAGTGTGATGAACCAGCTTCATCAATATCAGGTAGAACTTCTGATCACTGCAGAACAGCCGCTGATCGATGCAT
This sequence comes from Grimontia marina, assembly GCF_900060185.1. GTDB lineage: Bacteria > Pseudomonadota > Gammaproteobacteria > Enterobacterales > Vibrionaceae > Enterovibrio > Enterovibrio marinus. Next base: position 122,106 of record NZ_FIZY01000003.1, on the reverse strand, counting down.
TTGATCGCTACTACCGTCGCACCAGCGAAATCGCTTCGTTTGCTGAGCGTTTGCAGGCCGAACACGGCGTGAAGCTTGAGCAAAACTTCGGGGCAGACGAAGAGCAATCTGAAGAAGTCACCGTCGTTAAACTGATTAACTCGCTGTTTGAAGACGCAGTACAGGTGAATGCTTCGGATATTCACATCGAGCCAGATGCCGATGCCCTGCGAATTCGCCAGCGTATTGATGGCGTGTTGCATGAAACTTTGCTGAAAGAGCGTGCGATTGCTTCTGCATTGGTGCTTCGCCTGAAACTCATGAGCGGCATGGATATCTCTGAAAAGCGTCTGCCGCAGGATGGTCGCTTCAACATCAATGTCCGTGGCAATGCCATCGACGTGCGTGTGTCGACGCTTCCTGTGCAATACGGCGAATCTGTGGTGATGCGTCTTCTTAACCAGTCGGCCGGTGTGCTGCAGCTGGAAGAAGTCGGTATGGACGCTCAGATGCTGGTGCGTTTCCGCAACCAGCTTCGCCGCCCACACGGCATGATTCTGGTGACCGGCCCGACAGGCTCGGGCAAAACCACCACGCTTTATGGCGCGCTCAATGAACTGAATGTGCCGGGCAAAAAGATCCTGACTGCGGAAGACCCGGTGGAATACCGTCTGCCGCGTATCAGTCAGGTGCAAATTCAAAGCAAGATTGGCCTGAGCTTTTCTTCTGCGTTGCGTACCTTCCTTCGTCAGGACCCGGACATCATCCTGGTCGGTGAGATGCGTGACCTCGAAACCGTGGAAATCGGCCTTCGCGCGGCGCTGACCGGTCACCTGGTACTGTCGACCTTGCACACTAATAACGCCATCGACAGTGCGCTCCGTCTTCTGGATATGGAAGCGCCGGGGTATCTGGTGGCGAGTGCAGTTCGCGCCGTGCTGGCGCAGCGATTGATCCGACGTATTTGTCCGGATTGTAAAGTGCCTCACGCCACTGACGATGTGGAGCAGGTTTGGCTGACAACGACTCGCCCGGAAATGGCAGGGCATGGCTTCTACAAAGGCCGCGGCTGTCAAAGCTGTAACTTTACCGGCTACAAAGGCCGAATTGGTGTGTTTGAGCTTCTGGAAATTACCCCAGAATTGATGGATGCCTTGCGCGCTAACGACACCCAATTGTTCTCAGCGCTGGCAGAACAGCAAGCGGGCTATAAGCCTTTAGTTCACAGTGCGCTGGATTTTGCCAAGCAAGGACAAACTTCGCTGGAAGAGGCGATGAAGCTTTCTGAAGCGGCGGCGATGTCGTTGATAGGTGCCTGATGCCAAGGTATCGCTACACCGCGCGTAAGCCGAACGGAAAACGTGTTTCGGCGATTATTGAAGCTGCCAGCGAAAGCGATGCGATTGCCAACGTGTCAGCGTCTGGTGCGGTGTTGTTGTCACTGGAAGTCACCAAGGCGCGGGCACAAAAAGCCAATGCGCCGCTGTTCCAGCCAAAGGTGAAACTGGAATCACTGGTGATTTTCAGCCGTCAGGCATACAGCCTGATTAAAGCGGGTGTGCCGCTGCTGCGTGCGATAAAAGGGTTGGCACAAAGCACCACGGATAAGCCATTGAAAACCGCGCTTGAAAGCGTCGCCAATGAACTTTCCAACGGTCGTCCTATGTCGGCGGCAATGCGTGACCACGAAAATGTGTTCAGCGATTTGTTTGTCTCGCTGGTGCAGGTGGGTGAAAACACGGGTCGTCTCGATGATGCCATGCTCCAGCTGGCTGAATACTACGAGCAGGAAATGGAAACCCGCCGCCGGATTAAATCGGCGCTGCGTTACCCAACATTTGTGCTGATGGTGATCATCGGCGCGATGGCGTTTTTGAACGTCAAAGTGATCCCGCAGTTTGCAGGCATGTTTGCCAAGTTCGGCTCTGATTTGCCGCTGCCGACCAAGATTTTGATGGCTACATCAAGCTTCTTTGTTGATTACTGGTGGCTACTGGTCTTCGGCACCGTTTGCTTGGTCGCAGGATTACAGGTGTGGAAAAGCACCGAGCAAGGCCGGATAAAGTGGGACAGATTCAAGCTGTGTATTCCGCTGGTTGGAAACCTGGTTAACCGAGCCTTGATGTCGCGCTTCTCGCGAACATTCGCCTTGATGCTGCGTGCAGGTGTGCCGCTCAATACTGCGCTGCAGATGTCTGGTGAAGCGCTGGAGAACCACTTTCTTGGCGGCGAAGTGGACAAGATGAAAGCGGCGATAGAGTCGGGGATTAACCTCAGTTCTGTCACGGCAGACAGCCAACTGTTTACGCCACTGGTGCACCAGATGATTCAGGTGGGCGAGGAAACCGGCCAGATTGATAACCTGCTTCTGGAAGCGAGCGATTTTTACGACCGCGAAGTGGATTATGACCTGAAAACCCTATCAGCCCGCATGGAGCCCATCCTGCTACTGATTGTGGCGGGCATGGTATTAATCCTCGCATTGGGTATTTTCCTGCCGATGTGGAACATGCTCGACCTGATCCGTGGCGGCTAAATGCATTGGCTATTTCGATTCAGGGACAGCAGTGCCTCTCAGTGGGCTTTGCTCACCGCGATTATCGGTGTTGTCATGATGGCCGCGATTCCCGCTTTTGAGCGTGTGATGCAGTTCGCTGATGAAGTGGAGTTTCGTTATCTCGCCAATGCGTTTGAAGGTTCGGCTAAGAATGTGCAATTGCGATCAGCTTTAAAAAACGATAGTAAACAAAAAGATATCGTTATTGTTGAGAATGTTAGTTTTCGCTTAAACGCAGAAGAAAACAACCAAACAGGTTTTCCTTTTGCGCTGGAAAATGGCGCAAAAACACTGACAGCACTACGCGCTGAAGATTGCGGTGCATTGTTGGAACAATTTACCGACCAGTCTTACTGGCTGGAAGACAGATTACAGGCTGCGGCAGAACAAATCTCGCAGCCAAAGATTCGCGCAATAGTGGTAAGGGAGAAAGGTATTGAAGCCCAGCCTTATTGCCGATTTGAAAGACCGGTACGCGCCGGTATTTGGAGTGATGACCCGTCAATTTCGGCGCGTCATGTTTTTGCTTACTACCCGGCATCGGGCCGCGTAGAAGTATTGAGAGAAACTGGAGAAGTAAAATGAAACGTCAAGGCGGTTTTACGCTGATTGAAATGATCGTTGTGATCGTAATTCTGGGTATTTTGGCGGTTACTGCTGCGCCTCGTTTTCTGAATTTCCAAGATGATGCACGCACCGCTGCACTTCAAGGTTTAAAAGGAGCGATCGATGGTGCAAACAGCGTGGTATATGGTCGCGCAGCTATCGATGGTCAAACAGGTGGTACCGGGGAAGTAAACGATATTGATCTTGTATGGGGATATCCAGATGCTTCTGAAACAGGTATTGGTGCTGCAGTCATTGGCCTAAACACTGATGATTGGGAAGCTCAATGGAGTACTCCTGCGGGAACATCTCGCTTTACTCTTTCAGGTGGTACATTTACCGCTACAGATCAGTGTGTCATCTTTGTACAGTCAACTGGCAATAATGTTGCACCAACTGTAACCATTGGTGCTTGTGCTACTCCGTAAGAGAGGCTTCACACTAATCGAGCTGATCACAGTGCTGGTGATCCTCGGCATTATTAGTGTGTTTGCCATACCGCGCCTGTCGGGGTCTGAAGCTTTTTCAGTCACCAGTGCGCGGGATACTGGCTTGTCTGTCGCCAGACAAGTCCAGCTCAGGGCAATGCAGCAGGAGAATCCATCTTCTGCCTGCAATGCCATGTACGTTGCTGCCTCCCGAATGGGGGGCAGTAGCGACTCAGCTTGTGGTTTTGGCGATTACCGCAGTGATGTGGTGGATCTGTCCGATTCACAGGTTCGCATTTCACCCGTTCAAACGATTTATTTTGATTTGCTGGGACGCCCGGTAAATGCAGTAGGCAGCCGCCTTTGCACTTCTGAACGGTGCGAGTTCACCTTCTCCCAAGGCGGTACAGAAGCCAGCATTTGCTTAAACAGCGAGGGCTATTTCCATGCCTGCAGCTGAAAAAACCTATCGAATTCCGAACCATCAGCGTGGCTATACGCTGGTGGAGTTAGTGATTGGCATCGTTGTGTTTGGTGTTGCCATGGTGCTACTCAGTACCACTCTTTTCCCTATGTTCGCCAAATCTGCCAATCCGCATTATGAAGCCCGCGCGGCAGCGTTAGGGCAAGCGGTGATGAACGAGATTTTGGCGCGTCAGTTTGATAAAGAATCTGACCCTAACGGTAGCCGCTGGCGTTGTGATGAAGACGCTGATGCGGTTTTAGCGCAGGGTATTGTTGCCCCGAATCCTATTCAAACCTGTTCTTCTCCACTTTCAGCAGGAACGGGCTTTGTTGCTGTTGAAGACTATATCGGGTGCTGGGGAGGAAACTCGGCCTGTACTCGAACCCACAGAGGCGATTTGAGCGCTTTGGTTGGAGGCTCTGCGTCGGATTACAAAGGCTTCACTGTCGATATCAATGTCGAGTACGACAACAGCACTTTTGCTGACAGCACCAACAATGCCAGACTCTATAAACGCATCGACCTGTACGTCGATACTGGCAGTTTTGGCCGGTACGACTTCACGGCCTATCGGAGTAACTTCTGATGGCTTTATTCACCCGCAAACCTCGCGGATTTACGCTGGTGGAGCTAATTGTCACCCTGACGATTCTGGCGATTGTTTCTGTTGGTATCTTTGGCTTTATCGAATCCAGCGCTTCAGGCTATGTGGAATCACGAAACCGCGAAGCGCTGCAATCTGAAGCCCGTTTTGCGGTTGAGCGCGTAGGTAGAGAGCTGCGACATGCGGTGCCAAACAGCCTTGCTGTTTATGCTGGTGGAGAATGTATGGTGTTTACACCGATTCGCTATTCCGGCACTTATCATCAATTGGTAGAGGGAGAAAATACACTTGATGCAGTGCTTTCAACCAAAGAGACCCATTGGCAAAACAAGGTAAATAATGGGAATCATCGGATTGTGTTCTTACCTTCATCGCCTGCAGATTTGACTGGAGATAACAGCTACCAGATCACGGGCGTGTCTGGCAATACAATAACTACATCAAAAATTGCAGCTAACCCTTGGCCTGCCGAGTCACCCTCCGATCGTTTTTATATCTTCGAAAACTCGGTCAATTTCTGCTTTGAAAACGGTGAACTTCGACGCCGTATCAATAACGGCACTCAAAACAATTCAACCTTGGCAAAAAACATTGCTGCCGGCAGCGGATTTAATTTGGGCACCACATCATTAGCCAGCGGTAACCTAATCAATATCACCTACAAGTTCCGCCAATCCGGCGAGTCTTCGGTCTACAACCAACAAGTGCAGGTTCTCAATGCACCCTAAAGTTACTCCTCCCAAACGCCAAAAAGGCAGCATGTTAATCATCGCTGTATTTGCGATGACAGCTTTGGCAGCTCTCGGTGCAGCACTGATGCAAATCACCACATCACAAAGTGATACCAGTACCCGCGAAGTTTTGGGTACCCGCGCCTGGCTTGCGGCGAACAGCGGCACGGAAATGGCGATGGCGAGATTGTTTCCACTAGCGACAGACGTTAATAACCTGCCTTTAGCGGTGTGCAGTGAGACACCTGTTGTGACGAATTTTAGTTCTGCTGGCCTTCGCGGCTGTTTGGTCTCAGTGACTTGCGAAACCATTGATGCTGGCGAGTTTGTTCAATACCACGTTGAGAGCAAGGGGCAATGCGGTAGCGGTGTGCACCAGGTTGTTAGGATTCAGGAAAGTTGGGGTAAGGGGATTTCCCGATGACGAGGATACTATTGGTTTTCATTTCTTTGGTATTCAGCCCAATGCTCTGGGCTTTGTCTAACAGTGTTTACTTCCCCGGACCAGCGCAGGCGCCGGCTCTTCCTGCAAGTGCCGGAAACGCGAAAAACTGTGGTGCTCACAATCCAACAGATGCAAAGAACTGTCTACAAATCACAAGTATATCCACGATTTACCAGCCTGATAAAAACCCAGTTGAGGTAGGGTATGATCATGCATTTTATGGTAGTGGTGTCACCTGTAATGATTTTGGAGATGCTCCACGAAATGCATGTGTCAAGGTGGGCGATAGAGCAGAAGATAAGGGACTGACCGTTCTATTGAAAAAGAGTGCTGGTGGTGTGCTGGAAGATAATAAGACCTATCCGTTAGATCATACCCAGACGGTTCACTACTTTGACGATTCTACCCCCAACTATCATACGTTTTCTCTTCGCTATGGCAGCACAGTGACCTTTGAAGAAGGGAGCTATTACTTCGGCGACTTTTTTGTTGGAGAAAATGTTGATGTAACTATTAATGGTCCCGTGGAGATCCACGTCAACAAGCTGAAGTTGGCAGATAAGGTAAGGATAAACATCAAGGGGGATCCCAAGAACTTGATTTTCTGGGTGCATGAAGAGGAAAGTCAGGAGACTTTGTATAGTGCGCAAATCGGCTCAGACTCCATCATTTATGGATATGTTTATTCGGTGGGAACAGTAAAACTATCGGGCACAACACAGCCTGGGACATGGGGTACAACTATTTATGGAGCGGTTACGGCAAAATCACTCGTGCTGGCAAACGAATCTATTATCAAATTCGGAGGCTTTCTCGACAGCTACAACCTCTCATTAGATCCAGTATCTGATAGAGCTGATAGCTGCTCAGCTATTCCAATTACCTTCGAAGTGAAAGATGACAAAGGCGTTCTTCAGACCGATATCTCCGGCGACTTGACTGTTAATGCGATGAATTCTCCAGTAGCCTGCTGGCGAGAAAGTCCCAATGGTGGCTGCAATGGAAGCACATCAGGCACATTCGCTCTTAGTGGCGGAAAGCGCACCCTTTGGCTACAAAATAGAGCGATTGGCACTATTAACGCAGAAGCCACCTTCACCTCGAGTGAAACCGGAGAACTCAAATCCGAACAAGGCAATTACACCTTTGCTGCTGGTGGATTCCGTTTCTCTCCTTCGCCATTAAAAATGGTGGCAGGTAAACCGGAAAAGTTAACCATTGAAGCAGTTTATGGCGATTGTGATCCCACACCTATCCCTGAATATGAGGGGACAAAACAACTGAGTATTGGGAATGCAAACTATCAGCAACCCAACTACACCTCTGCAGGAGCACCACATAAACCGTCGGTAAATGGAACTGTCGGTGCACAAACCATCGAAGTGCTGTTTTCCAAAGGCGTAGCAAAAGATGCTCTGACCTTAAACTATTTAGATGCGGGTGTGCTCTCTATTCCCGTCTCTGAAGTTCAAAGTGCAAATGCTGCTGGCAGTAATAGCGCCACTGAAGTTGAAGAAGATTCGAAGAGTGTTGAAAGCAGACAATTAAATGGGGATATCTCTTTGCATGCGCGCCCTTACACTTTTGCTGTTTGCGGCAGTTTACCTTCACTTTCAGATGTGTCGAACCTGAAGGCTTTTGTCAAAGCTGGTGATCCGTTTACCGCCGCTTTGAAACCTGTCATATGGCAAAGCGGAGATTTGTCAGGAACTGCACTGACCAACGGAGGAGTCGTTCCACTCAAGCCAAATTTCTGTGGGCGAGCTACAACACCGAGCTTTTGGCATCAAAATGCGCCTGCTGCCACAGTGACCTTGGATGAAACTGCCTTTGTGGTCACGCCAGTTAACGGAAGTAATGCGTCTATAACCGGTATTGTTCCTCTTGCGCATACAGAAACGAATAATGCGAGTGATGTAAACAACGTTCGTTATCGATTTGTAGATGTCTCAGTTGATGAGGTCGGCGCATTTGGAGTTCGTTCAAAGCTGGCAGCAAACTACCTCGATATGGCAGTGAATCCAGGTGAAAGGCCATTAGGCCGTTTTTATCCTTCCCACTTCTCTGTTTCTGGTAGTTTAACTTCTGCTATCACTGCCAGTGAAGACAGCAGCGGTGATGGTTTTACTTACCTCAATCAGCCTTTTGATGGTCAATACACGGTTTATGCAATGACGGCCGATAACAAGCCGGTTAAGAATTACCATCTGTTTGGCGATGCATACAAAGCAGAGTTTGAAGACTATGTAATTAAACCAACATCGACGAATCCCGTTGCGGGTCAGGACCTTTCTGAACGTTGGGTAAGATCATCGCAAACCCAGTGGAAAGCAGGTGACGATGGAACAAGTCAACTGTCACTCACGTCTGAGCGAATGAGTGTTGGGAAAGGGAGCACCCCAGATTCACCATTTGATCCACTGCACTTTGCTGTTGGAGTGAGCAAAAATGATATCGATAACACCGACTTCATCTTTTGTGATGTTCAGAATATTGCTGGGTGTGAGACCAGAGTTGTTAGGCCAGTTAGCGGAGATAGACCATCAACAGATGGCGCTGAATTTTCTACGGGTGAATTCATGTTCGGGCGTATGCGTATCGAAGGTTTCACTGAAACCCATGATTTCTCTTCTGAACAAACCATGCCTGTTGCAGTCGAAGTCTTTGATGGTTCGAGATTTGTCACTAATGCCCGGGACAATGCTTCGTTTGTTTCGACAACGATTGGTGAAAAGGAACTGTTGTTTAGCTCAACGCCAGATGCTAATCAGCAGGCTAAGATTTCACTGAAAGATGATGCGGGCAATACCATCAGCAAGAAAACTGTCAAAAATGGCCGTTCTGAGTTCAGAGTGACCCCTCCATCCCAAAATGGACAGTTAAACCGGGAGCAGTTCCGTTACTGGCAAAAGCTTGGAGAAGGTGTGTTACCTCAAACCTGGTTGCAACATAATTGGCAGGGTAGGCAATTTGATGATGATCCCAGCGCAATTGGAACCTTTGGGTTTTACCGAGGAAGTGATCGTGTCATCTATAAAGGTGAAAAAAACATCACATTGACAGGGGAATGAAAAAAAAGACAGATCTCATTCAGGTTTGTAGATCATCACCTTGCCGCGCCCCGTCAGCGTTGGTACATTTAGCGGAATTTGAAGAATTTTAACGCTTGCAGGATTAACCGAAGATTATGTTTAAGAAACTTCGTGGCATGTTCTCTAACGATCTGTCTATCGATCTGGGAACAGCTAACACTCTCATCTATGTAAAAGGGCAAGGGATCGTTCTGGATGAACCTTCTGTTGTCGCAATTCGTCAAGATCGTGCAGGCTCACCAAAAAGCGTCGCGGCAGTCGGTCATGAAGCAAAACAAATGCTGGGCCGTACGCCAGGAAACATCGCAGCTATTCGCCCAATGAAAGACGGCGTTATCGCTGACTTCTACGTGACTGAGAAAATGCTGCAGCACTTCATCAAAACGGTTCACGACCATAGCTTTATGCGCCCCAGCCCACGTGTACTGGTGGCAGTTCCTTGTGGTTCTACCCAAGTTGAGCGCCGTGCTATCCGCGAATCTGCACTGGGCGCAGGTGCGCGTGAAGTTTATTTGATTGACGAGCCAATGGCTGCTGCAATCGGTGCGGGTCTGCCAGTATCTGAAGCGACCGGTTCCATGGTGGTCGATATCGGTGGTGGTACAACGGAAGTTGCTGTTATCTCTCTGAACGGTGTGGTTTACTCATCCTCTGTACGTATCGGTGGTGACCGCTTTGACGAGTCCGTCATCAACTACGTGCGTCGTAACTACGGTAGCCTGATTGGTGAAGCAACTGCGGAACGCATCAAGCATGAAATCGGTTCTGCGTACCCAGGTGATGAAGTACGCGAAATCGAAGTGCGCGGCCGTAACCTTGCAGAAGGTGTGCCACGTAGCTTTACTCTGAATTCGAACGAGATTCTGGAAGCGCTGCAAGAGCCGCTGACAGGTATCGTATCTGCAGTGATGGTTGCACTGGAGCAATGTCCACCAGAACTGGCATCCGACATTTCTGAACGTGGTATGGTGCTGACCGGTGGTGGTGCGCTACTTCGCGATCTAGACCGTCTGCTGACCGAAGAAACCGGCATTCCGGTTGTTGTTGCTGAAGAGCCGCTGACCTGTGTTGCCCGTGGTGGTGGTAAAGCGCTGGAAATGATCGACATGCACGGTGGCGATCTGTTCAGCGAAGATTGATCCTCTTCCATCAACAAACAGGTTGTAACTGAATGAAACCAATTTTTGGCCGTGGGCCATCGCTACAATTACGCCTGTTCTTCGCTCTTTTAATATCAGCCAGCCTTATGCTGGCTGATAGTCGTTTGGGTGCCTTCACCAATTTCCGTTATTTGCTGAACTCGCTGGTCGCTCCGTTGCAATACGCGTCGAACGTGCCGCGTGATCTGCTCGATAACGTCTTCCGTCAGTTCACTTCGCACCAACAGCTGTTGATTGACAATACCAAGCTCAAAGAAGAAGTCCTGCTGCTGCGAAGCGGACAGTTGATCCTGGATCAACTGGAGCAAGAAAATCAGCGTCTACGCGAGCTGCTGGGCTCTCCGTTTGTGCGTGATGAGCGTAAAATGGTGGCGGAAGTGATGGCAGTGGACTCCGACCCTTACAAGCATCAGGTAATGATTGATAAAGGTCGTACAAACGGTGTGTACGAAGGCCAGCCAGTGATTAACGAGCGCGGTATTGTGGGGCAAGTTTCCTATGTCGGTGCGCACAATAGCCGTGTACTGCTTATCACTGACCCAACCCATGCGATTCCTGTACAGGTGGTGCGCAACGATATTCGCGTTATCGCTTCAGGCCGTGGAGATAACGACAATATCCAACTGGAAAATATCCCCAGCAGCACGGACATTGAGCCGGGTGATATGCTGGTTACATCCGGCTTGGGTGGTGTATTCCCTGAAGGCTATCCTGTGGCGAAAGTGACTTCGTTCTCATTTGATAACAAGCGCCCGTTTGCACAGGTAGATGCCAAACCGGAAGTGCAGTTTGACCGTTTGCGATACCTGCTATTGGTGTGGCCAACTGACGTTGAGAAAAAAGAAGCGGTTGAAGAAGAAGGGCAAACACCTGCAAGTGAAGATGCTCAACCTTCAACAACTGAAGAACAAGCTGAAGAGGTAAGCAATGGCTAATTCAAGCATGCGTGGCCGTGCGCTTATCTGGCTGTCGTTTATTATCGCATTGATCCTTCAGGCCGCTCCCTGGCCGGGTGAACTTGCACCATTCCGCCCATCTTGGGTCTTGCTGGTGGCTTTCTATTGGGTGCTGGCATTGCCGCACCGTGTGAATGTCGGTACCGCACTGATTGTCGGTTTACTTTGGGATCTCATGCTTGGTTCCACGCTCGGCGTGCGTGGCCTGATGATGTCGGTGCTGGTCTATATTGTCGCACTGAACTTCCAGATGCTGCGTAATATGTCGCTTTGGCAACAGGCAGCACTCTTGTCTTTGCTGACGTTGGCAGGAAAAGTGCTAGAGTTTTGGGCGGAGTATTTAGTCTCCAACGTTCAGTTCGATCCCGCACAGCTATGGGCGGGTCTGCTCAACTTCTTATTGTGGCCTTGGCTATTTTTACTGCTGCGACGGGTACGCCGTCAGTTTTCGATCAAGTAACCTGGAGAAACCATGGCAGGTCTTCAACTTTATCTCGCATCTGCCTCACCTCGAAGGAAGGCGCTGCTGGAACAACTCTCTGTCCAGTTCGAGATTTTACGTGTTGACGTTGAAGAGCAGCGCCAGCCTAATGAACAAGCGGCGGATTATGTCCGCCGCTTATCCTTTGATAAAGCCAAAGCTGGTGTAGATATCGCACCCGAAGATCTGCCTGTACTCGGCTCTGATACGATCGTAGTCTGTGATGGCGAGGTGTTAGAAAAACCGACTGACCTTGATGTGTCGCGTGCCATGCTGCGCCAGTTGTCAGATCGCCAACATCAGGTGATGACGGCTGTCACGCTGGCTGACCGGAACCATTTTCTGACTACATTGGTCACAACAAATGTGTGGTTCAAACCCCTGAGTGATAAAGAAATCGAAGCCTATTGGCATAGTGGTGAGCCTTGTGACAAGGCGGGAAGTTATGCGATTCAGGGACTCGGTGGCAGATTCGTGACCCGTATCGATGGTAGCTATCATGCCGTTGTCGGTCTGCCACTTTACGAAACAGATACTCTGTTGAAAGAATTCAAAAAATTAAGCGGTAAAAACTTATGAACGCAGAGTTATTAATTAACGTCACGCCTTCAGAAACCCGGGTCGCCATGATTGAGGCGGGTAATCTGCAGGAAGTGCATATTGAACGCGAAGCGAAGCGCGGTATCGTTGGCAACATCTATAAAGGTAAAGTGAGCAGAGTGCTGCCAGGTATGCAGGCAGCCTTCGTTGATATCGGCCTTGATAAAGCAGCCTTCCTACATGCCTCTGACATCGTTCCTCACACCGAATGTGTGGCTGAAAACGAGAAGCAGCAATTTCAGGTGCGCGATATTTCTGAGCTGGTCCGTCAGGGACAGGATATTGTGGTGCAGGTGGTGAAAGACCCGCTTGGTACCAAAGGCGCGCGGCTGACCACAGATATTACCTTACCTTCTCGTTATCTGGTGTTTATGCCTGGGGCTTCACATGTGGGTGTATCCCAACGTATCGAAAGTGAAGAAGAACGCGAACGACTGAAGAATATTGTTTCTGACTACTGTGACGATCTGGGTGGCTTTATTATACGCACAGCGGCAGAAGGCGCATCAGATCAGGAAATGTCCCAAGATGCAGCTTTCCTCAAACGTCTCTGGAATAAGGTGTTAGAGCGTCGTGCCAAACGCCCTTCTAAGTCGATGCTCTATGGTGAGTTGGGTTTGGCACAACGCATCTTACGTGATTTTGTTGGTACAGAGCTCAACATCATCCGTGTTGATTCCCGTACGGCGATGGAAGCACTTCGCGAGTTTACCGAAGAGTTTGTGCCTGAGCTTTCTGGCAAGCTTGAGCTCTATACCGGTGAACAGCCAATTTTTGATATGTATGACACTGAAAACGAAATTCAGCGCTCGCTTGATCGTAAAGTGGAGCTGAAATCCGGTGGATATTTGATCATCGATCAGACTGAAGCCATGACGACGGTGGATATCAACACCGGCGCTTTTGTGGGCAGACGTAATCTCGAAGAGACCATCTTCAACACCAACACTGAAGCCACTCGTGCCATTGCGCGCCAACTTCGTCTTCGTAACCTCGGCGGTATCATCATTATCGATTTCATCGATATGAGCTCAGAAGAGCATCGCCAGCGTGTGTTGCAGTCACTGGAGCAGGCCCTGTCGAAAGATCGTGTAAAAACCAACATCAACGGATTCACTCAGCTCGGACTGGTAGAAATGACCCGCAAACGCACCCGAGAGAGTATTGAGCACGTTTTGTGTGGCCAATGCCCAACCTGTGAAGGTCGTGGTTCAGTGAAGACGGTCGAAACGGTGTGCTATGAAATTTTGCGCGAAATTACCCGTGTGAACCGAGCATACGAAGCCGACAAGTTTGTGGTATATGCGTCGCCGTCTGTAGGTGAAGCACTGGAAGGTGAAGAATCGCACGCGGTGGCGGAGCTTGAAGTCTTCATTGGGAAACAAGTGAAAGTGCATATAGAGCCGCTGTATACCCAAGAGCAGTTTGATGTAGTGATGATGTAAGCGAGACCGTTCTTTTAATGGCAAAATTTGCTCAACGCTTAGCAGTGACGGTGAAATGGCTTCTTGTTGTTTTACTGGTGAGTGCTGCGGTATTTACCGCAGCCATGCGTCTTGTATTGCCTAATCTTGATACGGCTAAAGCGCCGATACAGCGTTGGGCAAGTGAGACCTCTGGTTTTACTGTCGATTTCTCTACCTTCAAAGGGCACTGGCGTTATCTGGTGCCTTCTTTGTCTTTGAATGACCTAACACTTTCTACTGAAGCCTCCCATCTCGAAATTCTGACGGCTGAAAGCATCGACATGCAGTTCGATCTTTGGGCGAGTCTTCAGCGCCGTAAGCCGACATTTTCCAATGTGACCATCACTGGGCTAAATGTCGACCTAACCCAACTCCCTGAGCGAGATAACACGGGTAATGAAAGTCTGAAGTCCCAGTTGGAGCGCCTGTTTCTGGTCGGGCTTGGCCAGTTTGCTATTCATGACGCCCAAGTGACCTTGCTGTCGCCGTCTGAAGAGCGCAAAACCATAGATATTAACTCTCTGCTTTGGGATAACCGCGCAGGGACTCACCATGTTCAAGGTGTGGTGAGTGTTCAGGGAACATCACTCAATAAGCTGGATGTGCAGGGTGTGTTTACCGAAAACAACGGTTTGGGTTCACTCGATGGTGAGTTCTACGTGAAGGCAGACGATGTGTCGCTGAAAAGCTGGATCAACAAATTCATCAATCCTGACGTATCACTGGCGACTGCAAAAGTGGGTGGCGAAGCATGGCTGAAAGTAGATAAAGGTAACGTACGTTCGGCCCTTATCAGCTTGAATAACAGCGATATTGCCTGGTTCCCGAACGTTCCCGCATTACAAAGCCAGGCCAGCAGTACTCAATCGGTCAATATTCAGCGCGGACAACTCCTGGTTGAGCAATCCGGCGATAGCTGGCATATCGCCACTGATAACTTCGCGATTAAAACCGATGGCAAGCTCTGGCCCGAGCCGAACCTGCGTGCAGATATCAACGATGATGCTTGGCGGGTGAACCTTGGCTACTTTGACGTGCAGTTGTTGCTCCCTCTTCGAGAGTTGGTCGCGCTGCCCAAAGGGGTGGAAAACGCCATCAATGAATTGGCGCCAAAAGGCATGGCGCAGGATATTCGTGTTGAGCAACAAAAAGGCGGTGAGGTTCACTACTCTGCAGCCCTGAAAAACGTTGGTTTCAAGCATTGGACCTACTTGCCGGAAGTACACAAACTGGATTTGACCGTGGCAGGTGTGGGTCAAAACGGCAAGGTCACGTTGGCAATGACTGAGGACATCCTGCCGTATGGAGAGTTCTTTCAGGCACCTCTCAATATCGAGCAGGGTAATGTGGTTGGTTATTGGCAGATGCATGAAGATAGCGTGACTATCTGGTCTGACAGCGTGGCTGTGCGTTCGCCTCATCTGGATGTGGTGGGAGAGTTCCGTCTGGATATCCCGTTTGATAACCGAAGTTCCTGGCTCGCTTTCTATGCCGAAGCCAGCCTGAATAATGCGGGTGAAACTTGGCGATACCTGCCTGCCTTAGCGTTGGATGAAGAGCTCACCGACTACCTTTCAGCTGCGATTCGCGGTGGACAAGCAGACCATGCCAAATTGTTGTGGTATGGCGACTTTGAAACTTTCCCGTACCCTGAGCATCAGGGCATTTTCCAAGCTTATGTGCCGCTCAAACGAGGCCAGTTTAGCTTCGATACCCAGTGGCCGACACTGACCGATTTGGAACTGGATCTGCTGTTCCAAAATGACGCCCTGTATCTTGATGCGTCCAATGTTGGCTTGATGGGTGCGCGTGGCTATGGATTGAAAGGGGAAATCCCTTCCTTCAGCGATGAAGATAGTGTACTGCTGATTGAGGCCAATATTGCCTCAAGTGGTGCAGACCTGCGTGACTACATGCTGGCGACGCCACTTATAGACTCTGTCGGTGCTGCACTGACTCATGTTCAGGTTGATGGAAAAGTGAATGGTAAAATTTCACTGAACATCCCGCTCAATGGTGATGATGTATTGACCAAAGGCAAGGCGACGATAAAAAACAGTACCGTCTCCATCGTTAGTCCTGAAATGACCTTCGAGAAGGTCAGCGGTGCCATCGAATTTGATAACGATGTGGTGTGGGCGAAAAAGCTGAAAGCCAAGTTGTTGCAGCAGCCCATCAACATAGGGTTTAAAGGTGAAACCGAATCCGATAACTATCTGGTTAACATTAACATTGATGGTAAATGGGAGGCAGACAAGCTGAAAGCTGCGTTGGACCAGCCAGATATGTCTTTCATTGAAGGGTATTCTGCATGGGATCTGAACGTTGGTATTGCACTAAAAGATGTGGGCTTTACCTATGACGTGAAGCTCGATGCTGACCTAACGACGTTGGACTTCAATTTGCCTGCGCCTTTAGATAAGCCCTCCTTCATCAAAGGCCAGGGGAGTATGAAAGCCTCTGGCGATGCTCAAAGTTTGGTTGGACAGGTAGAGTTGCCAAACGTGAAATATCAGGCCAATGTCGACATCAGTGGTGAGTTGCCTGTGGTGAAGAGAAGCCGCACTGTGATTGGTAAAGGCGAATTATCGTTGCAGCCACCTTCTGGTAATACGGTCAGTGTTGATGTACCTGTTTTGGATATAGATGCATGGAAAGAAGTGGTGGTAAAAGCTGAAGCAGCGCACCGTCATTCCAAAGATTCGATGCCCATTGTACTGCCAAGCCCGTCACGCCTGAATGTTAAAGGGGGCAAGGTGCAGGCTGGAGATCTGGTCTTCAATAACTTTTCCATGGCGGCGCGTAAGAAAAGCGATGGCTTCCATGTGTTGGTGGGCAGTGAAGAACTGTCGGGTGATGCTTGGTGGGATGAAGATAATTTCCTGACTGTTTCTGTCGATCACCTGTTTCTCAATGTGGATTTGGGCAAAGAGACGCCCGAAGAAGGTGCTGATCGCAAAGATACCCGACTGGCGAATGATGTGGACCAAGCCTTAATGCACTACATCCCATCGACTGATCTGATAATCAGGGAGTTGTGGCTGCAAGGGTACCGTGTTGGTAAGGTGGAAACCCAACTGCTGAAGCGGGGCAAGACGATCACCATGCCGAAGTTTGCCATCGACAGCGGTGGCGCACGTGTTCTTGCCAATGGTAATTGGTCTATATCGAATAAAGGCTTTAACCATTCAGAACTTACCTTTGATGTGTCGGCAAAAAACAGCAGCGATCTGATGGGACGCTTTGCTGTAACGGGTGGTATTCATGACGCGACGGTGAAAACCTCGGGTGAGCTTAGCTTTGATGGTGCGCCTTGGTCGGTGAATGTCGAGACCCTGAATGGCATGCTCGAAACCAAAATAGAGAATGGATATATCAGTGGCGTGGGTGGTGCTGGGCGGTTGCTTGGCCTGTTTAGCCTTGATTCCATCTTACGGAAAATACAGCTCGACTTCACCGGTGTATTTGAGGATGGTCTTGCTTTTGATGAGATAAGTGGCCGTGCTTCAATCACTAACGGGGTAATTGTCACGGATAATATCCAGATGAATGCGCTCGCAGGTGATATGTTTATTAGAGGGATAGCAAATCTTGCGAAAAATCAGGTTAATGCGGACGTAAGATTCGTACCTGATTTGACCTCTGGGATTCCGGTTTTGACTGCATTTGCTGTCACTCCTCAAACCGCTATCTATGTATTGGCAGTCACTACAGTGCTCTCGCCAGTTGTAGATGCGTTCACACAGGTTCGTTATCAGGTAGCCGGGACCATTGATGACCCCGTTGTCAGGGAAGTTTCGCGTAGCACAGGCGAAGTAACGTTGCCTGTGCAGGCCACCAAGCGCCTGCGGGAACAGCAGAAGGAGCAATGAGTAATGACCAAATTTGGCGTCGTACAAATGAATTCAGGGATGGATCCCGAAGCTAATCTGGAAGTGCTGGAAGGCCAGCTTAAGCATCTGAAAACACAAGGCGTAAGCTTGGTGTTGACACCGGAGAACTGTCTGGTGTTCGGCACAAAGGAAGATTATGACAAACACGCCGAAGTGTTGGGTCACGGTCCGCTCCAGAAGAAGCTTTCCCAACTGGCGTTTGAACTCGGTATTTGGCTGGTGATGGGGTCATTCCCTATCCGCAATAACGACGGTACGCTGAGCACGACTTGTTTGGTCTACGATGCTACAGGTAATCTCCGCGCTTCCTATGAGAAGCTGCACATGTTTGATGTCGATATTGCTGACAACCATCGCAGCTATCGTGAGTCTGATACCTTCAAGTCCGGTGACAACTTGGTTTTGGTAGATACGCCTTTCGGCACGCTGGGTCTTTCTATCTGCTATGACATCCGCTTCCCGCAGCTTTATTCGGCACTTCGCCAGCGCGGCGCGGACATCATTGTGGTGCCAGCAGCGTTTACGAAAGTCACCGGTGCGGCGCACTGGGAAGTGTTGCTGAGAGCTCGTGCGATTGAAACCCAATGTTGGGTGCTTGCAGCAGCACAATGTGGCAGCCATCAGGGTGGTCGAGAAACCTATGGTCACTCTATGATTGTTGACCCTTGGGGTCAGGTGGTCTCCGGCCTAAATGACCAGATTGGTGCCGCCTGGGCAGATATTGATTTGGCTTCAAACAGCGCCATTCGTAGCAAAATGCCTGTCATGCAACATGCCCGGTTGCAATGCGCGATGAAATAGCGCAGTCTCGAACTCATATCTTTCCCGCAATACACTTGATTGCTGGACATTATTTTTTTAGTGCTAAAGAGCAGTTTATTCATGAGCCTGGAACACGTGGAAGAAACCATGCTGCACCTTTCCGGTGTCAGTAAAAGTCAACTTAGCGAAACGCTTGAGCATTTGGCGGCAAGAAACATCGACTATGGTGATGTTTACTTCCAGTCGTGCTGGCACGAGTCGCTGGTGCTTGAAGATTCCATCATCAAAGATGGCTCATTTAACATTGATCGCGGTGTTGGTGTCCGAGCTATTGCGGGTGAAAAAACCGGCTTTGCTTATTCAGACCAGATCAATGCTGATGCCTTGATGCAAAGCGCGACCGCGGCGCGCGGAATCGCAGACAAAGGCGGAAAGCTAAAAGTGTCTGCGTTTACTTCCCGTCAGTATCCAATGATTTATCAAGCGACTGACCCGCTGCAAAGCATGTCCAAAGAGGAAAAAATCGCACTGCTGAAAGAAGTAGATGCTTATGTCCGTGCCAAAGAGCCTTTGGTGCAGGAAGTATCAGTCAGCATTGTGGGCGTGTATGAGCAGGTATTGATTGCTGCAACAGACGGTACTTACGCAGCTGATATCCGACCGCTGGTGCGTTTTTCTGTCAGCGTACTGGTGGAAAAAGACGGCCGCCGTGAGCGCGGCTCTGCTGGCGGTGGTGGCCGATTTGCCTATACCTACTTCACCTCAGAAGAAGACGGTAAAACCGTTGCGATGAATTATGCCGATGAAGCAGTCAGACAGGCGCTGGTGAATCTTCATGCCAAAGGTGCACCAGCTGGCACCATGCCTGTGGTGCTGGGCGCAGGTTGGCCAGGCGTCTTGCTGCACGAAGCGGTGGGTCATGGTCTGGAAGGTGACTTTAACCGTAAAGAGTCGTCTGTGTTTACCGGTCAGGTAGGAGAGCAGGTGACTTCTCCACTTTGTACCATCGTTGATGACGGCACTCTGCAAGATCGCCGTGGCTCGCTGAACATTGACGATGAAGGTGTGCCGGGTCAGTACAACGTGCTGATTGAAAATGGCATCCTCAAAGGTTATATGCAGGACAAGCACAATGCGCACCTGATGGGCGTGGCGCCAACGGGTAACGGCCGTCGTGAGTCCTACGCACATTTGCCGATGCCTCGCATGACGAATACCTACATGCTGGCGGGCAAAAGCACGCCGGAAGATATCATCAGCAGCGTGGAATATGGCCTTTATGCCCCTAACTTTGGTGGCGGCCAGGTGGATATCACCTCTGGCAAATTCGTGTTCTCTACCAGTGAAGCCTATCTAATCGAAAACGGTAAAGTGACGACGCCAGTGAAAGGTGCGACGCTAATTGGCAGTGGTATTGAAGCTATGCAGCAGGTGTCTATGGTCGGTAACGACCTGAAGCTGGATCGTGGTGTTGGCGTGTGTGGTAAAGCTGGTCAAAGTGTGGCGGTTGGTGTGGGTCAGCCAACCCTCAAGCTGGATGCAATGACGGTCGGCGGCACAGAATAATTGCTGCGGATTAAAGACTAAGAAGCCGGGTAAACCCGGCTTTTTTAGTCTTCAGACTCTGCTTTCAGCGTTTTCAGCATCTGGAAGATTTCGCGGTAAGCTTTTGGCGGCTTATTGCCTTCCTGTTCTTTCTTAGCCTGACGGGCTAATTGACGCAGTTTCTGACGGTCAGCGGTTGGGTACTGAGCCACTACATCGTTAATGGCAGCATCACCTTCTGCGACGACGCGATCACGAAGCTTTTCCATTTTGTGCAGCTCAATCGACTGTTGGCTGTGCTTGTTACGCAGCAAATCCAAAGCAGCCTGAATAGGCTCAGGATCGCGGGCGCGCATCAGTTTGCCGATGAACTGCATTTGCCGGCGCTTGGCTTCTTTGTCAAAGCGTTGTGCGTCAGAAATTGCTGTACGCAAATCGTCGTCCAGCGGAAACTTTGCCAGTACAGAAGGTTTTAAAGCAACCAGCTCTTCGCCCAGCTTCTGCAGTTCTTCCATGTCACGTTTCATTTCGGTCTTGCTGACCCAAATGATCTCTTCTTCCTCTTCCCAAGGCTCACGTTTGTTCTTACGGCCCATAATTCTTCCCGAGGTTGTTTGACTGTTTCGATAACGGCGTATCTTATCAAGAATGTCGAATTTTGCTGGTGTTTTTTAAGCATTGCGGCCCTCTCGAGTGGTATGCTTATCAGCAACACTCATTAATTTAAGACCTTATGGACGTGAAACAACAGGTTGCTCAGCAACGTACTGAGCTGGAAGCGGCGGTGACCCGTGCGCTGGAGTTGGCGGGTAAGAAAGCGGATGGGGCAGAGGTGGCAATCACCAAAACCACGGGCATTAGTGTATCGACCCGCATGTGCGAAGTGGAAAACGTCGAGTTCAACAGCGATGGTGCGCTGGGTATTACTGTTTATCGCGGCAACCGTAAGGGCAGCGCTTCTACCTCTGATTTGTCTGAAAAGGCGATAGCTCAAACCGTTGAAGCGGCTTTGGATATTGCAAACTATACCTCAGAAGACCCGTGCTCAGGCCCTGGCCCGAAAGAGCTGATGGCGTTTGATTATCCAGATTTGGATCTGTTCCACCCGGATGAGCCAGAGCCGGATCACGCGGCAGAAAAAGCGATTGCTGCTGAGCGTGCAGCGTTGGATTATGACAAGCGCATCAAGTTCAGCGATGGTGCAAGCTATGATAGCCACTACGGTGTGCGTGTTTACGGTAACAGCCATGGCATGCTGGGCAGCTATGCCTCCAGTCGCCACAGCATCAGCTGCAGCGTGATTGCTGAAGACAGCAAAGGCATGGAGCGCGATTACAGCTATACCGTTTCCCGTGACAAAGACGAACTATGGGCGCCGGAAAAAGTGGGTACCGAAGCAGCCAAGCGCACTCTCTCGCGCATGGAGCCGCGTCGTCTGGCGACTGGACAGTTTCCTGTGATGTTTGCTGCGGATGTGGCAACTGGTTTGCTTGGGCATTTGGTGATGGGGATCAGCGGTTCAAATCTCTACCGTAAGTCTTCTTTCCTGCTGGACAAGCTGGGTCATCAGATCCTGCCTGATTGGTTTGAAATCAACGAGCGTCCACACATTTTGAAAGGTATGGCGAGCGCACCGTTTGACAGTGAGGGTCTGGTGACCCGCGATTTGGATATTATCAAAGGTGGCGAGCTGCAAACCTATTTGGCAACCAGCTATGCGGCTCGTAAGCTGAACATGCAGCCGACAGGTCACGCTGGTGGCATTCACAACTGGTTTGTGAAAAACACCGGCCAGTCATTTGAGCAAATGCTGAAAGAACTGGGCACCGGCCTTATGGTGACTGAGTTGATGGGGCAGGGTGTGAATATTGTGACTGGCGATTACTCACGTGGTGCAGCGGGCTTCTGGGTAGAGAACGGTGAAATCCAATATCCTGTCAGTGAAATCACGATCGCAGGTAATCTGGAGGATATGTATAAGCAGATTGTGGCAGTGGGTGCAGATACGGAGTTCCGTAGCCAGATCCAGACCGGTTCAATCCTTATCGAGTCGATGAAAGTGGGCGGCGAATAAGCGCATTGCTGAATAGGCCGAGAGAAGAAAGCCACCTTAGTCAGGTGGCTTTTTTGTCGGCTAATAGCCAATGATATAGCGGGACTTCACTTTTCCTGTCAGGAGTTTGTTCAAGGCAATGGCAATCAACATGCTTAGGGTGATCACAACAAAACATGTCACGAGATAGTACGGAATATTCGTTGATTCCGGGTGATTCAGGAATGGCAGCCTTTTAATGGTGGTCAATACCCATGGATGGATAAAGAAAATCGCAAAGCTGGTATCGGATATCAGATCCGTTAATTTGGTTTTGAAAACGAAGGTTTCCAGTAAGAAATAAAGCCCAATAGATAAAAACATTTTCTGGATAAACATGATATCGATACCGGCATATTCGAAAATGTTTTTTGAGTAGCTCCCTATATGTCCCTGAGTATATTGGTAAAATGCCAATATAACGGCAATTGAAAGAAGAATTAGTGATTTGATACCACAGTTTTTATTGATTTCTTCACGGTAAAGTGAAATGTAGATGCCAGCCAGATAAAAAGGCGTGAAGTAAACCAACATCTGTATCGGGTTAATATTCTCATAAGATCGGTGTAGGAAAATAGAAATAACAGAGGATAAGGTAATAATTATGATTTGAGTACGTCGGGATAGTTCAATAAATTTAAAATGAAATGGAGAAACGAGGAATAAAAGAATGGCAAATGGAATATACCAATAAGCGGTCAGCATTCTTCCTGTTAAGTAATACCTAATAGCTGTCGTAAAGGAGCTGTCATCCTTAGAGAAAAATACAATTCTGTAATAGTCTGCATCCGCAGCGAAGAAGCCAGACTTGATTAAGTATACGAGTGGGATTGCGAGCGAAGTAAGAATCAGGTATGGGACGATAATTCTTTCAAACTTCCCTTTCATAAATAATTTGTATTGATATCTCTTATAGAAGATATGATGGAACATATAGCCAGAGATAAAAACAAAAAGTGCGGTGCCACCAGTAAGGATGTTTTTAATAACTGAAATAATTCCATCTGTATTAACAAAGCCATAAATATATGAGTGACTCATCACGATCGCGATGATTGCGACAGCTCTATAATTATGGATCGATTGTAAGAACATAATAAACTCCTTCTCCAGCATTAGGGCTGGATACTTCACTTTTGATAAGTTATTAATGGAGCCTAATTTTTAATTGTTCGTAAAAAATAAACAGCATGAATTTTTTGCAGTTTTAAAACTAAAAAAGTGTGTAAGTTTTATTTATGGGGAGAGCTTCATTTATTTAGAGATGAATTGGTTAAACTTGTGACAAAAAAGCCTCCCGAAGGAGGTCTTTGTGAAAAAACTGTTGCAACTTAAACAAGGAACAGCGTTGCCAGTCCTAAAAATACTGATAGGCCAACCATATCTGTGATGGTCGTCAGTGCCATTCCTCCAGCGAGGGCTGGGTCGACTTTCATCTTCTTGAGCAATATCGGGACGGTCACACCTGCGACACCCGCAACCACTAGATTGGTCAACATGGCAGCAGCAATGATACCACCCAGCATCAAATTACCTTTCCAAAGCACGACCACTCCGCCGATGATACAGGCCCAGAGCACGCCATTTAGAAGGCCAACCAAAGCTTCTTTGTTTAGAAGCCACCGGGTATTGGAATCACCAATGTGACCAACAGCGAGACCTCGGATAACCAAGGCGACTGTTTGGTTACCGGCAACACCGCCCATGGAAGGGACGATAGTCATCAATACTGCGATGGCTGCCATTTGATCGAGAGTATTTTCGAAAAGGTTGGAGACAGAGGCAGCAGCAAGGGCGGCGAGTACGTTGGCGCCTAGCCAGATGCTGCGGCTTCGGGCTGATTTCAATACCGGCGCGAAGGTGTCTTCTTCGTCATCCAGACCCGCCATACTCATCATCGAGTGCTCCGCATCTTCACGGATGATATCAACCACGTCATCGATAGTGATACGGCCAACAAGCTGGTGTTCTTCATCGACAACAGGTGCCGAAACCCAGTTACGGCGCTCAAAGAGGCTGGCAACGTCACTGTCGCTCATATCGACAGGGATGGCGTCATCTACATCTTCCATCACTTCCAGTACTTCAGTATCAGGCTGGGAAGTGAGCAAGACGGTGATGGGTAATTCACCAATCAGTCTGCTGTTTTCATCGACAACATAGAGAGCGTCAGTGGCTTCTGGCAATTCGCCTTTCATACGAAGGTAGCGCAGCACCACATCCACAGTCACGTCTGAACGGATGGTCACCACGTCGGTGTTCATCATCCCACCGGCGGTTTCTTCCGGGTAGGCCAGAGCCTGCTCTACGCGCGCCCGATCCTGTGCATCCATCTGCGACAGAACGTCTTGGGAGACATTTTCCGGCAGGCTTCGGAGCAGGTAAGCCAGGTCGTCGGTGTCCATACCTTCCGTCGCAGCAGCAAGCTGCTCGGGCTGCATTCGGACCATGATGCCGTCTTTGATGTCCTCAGAAAGCTCTTCGAGAATCTCACCTTGCTCTTCAGGATCGGTCAATTGCCATAGAACCAAACGGCTCTTTGGTGGGGACGCTTCCAGCAGGTGCGCAATGTCCTCGGGCTCCATGTCTTCCAGCATGCGACGGACATGAACGAACATGCCGTTTTCGAGGGCGCGACTCACTTCCTGCAGTGTTTGGTGCGTTTGGCTGGGTTGTTCTACTTCGTAATTCTCTGCCATGTGAGTGTCCGTATGACGGCGGGTAACGCAATGACATGAATATTAACGCAAACAGTCAAAGCTGTCTTTGGCGTTTAAGAAGGAAAAGGGTGGGAAATGAGATTATTTCTGTGAGAAAAGGTTAGTTCTCCTCGTCAAAGCCTGCTTCAATGAGGGCCGTGATAGCATCGAAGGCTTGTTGCGCTTCGGAGCCTTCCGCAGAAACCTTGATTTGTTCACCCTGACTGGAGTCGAGAAGCAGAATACCCATAACACTATCTGCCGTCACGGTTTGTTCGTTTTTGGTCAGCATGATCTGAGCATCAAAACTCTGTGCGAGTTCGACCAGTTTAACGGCGGCACGGGCATGTAGCCCCAGACGATTGCGGATTAGAACGTCCTTGCTGAGTTGATTCATACTTTCCCCTCCAGTGTACGGTGACGAACCTGAACCTGATGACCTGTCGCAGCGAAGTAATCCGCAAGATACTGAGCGATGTATACAGAGCGGTGTTGGCCACCTGTACAGCCAATGGCGACAGTCAGGTAACTGCGGTTGTTGTTTTCCAGTGCTGGCAGCCATGACTCAAGGAAGCTTTTCACCTGGGCAATCAGCATAGCGACGTCCTGCTCACCCGCAAGGAACATTTTTACAGGCTCATCCAGTCCGGTGAGTGGACGCAACGCAGGCTCCCAATGTGGGTTAGGTAAGAAACGGACATCAAACACATAGTCTGCATCAGATGGTAGCCCATGTTTGAAACCGAAGGATTCAAACACCATCACCAAGTCGCGGTTAGTGCGGCCAAGAACCAATGAACGCACAGCTTCACTTAAATCATGCACTGAGTGTTTGGAGGTATTGATAACTTTATCTGCACGCTCTTTGAGTGGGGTCAGCAACTGATTTTCACGCTCAATAGCTTGTTCAAGGGAGAGGTTATCTCGGCTCAGTGGGTGGAGACGTCGGGTCTCGCTGAAACGTTTAACGAGCTCTGAATCGTCGGCGTCGAGGAAGAAAATATCAATATCGACATCGCTTGGCAGCTTGGCCAGTGTGAGGGCGATTTCTTCTGGATCAGCCGGCATATTGCGGATATCGATACTGACAGCAATGAGGCTGTCTTGGTCGTTTTGAGCTGCAATAAACTGCGGCAACAGGTTCACGGGAAGGTTATCAACGCAGTAATAACCCAGATCCTCCAGAACCCTTAGTGCGACGGATTTTCCAGAGCCTGAACGGCCGCTGACAATTTTAAGCTGCATGATGCGCGTCCCTGAGCTGCTTAGCTTGTAATTATATCGTAGAGCTCTTGGTCTGAGCTTGCATGACGAAGTTGACGGCAAATCTGTTTGTCACCGAGCTTCTGCGCAATCAATGAGAGTGTTTTGAGGTGCTCCTTACACTGGTCATCCGGCACCAGCAGGGCGAATAGTAGATCAACAGGTTGGTTGTCGATAGCATCAAACTCGATGGGCTCTGCACACTTTACAAGCACGCCGACGGCGTGGTCACTGTTGAAGATACGGCCATGGGGAATGGCGATACCATTTCCGATACCCGTACTGCCCATTTTCTCTCGGCCAAGCATACACTCGAACAGCTTTTGCGGGTTTTGATCCAATTGGCTGGCAGCCAGTTCGCTAATCACTTCAAGTGCACGTTTCTTACTTGAACAAAGGACTGCACTTTTTGTGCAGTCCAATTTGAGTACGTCTTTGAGTTCCATGATTAATGGTGATTCATCTTTTCTTTGTGTTTGGTTAACTGTTTAATCAGCTTATCGGTCAGCGAATCGATCGCCGCATACATGTTTTCTGAGTCGGCTTTTGCGTGAATTTCACCGTTATTGACATGCAGGGTCGCTTCGGCAATCTGCTGCAGTTTTTCGACGTTAAGCACTACATGAACATTATTGATGTGATCAAAAAAGCGCTCAAGCTTATCAAACTTGGTTGTCACGTAGTCTCGGAGTGCATCTGTGACTTCAACGTGGTGACCGGTGAGATTGATTTGCATAAACATCTTCCTTCTGGTTGAGACGCCTAGATAAGGCGCTTGCGCTGATTTGACGGTGCAATTCCCAGAGACTCACGATATTTTGCTATCGTTCGTCGCGCGACCTGGATCCCTTGCTCCGCCAGAAGTGTGGCAATCTTGCTGTCGCTGAGTGGCTTGGCTGGGTTTTCGGCAGCAACCAATTTTTTCACTAGCGCGCGGATTGCCGTAGAGCTGCATTCACCGCCATTGTCAGTACTGACATGGCTTGAGAAGAAGTACTTCAATTCAAATATGCCACGGGGCGTGTGCATATATTTCTGCGTGGTAACACGGGAGATGGTGGACTCATGCATGTCCACGGCTAGCGCGATGTCGTTAAGAACCATCGGCTTCATGGCCTCCTCGCCGTATTCAAAGAAGTCCTGTTGGTGTTCCACAATGCAACGCGCCACTTTCAGCAGGGTTTCATTGCGGCTTTCGAGACTTTTAATCAGCCATTTTGCATCTTGCAAATGGCTGCGGATAAATTGGCTGTCTGCAGCGCTGCAACCGTTTTTGGTGAGTGCCGCATACTGCTGGTTAACCTTCAGACGTGGCACGGCATCCGGGTTGATTTGCACCACCCACTTGCCACGGTCTTTGAAGACGGAAACGTCCGGAACAACATATTCTGCTTCATTGGTGACGATGAGGTTTCCGGGGCGTGGTTCAAGACTGTGGATGAGGCGCATGACCTCTTTTAGCTCCGGCTCGCGAAGCTTGGTGTCTTTCATTAACTGGCGGTAGTCGCGATTCGCAAGCAAGTTCATGTGCTCACGCAGCACCATGCGCGCTTCAGCCAGCCAAGGCGTATCTTCAGCAAAAGCAGCGAGTTGGATCAGCAAACATTCTTGTAGTGAACGTGATGCGACACCTAATGGGTCAAACTGTTGAACTCGCTTGAGTACGGCTTCGACTTCATCAAGTTCAACTTCATCGTCCTCCGTACCAAGGCTTTCAAGAATGTCTTCTGCAGAAACGGTGAGATAGCCCTTGTCGTCGACAGCATCAATGATGGCGGTAGCAATGGCAAGGTCGACTTCGGTAAAGGGGGTGAGTTGTAGCTGCCAGTTGAGATAATCGTAAAGGGTTTCGGTGGTTTCACCTTGATAAACGGGTGCGTCGTCACTGACGGAAATTCCGGTACTTCCGGTATTGGCACTGTAGAAGTCGTCCCAGGTGGTGTCGACAGGCAAGTCGTCGTGCATTTCCTGCTGACCCAGTGCATCAGAACTATCCATAGTGTCAGGGCCATCTGTTTCAGATTCTGACGCGGAGGCGCTGACTTTCTCTTCCCCCTCAAACTCCTGTGCGCTATCGCCGTCGATATTGTTATCGGCGTTTTCGTCTTGCTCGAGGAGTGGATTAGCTTCCAGCGCTTCCTGGATCTCCTGTTGCAAATCAAGCGTCGACAGCTGAAGCAGGCGAATTGCCTGTTGCAGCTGTGGAGTCATTGCAAGTTGTTGGCCAAGCTTGAGCTGAAGCGAGGGTTTCATAGTTATACTGGCACCTTTCCTTTTATCTATTATCAGTGCAAATGTCAGTGCATATATTGGAGCGATTCGCCAACCGTTCTTCCTTAACTATAGCTTGAACTGGTCTCCGAGATAGACTCGTTTTACATGCTCATCGTTGAGTACTTCATCAGGTGTGCCGTGGGCAATCAAGTGCCCTTGGCTAACAATATAGGCGTGTTCACAAACACTGAGTGTCTCACGTACGTTGTGATCAGTGATTAATACTCCCAGACCCCGATCGCGAAGATGCTCAATGATCTTCTTAATGTCGATAACCGAGATAGGGTCAACACCCGCAAACGGCTCATCGAGAAGAATAAACTTCGGATTTGCCGCCAGTGCCCGGGCGATTTCAACGCGGCGGCGCTCACCACCAGACAAGGCCATGCCCATGCTGTTACGAATGTGCTGAATGTTAAACTCATCCAGCAAATCCTCTGCTTTGTCCTGACGTTCTTCTTTGGTCAGGTCTGAGCGGGTTTGCAGCACAGCCATCAGATTATCGTAAACGCTGAGCTTGCGGAAAATGGATGCCTCCTGTGGCAGGTAACCGACACCCATTCGGGAACGGTTATGCATCGGCTGGATGCTGATATCTAAATCATCGATTTTAATGACGCCTTCGTCACGGGCTACCAAGCCAACAATCATATAGAAAGAGGTGGTTTTACCTGCGCCGTTCGGGCCGAGCAGTCCAACGATTTCGCCAGACTTCACTTCCAGACTCACATCTGTAACGACCTTACGGCCGTTATAGCTTTTAGCGAGATTTTGAGCGGTGAGAATAGCCATGAAAGATTAGTTCTTCTCTTGTTTTGACTGTGGCTGCAATACTGTGGTGACACGACTGCTGTCGTCACTTTCTGCTACCAGCAATTGTTTGTCGATGTTGTAGGTAATCTTCTGGCCTTCTACTTGGTTGCCGCCTTCCTGGATAAGCACAGCATTACGCTTCATGGTCAGGAAGCTTTTCCCGGTTTCATAACGAAGGTCGAAGGCCTCTCCGTTAATTTTCTTACCGTCATCCATGGTTTGCTCAAAAGTGGCAGGCTTACCGTAGGCATCGATCACTTCTACACCTTCCTCACCAGTAGGGCGGGTGACGACGACCTTGTCCGCATTCAGGCGGATAGAGCCCTGACGTAGGTATACGTTACCAGTAAAAATCACGGTGTTGGTGTTCATGTCGAGGTTCTGCGAGTCGGAGTCAATGTAGATCGGCTGCTCTGAGTCTGTTGACAGTGCCATCGCAGTTCCAGAAAACAGCATCAATACCGCGGCAAAAAATTTAGTTCTTTTGTTGTTCATACCTGCTCTTCACTTGGTCAATCAGTTCCATTTGGTGGGAGCCAAAATTACCTTTTACTCTCTCGCCACGAGTTTGCAGGCCCACACCGGTAATTTCGGTTTCGGTGTCTGACCAGAAATCACGTGTCACGAGGTCCAGAGTAAGTTCTTCGGTAGTGACGACTTTAATTTGAGCGTCAGGCAACAGGTTAAAGATCCTGACCCGACCTGTCATCACCAGAGTTTTCGTATCCTCAAGAACAGCGAACTCGGAACTGACACGCCACTCTTCTTCTTCCCCGTTACTGTATGTCCAAAGCACAGGCTCGTTAAAGTGGGTCTCGTCGAGTTGCTGATAGTTCTCTACATGCACAGATTCGATACGGTAGGTCCGGATACCTTGCATGTTGTATGTGGTTGAGTTGATATTATCAGCCGTAAACAGGGGCTTCTCAGCATCTGGCGCAACCTGTATCTCCGCTTCCCAGTAGTGTTGGGTCAGCAGGTAGTACCCTGTATAACCACAGACTGCGAGAAGGGCAACGATACCAAGGCGTTGCAATATCATATACTGAGCCCGTTATGCGCATCGAGTTCTCCACGCGCTTCAAGAATCAAATCGCAGACTTCACGCACAGCACCGTATCCACCCGGAGTGCGGGTGACCACGTCGGCGCGTTTCGCCAAAAGAGGATGACCGTCACTCACACACACGGACAGACCTACCTGAGACATGACTGACCAGTCGATAAGATCGTCACCGATATACGCGGTTTGCTCAGCTGGCACGCCTAGGCGCTTGACGAGGTCTTTGTACGCTGAGGCTTTGTCGTCCTGACCCTGATAAATGTGCTGGATGCCAAGGGCCCCCATTCGACGTTCGACAATAGCGGATTTACGACCGGTAATGATCGCGATTTCCACGCCAGCATTCATCAGCGATTTTACACCGTAGCCGTCACGGGTATGGAAGGCCTTCAGTTCTTCACCGTCATTGCCCATGTATATCCGGCCGTCAGAGAATACACCGTCAACATCGCAAATCAGCAGTTTGATGTCACGGGCTCGTTCCACGAATTCAGTAGGTACAGGGCCATACAGGGTTTCAGTCATGGGTTGCATTACATCACTCCAGCTTTCAGCAGATCGTGCATATTCAGTGCGCCAATCAGCTTGTCATTATCTGTGACCAGCAATCCGTTGATTTTCTTCTCTTCCATTAGCTTTAGGCCTTCAGCGGCCAGCACATCTGAGCCAATCAGTGTTGGCTTTTTGCCCATCACTTCGCCGATTTCGGTGGTGTGAACGTCTATGCGCTGATCCAGAAGGCGACGGAGATCGCCGTCGGTGAAAATACCGAGCACGCTGTCGCTGTCATCGACGATAGCGGTCATGCCAAGGCCTTTGGCAGACATTTCCAGTAGCGCATCACGGATGGAGTCGTTTGGCGCGACTTTTGGCAGTTTGTCGCCAGAGTGCATTACATCAGCAATACGCATCAATAGCTTGCGGCCCAACGCACCGCCTGGGTGGGACAGGGCAAAATCGTCGGCTGTAAAGCCTTTGGCTTGCATAAGCGCAACCGCCAGCGCATCACCCATGACGAGGGTTGCTGTGGTGCTGGAAGTGGGGGCCAGTCCAATAGGGCAGGCTTCTTTTGGCACTTTTATGCACAGGTTGATTTGCGCCAGTCGCGCCATGGTCGAAGAGGGATTGCTTGTCATGGTGATGAGCGCAATGCCACGGCGCTTCACCACAGGCAGCAGCGTAATGATTTCTGAAGCTTCACCGGAATTTGATATTGCCAGGACCACATCGCCTTTCTCAATCATGCCCAGATCGCCATGACTGGCTTCACCGGGGTGAACAAAGAAAGAGGGTGTGCCGGTACTTGCCAGTGTCGCGGCGATTTTGTTACCGATGTGGCCGGATTTTCCCATGCCCATCACGACCACTTTGCCTTTGGCTTTAAGGATGAGACTGCAGGCGTTTTCAAAGTCTTCGTTGATGTACTGCTCAAGTTGGACAATAGCATCCATCTCGGTTTTCAGTGTTGCAATGCCTGCCTGGCGAAAATCAAAAGTCATAATCGGTCCGGTTATGCCGCTAGATGAGAAAACAAGTAGCCTTGGTAGCCCACGAAGCAAACGAGAAGAGCAACGCCTTCCCAACGGTTAATCGTGCGCACTTTGCCGACAGCAAACAGGAATAGTAATACGGACAGTGCCAGCATGACGTAAAAGTCACGATCCATTGCCAGTGGGTTAATGGCTGATGGCGCTAGTATACCCGGAATACCCATGACCGCGAGAATGTTGAAGATGTTAGAGCCGATGATGTTTCCCACCGCCAGATCGTCTTCGCCTTTCATCACACCAGCAATCGATGCTGCAAGCTCAGGAAGGCTGGTGCCGACGGCAACGATTGTCAGACCAATCACCAGGTCGCTCATACCAAAGGCTTTTGCAATGATAACGGCAGAATCAACCACCATGTCTGCGCTGAAAATGAGAAGCACCAGACCAACGACAACCCAGATACCCGCAGACACGTTACTGACGCCTTCAGGAATTTCAGACTCCTGCTCAGCTAGCATAGGGTCTTCTTCTCCGCTTTCACGGCCAAACTTCATCATAAGAAGCAGGAAACCCGCAAAAAACACCGCGAGGAGAACACCTTCAAAAAAGCTCAGGTAGTTGTTCCACAAAATAGCACCTGCCAGCACCGTCACACCCAGCATCAGGGGTAATTCGCGGCGGAGAATGCCAGAACTGATAGCGAGGGGCTTTATAAGAGCTGTCACGCCAAGAATCAGTGCTATGTTGGCAATGTTTGAACCGAGGACGTTACCTACAGCAGTGTCGGTTTTCCCGCTAAGTGCGGCAGTTGCCGAAACCACCATCTCTGGCGCTGAACTTCCCATGGCTAGAATAGTCATACCGATGACAAGGGGAGAGATGCCCACATTACGGGCGATAGCGGCTGCTCCGTAGACGAGCCTGTCAGCACTCCATACCAACAAACACAAGCCCACGATGAGAATAGCGGTCGCTTCAAACATTTAGATACCTTCAGAATTAGCTGGGCTAAGAACAATACAAAAGCGCAATTTTGACCGCTAATTGAGGAAATGTGAAGGAAAAGGACGGATGAGTTTCGACGAGCTTTCCGCAAACCCCCTAAACAGTGAAGTGTTTTCCGCTGAATTACGCCGTCCCCAATTCACAAAATAATAAAAAATCTTACGAACAAAGGTAAAAACGGAGGGCAATTTCTAGCCTGAAATAAGTGATCTTAATTCCAGTGCTTGCATATAGGAAAAGACAGCGATTGTCTGAATATTGATAGGTTACTGATAAAGATTTTGCAAATGAATGGTGTACAATTACTTGTTTTGCCTTTGTCACCCTTCTATGATCGGGCAATTAACACTCAAGGAAATACAACGTCAAAGGGCCTTGATGAGTACTATAAACCTGGTTGAAGTGAACAACCTGACTTTCTCGCGCGGCGAGAGGGTGATTTTTGACAATGTCAGCCTCACAGTCCCTGTCGGTAAGGTCACGGCGATCATGGGGCCTTCAGGAATTGGTAAAACGACACTGCTACGACTGATTGGCGGGCAAATCCAGCCAGAAAAAGGCACTATCGAATTTTCGGGCCAAAATATTCCTTCGCTCTCCAGAAGCAAACTCTACGAAGTGCGAAAGCGCATGAGTATGCTTTTCCAGTCCGGGGCGCTGTTCACCGACATGACGGTTTTTGATAACGTCGCGTTCCCCCTTCGCGAACACACTGAGCTTTCCGAATCTCTGATCAAAACCATTGTGCTGCTTAAGCTTGAGGCGGTTGGTCTGCGTGGCGCTGCTGATTTGATGCCAAGCAGCCTTTCTGGTGGTATGGCAAGGCGTGCGGCACTTGCTAGAGCGATTGCGCTTGACCCTGAGTTGATTATGTTTGATGAACCCTTTGTTGGTCAGGACCCTATCACTATGGGTGTTTTAGTTTCCCTTATCCGCAACCTTAATCAAGCATTGGGCTTGACCTCTATCGTGGTGTCGCACGATGTGCCGGAAGTCATGAGTATCGCCGACCACGTTTATCTGCTGGCGGATGGTAAGATCATCGCATCGGGTTCCCCACAGTCTTTGCGTGACAATCCTGATCCCCGTGTCAGTCAGTTCCTTCAAGGCGATGCTGACGGTCCTGTTCCGTTTCGCTATCCGGCTAAGGACATTAAACAGGAGCTTTTCTCGTGATTGTAAGCATGGTGCAGGCGATAGGTGCTCGCGCAATGGCTGTGTCCCAAACTATGGGACGTGCGACATTTGTCTTGCTAGGTGCCCTCATTGGCAGGCCTCAGCCAAAAAAAATGTTTCCACTACTGTTAGCCCAAATTTATTCGGTTGGCGTGCGCTCACTGGCGATAATCATGGTGTCAGGGCTGTTCATCGGCATGGTGCTCAGTCTTCAAGGCTACCTTGTTCTGGCCGATTTTGGTGCAGAGAGTTCCCTTGGGCAGATGGTGGCGTTGTCGCTACTACGTGAACTTGGTCCGGTCGTGACCGCACTCTTGTTTGCGGGCCGCGCAGGCTCAGCGTTGACCGCAGAAATTGGCTTAATGAAAACGACTGAGCAGCTTTCCAGCCTTGAGATGATGGCGGTTGACCCGCTGCGCCGAGTGGTTGCACCGCGCTTTTGGGCGGGTGTCATCTCAATGCCACTTTTGGCAATGATTTTTATGATGGTGGGCATCTGGGGCGGACAGCTCGTGGGTGTTGACTGGAAAGGTATTGATTACGGTAGCTACTGGGCG
This sequence comes from Grimontia marina, assembly GCF_900060185.1. Classification (GTDB taxonomy): domain Bacteria; phylum Pseudomonadota; class Gammaproteobacteria; order Enterobacterales; family Vibrionaceae; genus Enterovibrio; species Enterovibrio marinus. The sequence goes on along the minus strand of NZ_FIZY01000003.1, from coordinate 87,904 downwards.
GTGATGCAGTCATCCGTTGAGCTGGGTTATGACATCGGACAGTCTTTTATCAAGAGCTTGGTGTTTGCCATTACCGTAACCTGGATTGCCTTGTTTAATGGTTATGATGCGATTCCCACTTCAGAAGGGATCAGCAGAGCCACTACACGTACTGTCGTGCATTCATCTTTAGCAGTGTTGGGATTGGATTTTGTCCTCACAGCACTGATGTTTGGGAGCTAATTAAATGCAACAAAACCGAAAAACAGAATTTTGGGTAGGCACTTTTGTCATTGCGGGGATTGCAGCAGTGTTACTGCTCATTTTCCAAGTCGCTGATGTTAAGAGCTTTTCGCGATCTGAGCACTACTCGCTTGAAGCCCATTTCGATAACATTGGTGGTTTGAAAGTTCGCTCTCCGGTGAAAGTAGGCGGGGTTGTTGTGGGCCGTGTTAGTCATATTGCTTTGACGGCACCGGACTATATCCCGACGGTAACAATGGATATTGAGCGCAAATACGGCTATTTCCCGGAAACCAGTTCGGCGGCGATTTTGACGTCAGGACTTCTGGGTGAACAATACATTGGCATTCGCCCAGGGTTTCTGGATGAAGACATAGATGTCCTACAGGATGGCGATTTGCTGGAAGATACACGCTCAGCGATGGTATTAGAAGATCTTATTGGTCAGTTCCTATACAGCGTCGGTGGGTCTGAGGAGTAAAGTAATGAAAAAGTGGTTTGTTACTGTGTTTGCTGCATTGACAGTGACGTTATCATCATTTTCTTTCGCTGCAGAGATTGACGCGAAAGACCCTTACTTTTTGATTAATCGTGTGGCAGAGAATGCTTTCAGCCGTCTCAAGGCCGACAAAGATCAATTCATTCAAAACCCCGAGCTATTACGTGTCGTGGTTAGAGAAGAATTGATGCCTTACATCAATGTCCGCTATGCCGCGATGAAAGTACTGGGCCCACAGGCACGCAAAGCCAGCAAAGAAGAGCGCGATCTGTTCACTGAGGCATTTTATGATTATCTGGTTGCTTCCTATGCCCAGATCCTGACGCAATATACCGATCAGGAAATCAGTGTGGAACCAGCAAAGAAAATTGATGCCAAACGTAAAGTAGTGTCTGTTCGTGTTGATATTCTAGATAAAGCCCGTCCTCCCATTCGTCTGGATTTTGCTTTGCGCAAAAACCGTAAAACGGAAGAGTGGCAAGGTTTCGACGTACAGGTTGAAGGTGTGAGCATGCTGGATACCAAAACCAGTGAATGGAGTAGTGAACTTCGCCGCAATGGCATTGAGGAAGTGTCCAAGCAATTGATTGAACGTTCAAAAACGCCAATTACCAGAGATGAGACCACATCGTGAGTGAAGCATTATCACTTCAGCAACTCACAAACGGGCATTACTGCTTGTCAGGAGAGCTTGATCGTGACACAGTTCCAGCATTTTGGAGCCGACGCGCCAATTGGCTGCCTTCAGACAAACAGGTTGTACTCGATCTGTCTTCGTTGAAACGCATCGATTCGGCGGGCATGGCAATGTTGCTCCACTTGCAGCAAGAGCTCAACAACAGTCAGCAAGCGCTTTTGTTGAGTAACACTCCTTCGCAGCTTAGCGTCCTGCTGCAGTTGAGTAACGTGGAAAGTCTTTTTACTGGTGTAAGTGCATCGGTTGACGGGGAATAGTTGTGGAACCTACTGAAATCAAAGCCATATTAGAACAAGCTCTGACGCTGGATGAAATTCATGTTAAAGGTGATGGCAGTCACTTCGAAGTGATCGCGGTTGGCGATATGTTTGATGGTATGCCGCGTGTGAAAAAACAGCAGACTATCTATGGCCCACTGATGGAACACATCAGAACCAATGCAATCCATGCTCTTAGCATCAAAGCGTTGACCCCGGCAGAGTGGGCGCGCGACAAAAAACTGATGCAACCGCTATAAGTTCACGAGGAACAGCATGCAAAAATTCCGTGTCCATGGTGGTGGCCCACTGCGTGGTGAAGTCACAATTTCCGGTGCCAAGAATGCGGCACTGCCTATTTTGTTTGCCGCGCTGCTGGCTGAAGAGCCTGTAGAGGTCGCGAACGTTCCTAAATTGCGTGATATCGACACCACTATGGAGTTGTTATCACGACTGGGTGCGAAAGTATCCCGAAACGGTTCTGTTCATGTTGATGCCAGTGACATCAACGAATTTTGTGCACCTTACGATTTGGTTAAAACCATGCGTGCATCAATCTGGGCGTTAGGGCCTTTGGTGGCTCGTTTTGGTAAAGGCGAAGTGTCGCTGCCTGGTGGCTGTGCTATTGGCGCCCGTCCGGTTGATCTCCACATTCATGGTCTGGAGCAACTGGGTGCCACCATTACTCTGGACGAAGGCTACGTGAAAGCCTATGTAGACGGTCGCCTGAAAGGTGCACACATCGTCATGGATAAGGTGAGTGTGGGCGCGACGGTGACTATCATGTCAGCAGCGACGTTGGCTGAGGGCACGACTGTGATTGAAAACGCTGCTCGTGAACCTGAGATTGTGGACTGTGCGAAGTTCCTTAATATGCTGGGTGCGAAAATCACTGGTGCGGGTACCGATGCTATCACTATCGAAGGCGTTGAGCGTTTGGGTGGCGGCTATCATGAAGTGGTTGCGGACCGAATTGAAACTGGCACCTTCTTGGTAGGCGCAGCAGTATCTGGTGGTAAAGTGAAGTGCTACAATACCTCGCCGAAACTGATGGAAGCGGTACTGGCTAAGCTGGAAGAAGCTGGCGCGCTGGTGGAAAGCGGGAATGATTGGATATCACTGGATATGACGGATCGCGAGCTGAAAGCGGTGAACATCCGTACTGCTCCGCACCCGGGGTTCCCAACCGATATGCAAGCGCAATTCACGTTACTTAACCTGATGGCAAAAGGCACAGGCATTATCACAGAAACGATTTTTGAAAACCGCTTCATGCATGTGCCTGAGTTGCAACGCATGGGTGCCCACGCTGAAATTGAAGGTAACACTGTGGTATGTGGCGATTGCGATGGCCTGAGTGGTGCTCAGGTGATGGCAACTGACCTGCGTGCTTCTGCGAGCCTTGTAATTGCTGGTGCGATTGCGAAAGGTGAAACCATCGTTGACCGTATTTATCATATCGATCGTGGTTACGAACACATCGAAGATAAGCTCAAAAAGCTGGGTGTCAGCATTGAACGTTTCAGTGACTAATAGCAATAGATGAAGAGAAGGCCACTTTAAAAGTGGCCTTTTTGTATCTGTTGAACTGGTGGGTAGTGAGCTTACTGGAGTTTCTCTTCGCCGATCGTGACAATGATATCAATGGGTTGTCCGTTTCGTATTACTCTGAAAGGTACTTTAGTCCCAGGACGGATGTCGACCACGATATCCAACGCATTCCGGACGCTGCTTATTGGCTTTTCATTGATAGCAATAATCAAGTCATTGACCTTTAGCCCAGATTTTTCTGCTGGCCCATTTGGGTCCATGCTTCCAACCATCACCCCTCTTAACTGTTCCGCATCAAGAAGCCTTGCCATCACAGGGTTCACTTCGCGTCCTTCCACACCAATGTAACCACGGATCACGCGTCCATCGGCGATCAGCTTTTGCATGATCTTTAATGTGAGTGAGTAGGGGATAGCAAAAGAAATACCATAGGTGTCTACATCGGTAGCCTGCTGAAATGAGGCCGTATTGATGCCAACCAGTTCCCCGCGACTGTTGACCAATGCGCCACCGGAGTTACCTTTGTTGATTGCCGCATCGGTTTGCAAGAAGTCCTGTTGACGATTGAAGCTCATGCCCGGGCGGCCAGTGGCCGAAATTATACCGAATGTAGTTGTTTGGCCGAGGTTGTAAGGGTTTCCGATGGCGAGCACCACATCGCCGACATTGGGCTCATAGCTGTCGTTAAAGGGAATGACCGGTAGGTTTTCCAGCTCAATCTTTAGCACGGCAAGATCAGTACGTTGATCTTTACCTACCAGTTGAGCGGTACTGATACGACCATCCTGCAGAGCCACAATGACTTGGTCTGCACGTGCAACGACATGATAGTTGGTCACGATATAGCCCTTGTCACTCATGATGACACCGGAGCCCAAGCCTTCCGCACTCAGTTGAAGTCGATTTTCGCTGCTATAGCGGCGGGTATAAATGTTAACAACGGCCGGTGAGGCACGTCGGACCGCGTAGTTATAAGAAATGAGGTTGTTGTTGGTTTCAAACGCGGGGAGAGTGGCCTCCGGTAACAGCCGGGCATTTCGCAACGATGGAATGGCAACGAGCAGCACAGCAGCGACCAGAACGCCGTACACTACAGAACGTGCTAGAAAAGCCAGCATGCAATTCCCCATAAAACCATTAAATACAAAGCACCGAGAATATCATTGAATACTCGGTATGAGTAGTTGAAGAAAGCAAATAAAAAAGAGCCTGACAGTGTCAGGCCCCTGATTTGAAACACTTTGTGTAAAGCGTTTGGTTAACGGATCACCAAGTACATGGTAGAGTCACCGCGTAGGATGTTGAGCGCTAACACGGACGGTTTGCTCTCAAGTTGCTTGCGTAAATCGCCAAGGTTCTTCACCTTGTTTCGGTTCAGGCCAACAATCACATCATCTTGCTTCAAGCCGTAACGCGCAGCGATGGAGTCTTTTTCGACACTAGAAACACGAACGCCTGACACCTTGCCTTCTTTATAGTTTTCCAGCTCAGCGCCCTTCAGCGCTTCATGCAGCGTTTCTGCATTAGCTTTGGCTAGGCTTGCTTCTTTGAGCTTGGCGGTAACTGTCTTTTCTTTACCGTCACGAATGATGCCAAGCTCCACGTCTTTACCTGCGCCGAGCGTAGCAATTTTCGCACGAAGCTCGCCAAAGCTTCGGATCTCTTTTCCGTTTACCGAAACAATAATGTCACCGGCTTCAATACCTGCTTTCTCCGCAGCCGAATCGGGTACGATCTGACTGACGAAGGCACCATGGTTGGTTTCATAACCGAACGCTTCAGCCAATTCTGAAGTTAGCTCTCCACCTTGAACCCCCAGCACGCCGCGCTTCACTTCACCGAACTCTAGGATCTGGTCGACAAGATTTTTCGCCATGTTCGCTGGAATCGCAAAGCCGATGCCAACGTTACCGCCGTTTGGCCCCAAGATAGCCGTGTTGATACCCACCAGTTCACCATTTAGGTTTACCAGAGCACCTCCCGAATTACCGCTGTTAATTGCCGCATCAGTCTGGATGAAGTTTTCAAAGTTTTCGACATTCAGACCACTGCGGCCCAGTGCTGAAATGATGCCTGAAGTGACAGTTTGGCCAAGGCCAAACGGGTTGCCAATCGCAATGGCAAAATCGCCAACACGCAGTGCATCAGAGTCAGCCAGTTTGATTGCGGTGAGGTCTTCCGACTTCTCAAGTTTCAAAAGCGCAACGTCAGACATGCCGTCGCTGCCGATTAGCTCAGCATCGTACTCGCGGCCGTCGTGCAACTGAACGCGGATTTTGTTAGCACCATCGATCACATGATGGTTAGTGATTACGTACCCTTTGTCTGCGTCAATGATGACACCCGATCCCAAGCCACGGAATGGACGTTCTCTGACTTGCTCAGAAGGCATGTCCGGGCCAAAGAAGAAACGGAAAGATTCAGGAATGCGTTGTTTTGATGTGTGGCTGCCTTCCACCGCAATACTGACTACCGCCGGGCTGACGGCTTCGAGCATGGGCGCGAGGCTTGGCAGACTCTCACCAGCAACTGCGTTTGGTAACGCAGCAGTTGTTGGCAAGGCTGTCATGGTTGTACTAACGGCGAGTGCAATCGCACTCATAGCAAGCAAAGACTTCTTTTTCATAAACACACTCCCCTCTATAGGTACGTTTTAAGAGTGGGGGTAGGTCAAAAAAGTTCAATGCCCCATAAAGTGATATTTGTGATCGAGTTAACTCGCCTTGCTGGTTTCTTTCTGATCTTTGAGCAAGCCTGATGCGCCATCAGAATAATCACGGGGCGGTTCTTGAGAAGATGACGACTCTTCAGTGACTTCAGAAATTTTGCTGATACGTTTTGCGAATGGATTATCTTGCTCCGGCAGGTTTGGCATCAGCTCGGCGGATGTATTCGCCATATGTTGATAAAGCTTGCTGTAATCACGGGAAATATTGTCAAGTAATTCAGCGCTTTGTGCGAAGTGATCGACCAACTCTTGTCGGTACTGCTCCAATTCGTAGCGCGACTTTTCCAGTTCTTTTTTCAAGTCTTTTTGTTGAGAGTTATCACGCATTGTCAGGCGGGCAATAATGAAGCCAATGACAATACCAATGATCACAAATACCAGCGTGTTGATCCAAGCCATAAGTGCTCCTTAACTTATTCCAACCGGTTGGATAAATTGCAGTTTTTTTGCCGATGAAATGGCAATCAAAAGAAAACTACAAACCCCTTAATACTCTTGGTTTACTATACATGCCAAGATAGACGCATGGTACTATTGATTTTGAGAACGCCACGGGTGCGAGTGAGAGCTAGGTTCAAGGATGACACCACTAGAGCAATACCATAACGACTTACAAAGACCGGACTTTTTTGAAGATGCTTCCCAACGAAATGCCGTAGAGAAGCTAGAAGATGTTTATCACCGTTTGGTAGCGAGGGCGAGTGCGCCCGTTAAGAAGCCGGGCTTTTTAGAATCCCTATTCAAGAAAAAAATGCCGGTCAAAGTACCGGAGAAAGGCCTCTATTTTTGGGGAGGCGTAGGCCGCGGAAAAACCTATCTCGTCGACACATTCTTTGAAAGCCTGCCATTTGATAAAAAATTGCGAATGCACTTTCACCGCTTTATGCATCGTGTTCATTATGAGTTGACACTACTCGATGGCGAACAGGACCCTTTGAAAAAAATTGCTGATAAGCTCGCCGACGAAGCTCATATCCTCTGTTTCGATGAGTTTTTCGTTTCAGACATAACAGATGCAATGATCTTAGGGACGTTGATGGAGGCTTTGTTTGAGCGTGGGATCTGTCTGGTCGCGACGTCAAATATTGTGCCGGATGAGCTATATCGCAATGGTTTGCAACGCGCCCGTTTCCTTCCCGCGATTGCCCTAATTAATCAACATTGTGAAGTCGTGAATGTTGATGCTGGCACCGATTATCGCTTGCGGACTCTCGAGCAGGCGGAGATCTTTCATTTTCCTTTAGATACCGCTGCAGGTCAGAATCTCAAAGAATATTTTTATAAGCTCGCGACTGAGCCATGTTATGAATCCTTTGAAATTGAAATCAACAATCGAAAGCTGATCGCTGAGCGGGAAGCGGAAGGCGTAGTTCAGTTTGAATTTACTACCTTGTGTGATAGCCCGCGCAGTCAGTCAGACTATATAGAGATAGCCCGTCTTTACCACACGGTTTTACTGGCAAACGTACCGCAAATGGGCCTATCAAAGGATGATGCTGCGCGTCGATTTATCGCGATGGTCGATGAATTCTACGAAAGACACGTGAAACTTATCATTTCGGCTGAAGTTACCTTGAATTCACTGTACACAGATGGGCGCTTGTCATTCGAATTCAAGCGCTGCATTTCGCGTTTGAAGGAGATGCAAAGCCATGATTACTTGGCTTTGGAGCATCTTCCATGACCAGCCTTGCGGTAATAACAGTATTGATAAAAATCTAATGGAGAAAAAGTCAGGACTTTTTTTGAAAAAAAGGTGATTTTTTCTCCACCCTTCCTTATAATCCTGCGACCCACCGTTACTGTTGAAAGGCTTCGGCCGAGGGAACCACCACTCGAAGGGGTGTTGAATGGGCTCTTAACAGTGGGAGCGAGAGCTCCTTAAGTGAAATCTAAATTTATCGGGTAATTATTAGCATGAAAACATTCGTTGCTAAACCAGAAACTGTAAAACGCGACTGGTACATTGTAGACGCAGAAGGTAAAACTCTGGGTCGTATCGCAACTGAAATCGCATCTCGTCTGCGTGGTAAGCACAAGCCGGAGTACACTCCGCACGTTGACACTGGTGACTACATCGTAGTTATCAACGCGGAAAAAGTTAAAGTAACTGGCGCGAAAACTACTGACAAGATGTACTACCACCACTCTGGTTTCATGGGTGGCATCAAGTCAATCAGCTTCGACAAACTGATCGCTAAGAAACCAGAAATGGTTATCGAGCTTGCTGTTAAAGGTATGCTACCACGCGGTCCTCTAGGTCGTGCAATGTACCGTAAACTGAAAGTTTACGCGGGCGCAGAGCACAAGCACGCGGCACAACAACCGCAAGTACTGGACATCTAAGGGGACTTCAAAATGGCAGAACAATACTACGGCACAGGTCGTCGCAAAAGCTCCGCAGCTCGTGTATTCATCAAGCCGGGCAGCGGTAACATCGTAATCAACAAGCGTTCTCTGGAAACCTACTTCGGTCGTCCAACCGCTCGCATGGTTGTTATGCAACCTCTTGAGCTGGTAGAAATGACTGAGAAGCTGGACCTGTACATCACCGTTGCTGGTGGTGGTATCTCTGGTCAAGCAGGTGCAATCCGCCACGGTATCACCCGTGCGCTGATGGAATACGATGAGACTCTGCGTCCTGCACTGCGCGCAGCTGGCTTCGTTACTCGTGACGCACGTCGCGTTGAACGTAAGAAAGTTGGTCTGCGTAAAGCACGTCGTCGTCCACAATTCTCTAAGCGTTAATTCGCTTCCGGATTATCCGGGAATTCTGGTCCAAAAAAGCCTGGCTTATGCCGGGCTTTTTATTATCTCCATTCAGGCATTTACCCCTCCCGTCAATGCGCGAACTGTGCGCTTGTCCCCAATTTCCTCATTTTGACATTTCCGCAAATTTTTTCTTTTTTGGCAGTTAGTTAAAAAACGGTGTATACCTCACATTTGTTACAAAAAGGTAGCTTTATCTTGTCAAAAAGTGGGGTTTTCCTTATCATTTAGGCGACGTATTAATAGGTTTTTGTTGGTTAAACCACCCGTTTCTACGTGAGAAAAATACTTAATTTGAGTTAGCCGTACGCTCCAGGGACGCATAAGGAAAGTTATAAGAATCCATGCGGGAGCACATGGGAGAATGTTGGATGAGCAATGCGCCAGTGAATTCCGGCCGACGTCGTTTCCTGACTCTGTCAACCGCTGTGGTTGGTGGTGTGGGTGCAGCAGCAGTCGCTGTACCTTTTATCAAGTCATGGAACCCTAGCGCCAAAGCTAAGGCTGCCGGTGCCCCGGTCGAAGTCGATATTAGCAAAATTGAAGAAGGTCAATTAGTCAGGGTGATTTGGCAGGGCAAGCCGGTCTGGATTGTTCGCCGTGGAGAACAAACGCTGGAAACGTTGAATGAGATTGGTGATCAACTACGTGACCCAGAATCTCTTGAACCACAGCAGCCTGAGTATATTGTTAATACTTACCGTTCAGTAAAACCAGAAATTTTTGTCGCAGTTGGTTTATGTACCCATTTGGGTTGTTCACCAACTTACTTGCCTGATAGCTTTGGCGAGCAAGTAGAAGGCGTCTCCTCCGGTTTCTTCTGCCCTTGTCACGGCTCCAAGTTTGATATGGCTGGTCGTGTATTCAAGAGTGTGCCAGCGCCACTTAATCTGGTTGTTCCACCTTATACGTACCTTAACGATAACCGCATTTTGGTTGGCGCAGATGAGGGGACAGCGTAATGGAAAACTTGCTTAACTGGTTTGAGAAACGCCTTCCAGCGATAAATGCTTACAAAAAGCATTTGTCTGAATACCCAATGCCGAAAAACTTTAACTTCTGGTACCTGTTTGGCTCACTGGCCATGCTGGTGCTGGTAAACCAGCTATTAACCGGTATTTGGCTAACGATGAGTTACAACCCTTCTGCAGAGGGGGCTTTTGCGTCAATTGAATATATTATGCGGGACGTGGAATACGGATGGCTGCTGCGTTATATGCACTCCACAGGTGCTTCTGCGTTTTTCGTGGTTGTCTACCTGCACATGTTCCGTGGCCTGATTTATGGTTCATACCAGAAACCACGTGAATTGCTGTGGATTTTCGGTATGCTGATCTTCCTTGCGCTGATGGCGGAAGCTTTCATGGGCTACCTGCTGCCATGGGGTCAGATGTCTTACTGGGGTGCACAGGTAATCATTTCCCTGTTTGGTGCGATTCCGGTTATCGGTGACGACCTGACATTGTGGATTCGTGGTGACTATGTTTTGTCTGGCGCAACACTGAACCGCTTCTTTGCACTCCACGTTGTAGCGCTACCTATCGTGATTCTGTTGCTGGTTGTACTGCACATCCTGGCACTTCATGAAGTGGGTTCAAACAACCCGGATGGTATCGAAACCAAGTTGCCTAAAGGCACTAAAGGCGAAGGGTACGAAACTCAGTTCCCATTCCACGAGTACTACACTAAAAAGTACGACATCATCGATTCTGTGCCTTTCCATCCTTACGGTACAGTGAAGGATCTGATTGGTGTGGGTCTGTTCGGTATTCTGTTTGCTTACGTTATCTTCTTCAATCCAGAGATGGGCGGTTACTTCCTTGAGCCACCTAACTTTGAAGCAGCTAACCCGCTGAAGACACCTGAGCACATTGCGCCAGTGTGGTACTTCACCCCGTTCTACGCCATCCTACGTGCAGTTCCTGACAAATTGATGGGCGTTGTGTTGATGGGCCTCTCCATCGCTGTTCTGTTCCTTCTGCCGTGGCTTGATCGCTGTAAAGTACGTTCATACCGTTACCGCAGCAAAATCCATCTGGCAAACATTGCGCAATTCACTGTTTCGTTCATTGCGCTGGGTATTCTGGGTGCGCTGCCAGCAACCCCAACTTATACCTTGATGGCACAGATCTTTAGCTTTGGTTACTTTATGTTCTTCGTCGCGCTGTTCTTCTACAGCAAAAACGAGGCGACGAAACCATTACCGGAGAGGGTGAACTACAAATGAAGAAGTGGATTGTAATTCTGTTCGCACTGTTACCTTCTCTGGTGATGGCGGCTGGCGCTAAGGTTCCGCTAGACGCTGCGAACAATGACTTGTCTGACAAGGCATCACTGCAAAACGGTGCGAAACTGTTCATGAACTACTGTTTTGGCTGTCACGCGACTCAGTATCAGCGTTATGAGCGCATTGCAGAAGACTTGGATATCCCGAAAGAACTGATGTTGGAAAATCTGGTTTTTGACAGCAATGCGAAAATCGGTGATCTGGTGAACAATGCGATGACTGCAGAAGATGGTGCGACCTTCTTTGGTGGTCCGGCACCAGATCTGACGTTGGTTGCTCGTGTCCGTGGTACAGACTGGATTTACACCTACCTACGTTCTTTCTACCAGGATGACTCTCGTCCGTTTGGTGTGAATAACTCAGTGTTCCCAAGCGTGGGTATGCCTCACGTGCTGGAAGAGCTTCAAGGTACACCGGTCAAGCAGTACAAAACTGTCATGGTTGATGGTGAACAGGTTCAGGAATTCATGGGGATCGAATCACTGGGTAACGGTGAGTTGAGCCCTGAAGAGTACGACGATGCGGTTCGTGACTTGGTGAACTTCCTTGAGTATTCAGGTGAGCCTAACAAGCTTGAGCGTCAGCAAATGGGTTACTGGGTGATTGGCTTTATGGTCATTTTCCTCATCCTAGCCATTTTGCTCAAGAAAGAGTATTGGCGTGACGTTCACTGATCGGTTAATCTAGTGAGTTGCTGATCCACAATGGGAGCAGGTGCTCCCATTGTTTTTTCTATAGATGAAACATTCTGGAGGGGTTAATGGCTGTTGCTGCCAATAAACGCTCGGTGATGACGTTGTATTCAGACGCATCAGACATGTATAGCCATCAGGTTCGCATCGTTCTGGCAGAGAAAGGTGTGACATACGAGATTGAGCTTGTTGATCCAAATAACCTGCCAGAGGATTTACTCGATCTGAATCCGTATAACTCGGTTCCGACTCTGGTTGACCGTGAGTTGGCGTTGTATAACGCAAACATCATCATGGAATACCTGGATGAGCGTTTCCCACATCCGCCGTTGATGCCGGTTTACCCGGTAGCACGTGGTAACAGCCGTCTGATGATGTACCGCATCGAACGTAACTGGTACACACTGGCTGAGAAAATTGAAAAAGGTAATGCAGAAGAAGCTGATAAAGCTCGCCGTCAATTGCGTGAAGAGCTGTTGGCTCTTGCTCCTGTGTTTGCCGAGTATCCTTTCTTCATGAGCGAAGAGTTTAGCTTGGTTGATTGCTACCTGGCTCCGCTACTGTGGCGTTTGCCGGTAATGGGCATCGAACTGAGCGGCCCTGGCGCTAAAGAAGTGAAAACTTACATGGCGCGCGTATTTGAACGTGATTCATTCCTGGCTTCTCTGACTGAAGCTGAGCGTGAGATGCGTCTGGCGCAATAATGAGCGACATCAATCTGAAACCTCGACGCCCGTATCTGTTACGGGCGTTTTACGACTGGTTACTCGACAACGATCTGACGCCACACCTAGTTGTGGACGCAACAATGCCTTACGTGAATGTACCTTTTGAGTACGTACAGGATGGACAGATCGTATTGAACGTTGCACCACGTGCAGTGGGCAACCTTGAATTGGGCAATGACGAAGTCAGTTTCAATGCGCGATTCGGTGGTCGGCCGATGCTGGTGACTGTGCCTATGTATGCTGTGATGGCAATTTATGCACGTGAAAATGGTGCTGGTACCATGTTCGATCCAGAGCCAGCATACGATGAAGAGCTGGAGCGCATTGAATCTGAACCGGAACTCAATGCTGTCGATGAAGTACAGGAAGACGTTGAAACTGTTGTGGAGACTGATGAGCCAACTTCAGAACCAGCGCAGAAACCGAAAGGTCGTCCGACGCTAACCGTCGTCAAATAAAAAAAGCAGCCTAGGCTGCTTTTTTCATGTCTGAATCTATCAAATTATTCCAAATTATTCGCTGCTGGCGCTTGGCTCATAATATTGAAAGCCTTTGATGACCTGCTTAACGCCACTTAGGTTACGGGCAATTTCAGTGGCTTCATTTGCTTGCTCGCGGGTGACATAGCCTAACAGAAAGACCTCGCTGTCTTCTGTGATCACTTTGATGTTCACGTTACGGAGCTTCTTGCTGCCAATAAGAGCTGATTTCACCTTGGTGGTGATCCAAGTGTCTTTGGAAACATCACTCACAGACAAAGGTGCCTTGATGCGTATTTGATCGTAGATGGTCTCTACGCCTTCGAGTTCTCGAACTTTAGTCACGATAGCCTTTTTGAGGTCTTCGGTTTTCGCCTGACCAATTAATAACAGTTTGCCATCGTAGGAAACGGCGTTAACACGGGTATCGCCTTTAAAAGGGGCTTTATTAACGATCCCGGCGACTTCCATTCCTAGTTGTGTGTCTTGCCATTCCGTTTTCGCGGTACGGGTATCCTGCTCGTAAATCGCTGAACAGGCACTCAACCCCAATACTGCTGCAAGTAAAAGCGCCTTCTTCATGTTTATTCTCCGTGTGTCGGGAACAGGTATTGATCGATAAGATCGCAAAGTGTGTGTAAGGTGATCAGGTGAACTTCCTGTACGCGGGAAGTACGCTGGGAAGGAATGCGGATTTCCACATCCTGCTCACCCAAGAGGCCTGCCATTTCACCGCCATCTTTGCCGGTAAGCGCAACAATGGTCATGTCACGGGTAACCGCGGCTTCCATTGCCTTGATGATGTCTTTGCTGTTACCGCTGGTAGACAGCGCCAAAAGCACGTCTCCGCCTTGTCCGAATGCTCGTACCTGCTTGGAGAAGACTTCATCGTGGTGGTAATCATTCGCGACTGCTGTCAGGGTGACGGTATCCGCTGTCAACGCTAGTGCAGGCAGGCTAGGGCGCTCTGTTTCAAAGCGGTTAAGTAGACAGGAAGCGAAATGCTGGGCATTTGCTGCGGAGCCACCGTTACCACAACACAGGATTTTGTTGCCGTTAAGCAGACACTGCACCATCACCATCGCGGCTTTGGAAATCTGCTCTGGCAAGGCTTCTGCTGCAGCGATCTGTGTCTGGATACTCTCGGTGAAACTCTCTTTGATGCTATCTAGCATTGATTACCCTTCAAATACGATATTTTTCATCCAGTTTACCGAGTTTACGTTGCCTTCAAAAGTCACGGCATCAAATCTAAACTCGGTATGTGTCGCGGACAGGCCATTTTTCGCCAACCACAAATAGGCGGCTTTGAGCATACGACGTTGTTTTTGTGGGGAGATACTGGCTGCGGCGCCACCATAGGTGGTTTGGTTACGGTATTTGACCTCAACGAAAACGAGGCAGTTTTGCTCCCGCATGATGAGATCCAATTCGCCGCCCTTGAAGCGGGCATTCTTTTCGATGGTCTTAAGGCCCTGCCGCTCGAGAAAGCGGCAGGCTTGTGTTTCGTAGTGATCGCCGGTTTGCTTTTTACTTAACCGAAACAATCCCTTGCTCCCCAAACATCGCCCAGGAAACGCTGCGGTTGACGGTGCAGTAATCACCCAATGACAATTCACCTGACAACCCTTCAAAGCGGTAGTCCGGCAATGCCTGCATCTGAGGAAGTGCTTCAATCAACGCATACGCGTCCATGCCCAGTGCGTAAAGGCGGGTCATGCCATTATCCAGACCCGGCCAGAGTTGATTAAAACGTGCTGCGGTCGGATTGTTAGGCTCAACCAGAAGTGGTACGTCACTGAACTCAATGCCGCGAAGCTCACCAATTTCGCCAACGCCGTTCACACGGTTGTTAGAGCGGGAGCTTGAGTACAATTTCGGCGGTTGAACACCTGGGTTGATGGCGACTTCAATGAACGGCTTAAGCAGTGTGAGCTCGCCTGCGTTAGCAACAAGGTAAACGGCATCAACATCGCGGCGGCTGCGCTGCTCTGATTCCATTTCCATTCCCAGAAGCTGTTGCATCTGCTGAATACGCCCTTGGCTCTCTGTTAAGCCAAATACGCGTTGGACGGTCTTCTGCATGGCTGCACGGTTTTTGAAAAATTCAATTTCTGCAGGCTCGCCGGTTTGCTCTTCCCACTGTTTAGAGAAGGCTTCACTGACGCGTCGACCAAAGCCATTATCTGGAGCAATCACCAATGGGTATTGATGTTTGTTCTGTTCAATATGCAGTGCAGCTTGCTCTGCTTCCTGCTCTGGAGAGAGTGTGAAGAAGCAAGTATTCGCCGCACCCTCGTCTTCGTTTGGAATATTCAGCGCCAGCGTGGGAATCGCGTTTTGGCTGATAGTCAGGAACTCTTCAATTTTATCTTTGCGAAGAGGGCCGATAGCAAACTGAATACCGTCTGCACGCATCTGATTGACGATGTCCGTCGTTGAAAGCCCGTTGGTGTCGTAGAACATCACAGAAGGTGCAGTATCGCCAGAATCATCATCCAGCAGCGCCTGTACCAAACCATTACGAATAGCTTCGCCTTGTGCCGCGAACTTGTCGCTTAGTGGCAGCATCACACCGATGCGGTCAGGACGGAGGATCTCCATCGACTGAAGTGCAGTCAGGTCATTCGGTAGGTATCGGTTAGCCGGGTGAGATGGATTTGCTGCTAGCCATTGGTTCAGCGCTTCTTGTTGCTGAGCAGGACGACCCGAGTAACGGCGCAAGAGGTTTACCAGCTCGACCCAGCCATTCAGAACTGGATTGGTGGTTGCAGACAGAGAGTTCAGCTCAGATGGTGGCATTTTCACCAGCAGTGTCCAAACGTTTTCCCAGTTTTGCTGCTTATCGTAATTGTCCGTAATGAAAGGAGAGCCCTCTGCATAAGAGAGCACAGCGCCTGGCATGTTGCCCAGTGCTTCGTAAAGTTCGCCTTTCAACAGGTAATAGCGCTGGTATTGAATAGCCGGAATACCCCAAGATGGCTGGAAGTTCAGGTTATCAACAGCGGTCTGCAGATCGCCTTTTTGCTGAGATAACAAAGCGCGGTTCAGTTGCCATTCGGAAAGTTGCAGTGGGGTCAGTGGCAGTTTTGCCAAACGACTAACCAAAACATCGGCTTGTGCGTACTGTTTTTCAGCAATCAGTGCTTTTAACGCCAACAAATACCAGTCAGCTTTTGCTTCTCCGGTTTCGGTTTCTGATTTCAGCAAATAGAAAGTCGATGACTCCAGCGCCGGCGCTGTGATGTCATATTGCGGTCCTTGCTCAACAGGTGGTGTGGTGGTACACGCCGAAAGCACCAATGCCAGCGCGATTGGTGGAAGAACTCGTGATACACTTTTGCACTTATGGGTTATTTTACGCATGAACATCTTCTGTCCGTAACTTGTTGCCCTCTATATTAATCGCCGAAGGGTTGTGAAACAAATGACTGATGAAACTTCAACCATGGTTGACGTCTCAACTTTATATATCGTGCCGACACCGATCGGAAACCTGGGAGATATCACCCAGCGTGCTTTGGAGATTTTGCAGCAGGTCGACATCATCGCTGCCGAGGATACCCGCCACACTGGTAAACTACTGTCCCATTTTGGAATCACCACCCGAACTTTCGCGCTGCATGACCATAATGAACAACAGAAAGCAGATTTTCTGATTGAAAAATTAGTCAGTGGGCAAAATATCGCGCTGGTGTCTGATGCGGGCACGCCGTTGATATCCGATCCAGGTTACCATTTGGTGACCCGTTGTCGTCAGGCGGGTGTCAAAGTTGTCCCTTTACCAGGGCCTTGCGCAGTTATCACCGCGTTGAGTGCGTCTGGCTTACCTTCTGATCGTTTCAGCTTCGAAGGCTTCTTACCGCCGAAAAGCAAAGGGCGCCGAGATAAGTTTTCTGACATTGCGGAAGACCCACGAACCCTGATTTTTTACGAATCACCGCACCGTATTCTCGATACGCTCGACGACATGCTGGCGGTATTGGGTGCGGAACGTCAGGTAGTGCTGGCGCGGGAGCTGACCAAAACCTATGAAACCATTCATGGTGCGCCGCTGGGCGAGTTGATTGAATGGCTGAATGAAGACAGCAACCGTATCCGCGGTGAAATGGTGCTTTTGATTGCAGGTCACCGCGCCGAGAAAGAGGATTTGCCATTGGAGGCAACCAAAGCGGTTACTTTGCTGGCGAAGGAACTGCCACTGAAGAAGGCGTCTGCGATTGCGGCTGAGCTGTATAACGTGAAAAAAAATGCCCTCTATAAGTGGGGTTTAGAAAACCTAGAGTAAGAAGTCCGGTGTTTTCGCTGGATCCGTGGCGGTGAACTCTATATAATCCGCCGCCTGAGTTGGCCGGGTAGCCGCTGCTTCGTTGATGTCCTTTGGGAGACTGACGAGGGGGAGGAAAGTCCGGGCTCCACAGGGCAGGGTGCCAGGTAACGCCTGGGGGGCGCAAGCCTACGACCAGTGCAACAGAGAGCAAACCGCCGATGACTCTTCGGAGAACAGGTAAGGGTGAAAGGGTGCGGTAAGAGCGCACCGCGCGACTGGCAACAGTTCGTGGCACGGTAAACTCCACCCGGAGCAAGACCAAATAGGTCCCCTTTGGCGCGGCCCGCGTTGGGGACGGGTAGGTTGCTGGAGCCTGTGAGCGATTGCAGGCCTAGACGAATGGCTACCACCGTTTTTTACGGTACAGAACCCGGCTTATAGGCCGACTCACTAAATAAAATGGGCGAGTTTAGCGATAAACTTGCCCCAGAGAAGGCGAGCATTAGCTCGCCTTCTTTTGTTTTGGCTTCAATAAAAGTCAACAGGCCCCAATGGGGAATGCCGTGCGGTTAAAAAATGCACGGCTCAGCAAGGTGTTCAAGCTGTTGAAATAGAATGCGCTTCGCGATTACGTGATCTTTGTCGCGCTCGATGCTTGCTTGACTTTCTTTTTGCCTGATACTTACACTTCCTAGTGGGAAAATGTGGAATAAAGTGGGTTATTCTGGTGAAAAAGGGTAGTCAGTGACATGTTGAGGGGCGTCAGCGCCATATCGCCCGACGCGAAAGGTCGCGTCGCATTGCCAAAGCGTTATCGGGAAGAACTCGATGCGGTGTGCGATGGCGTGTTTGTCTGCACCATTGATCATCAGTTACCATGCCTGCTGCTATACCCCTTGCCTGAATGGGAGCGCATCGAAGCCAAGCTATCCCGCTTATCCAGCCTCAATCCAGCCGAGCGTCGTTTACAGCGATTGCTGCTTGGTCATGCGTTTGAGTGTGAGATGGACGGACAGGGGCGAATTCTGATTGCACCAACACTGCGCGATTACGCCGGTTTGAATGGAAAAGCCATGCTGGTGGGACAACTCAACAAGTTTGAGATTTGGAACAGCGACAAATGGCAGCAACAGATCGACCAGGATATTCAACATCAAGCCGAATCAGCGGAAGCGCTGAGCGACAGGCTCAGTAACTTATCGCTTTAGGTAATCAAGATTATGTCAGAGCAGTTTTCACACATTTCCGTCCTCCTCCACGAATCTATCGAAGGTCTCGCACTTAAACCTGACGGCATTTATGTCGATGGTACGTTTGGCCGTGGTGGACATACCCGAGAAATTTTACGTCGTCTGGGTGATGGCGGTCAGCTATACAGTATCGACCGTGATCCACAGGCAATCGAAGAAGCGGGCACGATTGATGACCCACGCTTCAATATTATTCATGGTCCGTTTTCTGGTATTCAACAGTACATCGAAGAACGTGGACTGAGTGGCAAGATTGACGGCGTATTGCTGGACCTGGGTGTCTCCTCTCCCCAACTGGATGATCCAGAACGCGGCTTCAGCTTTATGCGTGACGGCCCGCTCGACATGCGTATGGACCCAACATCTGGTATTCCAGCCTCCCAATGGCTGGCTGAAGCAGAAGCCGATGACATTGCCTGGGTGTTGAAAGAGTTTGGTGAAGAGCGTTTTGCCAAGCGCATCGCCCGTGCGATTGTGGCGCACCGTGAAGATGAAACCAAAGAACCACTAACCCGCACTTTGCAGCTGGCAAATCTGATTGCTGCGGTATCACCTTCCCGTGATCGTAAAAAGCACCCAGCGACCCGCTGTTTTCAGGCGATTCGCATTTACATCAACAGTGAGCTTGAAGAGATTGAAACGGCGATGCAAGGTGCGCTTGAAGTGCTGGCGCCGGGCGGACGCCTATCCATCATTAGCTTCCACTCATTGGAAGACCGTTTGGTGAAACGCTTCATGCGTAAGCAAAGCAAAGGGCCGGATGTGCCACATGGCGTGCCACTGACCGAAGATCAAATCCGTGCACTGGGTCAGGCAAAGATGAAGCTGGTGGGCAAAGCATTGAAACCGTCTGACGTGGAAGTCTCAGACAACACTCGCTCCCGAAGCTCGGTGCTGCGTGTGGCAGAAAAATTGGGTGACTGATGTCGGCAGAAAATCCAGGACTGACAAGGCAAATTCTGCAGGATCTGACCAGTATCGGTCGGGTTCCTATGGTGCTTTTGGTTCTGGTACTGCTTTCTGCATTGGGCGTGGTTTACATCACCCAGCAAACGCGTGCTGCGATAGCCCATCATGACCAACTTTTGATGGAGCGCGAGCAACTGGAAGTCGAATGGCGTAACCAGTTGCTTGAGGAGCATGCGTTATCAGAACACAGTCGTGTCGAAGCGATGGCACGGCAGGATCAGGATATGATCCGTCCAGACAGTCGACGTGAAGTCATAGTGAGCCAATAGCGTGAAGGGAAAAACGAAACCGACCAATCAGCGAGCGAAAAAGCCAACACCGAATTTGATTCGGTGGCGCTTTGTCACGGTCTGTTTCTGTATTTCCCTTGCCATGGTCGCGTTGATTGCCCGCGCCGCATTCATTCAAGTCATCGAGCCGGATCGCCTTCTTCAGGAAGGCGATATGCGTTCTGTCCGTGTCAAAGCCCTTCATTCCGCACGCGGCATTATCACTGACCGTAACGGCGATTCGCTGGCCGTCAGTGTCCCGGTTGAAGCGGTATATGTGGATCCGGTGACTGTGTTTAAGAACGGCGGCCTTAAAGATATTGACCGCTGGTACGCGCTGGCTGATGTGTTGGGTATCGACCGTCAGGCGATGGTAAACCGTATTGAACGCAATAAAACCAAACGCTTTATCTACCTGCAGCGTCAGGTTGGCCCAGCTGTGGCTGACTATATTTCCGGTCTTCGCTTACCGGGAATTGGCATGAATGACGAGTCCCGTCGTTTTTATCCGGCCGGTGAAGTCAGTGCACACCTTGTGGGTGTGACGGGCATTGATGGCCGTGGCCTTGAAGGTATTGAGCGTGGCTATGATGGTTGGCTGAGTGGTGAGCCCGGCCGTCGTACTGTGCGCAAAGACCGCTATGGCCGTGTCGTGGAAGTGATTTCCAAAGAGGCCAAGGAAGAAGGCAAGCCGCTTCAACTGAGTATCGATCAGCGCCTTCAGGCGATTTCTTATCGCGCCATCAAGCAAGCGGTTGCGGACTACCGTGCGACCTCTGGCTCATTGGTCATGGTCGATGTGCGTACTGGTGAAGTACTGGCGATGGTGAATGCACCGTCGTACAACCCGAATAACCGCGCCGATCTGAAAAGTTTTAAAATGCGTAATCGCGCCATCACTGACGTTTTCGAGCCAGGTTCCACTATCAAACCTCTGGTGGTTTTGGCTGCATTGGAAAATGGCGTAGCGGATAAGTCGACCATCATTGATACGGGTAACGGTGTGATGAGTATCGGCGGAGCGCGTGTCCGAGATGTTTCCAAAGTCGGTGAAGCAAACCTCCGTAAAATCCTCCAAAAATCCAGTAACATCGGTGTCAGTAAACTGTCTCTTTCTATGCCAGTCGAAGCACTGCTTGGCCTTTACAGCAGCTTTGGCATCGGTGACGCAACTGGTGTGAACCTGGTCGGTGAGTCTTATGGACTCTATCCGAATCGTCGCCGTTGGTCTGACTTCGAACGCGCAACGCTCTCCTTTGGTTATGGCCTTTCTATCACGCCGGCTCAGCTTGCCCGCGCTTATGCGGTACTTGGTGCGGAAGGTGTGAATCGCCCGCTGTCGATTTTGAAAACAGAATCCGTGGTACCGGGTAAACAGGTCGCATCACAAGAAAATACCCGAAAAGTGTTGGATATGCTGGAGTCTGTGACGCAGGAAGGCGGCAGTGCCCGCCGTGCAGCGGTTGATGGTTATCGCGTTGGGGCAAAAACAGGTACAGCGAAAGTTGCGGTGGCCGGTGGCTACGGTGATGAATATATCGGTTATACGGCGGGGATCGCACCTTTGAGCGAGCCGCGCATTGCCATGGTGGTGGTGATCAATGAACCCCAAGGCGACAAATATTACGGTGGTCAGGTTGCGGCCCCCGTGTTTTCTGACGTGATGAAGAGCGCGTTGCAGATCCTCAATATCGCACCGGACGCTCAGCAGCCATTTTTACAGATTGCTAATACGGACAATCGGAACTGATGCCGAACACGAGCTTTAAAGAATTATTGGCGCCTTGGTATGACGCCATCCCAGAAACACCTATTACCGGTTTGACGCTGGATAACCGCCAGATCCAACCGGGTGATGTATTTATTGCCGTTCAGGGGCATTCCCTGGACGCGCGCCGTTTTATCCCTGCAGCTATTGAAGCCGGCGCAGCGGCGGTGATTGCCGATGATGGTGATACTAACGGCCAGTTTGATGTCACCTTGCAAAATGGTGTGCCAGTCGTTGCCTTCCCTCACTTGAAATCCACCCTGTCGGAAATCGCCGACCGTTTTTACCAATCACCCAGCAAAATGATTAAGGTGATTGGTGTGACAGGCACCAATGGTAAAACCACGGTGAGCCAGTTAGTTGCGCAGTGGATTGATCTGCTTGAAGGTAAAGCGGCAGTGATGGGAACCACAGGTAACGGCTTCCTTGATGCATTAGAGCCAGCTTTAAACACCACAGGCAGCGCGTTGGATATACAACAGCAACTGGCAGCGTTTAACCATCAGGGTGCGACTCACGTGGCGATGGAAGTGTCTTCCCATGGTTTGGTGCAGGATCGCGTGAAGGCCGTGGCTTTTGATGCTGCTATCTTCACAAACCTCAGTCGTGACCACCTTGATTACCACGGCACCATGGAAGCGTACGCCGAAGCCAAGCTTCGCCTGTTTACCCACTATGGCTCACCGGTTTCCGTGATTAACGTTGACGACCCGGTCGGTGCAAACTGGGTCAGTAATATGCCGGAAGCGGTGGCAGTTTCTTTGCTGGAGGACAATGTTCTTCAGCATCAAGGCCGCAAGCTTTGGCTAACATCTGTCGACTATGCGACAAGTGGCGTGACCATCAGCTTTGACTCTTCATGGGGCGCTGGTCAATTTACTGCGCCGTTGGTGGGTGAATTCAATGTCATGAACCTTTTGGTTAGCCTGACCACGCTTCTGGGACTTGGCTACGAAAAAGAAACTCTGATGGCAGCTGCCAGCAAGTTGCAGGCGGTGATTGGGCGCATGGAAGTTTTTCATCGTGCTGACAAACCTATGTTGGTGGTGGATTATGCTCACACCCCCGATGCTCTTGAAAAGGCGCTGATGGCTCTTCGCCGTCACTGCGACGGTAAGCTTTGGTGTATTTTCGGTTGTGGTGGCGATAGGGATACAGGTAAACGCCCAATGATGGCAGACATTGCTGAAAGATTGGCTGATGTCGCTATTCTGACCGACGACAATCCCCGCTCTGAATCTCCGGAAGCGATTGTGGCTGACATGCTTAAAGGCATGGTAGATCCCGATCAGGCAATTATCCTTCACGACCGCGCGGAAGCGTGTGGCTATGCATTTGAAAATGCGTCAGAAAAAGACGTGATTCTGGTCGCAGGAAAAGGACACGAAGACTATCAAGTGCTGGCATCAGGTACTGTTCACTATTCCGATCGTGAGACCGTACGCCGTTTGTTGGAGGAAGAGGCATGATCCCAGTTTCGTTGAAATCACTGCAGGCTGTTTTAGACGCTGATCTGGTCGGCGAAGATGTGGTGATTGATGCCGTTTCCACCGACACACGAACGCTTGGCAATGGCGCTTTGTTTGTCGCGCTGGTGGGCGAGCGATTCGATGCTCATGATTTTGTAGAAACTGCGCATGAAAACGGCGCGTCAGCGCTTTTGGTTTCCAAACCTGTCGATGTCGCACTGCCACAACTGATCGTGAAAGACACCAAGCTTGCTTTGGGGCAACTGGGCGCATGGGTGAAATCTCAATGTGACGTGAAGACGATTGCGCTCACAGGTAGTTGCGGTAAAACCACTGTCAAAGAAATGCTGGCTGCCATTCTGTCTCCAAAAGGCCAGACGCTATACACCGCGGGTAACTTCAATAACGACATTGGTGTGCCGCTGACCTTGCTTCGCCTGCAACCTTCTGATGAGTACGCTGTGATGGAATTGGGCGCTAACCACATTGGTGAAATTGCCTATACCACGTCTTTGGTTAAACCGGATCTGGCGATGGTCACTAACCTTGCAGCAGCACATTTGGAAGGCTTCGGTTCCCTTGATGGGGTGGCAAAAGCCAAAGGTGAAATCTTCCAGGGGCTTGCTGACGGTGACTTGGCAATCGTTAATCAGGACAGCAATGGTGGGGCTTTCTGGGATGACGTACTGAAAAGTAAGCAAGTACTTACCATGACAGTGACTGACAAGCCTGCAGACTACCACGCCGAGAATATTCATCAGGTCGACAACGGCTGCTATGCCTTCGATCTGGTTTCACCACAAGGTACCTATCCGGTGACACTCAGCCTTCCCGGCGAGCACAACGTTGCGAACGCGATTCTTGCTGCCATTGCTGCGACCAGAATCGATAGTAAGGTGACGATGGACGATGTGGTCCGAGGTCTTGCTTCTGTGTCGCCTGTTAAAGGCCGCGGTGCGATAAGCTTCCCGCGCCCAGGTCTTCGCCTGATTGATGACAGCTACAACGCCAGCCTTGCAGCAATGAAAGCCGCAGTGGATTTGCTGGATGGCTTCGACGGAGACAAAGTCATCGTCTTAGCTGATATGGGTGAGATGGGCGAACATTCCGAATCGGTGCATGGAGAAGTTGCAGAGCACCTCAGCAAAGCCGCTATCCAAACCGTGATTACTTATGGACCTGCCAGCGCCGCGATTAGCGAACGTTGCGGGGGTCAGCACTTTGAAGATAAAAGCGCATTGATTGCGCATGTAGTAGAACTGATGAAAACAAAACGCGAAGTATCCGTTTTGGTCAAAGGGGCCAACGGAATGAAGATGTCTGAAGTGGTTGCAGCAATAGAGGAGGCAGCCAAATGCTAGATTGGCTATCAGATATCCTAACCCAACACATTCCGTTTTTCCGACTGTTTGATTATCTGACATTCCGCGCAATCCTGAGCGTGTTGACTGCATTGACGTTGTCACTCTGGATGGGACCGCGCTTGATCGCTCGCTTGCAGATGCTGCAAATCGGTCAGGTAGTACGTAACGAAGGTCCGGAATCCCACTTCAGCAAACGTGGTACGCCAACCATGGGCGGCATCATGATCCTAACAGCGATTACGGTCACCGTGCTGCTGTGGGCTGACCTTTCCAACCCTTACGTTTGGGCGGTATTGTTCGTGACTCTGGGTTACGGTGCTGTCGGTTTTGTCGATGACTACCGTAAAGTGGTACGCAAGAACACAGATGGCCTGATTGCCCGCTGGAAGTATTTCTGGCAATCCGCCATTGCGCTTGTTGTGGCCTTCGCCCTCTATATCCACGGTAAAGATACTGCCGCCACCCAACTTGTGGTGCCTTTCTTCAAAGACGTGATGCCTCAGCTTGGCCTGTTCTACATCGTCTTCACCTATTTCGTGATTGTTGGCTCGAGTAACGCGGTGAACCTCACTGACGGTCTTGATGGTTTGGCCATCATGCCAACCGTGATGGTGGCCAGTGGTTTTGCCTTTATTGCTTGGGCGACAGGTAACGTGAACTTTGCTGAATACCTGCACATCCCTTATATCAAAGATGCCGATGAATTGGTGATTGTCTGTGCGGCGATTGTCGGCGCAGGTCTGGGCTTCTTGTGGTTTAACACCTATCCGGCACAAGTATTTATGGGGGATGTGGGCTCACTGGCACTGGGTGGTGCACTGGGCACGATTGCCGTGTTGGTGCGTCAGGAATTTTTGCTGGTGATCATGGGTGGTGTGTTCGTGATGGAAACCTTGTCAGTGATCCTGCAAGTGGGCTCTTACAAACTGCGTGGTCAGCGCATTTTCCGCATGGCGCCTATCCACCACCACTACGAATTGAAAGGCTGGCCAGAGCCGCGCGTAATTGTACGATTCTGGATTATTACCCTGATGCTGGTTCTTGCAGGACTGGCAACATTGAAGGTGCGCTAAATGAAGACAGACGCCGCGAAAAACATTGTGGTGATTGGGCTCGGTATGACCGGGCTCTCTGTCGTTAATCATCTTGTGAGAAAAGATGATGGCGCGACTGTGAAAGTGATTGATACCCGTGCAAACCCGCCAGGCGCAGAGCAGTTACCGAAAAATGTGGCATTGCACGCTGGTGGCTGGAATATGGATTGGCTGGTTTCAGCAGACCAGATTGTGGCAAGCCCAGGCATTGCGCTGGCAACGCCAGAGCTTAAAGAAGCGGCTGCGAAAGGCATTGAGATTGTCGGTGACATTGAACTCTTCGCCCGCGATGTAAGAGCGCCTGTCATTGGTATTACCGGCTCAAACGGTAAAAGCACCGTGACCAGTCTGGTTGGTGAAATGGCAAAAGCGGCAGGCATCAATGTCGGTGTTGGCGGCAATATCGGCTTTGCAGCTTTGGATGTGCTGGCCAGTGAGCACGAGCTTTATGTACTGGAGCTGTCGAGCTTCCAGCTTGAAACCACCTCCTCCCTGAACTTGGAAGCGGCAGTGTTCCTCAACCTCTCAGAAGATCATATGGATCGCTATGAAGGGATGGATGACTACCGCGATGCCAAATTGCGCATTTTCGACCAAACCAAGCTGTCGGTTTGGAACCAAGACGATCTCCAGACCAAAAATACACAGACCAAAGGCGGCAATGTGCCTGCTATCAGCTTCGGCTTCACGTCAGGTGAGTACACACTCACCGAGAAAGACGGCGCAGAGTGGCTGACGTCAAAAGGCGACCTTGTGATGGCGGTGTCTGATATCGCGCTGGTGGGTCGTCACAACGTGGCTAACTGTCTGGCGGCGATGGCGCTGGCTGATGCAGTGGGAGTGAGCCGTGAAGCGCAATGTCAGGCGATGCGTGAATACCGGGGTTTACCTCATCGCTGTCAGCAAGTGATCGAACACAACGGCGTGCTTTGGGTGAATGACTCTAAAGCGACCAACCCCGCGAGCACTGAAGCGGCACTTGATGGCCTGCAACTAGCGGGGCGTCTGCACCTTTTGGTGGGTGGTGATGGCAAAGGCGCCGACTTCTCTTCGTTGAAACCTATTCTCGATAAGCTGAACGTGACTTTGTACTGCTATGGCCGAGATGGTCATGCTTTTACAAATCTGGTTGCGTCGCCTGTGGTAATTGAAACCATGCAGGAAGCCATGGATATCGCGGCATCAACTGCGACATCTGGTGACATGGTGTTGTTATCTCCAGCATGCGCGAGCTTCGACCAGTTCATCAACTTTATGGTACGAGGTGATACCTTTGCTGCATACGCGCAAGAGATTGCACAGCGAAGCGCAGAGGAGAGCGTGACGGAATGATGAGTGCGAAGTGGGACGACAACCGTTTGATGCGCTGGATTTCGAATCCAGCGCCAACGGCATTGTATGACCGCCAGCTGGTGTGGCTGTCATTCGGCCTGATGATGGTTGGCCTCATCATGGTGTCCTCTGCTTCTATTCCTGTTTCTGTCCGTTTGGTTGATGAGCCGTTCTATTTCGCCATGCGTCAGGGCGTCTATCTGGTAGGTGCACTTATCATTGCCGGCGTGGCCATGCAGATACCTTTGTCGCGTTGGCAACAACTCAGCATTCCTCTGCTTTTTATCTCGCTCGCGCTTTTGCTGGCGGTTCTGCTGGTCGGTAAATCGGTAAACGGTGCATCCCGTTGGCTGCCAATGGGCTTTTTTAACCTGCAGCCAGCAGAAGTGGCCAAATTATCACTCTTCCTGTTTATTGCTGGCTACCTTGTTCGTCGCCATGGTGAAGTCAGAGAAAGCGTCACCGGCTTTTTGAAACCACTGGCGGTGCTGGTGGTGATTGCTGGTCTTTTGCTGCTTCAACCTGACCTTGGCTCTGTTGTCGTCATGTTTGTTACGACGGTAGGCATGCTGTTTATTGCCGGCGCCAAGCTATGGCAGTTCGGTGTCTTGCTGTTTACCGGTCTTGGACTGGTGGGTCTTTTGATCATTGCTGAGCCCTACCGTGTTGCTCGCGTGACCTCCTTCTTGGATCCTTGGCAAGACCCATTTGGCAGTGGCTATCAGCTGACGCAATCTTTGATGGCCTTTGGCCGCGGCAGCTGGTGGGGTCAGGGGCTGGGCAATTCTATCCAGAAACTCGAATACCTACCGGAAGCCCATACGGACTTTGTTATTGCGGTGCTGGCAGAAGAGCTCGGTCTTATTGGCGTCACTGTCGTTTTGCTGATGGTATTTGCATTGGTCTTTCGTGCGCTGTTTATCGGGAAGCGTTGCCTTGAAGCGAACCAGCTTTTCGGTGGTTTTCTGGCATTTGGTATTGGCATTTGGTTTGCGTTTCAGGCGCTGGTGAATGTCGGTGCAGCGGCAGGTATTATGCCGACTAAAGGTTTGACGTTACCGCTGGTCAGTTATGGCGGTTCCAGTTTATTTATTATGTCGACGGCGGTGGCGCTACTTCTTCGCATTGACCACGAATACCGTTTGGAAACGGCGCAGGCGCACCAACGAATTGTCTCTCATGAAAAACGAAAACGAACAAAAGCATAAACGATTATTGGTGATGGCCGGTGGAACCGGCGGTCACGTTTTCCCGGGACTTGCAGTAGCCAAAGAGTTGCAGGAACAAGGTTGGGAAATTCGCTGGCTGGGAACGGCAGACAGGATGGAAGCGGATTTGGTGCCAAAACATGGCATTGAGATCGACTTTATTGAAGTAAAAGGGCTGCGTGGTTCGGGCTTTGCGCGTAAACTTCTCGCCCCTTGGATGGTACTTAATGCTGTTGTTCAGGCAAAGCGCCATATCAAAAACTGGAAACCGAATGCTGTGCTGGGCATGGGAGGTTATGTGAGTGGACCGGGTGGTTTGGCGGCATGGCTAAGTCGCATTCCCGTTGTACTCCACGAGCAAAATGCCGTCGCGGGGTTAACCAACCAGTGGCTGGCCAAGATAGCCAAGCGTGTGTTGCAGGCTTTTCCTGGTGCATTTAATGGCAAGGAAGTCGTTGGCAATCCGGTAAGAAAGGATGTTTGCGCCTTGCCAGAGCATAAGGCTTATGTAGATGGCGCACCGCTAAAAGTGTTGGTGATGGGAGGAAGCCAAGGGGCTCGAATCTTAAACCACACAGTGCCGGAAGCGGTATCGAAGCTGAACCGAGAAGTGGTGATTCGTCATCAGGCGGGTAAAGGCAATCAGTCTGACACGGCAGAGCGCTTCCAGAAAGCGGGCGTGGTGAATGTTGAAGTCATCGAGTTTATTGATGATGTCGCTGAAGCCTATGATTGGGCAGATATCCTGATTTGCCGCTCTGGTGCTTTGACGGTATCGGAAGTATCTGCAGCAGGTGTGCCATCGATCTTCGTGCCTTTCCAGCACAAAGATCGCCAGCAGGCACTGAATGCTGAGCACCTCGTCGAGAGTGGCGCGGCGCTAATGATAGAACAACCGGATTTGAGTGCTGACGCATTGGCGGCGGCACTGGAAGATAAAGATTCATCGTCATTGATGGCGATGTCGAAGGCTGCTAGAGCCGCGGCAATAACCAATGCCGCTGAGCGTGTAGCCAGTGTCATCAAAGACGTAGCGAAGTAGAGAACAAAGTGATGGGCAAATTTGATAGTCATCAATTAGAAAAAATTCGAACCATGGTGCCGGAAATGCGCCGTGTGAAGCGCATTCACTTTGTGGGTATTGGCGGTGCCGGTATGTGCGGTATTGCGGAAGTGCTGATCAACGAAGGTTATGAAATTACGGGCTCTGACCTTTCTGAGAATGCAGTGACTCAGCGTTTGGAGAGTAAAGGCGCTAAAGTTTTCTTCGGTCACGCCGAGAGTAATGTTGATGGTGCAAGCGTCGTTGTGGTTTCGACTGCAATCCGCCAGGACAATCCAGAGTTAGTTGCAGCGAAAGCCGCACGTATTCCTGTAGTACGCCGCGCAGAGATGCTGGCCGAACTCATGCGGTATCGTCATGGCATTGCCGTTGCGGGTACGCATGGTAAAACCACTACAACAGCGCTAACTACGCTGATTTATCAGGAAGCAGGTCTGGATCCAACGTTTGTGAACGGTGGTCTGGTGAAAAGTGCAGGTACTAACGCGCGTTTAGGTTGCAGCCGTTACTTGATTGCTGAAGCCGATGAAAGTGATGCCTCCTTCCTGCATTTGCAGCCAATGGTGGCGATTGTCACTAATATTGAAGCTGATCACATGGATACCTATGGTGGCAACTTTGACAACCTGAAGCAGACGTTTGTCGACTTCCTGCACAAGCTGCCTTTCTATGGTCAGGCGGTCATGTGTGTGGATGATCCTGTGGTGCGTGAGCTTATCCCTAGTATTGGCCGACAGGTGATCACTTATGGTTTTTCTGAAGATGCCGATGTGCGCTTGAAAGATTATCGCCAGGAAGGCCAAAAAGGTATTTTCACGATTTTGCGTGCTGGCAAACCGGAGATTCACATCGAACTGAATATTCCAGGCCGACACAATGCATTGAATGCGGCAGCTGCCGTTGCAGTGGCAACGGAAGATGGCGTGGAAGACGACGCTATACTGCGCGCGCTGGCGAGCTTTGAAGGTACAGGCCGTCGCTTTGACCAACTGGGTCTGTTCCCGGTGGAAGATGGTAATGCACTACTGGTGGATGACTATGGTCACCACCCAAGCGAAGTGGATGTCACCATTCAAGCTGCGCGTGCGGGTTGGGAAGATAACCGCCTGGTGATGGTGTTCCAGCCACACCGCTACAGCCGTACCCGCGATTTGTATGACGATTTTGCCAATGTGCTTGAGCAGGTTGACGTGCTGCTGATGCTGGATGTGTATTCTGCCGGTGAAGCGCCAATTGCCGGTGCCGATGGCCGAAGTCTGTGCCGCACTATTCGTGGCCGTGGAAAAATTGATCCTATCTTTGTGCCGGATGTGGAAGCTTTACCTGCAGCGTTAGCTGCAGTGATTCAACCAGGCGACCTGGTGCTGACACAAGGGGCAGGTGATATTGGTAAGGTGGCTAGAAAATTGGCCGAATTGAAACTGGATAAAAAGGCGTTGAGCGAGCAGGTATAAACCTGATTACATGTAGAATGACTGAGGTTGGGCAGAGTGATGTCTAACTTTTAACCTGTTTTTGGTGGTTTTGCATGTATTTGATCTCAGCTTCATCACTTCAGCGCCAAGAAGGGTTGGTGACCTGTCAAACTGACCGTTATAATCGGTCAGCTTTGCTGAGGCAAAGCCGCAGGTTGCCTGAAGATAGAGAGGCAATTGCCTGATATGACAAATGTGACCGTAGAGGACATACCGGCTCAGCCTTCAATGTTGAAAGAACATTGGGGGGGGCTGGTGTTTTTAGTGTTTGTCATTCTGGCTATCCTCTGGTCATTGCTCCGTGTCATCACCTGGATGGGGGACGAAGAGCAATTGCCGTTGTCCCAGATTATTGTACAAGGTGAGCTGGAACACTTAACACCATTGGAAGTGCGCAATGCGGTTTTGCAACTCGGTGGTTTGAACAGCTTTATGATTCAGGATGTGGATGACATCCACAGTGCAATTTCTGCACTGCCCTGGGTCGCGAATGTCGCCGTGCGAAAGCAATGGCCGGATACGATCAAAGTCAATGTGACTGAATACCAGCCTCAGGCAGTCTGGAATGGATCGTTTCTTTTGGATGTTGGCGGGGACGTGTTTGGCGCGGATCCTGCTGAGGTAAAAAATTTGGGCTTAGTTTCACTACATGGCCCAGCTGGCAGCGAAAAAGAAGTGCTGGAATCGTGGCGCGAAATGCGTGGCATTCTGGCACCAACAAAATTAGAAATTGCTGCCTTGGCGCTCAATGAGCGCCGCTCGTGGCGAATTGTCACCCGTGATGGGGTGCGCATTGAATTAGGACGTGAGTCCCGCAACGAGCGATTAAAACGCTTTGTCGCACTGCTTGATGATTTCAAGTCGACCGACAGAGCGATTCAATATGTGGACTTGCGCTATGACACTGGTGCTGCGGTGGGCTGGAAAGCTCCGGAAGTAGAAGCCAGTGACGAGAATACCTGAGAGTAGGTGGAATGAAACAAACAACTGACAGACCGCTGATTGTTGGATTGGATATCGGAACCTCCAAGGTTTCTGTTCTGGTCAGTGAGATTTTGCCTGACGGTGCGATCAATGTGCTGGGTGTGGGCTCTACGCCTTCACAAGGCATGGATAAAGGCGGTGTCAACGATCTTGAGTCTGTTGTTAAATCAGTGGAGCGTGCGGTTAACGACGCAGAGCTGATGTCTGATTGCAAGATTCGTTCAGTCTATCTGTCGCTATCAGGAAAGCATATTCATTGCCAGACCGAACGTGGTATGGGAACGATTTCCGATGAGGAGGTCACGCAGGATGACGTCGACATGGTGATTCACACGGCGAAGTCGGTGAAGATCAGTGACGAGCAGCGCGTGCTGCACGTTATCCCGCAGGAATACAAAATCGACTATCAGGAAGGGATTAAGAATCCTGTTGGTCTTTCCGGTGTGCGTATGGAAGCCAGCGTGCACCTTATCACTTGTCACAACGATACTGCGCGAAATATCGAAAAAGCGGTGGAACGTTGTGGCCTGAAAGTGGACCAATTAATTTTCTCTGGTCTGGCGGCAAGCCATGCAGTCATCACTGCCGACGAGAGAGAGTTGGGGGTATGCGTCGTCGATATTGGCGGCGGAACCATGGACATTGCCGTTTGGACTGGCGGCGCTTTGCGTCATGCAGCCGTGATTCCTTACGCTGGAAATGTCATCACCAGCGACATTGCTTATGCCTTCGGTACACCTCTTAGCGACGCTGAGAAAATCAAAGTGAAGCATGGGTGTGCGTTAAGCGAGTTGGTGAACAAAGATGCCAAGGTCAATGTGCCAAGCGTTGGGGGGCGTCCTTCACGGAGCCTGCAGCGTCAAACACTGGCCGAAGTCATTGAACCGCGTTGCAGCGAATTGCTGGGGTTGGTGCAGCAAGAGTTGGAACGTGTTCAGGAGCGTCTGCGCGGACAAGGTGTAAAACACCAACTGGCCGCAGGTATCGTCCTTACGGGCGGTGCTGCGCAAATGCATGGGCTGGTTGAATGCGCTGAGCGCGTTTTCCAGAACCAGGTACGCGTGGGGCTTCCTGATGGTGTGACAGGGCTGACTGACTATGTCAACGCAACCTATCATGCCACTGCAGTTGGGTTACTGCATTACGGCAAAGAAAACCTATTGAACGAATCGAGCGAGCCGGAGCCTAAAAGAACTGTATCAGGCATGTTCAGTAAACTTAGTGGCTGGCTTAAGAAAGAATTTTAAACCTGATGCGAACAGGAAAGACGGAGAGAACACATGTTTGAACCGATGATGGAAATGTCCAACGATGCAGTAATTAAAGTCGTTGGTGTTGGCGGCGGCGGTGGTAATGCAGTCGAGCACATGGTGCGTGAGTCAATTGAAGGGGTGGAGTTCATCACTGTCAATACTGATGCACAGGCTCTGCGCAAGACAGCGGTGAGCACCGTTATCCAAATTGGTGGCGATATCACAAAAGGTCTGGGTGCGGGTGCAAATCCTCAGGTAGGTCGTGAATCAGCTATGGAAGATCGCGAAGCGATTAAAGCTGAGCTCGAAGGTGCCGATATGGTATTTATCGCAGCAGGCATGGGCGGTGGTACTGGTACCGGTGCGGCTCCTGTGATTGCTGAGGTAGCGAAAGAGCTGGGCATTCTGACCGTAGCGGTAGTGACCAAGCCATTCAGCTTCGAAGGTAAGAAGCGTATGGCGTTTGCAGAACAGGGTATCGAAGAGCTTTCCAAGCACGTCGATTCTCTGATCACTATCCCTAACGAGAAGTTGCTGAAAGTACTGGGTCGCGGCATCACCTTGCTGGATGCATTTGCGAAAGCAAATGATGTATTGCGTAACGCAGTACAGGGCATCGCGGAGCTGATCACCCGTCCTGGCCTTATCAACGTCGACTTTGCGGACGTCCGCACTGTGATGTCTGAAATGGGTCATGCCATGATGGGTAGCGGCGTTGCAACCGGTGAAGACCGTGCAGAAGAAGCGGCTGAAATGGCAATTTCAAGCCCACTGCTGGAAGATATTGATCTGGCAGGCGCACGTGGTGTTCTGGTGAACATTACGGCAGGTTTTGATATGCGACTGGATGAATTTGAAACTGTGGGCAACACCGTTAAAGCGTTCGCCTCAGATAACGCCACTGTGGTTATCGGTTCGTCCATGGATCCAGAAATGAGTGACGAACTTCGTGTGACTGTGGTCGCTACAGGTATTGGTAACGAGCGTAAGCCGGACATCACTTTGGTGCCAGGCACACAGCAAAAACCAGTACCGGTAGAAAATAAGGCACAACCTTTGCAAGAAACACCAAAGGCGGCAACGCCTGTGCAAGGTGGACGTCCTGCAGAACCGTCTGTTCAACCACAGACTTCTAACGTTGCACCGAAGCCGAAACAGGAACAAGACTACCTAGATATCCCTGCGTTTTTACGTAAACAAGCGGATTAACAATAGGCAGTGCTTGGTTTGTATACAGCAGCATGGTATCATGCTGCCCGTTTTGCCCTAGTGTGACACTGTAATGAGTGATTTGGGGCGCAAAAACAAGTATTCAGTTGGGAATGGCAGATGATTAGACAAAGAACATTAAAAACTATTGTTCAGACGACCGGAGTTGGTTTGCACTCTGGCCGTAAGGTCACCTTGATCCTGCGCCCGGCTGCAGCGAACACAGGCGTGATTTATCGCCGTACTGACCTGAACCCACCGGTGGATTTCCCGGCGGATCCAGCGTCTGTGCGCGACACCATGCTGTGTACTGCACTGGTTAATGATGATGGCGTACGTATCTCAACCGTTGAGCACCTTAATGCTGCTCTGGCTGGTATGGGTATCGATAACGTGATTATCGAAGTAGATGCACCAGAGATTCCAATCATGGACGGTAGCGCAAGCCCGTTCATTTATCTGCTGCAATCTGCGGGTATTGAAACACTTAATGCACCAAAACGTTTTGTACGCATTAAGAAACCTGTTCGCATCGAAGACGGCGACAAGTGGGCAGAGCTGCTGCCGTATGACGGCTTCCGCCTCGACTTCGCCATCGATTTCAATCACCCGGCAATTGAAGCAGAGCAACAAAATCTGGTGTTGGACTTCTCTTCTCAGTCTTTCATCAAAGACATCAGCCGCGCACGTACTTTTGGTTTCATGCGTGATATCGAGTACCTACAGTCGCGTAACCTGTGCCTGGGTGGTAGCTTTGATTGTGCCATTGTCCTTGATGATTACCGCATCCTGAACGAAGAAGGCCTACGTTTTGACAATGAGTTGGTGAAACACAAAGTATTGGATGCCATTGGTGACCTTTACATGTGCGGCCACAACATCATTGGTGAAATGCGTGCTTATAAGTCAGGCCATGCACTGAATAACCAGTTGCTGCGTGCAGTACTGGCTGATCAGGAAGCATGGGAGTGGGCGACATTTGAAGATGAGCAGACGCTCCCGGTGACATTCGCACAACCAGGTATGGTTCTGGCGTAAGCAAAAGAACAACGAAAAAACCGAAGCCTTGGCTTCGGTTTTTTTATGGCTGCGGGAAGGTGATTAGTCTTCTCGGTTCGACATCGCAGCGATAGCTTCAAGCCGCTTTTTGACCTTATCTGGCGCGCTTTCCGCAATAGCCTTGAGATATTCTGCGGCCATTGGACTCACTTTACGCCACTTTTTCTCCGCTTCTTTAGCCTCTTCCTTTCTAACAAGGTCAACAGCCAGCGCAGGGTTTACCTTAATCTCAATCGTCATTAGAGACGGGAGCGTATCTCTTCGAAGTGCGGACATCAGAGTATGTCTGTCATAGTTGAGCCTAGTAGCCCAAGCAGAAGAGCCGCATTCCAGAATCAAAATACCATCACGGTAATTCGCCACGCGGCATTGTTTTGCCGATTGGGCTGGAAGCAAAGCCTGAACCTGCTCATTGAGCTGGGAAAGTGCCATGGCTCGTTGACGCACCTGTCCGGTCAATGAGTTTTCCAGCAGCTCTTGGGCGGCTTGTGGTCGATGGTCTCGCATTGATGTCTGTTATCCCGAATTGGCTTAGTTAAAGAGTATCAATTCCCAGCTGTTCTCTCCATGTCATCCCTGCATAAACCTTGATATGGCGTAATAACTTTGCACCATAACTGAACATAAACTGCACTAAAAAGGTTCTAGTCAATGAACGGGTTCTAATTTTTGTCAACGAAAGTCGATGAACCCGCATTACAGGTGGGATGAGCGATAGATATGCCTTATTATAATCAGCCTTGAAGTACCTTAGCGTGATTAACTGATTCTCAGGCCTTGAAATCTGACTCCAAAGGCACCAGATCAACGCTATAACGCATCGTTAATTCTTCCGAAAGAATTTTGGCAGAGGGATATGCTGACTGTTCTCTGCCGCACTGGATCCAGGCTTTGGCCAATACGCTAAAGCGACAAAATGAGAGAAACGGCAAAGCCATGTTATCGAAACTAATTACCAAAGTAATCGGAAGCCGCAATGACCGCACACTGCGTCGCCTTCGCAAAATTGTAAATGAAATCAACAACCTTGAACCGCAATTTGAAGCGCTCAGCGATGAAGAGCTGAAAGCCAAAACTGCTGAATATCGCCAACGTATCGAGCAAGGAGAATCACTGGACGCTATTCTGCCGGAAGCCTTTGCTACCGTACGTGAAGCGTCTAAGCGTGTTTACGGCATGCGTCACTTCGACGTTCAGATGATTGGCGGCATGGTACTGAACAATGGCCAAATCGCAGAGATGCGTACCGGTGAAGGTAAAACCCTGACCGCAACCCTGCCAGCTTACCTGCATGCGCTCACAGGCAAAGGCGTTCACATCGTCACAGTGAATGACTATCTGGCGAAGCGTGATGCCGAAACCAACCGTCCGCTGTTTGAATTTCTGGATATGACGGTTGGCGTGAACGTGCCGAACATGCATCCGCAAGAGAAAAAACAAGCCTACCTTGCAGACATTCTTTACGGAACGAACAACGAGTTTGGTTTCGATTACCTTCGCGACAACATGGCATTCCGTGCCGAAGACCGCGTTCAGCGCTCCCGCTACTTTGCAGTAGTGGATGAAGTTGACTCCATCCTTATCGATGAAGCGCGTACTCCTCTTATTATTTCTGGCCCTGCAGAAGACAGCTCTGATATGTACACTCGTATCAACGCGCTGATCCCTCAACTGGTTCGCCAGGACAAAGAAGACAGCGAAGAGTACCGTGGTGACGGCCACTTTACTGTCGACGAAAAGGGCAAGCAAGCTCACCTGACAGAAACCGGTCAGGAGTTTGTTGAAGAGCTGCTGAAGAAAAATGGCCTGATGGAAGAGCACGACACGCTGTACTCTCCTGCCAATATCACTTTGCTTCACCACATCAATGCAGCATTGCGTGCACATGTACTGTTTGAGAAAGACGTTGATTACATCGTGAAAGACGATGAAGTCATCATCGTTGACGAACACACTGGCCGTACTATGCCTGGCCGTCGTTGGTCTGAAGGTCTACACCAGGCTGTTGAAGCTAAAGAAGGCGTGAAGATCCAGAACGAAAACCAGACGCTGGCATCGATCACTTTCCAGAACTTCTTCCGTCTGTATGACCGTCTGTCAGGTATGACAGGTACCGCAGATACCGAAGCGTTCGAATTCCAGTCAATTTATGGTTTGGATACCGTGGTTATTCCAACCAACAAACCAATGGTCCGTGATGATATGGCGGATCAGGTATACATGACTGAACGCGAGAAATTCAACGCGATCATCGAAGATATCAAAGAACGCAGCGAGAAAGGCCAGCCTTCTCTGGTGGGTACGGTTTCGATTGAAAAATCTGAGCTGCTTTCGAATGCACTGAAAAAAGCGGGCGTTAAGCACTCAGTACTGAACGCAAAATTCCACGCATCAGAAGCAGACATCGTTGCTGAAGCGGGTGCACCGGGTGCAGTGACCATCGCCACCAATATGGCGGGTCGTGGTACCGATATCGTGTTGGGTGGTAGCTGGCAAACTGAAGTTGCTAAGCTGGAAAACCCATCAGAGCAACAAATTGACGACATCAAAGCGAAATGGCGTGAGCGTCATGACGCAGTGAAAGCGGCGGGTGGCCTTCACATCATTGGTACCGAGCGTCATGAATCTCGCCGTATCGATAACCAGCTACGTGGTCGTTCTGGTCGTCAGGGTGACCCAGGTTCAAGCCGTTTCTACCTGTCGATGGAAGACTCACTGATGCGTATCTTTGCTTCTGAGCGTGTGTCGAACATGATGAAGAAGCTGGGTATGGAAGAAGGCGAAGCGATTGAGCACCCATGGGTGAACAAGGCGATTGAAAACGCGCAGCGCAAAGTAGAAGGCCGTAACTTCGATATTCGTAAGCAACTCCTGGAATTTGATGACGTCGCCAACGACCAGCGTAAGGTGGTTTACGAGCTACGTGATGAGCTGATGGAAAATACCGACATCAGCGAAATGATCGAGCAAAACCGTGAAGACATCGTCAATGCGGTGATTGATCAGTACATCCCGCCACAATCTCTGGAAGAGATGTGGGATATCGCAGGACTTGAAGGTCGCTTGAAAGCAGACTTCGACGTTGAACTTCCTCTGCAACAGTGGTTGGACAACGACGATAAGTTGTATGAAGAGCAACTGCGTGAGCAGATCCTGAATAATATCGTTGATGTCTACAAATCGAAAGAAGCCGCTGTGGGCGCTGAAACTCTGCGTAATTTCGAAAAAGCGGTCATGCTGCAAACGCTGGATACGCTTTGGAAAGAGCACTTGGCGGCAATGGACCACCTTCGTCAGGGCATCCATCTGCGTGGTTATGCACAGAAGAACCCGAAACAAGAGTACAAGCGCGAATCGTTTGAACTGTTCGAAGGCTTGCTTGAGTCGCTGAAATCAGACGTAATCATGACACTGAGTAAAGTGCGTGTTCAGCAGCCTGAAGAAGTGGATCGCATGGAAGAGCAGCGCCGCGCGCAGGCAGAAGCAGCAGCGCGCCGCCAGCAAATGAACCATGCCGAAGCGGAAAACCAATTGGCTGACGGCGAATCACAAAGCGCTTCGTCAGAAACTGTGGTTCGTGATGGCCGTAAAGTCGGTCGTAACGAGCCTTGCCCTTGTGGTTCCGGTAAGAAGTTCAAGCAGTGCCACGGTAAGATTGATTAAACTTAGGGGCTGTTGACCCTTGGTGATGATTTTTGCAGCAGTTTGTGGGGGTTTTATGCAAGGCAGAGGCTTCGATGTGTAGCTAGCCTACATGAGAAGCCAATAACGCAGCAGAAATTCCCCACAAACGCTGCCCGAAGGGTTCTGCTCTAAGCGTTTTATGCGCGGTGAGGTGTATTTGCTTAGAATGACTAGGCGGCACACACCTCACCGCGCCTAAAACGCTTATAGCGAGAACAAAATTTAACCACCAAAGGTCAACAGCTCCTAAGCACGCGAAAGAAAGGCCGCTTAGCGGCCTTTTTTATGGAAGTGAGATAATTAAATGGAAAAGAAACGGCTTCATATCGCTGCA
The DNA here is from genome assembly GCF_900060185.1 of Grimontia marina. Classification (GTDB taxonomy): domain Bacteria; phylum Pseudomonadota; class Gammaproteobacteria; order Enterobacterales; family Vibrionaceae; genus Enterovibrio; species Enterovibrio marinus. The sequence continues at coordinate 48,941 of NZ_FIZY01000003.1, read as the reverse complement.
GGGATCATTTTGAACCCTGAAGCCGATGCGATTTTCATCACCCAGCGTCCAGCTAAGGCTCACAAAGGCGGCTTTTGGGAATTTGCCGGTGGTAAAGTCGAAGACGGCGAATCTGCTCTGGAAGCGGTTAAGCGAGAGCTTGAAGAAGAAGTGGGGATTACCGCTAAGACTATTGAGCCATTTATTTCACTGGCGCATGACTACCCTGATAAAGCGTTGGCTTTCGATTTCTTTCTTGTCAGAGAATTCGAAGGTAAACCTTTTGGTAAAGAAGGGCAGCCAGGGGAGTGGGTGGCTATCAGCCAGCTAGCAAACTATACCTTCCCCGAAGCGAACGATCCGGTGCTAGACAAAATCCGCGAGATACTGGGTTGAATGTTTCAGTGTGGAAAATGGGGTCCTAGGACCTTAGAAACCTGATCTTTAGTTATCTTCTGACCAGCCGTCACTGTCAGACATATCCGGTGCACCGGCTATACGCTTTTCTTCATCGGCCCATTCACCAAGATCAATCAGTTGACATTTCTTGCTGCAAAACGGACGAAATGGGCTGACATCACCCCAAACCACAGGGATGCCACATTGTGGGCAATTGACGATGGTTGGCTTTTCTTGACTCACAAAAACCTCATTAATTAACAAACTGCCAGAGATAAAGCCATCATGTCTGGGACAGGCTGACTCTCATCAAATGGCATAAAACGGATGGCAAAGCGCGACTTATGGCCGGATACCAGCGGAAAAGCATTGTATTCGGTAGAGACTTGAATGCGAAGTAAATTCGCCCCTTCTACATCCTGCTGATAAAACCCATTCACCACCGTACATGGCTGAAGACCTGCACTGCCGCGGGTCAGACGCAGCCAAAAGCTTAGCGCGTCATCCAGCGGAGCCAGAGTCTGCTTCCATTGCTCCGCATTAGATTGCTTGTGTGCCACCGGCAGATTCAGCCAGTGGTGCAGAGACGGCAAATCAAAACTGCAGGTACCACCAGGAATGGAAAAGCGCTGGCGGATAGATGACAGAAACTTATCTTCACGAAGCTTCTGGCCAAGGCGTGAACCCTGCAGTAATGCTTGCTGGATCTGGCGGCTTTCAAGCAATAGCGCTTTTAACTGCTCTGTATCGACATTCGGGACGTCGAGCCAGGTTTCTAGCTTGGCGCGCTGTTTCTCTAAATCCTTGGCAAGGTCGCCCTTAACCTGTACCTGCTCAAGAATCTCAACCAAGTCGAACAGGCTGCGGAAAAATACTCGCCACTGACCGTCATCAGTCAGTGTGGAAGATTGGTTAATTTGATCGAGAAGGTACTCAAGACGCAGGTATACGCGAACCTGCTCAGTCAGGGGATGCTCGTAAAGGGTGTCACTGCTCATCTTGCTTCCCGTTTATTGCGCCGCCAGAGCGAGATACTGGTGGTGCAGTGTTTCAATCTGTTCTGACAACGGTTTGCTGTCATTTTCATTAAAGATGACATCGTCAGCAGCTTCGAGTCGCTGTTGACGAGTAGCCTGCGCGGCGAGAATATTTTTGACCTGCTCTTCTGGCACTAGGTCCCGTTGGGTGGTCCGGGTCACCTGCGTGGCTTCACTGACATCGACAACCAGTACACGCTGGCAAAGTGATTGAAGACCGTTTTCCACTAAAAGGGGAATGACCAGCAGGCAATATGGTGACTTGGCCTGAGCGGTTTGGGTAATCATCTCTTGTCTGATTTTGGGATGCAACAGACCATTGAGCCATTCCTTGTCTTCTGGATGAGAGAAAACATGCCCGCGCAGTGCACCTCGGTTCAGCGTGCCGTCGTCATTGAGCATGGAAGCGCCAAACTTCTCTGAAATGGCTTTCAAGCCTTCAGAGCCAGGTTCAACCACTTGTCTGGCAATCACATCGGCATCAATCACTTCAATGCCTTTTTCCGCGAACAGGTTGGCAACCGTGGTTTTTCCACTACCAATGCCGCCTGTAACGCCTACCACGTATGCCATGAATCAGTAACCCAGATAAGAAGTTAAGTACCAGTCGATGATCTTATTGCCCCAGAGCAAACTGATCCACCCCGCAATCGCGAGATACGGGCCAAATGAGAACGGTGTTTCTTTTCCGGTGCCTTTGACACGCATCATAATGATGCCGCCAATCGCACCGACAAACGAGGCCATCAGCACCACCATCGGCAGCGCTTGCCAGCCAAGCCAAGCGCCAAGAGCCGCTAAGAGCTTAAAGTCACCATATCCCATTCCTTCTTTGCCTGTCAGGATCTTAAACAGTTGGAATACAGTCCAAAGGGAGAGATAACCTGCCATTGCACCGATAACTGAATCTTGCAGCGACACCGGAGAAACGCCAACAAGCGCGAGCAAAAGACCTGCCCACATCAGAGGAAGTGTCATTTGATCTGGCAGCAGCATGGTGTCGAGGTCGATAAAGCAAAGGGCGACAAGTGTGAAAGTCGCGCCAATTACTGCTAATGACCAATACCCAGTCAAGGTGAACGCCACAAAACCTGAGAGGACTGCTGCCAGGATTTCGATGAGAGGATAGCGAACGCTGATTTTAGTTTTGCACGAGCGGCATTTACCGCCAAGAATCAGCCAGCTCAACACAGGAATATTGTCGATGGCACGAACCGGCGCGCGGCAAGATGGGCAATGAGATCGTGGCAAGCTCAGGTTGAAGATGTCGCTTTCCTTTGGAGCTGGCATGTCATCAGGAAAGCACTCATGGCATTCCTGACGCCACTGGCTTTCCATCATTTTGGGAAAGCGGTAAATCACAACATTAAGAAAACTGCCCACGATAAGGCCAAACAGCGAGGCGAGAAAAACATATAGACCCGGGGAGTCAAAAAGCCAGTCCATCAATCAATCCTGTGTAAACTTTGTTGGGTATGATAACGACTTGTGCCGCTTCGCTCCATGTGAAATGAAGTAGTTAGCGGCACAAAACAGAGAAGGGTCGGAAGCCTAGCCCATTACACTCATCAGGTTGAACATCGGAAGATACATCGCTACCACCAGTGAGCCGATAAGCAGGCCCAAAGTGACAATGATCATCGGCTCCAGAATCTTACCGAGATTGTCGACCGTGTTATCCACGTCGGCTTCATAGATACCAGCTACTTTATTCAGCATGTCATCCAGCGCACCAGACTCTTCTCCGATCATCACCATCTGGATCATCATGTCCGGGAACTCGCCGGTTTCCTTGATGGAGCGGTGAAGAGGGCGGCCGCCAGACGTTTGCTTATGCACTTCTTCGATAACCATTTTAAAGTGGCTGTTGTTGGCTGTTTTACCTGCAGCGGATAGCCCGTTAAGCAAGGGAATCCCCGCACTAAACGTTGTCGCCAACGTACGGGTGAAACGAGAAATGGTGGCTTTGGTCAGCACGTCCCCAATCACGGGAATATGCAGGGATAACTTGCTGACTTTAAGACGGAAGCTGTAGCTTTTATTCACGCAGCCTTTAAAGGCTGCAACAGCCAGAATGAGCGCAACCAGTATATAAAGTCCGTAGTCCCGAATCGCATCTGATACGTTTAATACCTTTTGGGTAAACCAAGGGAGTTCTGCCCCGAAAGAAGAAAACACATCTTTGAAAGTTGGGATCACGAAGATCAGCATGCCGATGGTCACTGCTATGGCGATAACGCATACTATCGAAGGATAGATCATCGCCTTAACCACTTTCGAGCGGGTTTCCTCGCTCTTCTCGCGATAGACACAAATGCGCGCAAAGATTTGTTCCAACCGGCCCGTTTGTTCACCGGTGGCAACCAAGTCACAGTAAAACTGATCAAAAAGAGGTGAGCTCGCTTTCATCGATTGCGCCAGTGAGGAGCCCGCTTCAATGTGGCTGTAAATCTGGCTGATGATCAGCTTCATTTCTGCTTTCTTTGCGCTGGCTTTTAGCAGTCTCAGCGTTTCTCCCAGCGGCACGCCCGCTTCCAGCATGGTTGCCATTTGGCGGGAAAACAGGGTGATATCTTTCGCTGTTGCCGAGTTTCTGCGCCGAACCCAGGAAGAAGGTGAGCGCTTTTTAATTTTCTCCAATCGGATGTGTTGCTCCTGGAGGGCCTGCCTGGCTTCTTGCTCTGAGAATGCCAGCGTTTGACCTTTTACTTTGGCGCCTTTGGAGGTGACGCCGCGCCACTGATAAGAGAAAAGTTTATTGGGACTGGTGGCCATGATATTTCCTTTTACAGACTGATCACGCGTTGCAGTTCTGCAAGGCTGGTGATGCCTTCATTGAGTTTTTCGATGCCGGATAACTGCAGCGTTAACATGCCATTGCTCATGGCAAGGGTTTCTATGCGGGAAGCTGATGCGCCGTTACCAATCGCTTCTGCCAAATCCCTGCTAACTGGCATGACCTCATAAATACCGACACGTCCCAGATAGCCATGGTTGCAGTGATCGCACCCTTCCGCTGAGGCCTGATAAACCAGCTCTGGTTTAAGCGACGGATAGTGTTGGGTCAGTGCCGTTAAATTGTGGTCATCGGTATCATGTGGCACCTTGCAATTTGGACAAAGACGACGGCCCAAGCGCTGGGCGATAATCAAGGTGAGTGAAGCGGCAAGGTTGTAGGCGGCAACGCCCATGTTTGCCAACCGGGTGACACTTTCCGCCGCTGAATTAGTGTGCAAAGTCGATAGCACCAGGTGACCAGTTTGTGCCGCCTTGATACCGATTTCTGCAGTTTCTAAATCACGGATCTCGCCGACCATCACCACATCTGGATCCTGACGGAGAAAAGCACGTAATGCTTTGGCAAAATCCAACCCGATATCGTTGTTGATGTTGACCTGATTAATGCCGGGAAGGTTGATTTCAACCGGGTCTTCTGCGGTGGAGATATTGCGATCAGCGGTATTGAGATACTTCAGGCCGGTATACAAAGAAACGGTTTTCCCGCTACCTGTAGGGCCTGTCATCAAGATCATCCCTTGCGGGCGATTCAGCGCATTCAGATAATCTAGTTTTTGTTGCGGGTTATAACCGAGAGAGTCAATATCCAGCGCGACACTGCCACCATCCAAAATCCGCAGTACCACTTTTTCGCCCCAGAGCGTAGGCAGGGTAGAAACGCGCATATCGATGGACTTATCTTCGGAAAGATTCAGCTTAATCCGCCCATCTTGTGGAAGACGGCGCTCAGCAATGTTCAGCTTGGCGATGATTTTTAACCGGGTCGAAAGACGGCGCGAGATACCCGCAGGTGGCGTGCTGTGGGTTTGCAAAATACCGTCTAAACGGAAGCGGATTTGGTAGCTTTGCTCGAAAGGTTCGAAGTGGATATCGGAAGCTTGTTTACGGACAGCGTCCATCAGGACTTGTTGGATGTAGCGGCTGACGGGGGCATCGTCAGAAAACAGATCTTCATTTTCGGCAATGTCATCGATGCTGTTACTTAACGCTTCCAACTCAGAGTCTGTCACACTGTTGGTGCGAATTCTCTCCGTGACATTCTTACCATAAAGCCGTCGAATCGCCCCTTCAATCTGGGCATGTTCCAACAGAACAGGATTAACGGAATAGCCTGTAGCGAACTGGAAATCATCCTGAATATCAATGCGGGTGGGGTCACTAACCCCTAACAGCAGTCGCTGGTTGCGAATTTCTAAAGGGATGCATTGTGAAGAGAGCACTAATTCTTTTTGGTTCAGTGTCGCGTTAGTGGCTTCCCAAGGATAGTGCTTGATGTCCTGTAAAGGCTCGCCAAAAATGTCGAAAACGGCTTTAGCCAGCTCTTCGCTTGATAGGATTTTTAAAGCGAGCAAAGCCGAAGGTGTGCTCACACCTTCGGCTTTGATTTTTGCTGTGACTTCTTGTTCTTGCGCCGAAGAAAGGTATTCAGCTCGGCGCAGTGCTACAGCAAGGTTGAATGTCATTGTTCTTATGGCGTAGCAGCTGTGTTACAACCGTCGATAGCACCAGCTGCAGTCGTAATTGCGGATTCAGCGGCACAGTGCCAAACTTCGTCGTTCCTTGTGAAGGTTATTTTTTTGTTGCCAAATGAAGAATGATCATTTGCGAAAGTAAATACTAACGTTCCCGCTGTTGCGTTATCACCTGAAGTGGCTGCTGTCCCTGTGATTTTTCCAAGAGCGCCAACTTTAAACTCTCCGTTGGCATTAGGGTCGAGGGCATCAGCGAAAGTAGCCAGGGTATTTCCATTCTTTTCAGCTAGGTGAAGCTCAGCTTTTGTAAGAAGATTCTTGACTGATGCAACGCCTGCCTTAGCATCTGACTCAAGTTTATATTTGCTATACGCAGGAACAGCAATCGCCGTCAGTGCACCAATAATCCCAACCACAATCAGAAGCTCAATTAAGCTAAAACCCTTTTGCTTTTTCATATCCATTACTCTCCGATTAATTTATATACGCAACTGTGCGCTTAAAGTGGATCCAAGATACGGCGGATAGAGAGGGGAAAACAGCAGATAAAATTCGGGTTTCGAGTGGTGAATTGTCTTTTCTGTAATTGACCTGTCAATCAATTACTTTAATGTGAAGCGCGAAATAAAAAAGCAGGCGTTATGCCTGCTTTTATCAATTAGTCGATTGATATTAATGAGTTACTTGAGTCTCATCGACAAGTCCATGGCGCGAATATGTTTGGTCAGTGCTCCGACTGAGATGTAATCCACGCCGGTTTCTGCAAATTCGCGGATGGTATCAAGGGTGACATTGCCGGAAACCTCCAGCGCGACTTTCCCTTTGTTGAGCTCCACAGCTTGGCGCATCATTTCGGTGGTGAAGTTATCAAGCATCACAATGTCTGCGCCTGCATCGATTGCTTGTTGCAGTTCATCCAGAGATTCCGTTTCCACTTCAACCGGTTTTCCGGGATTCAGCTTTTTGGCTGTTTCAACGGCGCCTTGAATGCCGCCGCAGGCAATGATGTGGTTTTCTTTAATCAGGTAGGCATCATAAACGCCAATGCGGTGATTAAAGCCGCCGCCGCAGGAAACAGCATATTTCAGCGCATTACGAAGCCCAGGGATGGTTTTGCGCGTATCCAGCAGGCGGGTTTGGGTGCCAGCAATTTTCTCAACATAGCGGGCAGTTTCTGTGGCGCAGCCAGAGAGTGTCTGGATAAAGTTCATCGCGTTGCGCTCGCCCGTCAGTAGGGTGCGGGCTGGGCCTTTCAGTTCACAAAGCACCTGATTCGGCTCGACCTTATCACCGTCTTCCACTTTCCAGTTTATGGCCACTGTGTTACCCAGTTGGCGGAATACCTCATCAGCAAATGCACGGCCGCAAAACACGCCAGCTTCACGGGTGATGATGGTTGCTTTACCTTGAGTGTCTGTAGCAATCAAGCTGGCTGTGATGTCACTGTCCGCATTAATCTCACCGCCCAAGTCTTCTTTTAATGTATCAGTAACGCAGCGAACCACATCTTCTTCGAGATGTGCTTTCAGGTAGGCGATACGGCTTTGGCTATCGTGGACGCGTGAAGTATTTGAAAGATCGGACATGGTGGTTCCATCACAGTGAGTTCGGTTTAATTCAGGTTGGCCCTGAGTGATGGATGCAAGTTTACCGTCGGCAGGGGAAATTTGCGAGGTAAGAGGTGAGCTCTCTGTATGTCGATTCGTTAGAAAGTTGTGCCTGTTTTGGCGGATGGCGAGTTAAAATAGTCAAAGACCTGTTTCTTGTTTGCTGTTTTTGGCGAGTTTTCAATGTTAACCATCACCAATCATTTGTTGGACAGTGCCACTTATGTTCCTTCACCTCACTTTAACGAGCGCCCGGTCGAGGAAGACATTTCGCTGCTGGTGGTACATAACATTAGCTTGCCGCCGGGTGAGTTTGGTGGGAGCTATATCGAAGACTTCTTTCAGGGAAAGCTCACCTCTACAGCGCATCCCTTCTTTGATGAAATCCGCGATGTTCAGGTCTCAGCCCATTGTCTGATAAAACGTGATGGCACGGTGGTGCAATTTGTGCCTTTCAATCAACGGGCTTGGCATGCCGGTGTGTCTTCATTCGAAGGTCGTGAGCAGTGCAATGATTTCTCGATAGGTATTGAGCTGGAAGGTACTGATGACCTGCCATACACGGAAGCGCAATACGCTGTATTAGCTGATGTGTCCCTAGCTATCATGAAGCATTATCCTGCTATTACTTCTGAGCATATTACCGGCCATGAAAATATTGCTCCGGGGAGAAAAACCGACCCCGGTCAGGCATTTCATTGGGATAAGTTTAAATCACGCCTTTAGGTCACACGCAGGGCACAGCGTCAGGCCAAGAAAATAGTGTGAATATGCGTAAAGGTGTGTTGACGGTTTGCCACACCACCTGAAACGACTTTGAGACTTACTGCACAGAATCCCAACCGCTGCCAAAATAATTGGTCTGACCATTATCTCTTCGTTGATTAATAAATGCGCGACATCTAATTGTAACGTCTATGACTTAAATCAAGTTTACGGTGGACACTAAAGCCACATTCTGGTAACTTTTTACCGGTTTAATAATTGGTCTTACCAATTTACAAGACTAGAAAATGGGATAGGACGCGCAGGACTTCCGGCGCCAGATAAACAATAAAACGATGGCTATACAACGGATTCGTCAACCCAAACTGTCTGACGTTATAGAGAAAGAGCTTGAAAGTCTGATTCTGGAAGGAACTCTTTCGCCTGGGCAAAAGTTGCCCCCGGAGCGTGAGTTAGCGAAGCAATTTGATGTTTCCCGCCCCTCCGTCCGAGAAGCGATTCAGCGATTAGAAGCTAAGAAACTCCTTAATAGGAAGCAAGGTGGCGGCACATTTGTGAGTGAGCGTTTGTGGCAGCGTTTCTCTGAGCCTTTGATCGGCCTTTTGGCTGACCACCCTGAAAGCCAGCTTGATTTGCTGGAATCCCGTCATGCGCTGGAAGGTATCTCTTCCTATTTCGCTGCATTACGCGGAACCAACGAAGATTTACAGCGAGTGTGTGATTGCCACGATAGCATTCGCGAAGCCCAGCAGCTTGGCGATTTAAAAGCCGAAGCCGCCGCCGTTATGAAATACCTGATTGCCGTTACCGAGGCATCACATAACGTGGTCCTACTGCATATCATGCGCAGCCTGGCGCCTTTGCTGGAGCAAAACATTTTACAGAACTTTGAGTTACTGAACCGACGTGAAGATGTCGTCGCGAAGGTAACCAAGCACAGGGCCAATATTGTTCAGGCGATTACCGCTGGTGAGCCGGAAAAAGCCCGCCAGGCATCGCATGCGCATTTGGCCTTCATTGAGGAAACCCTGCTGGATTTGGGTCGTGAGGAGAGCAGACGTGAACGCTCCTTGCGCCGAATACAGCAACGCAAGGACGAGTTGGAATAGTGGATCCCGACAGCTTTGAGGAGTTGTCAGGAACCGTTTTTTCAGCTGCGACAACATTAGTTTTGTACGAGTCAATCAACGAAAGGATAGATCGCCATGTCTGAAGTCATGAAAAATGACGTGGACGCACTAGAGACCCAAGAGTGGCTAGCCGCTCTTGAATCAGTCGTTCGTGAAGAAGGTGTAGAACGTGCCCAGTTCCTGCTTGAGCAAGTTATGGAAAAGGCGCGCCTTGACGGTGTTGATATGCCAACTGGCATCACCACCAACTATGTGAATACCATCCCTGCAGACAAAGAGCCTGCATACCCGGGTGATGTGAACCTGGAACGTCGTATTCGTTCTATCATTCGTTGGAACGCGATCATGATCGTGTTGCGCGCATCGAAGAAAGATCTGGAACTGGGCGGCCACATGGCGTCTTTCCAATCTTCAGCTGCATTCTACGAGACCTGTTTCAACCATTTCTTCCGCGCACCTAACGAGGTGGACGGTGGCGATCTGGTTTACTACCAAGGTCACATTTCACCGGGTATCTACTCGCGTGCATTCGTTGAAGGTCGTCTGACTGAAGAGCAACTGGACAACTTCCGTCAGGAAGTAGACGGTAAAGGTATCTCTTCTTACCCACACCCTAAACTGATGCCTGAGTTCTGGCAGTTCCCAACCGTATCTATGGGTCTGGGTCCAATCTCTGCTATCTACCAAGCACGTTTCCTGAAGTACCTGAATGGTCGTGGTCTGAAAGACACTACCAACCAGCGCGTATACGCATTCCTGGGTGATGGTGAGATGGATGAGCCAGAATCACGCGGCGCGATCTCTTTCGCAGCTCGTGAGAAGCTGGATAACCTGTGCTTCCTGATCAACTGTAACCTGCAACGTCTGGACGGCCCAGTAATGGGTAACGGCAAGATCATCCAAGAGCTGGAAGGTCTGTTCAAAGGTGCTGGTTGGAACGTTGTTAAGGTTGTTTGGGGTAGCGGTTGGGACAAACTGCTGGCGAAAGACACCACTGGTAAACTGCTTCAACTGATGAATGAAACCGTTGATGGTGACTACCAGACGTTCAAAGCAAAAGACGGTGCTTACGTTCGTGAGCACTTCTTCGGTAAATACCCTGAGACGGCTGCATTGGTTGCAGACATGACGGATGACGAGATCTGGGCACTGAAACGCGGTGGTCACGAGCCGTCGAAGCTATACGCAGCATTCAAGAACGCACAAGAAACCTCTGATCGTCCAACTGTGATCCTGGCGAAAACCGTTAAAGGTTACGGCATGGGTGAAGCGGCAGAAGGTAAGAACATTGCGCACCAGGTGAAGAAGATGGATATGAGCCATGTTCAGCACCTGCGTGACCGTCTCGGCCTGCAAGATCTGGTTTCAGACGAAGACATGGTTAATCTGCCATATCTGAAACTGGAAGACGGCTCAGCTGAGCATAAATACCTGCATGCCCGTCGTGAAGCGCTGCATGGTTACACACCACAACGTTTGCCTAAGTTCACTGAAGAACTGACGCTGCCACAACTTGACGCATTCCAGCCACTGCTGGAAGAGCAGAAGCGTGACATCTCTACCACCATGGCTTTCGTGCGTGCACTGAACGTGCTGCTGAAAGACAAAGGTGTTGGTAAGAACATCGTTCCAATCATTGCGGACGAAGCACGTACCTTTGGTATGGAAGGTCTGTTCCGTCAAATCGGTATCTACTGTCCTCATGGTCAGAACTACACGCCAGAAGACCGTGGCGTTGTTTCTTACTACAAAGAAGCAACTTCAGGTCAGGTGCTGCAAGAAGGTATCAATGAGCTGGGTGCAATGTCTTCATGGGTTGCTGCGGCAACTTCATACAGCACCAACGATCTGCCAATGATCCCGTTCTACATCTACTACTCGATGTTCGGCTTCCAACGTGTTGGTGACATGGCGTGGATGGCTGGCGACCAACAAGCACGTGGCTTCCTGCTGGGTGCAACTGCCGGTCGTACAACGCTGAACGGTGAAGGTCTTCAGCACGAAGACGGTCACTCACACATCATGGCGGGTACGGTTCCTAACTGTATCTCTTACGATCCAACCTTCGCATTCGAAGTTGCAGTGATCATGCAAGAAGGTATCCGTCGCATGTACGGCCCTGATCAAGAGAACGTGTTCTACTACCTGACACTGATGAACGAAAACTACGCACAGCCAGCAATGCCTGAAGGCGCTGAAGAAGGCATCCGTAAGGGTATCTACAAGCTGGAAACAGTTGGTTCTGCACGTCGTAAGAAGAAAGTTCAGCTGATGGGCTCTGGTACCATCCTGAATGAAGTTCGCAAAGCAGCAGAAATTCTGGATGCGGATTTCGGTATCACTTCAGACGTATACAGCGTGACCTCATTCAATGAGCTGACTCGCGATGGTCAGGATTGTGACCGTCACAACATGCTGAACCCAATGGATGAAGCGAAAGTTCCATACATTGCACAAGTGATGGGTACTGAGCCTGCTATCGTAGCGACTGACTACATGAAGAACTACGCGGACCAAGTTCGTGCGTTCATTCCTGCTGAGTCTTATCGCGTGCTGGGTACGGATGGCTTCGGTCGTTCAGACAGCCGTGAGAACCTGCGTCGTCACTTCGAAGTTAACGCTGGCTACGTAGTCGTTGCTGCGCTGACAGAACTGGCGAAGCGTGGCGATATCGAGAAATCAGTGGTTGTTGAAGCCATTGAGAAGTTCGGTATCGACACTCAGAAAGTGAACCCACTGTACGCGTAAGAGGCATATATCAAATGGCAATCGAAATTAACGTACCAGACATCGGTGCCGATGAGGTTGAAGTTACTGAGATCCTCGTTAGCGTTGGTGACAAAGTTGAAGAAGATCAGTCGCTGATCACCGTTGAAGGTGACAAGGCGTCGATGGAAGTACCTGCATCACAGGCCGGTGTGGTTAAAGAAATCAAAATCGCGGAAGGCGACAAGGTTTCTACCGGCTCTCTGATCATGATTTTCGAAGAGGCAGGCTCCCCTGCCGAGGGTGTAGCGCAAGCTGCACCTGCTCCTGCAGCAGCGGCACCTTCTTCAGCTACAGAGCTGAAAGAAGTTCACGTACCGGATATCGGTGGCGACGAAGTAGAAGTCACTGAAATCATGGTAGCGGTTGGCGACAGCATTGAAGAAGAGCAATCTCTGATCACTGTTGAAGGCGACAAAGCGTCAATGGAAGTACCTGCACCTTTCGCGGGTGTTCTGAAAGAAATCAAAGTAGCAGCGGGTGACAAAGTGTCTACCGGCTCTCTGATAATGATTTTCGAAACTGCAGGTTCAGGCGCTGCAGCACCAGTTGCAGCGGCTCCAGAAGCAGAAGCTCCTGCGGCAGCACCAATCGCTGGTGGCGTGAAAGAAGTTCACGTTCCAGATATCGGTGGTGACGAAGTTGAAGTGACTGAAATCATGGTTGCAATCGGCGACAGCATCGAAGAAGAGCAGTCACTGATCACTGTTGAAGGTGACAAGGCTTCTATGGAAGTTCCTGCACCATTCGCAGGCGTGCTGAAAGAAATCAAAGTAGCAGCAGGCGACAAAGTGTCGACTGGCTCGCTGATCATGGTATTTGAAGTGGCGGGCGCAGCACCTGCACCAGCGGCGGCAGCGCCAGCAGCATCTGCTCCTGCAGCGGCTCCAGCTCCTGCGGCGGCACCTGCAGCAGCTTCTGCGCCAGCAGCAACTGGTGATTTCCAGGAAAACAACGAGTACGCACACGCATCTCCAGTTGTTCGTCGTCTGGCTCGTGAGTTTGGCGTTAACCTGGCGAAAGTGAAAGGTACTGGCCGTAAGAGCCGTATCCTGAAAGAAGACGTTCAGAACTACGTGAAAGACGCCCTGAAGCGTCTGGAATCTGGTGTGGCGGCTTCTGCTTCTGGTAAAGGTGACGGCGCAGCATTGGGTCTTCTGCCTTGGCCGAAAGTTGATTTCAGCAAGTTCGGTGAAACTGAGGTTAAACCTCTGTCTCGCATCAAGAAGATTTCTGGCGCGAACCTGCACCGTAACTGGGTAATGATCCCTCACGTGACTCAGTGGGACAATGCTGACATCACTGAGCTAGAAGCATTCCGTAAAGAACAAAATGCTATCGAAGCGAAGAAAGACACTGGCATGAAGATCACCCCACTGGTGTTCATCATGAAAGCTGTTGCGAAAGCGCTGGAAGCATTCCCAACGTTCAACTCTTCGCTGTCTGAAGACGGTGAGAGCCTGATCCTGAAGAAATTCGTTAACGTTGGTATCGCAGTAGACACGCCAAACGGCCTGGTTGTTCCAGTCTTCAAAGATGTGAACAAGAAAGGTATCTACGAGCTGTCTTCTGAGCTGATGGAAGTATCGAAGAAAGCACGTGCTGGCAAGCTGACTGCAGCTGACATGCAAGGTGGCTGTTTCACTATTTCCAGCCTGGGTGGCATCGGTGGTACTGCGTTCACGCCTATCGTGAATGCACCAGAAGTTGCAATCCTGGGTGTGTCTAAGTCAGAAATGAAACCTGTATGGAACGGCAAAGAATTTGCGCCTCGCCTGCAACTGCCATTGTCTTTATCGTATGATCACCGCGTGATCGACGGTGCAGACGGTGCACGTTTCATTACTTACCTGAACGAGTGTCTGTCAGACATTCGCCGTCTGGTACTGTAAGGCAACACTCCCTCGATAAGCGTTCGTCTGCATATGGCGAACGCTGATTTGATGTACAGCTCACAGGCTATGGGTTTTTATTTTTCAGCTTGTTAACACGGCTGTAAAATGTCTGGCCAAATGCGAGGCTGCAGACGTACCGCGCAGTGAAACAAATGGTTCAAAATAATAAAACTCTTAGTCAGGGATATAAGACTACAACGAGGTCAGAATGAGTAAAGAAATCAAAGCCCAAGTCGTCGTACTGGGTTCGGGTCCTGCAGGTTATTCAGCGGCGTTTCGCTGTGCAGATCTGGGTCTGGACACCGTTCTGGTAGAAAAATACAACACGCTGGGTGGTGTGTGTCTGAATGTGGGTTGTATCCCATCGAAAGCACTGCTGCATGTGGCGAAAGTTATCGAAGAAGCAAAAGCGATGGCTGACCACGGTGTTGTGTTTGGCGAACCAACTACAGACATCAGCAAAATCCGCGTATGGAAAGAGAAAGTTGTTAACCAACTGACTGGCGGTCTTGGCGGCATGGCTAAGATGCGTAAAGTAAATGTGGTTAACGGCTACGGTAAATTTACCGGCCCTAACACCATCGTGGTTGAAGGTGCAGATGGCGCGACCACTGTTAACTTTGACAACGCAATCATTGCAGCAGGTTCTCGCCCAATCGAACTGCCATTTATCCCGCATGAAGATCCACGCATCTGGGACTCTACCGATGCACTGGAACTGAAAGAAGTTCCTGAGAAAATGCTGGTTATGGGTGGCGGTATCATCGGCCTGGAAATGGGTACGGTTTATCACGCACTGGGTTCTCAAATCGACGTAGTTGAAATGTTCGACCAAGTTATCCCGGCAGCTGACAAAGACATAGTTAAAGTCTTCACTAAGCGTATCAGCAAGAAGTTCAACCTGATGCTAGAAACCAAAGTGACTGCGGTTGAAGCGAAGGAAGACGGTATCTATGTAACGATGGAAGGCAAAAAAGCACCTGCAGAGCCAACCCGTTACGATGCAGTACTGGTTGCTATCGGTCGTGTACCTAACGGTAAATTGATGGACGCTGAGAAAGCGGGTGTTGAAGTAGATGAGCGTGGTTTTATCAATGTAGATAAGCAACTGCGTACAAATATTCCACACATTCACGCGGTAGGCGATATCGTTGGTCAGCCAATGCTGGCACACAAAGGTGTGCATGAAGCGCATGTGGCGGCAGAGGTTATTGCTGGCAAGAAGCACTACTTCGATCCGAAAGTCATCCCGTCCATCGCTTACACTGAGCCAGAAGTGGCTTGGGTTGGCCTGACTGAAAAAGAAGCAAAAGAACAGGGTGTTAGCTACGAAGTTGCGACTTTCCCGTGGGCAGCTTCTGGCCGTGCAATCGCGTCTGACTGTTCCGACGGTATGACGAAAATTATCTTCGACAAAGACACTCACCGTGTTATCGGTGGCGCGATTGTCGGTACCAACGGCGGTGAGTTGCTGGGCGAGATTGGTCTGGCTATCGAGATGGGCTGTGATGCTGAAGACATCGCCCTAACGATCCATGCTCATCCGACTCTGCATGAGTCTGTTGGTCTGGCTGCAGAAGTGTTTGAAGGCTCGATTACTGACCTGCCAAACGCGAAAGCGGTGAAGAAGAAAAAATAATTTCTGTCTTCATATTTAAAAAACGCCGCAATTGCGGCGTTTTTTTGTTTTCTCACTTAAGTGGATTCACTTAAAGCTTGAAGCGTTTTACCAACTCGCCCAGCCTGTGTGAAAGCTCACGTAACTCATCACTGGCACGGGCCATATTCTCGGCTGTATCAGCGGTTTGCTGGGTAGTCTCGTTAATGTCTTCGATGTTGCGGTTGATGTCAGCCACCACGGTCGCTTGCTCTTCCGTCGCTGTTGCGACTTGAGTGTTGATATCTGAAATCAGTACGATTTGTTCGTTGATTTGCATCAGTGCTGAAGAGGCATTCTGTGAAGCATCCGCGCCCTGGAAAGTCAGCTTTTGGCTGTTCTCCATCGCCTCTACTGCTGACTGCGCTTCTTTCTGCAGATCATCAATCATCGTCTGAATTTCGTTAGTGGACTCCGCCGTGCGGCTTGCAAGGCTTCTTACTTCATCCGCAACCACCGCAAAACCACGACCTTGCTCTCCAGCGCGTGCCGCTTCGATCGCCGCATTCAAGGCAAGTAGATTGGTCTGCTCCGATACACCACGGATTACATCCAAAATACCGCCGATTTGCTGGGTATTACCTGCAAGCTTGCGGATCACTTCTGCCATGTTATTCATGTCCGTCGCAAGCTGTTGGATGTTGTCTTGCGCCGACATGACAACGCTCTGACCAGTCGCCGTTTCATTGGCTGCGTTGTTGGCGGAATCGGCGGCATGAGCAGCATTCGCTGCGATTTCATTTACCGTCGCACCCATTTCATTGATGGCGGTGACTACCAGCATAGTACGGTCACGCTGGCTTTGACTCTGGTTTTGCGTCATTTGTGCTTGAGCGGCAACGATAGAAGCCGAGTTGTTAAGTGATTGACTTGTGGCCGCTACATCCCCCACCACCTGGTGAATTTTGCAGACAAAGCTATTGAACCCTTGCGCTAGTTGAGCAATTTCGTCATTGCCCTTCACCTCAAGGCGTTGACGGAGATCGCCTTCACCTTCTCCGATATCTCGAAAGACTTTAGCCAGATCTGAAATCGGGCGTGTGATGGTGGATGCAAGGAAAACCGCAGCAATTGCAATCAAGGCACACACTAATATCGACAGCATAATGATTTGCTGCGCAGTACTGGTGAGCTCGTCGTATACCTCGCCAGTTGGCACTTCGGTTACTACAAACCAATCCAAAGAAGGAATGTAGCTTGATGCCAAAAGGACATCACGTTCATTGGTTGATGTCCTGATCAGGTTAAAGTCACGCTGAATTAACAAGTCGCGAACATTTCCCTGATACATCTGAGCGATATTACTGGTGCCCATGTAGTTACTGTTGCGGTGCAACTGCACCCGACCATCGCGGGAAACCATAAACACAAAGCCGCTTTGCTCGATGGCGAATTGGTTCATGAAGTCGATCATGTTATCCATCGAACGGGACAGACCTACCAATAAGGGGCCGTTAAGCTGTTGATAGTTTACAAACAGCTTCAGGTCTCCATTTTCTTCGCGGAATACACTGTTAGTGCGTGCTTCTCCACTCTTTACCAATTTGAAGAACCAGGGACTGTCTTGAGGTCTTAGCTGACGCAGAAAACCATCTTGGTTCCAATAGTCACCGTTTGCACGGTTGGCGACAGAAGCATCGGTTAACTGGTATTGTTGTTTGAGTGATTGAAGGGTGTCGATGATATCCGATTTTTCGCGAGGGTCTCCCGCCGCCTGAACGGCGGTTGCCATCATTGGCATGCCAGCGAGTTGTTCGGCGGCTGAGGTGAGTTGGATAACGCTTTGTTCTACTTCCTCACGAATATTGGTCAGCAGTAACGGTAGCTCGTTTTTGAGCAACCGCGTCTCTACCATGTCATGGGCTTTTGTCAGGCTTAGGAAGCTGACAAGGGCAGTAGACGCGATAACCGCTGAGATCATCGCGAAAATGAGTTTCTGTTTTATAGTTAACCGCGTGAAATTCATGCTTTTCTCCGTGGTGCCGATATGCGTTCGGCGTTATGTGTCGCTTTCAAGGAACATCAAAATTGCAAGGCAGCAAAAAAATGTTGATTAGGCTTCTAAAGGGCAGGTTGGTTACTGCAGTGATTCTGTTGTCGGCCACGCTGTCTGCATCTTTAGCGTTTGCGGAAAATAAATCTCAAAGACCAACCGTTGGATTGGTGCTTGGTGGGGGAGGCGCGAAAGGCGCGGCACACGTGGGTGTGCTTAAGGCATTGGAAGAAATGCATATCCCTGTCGACTACATTGCTGGTACCAGTATGGGGGCCTATGTAGGTGGACTTTATGCCACAGGCATGAGCGCTGATGAAATCGGTGCCATGATGGAATCTCTGGATTGGAATGAAGGCTATCAAGACAGGGTTTACCGGGGTGATCGCCGTATTCGCGACAAAGAACATGAAGATCGCTACAACCTCTCCACCAATCTCGGCTTCGACTTTAAAAGTCTAAAAACCCCCCAAGGGTTTGTACAGGGTCAGAATATGATCCGTATTCTTCGAGACTCGACGGGTAATTTGCCTTCCTTTGAATCGTTTGACCAAATGGTGGTGCCATACCGAGCCGTTGCAACAGACATTGAGCGACTGATTCCCGTTGTCATCGGTGATGGGCAGCTGACCGAAGCCATGCTGGCAAGTATGGCAGTACCTGGAGCACTGCCACCTGTTGAGCTTCAAGGGCATTATCTTGTTGATGGCGGTCCGGTTAATAATCTGCCGGTGGATGTCGCGAAAGCATTGGGTGCTGACATTATTATTGCCGTTGATATCAGTACCGACTATTACCCCGCGGAAGAGCTTGGCTCTTACCTTCAGGTGATGAATCAATTGGTGAACTTTATGGTTCGCCAGAGCACTGAAAAGCAAATATCGAACATGGATAAAGGCGATTTCCTGCTGACGCCTGATGTCGGGGATATGGAAACCACGGAGTTTGACCGTGTGCCGGAAGCGCTGCAGAAAGGCTACGAGATTGCCATGGTCAATCGTGATGCTCTGGAAAGGATCAGCATGACTTCTGGCGAGTATCAGGAGTATGTGGAAGAGAAACAAAAGCGCCGCAGAATGATGCTTTACGGTGATACGCTGGATGTTGACCGCATTGTGATTAACAACGACACCAGTTTTTCTGACGAAGTGCTTAAAGCTCGCCTAAACCTACAAACTGGCAAAATGGATTCCGAAAATCTCGAGAAGTCGGTGCAGAACCTTTACGCCCTAGACCGTTTTGAAACCGTGCGTTACCACCTTGAACAGGAAGGTGAGGAAAACGTGCTGGTGGTCGATGTGGCAGAAAAAAGCTGGGGGCCGAACTTTGTCGACTTCCGCTTTGCACTGGAAGATAACTTTGAGTCAGACACCAATTTCTCTGCAGGTGTCAGTATCAATACCACAGGTCTGTCTGATTACGGCGCAGAGCTGCGATCCACTTTTGAGTTGGGTTCCGACAAGAAAGCCCAAGCCGAGCTGTATTTGCCATTCTCTGCTGAGCAGACTTTCTTCGCTGAAATACTCGGTGGATTGGAGGTAAGAGAGCGCAATGCCTACTACCGTGGTGACCAAGAGCCAGTATTAGGTAGTGATAGCTTTGCTATCGGTACCCGCTACAGTGAAGTGATTGGGGATGCCAGCATAGGTTGGCAGCCAAAGCTTTGGGGAGAATTCAAGCTTGGTTACCGTCACGTCTATGGTGAAGAGAAGTTGGCGAACAGTCTATCCCTGACGAGCGATTATGAACGTTCGATGCCGTATCTCTCTTTTACGCTCGATACCTTGGACAACAGGGTGTTTCCAAATGTTGGTGGGTATATCGACGCCTCTCTGGGATATGCAAAGGATAAGGTCGACAATCAAGGTGAGCATGCAGAAAGCGAAGCGGCAGTGCTAGATGTGGAAGGGATTTACGCCCAAACCTGGCGAAAACATACCCTTTATGGCAAAGCAAAATATGGCACCATCAACTCGCGTGTCGGGAATGTGCTCATTGAACCTCACGAGCTGGGGGGCTTTCTGAACCTATCAGGTATACCAAAGGACTCGCTCTGGGCAAACAATATCGCTTACAGTGCGTTGGTTTACCGCTATCGTTTGCTGGATAACGACTTTGGTTTGTTTAAATCTCCTGTGTATTTAGGGACTTCCCTTGAGTACGGTGGAGTGTGGAACAACCCAGATTTTTCACTAAAAGATATACCGTTTTACACGGCAGGCAGTATATTTGCTGGGGTCGATTCACCGTTGGGGCCCATCATTGTCGCCTATGGTCGTACAGAAAATGATCTCGATTCGTTCTATTTTATAGTCGGGTCCCACTTCTAAAGGACGCAGAGGGCGAAGTGACTGCTTCGTTCTCACTGATAAATCAAATGTTTCATTCCATGCCTGGAATTTAAAATTTGGTTAAAAAGTGATAACATGCCAGCTTCGTTATGCAGGGCACCACAGAAAGATAGTTACCTCCTACATTTCATTCGGTGCCTGCTAGCCGAGCTTAATTCCAAGGATGTCTGGCCGCGACGGCCGGACCGCAATATGAGGAAAACGTCGTGCTTGAAGCCTATCGTAAACACGTCGAAGAACGTGCTGCTCAGGGCATCGTCCCTAAACCACTTGATGCGGAGCAAACCGCAGCCCTAATTGAACTGCTCAAGAACCCACCTGCCGGTGAAGAAAGCACCATCGTTGATTTGCTGGAAAACCGAATCCCACCAGGCGTAGACGAAGCGGCATATGTCAAAGCTTGCTTCTTGTCTGCTGTCGCGAAGGGCGAAGATAGCTCTCCGTTGATTAGCAAAGAGCGCGCTGTTGAACTGCTTGGTACCATGCAAGGCGGCTACAACATCGAATCCCTGGTTGCTCTGCTGGATGATGATGCACTGGCACCAATTTCGGCTAAAGCGCTCTCTCACACTCTGCTGATGTTCGATGCTTTCTACGATGTAGAAGAAAAAGCGAAAGCGGGTAACGCATTTGCGAAGCAGGTGATGGAGTCTTGGGCGGAAGCTGAGTGGTTCCTTTCCAAGCCGAATGTTCCTGAAAAAGTCACCCTGACCGTATTTAAAGTGACGGGTGAAACCAACACTGATGATCTGTCACCAGCGCCCGATGCATGGTCTCGTCCAGATATCCCACTGCACGCACTGGCGATGCTGAAAAACGAGCGCGACGGTATCAATCCAGACCAAGCGGGTGTAGTTGGTCCAATCAAGCAAATTGAAGCGCTGAAAGAAAAAGGTCACCAACTGGTTTACGTGGGTGATGTTGTCGGTACGGGTTCATCGCGTAAGTCTGCGACCAACTCTGTGCTTTGGTTCATGGGCGATGACATTCCAAACGTTCCAAACAAGCGCGCAGGCGGTTTCTGTCTGGGTGGCAAAATTGCCCCTATCTTCTTTAACACCATGGAAGATGCTGGCGCACTGCCAATCGAGCTGGATGTTTCCAAGCTGAACATGGGCGATGTGATTGACATCTACCCGTTCAAAGGTGAAGTTCGTAGCCACGGCTCTGACGACGTCCTGTCTACTTTCTCCCTGAAAACTGACGTACTTTACGATGAAGTACGCGCAGGTGGCCGTATCCCTCTGATCATTGGTCGTGGTCTGACAGACCGTGCACGTGAAGCGCTGGGTCTGGAGCCATCTGACGTCTTCCGCCGTCCACAACCAGTGGCTGACTCTGGTAAGGGCTTTACCCTTGGTCAGAAGATGGTAGGTAAGGCATGTGGCGTTGAAGGTATCCGCCCTGGCACTTACTGTGAGCCTAAGATGACCACGGTAGGTTCTCAGGACACCACCGGTCCTATGACCCGTGATGAGCTGAAAGACCTGGCGTGTCTGGGCTTCTCAGCTGACCTGACCATGCAGTCTTTCTGTCACACTTCGGCGTATCCTAAGCCAGTTGATGTGAATACTCATCACACGCTGCCAGATTTCATCATGAACCGTGGCGGTGTTTCCCTGCGTCCGGGTGATGGTGTTATCCACTCATGGCTGAACCGTATGTTGCTGCCAGACACTGTAGGTACTGGCGGTGACTCTCACACCCGTTTCCCACTGGGCATTTCGTTCCCAGCAGGTTCTGGTCTGGTTGCATTCGCAGCCGCGACCGGTGTGATGCCATTGGATATGCCTGAATCAATCCTTGTTCGTTTTAAAGGTGAAATGCAACCGGGTATCACTCTGCGTGATCTGGTTCATGCGATCCCTTACTACGCCATCAAACAAGGTCTGCTGACCGTAGAGAAAGCCGGTAAGATTAACGCATTCTCTGGCCGTATTCTGGAAATCGAAGGTGTTGAGCACCTGACGGTTGAGCAGGCATTCGAACTGTCTGATGCATCAGCAGAGCGTTCTGCTGCGGGTTGTACTGTGAAGCTGTCTCAAGAGTCAGTGTCAGAATACCTGTCTTCTAACATCGTGATGCTGAAGTGGATGATCAGCGAAGGCTACGGCGATCGTCGTACCATCGAGCGTCGTATCTCTGCGATGGAAGCATGGCTGGCTAACCCAGAGCTGATGGAAGCTGACGCAGATGCTGAATATGCAGAAGTGATCGAAATCGATCTGGCTGACATCAAAGAGCCAATCCTGTGTGCGCCAAACGACCCAGATGATGCACGTCTGCTGTCTGATGTTGCTGGCGACAAGGTAGATGAAGTATTCATCGGTTCTTGTATGACCAACATCGGCCACTTCCGTGCAGCAGGTAAACTGCTGGATAAGTTTGGTGGTACGCTGGAAACCCGTCTTTGGGTAGCTCCACCGACTAAGATGGACCGTGACCAGCTGACCGAAGAAGGCTACTACGGTATCTATGGCCGTGCAGGTGTACGTATCGAAACCCCTGGCTGTTCTCTGTGTATGGGTAACCAAGCGCGTGTTGCTGACAAGTCAACCGTACTTTCCACCTCTACCCGTAACTTCCCGAACCGTCTGGGTACCGGTGCGAATGTTTACCTGGCTTCTGCTGAGTTGGCATCTGTCGGTGCTATCCTGGGTCGCATCCCAACGGTTGAAGAGTATCTGGAATACGCGAAGCAAATCGATGCGACAGCGGCAGATACCTACCGTTACCTGAACTTCCACCGCATGGATCAATACACCAAGAAAGCGGACGAAGTGATTATCCAAGCAGCGGTTTAATGCTTGAATAACAGAGAAAAGAAAGCCTCCCAATTGGGAGGCTTTGTTCGTTATAGGGGATATTTATTTCCTAGAGCTTAGGACTTAGTTTCAACGTTCTCGCTACGTTTTGGGCGGTCAGTTCAACATTCTCTTTCGCATTTATCAGTGCATCTTCCAGCGTGCATGCACCTGATACAACGCTAAACAGCGCATCTATGCCGTGGTCATATACTACGACGCTATCTTGAGTGATGCTGCCTGCGATGCCGATGACTGGAAGGCTGAATGTCTTGGCACAGCGCGCTACACCAATCGGGGTTTTACCGTGAATGGTTTGGCTGTCGATACGGCCTTCGCCTGTGATGACCAGATCCGCATCTTTCAACTGCTCGGGAAGGTTAACCGCATCCATGACGATTTCGATGCCAGGACGCAAAATGGCATTGAAAATACCCATTAATGCAGCGCCCATACCACCTGCAGCACCGGCTCCCGCGCTGTTTTTTACGTCACTACCAAGCTCTGATTTCATTATGTCAGCATAGAGAGCAAGGTTGGCATCCAACGTTTTGACCATCTCCGGTGTCGCACCTTTCTGCGGACCGAAAACCGCCGAAGAGCTTTTTTCACCGCACAGTGGGTTGTCGACATCACAAGCGACTTCAAGTTTCACGCTCTTGAGGCGTGAGTCGACATCGCTGCAATCAATGGTGTGAAGACTTGCCAATGCACCGCCACCAAAGCCAATCGCTTGTCCGTCTTTGTCCAACAGTTTAACGCCAAGTGCCTGAGCCATGCCTGCACCACCATCGTTGGTTGAGCTGCCGCCGATACCGACAATCAGGTGCTTAGCGCCATGATCCAGTGCTGCTTTAATCAGTTCACCCGTACCGAAGCTGGTGGTTACCAGAGGGTTGCGCTCTTTGGATGGAACCAAATGAAGGCCGGATGCCGCCGCCATTTCGATGACGGCGGTTTCGCCATCACCCAGCAGACCAAAGAATCCTTCAACCGGAGTGCCAAGAGGCCCCGTTACTTCTACCGGAATAATACTGCCACCAGTGGCGTCAACCAGTGATTGCACTGTGCCTTCGCCACCGTCTGCCATGGGCAGTTTGGTGAAACGCCAAGCAGGAAGAACGGTCTTGAAGCCGTTTTCTATGGCCTGAGCGACTTCTGCGGCACTCAGGCTTTCTTTATAAGAGTCAGGGGCAATGACGACATGCATTCTTGGGCTCCAAAAAACAAATTACAGAAGTATTAAACTAAGAATATAGACGGTGACAATACCCGTCATACCTTGGATAAGGGTGGCTATGGTTTGCGCGCGGTATGCAGTGCTCACCGACATTTTGCTGAACTGGGTGACGACCCAGAAGAAGCTGTCATTGGCGTGTGAGACTGTCATTTCTGCGGCCATCCTAACCAGCTCTCCATACTGTCTAATATCCTCCAGCCTTCCAGATATCCCAATCACGCCGATGGCCTGATCTTTAAAAAATATGGGCAGATTAACACTGGGTTTTACGCCCCACATGTTGTGCTGCATTTCGTCAGTGATTTCGATAGTTCGCTTCTCGGATAGCGCCAGAATGGCGTATTCATGGCGTTGATGAAGCCTAGAATGATCGGTAGAGGCAATGATGTAACCATGCTCATCCATGACATTCAGGGCATTATTTATGATCTTTATCGCGCGTTGGACAATAGCGTTGGCTAAGTCTGGCGTAATCTTCATGGATAGCTATGAAAGGACATTGATGTTTCTCATAGATTACTTTTTGCAATGAATCGCGTGCTTCATTGTTGACGAAATATGTGAACTTCATAAGTAAAAAAACGCATTGCATCTTATTAGAGAATATAAACAATGGCCTCTCAATGATCGGAGGATACACGTGGACTACGAATTTCGACGCAATACTTTAGATGACAGCTTTCATGCTGAGTTATCAATGGGACATGAAGCACTCGGACGCTGGCTCGTTGATGAGCTGGGAACAGATCATGATGCCATTGATGAAGTTTTGGAAAATTTGAAGCTCGTGATGGAGCAAGGTGGTGAATGGACGCGCTCAGGCAAAGTCTTCCACTTGCAACTGACACAGGAAGAAGCCCTGGTGCAGGCCAATATCGTGCTCGAAGACAGCGAAGAAGAGATGCCTGACGTGGATCTTCATGCCTATGAAGAGGAAAGTGTGTCACTTTGTGGGCCAGAAGACCTCCTTTTGGTGCTTGAAGCCTGGCAAGACTTCATACGTCGCTATGGTCGCTAATTAGCTGATATTTATAGATAACGGTAATGGATGACCGTTAGTCCAATCTTTTGTTCTTCCTTTGTCTAACTTTCCTGACGCAACTTTTTGGTGCGTTTCTATCCCCGATTCTTTTCGCTGCCTGATTAGGGTGAATTTAATGCACCAAAATTGTGCGTATAATTTCATCAATTCTTGGATTTTATTGTAAATTATTGAATTTAAATTAAATAAAAAACTGGCACACCATTTGTTTATTACCTAAACAGAACTCAATTATTTTCTGGTTCAAGGAGACGGTAATGAAATTGATCAACGCAATTATCAAGCCCTTCAAGCTCGACGATGTGCGCGAAGCACTGGCTGAAGTCGGTGTGGATGGTATGACAGTGTCAGAGGTTAAAGGTTTTGGTCGTCAGAAAGGCCACACTGAATTGTATCGCGGTGCTGAGTACCAGGTGGATTTTCTGCCTAAAGTGAAGCTGGAAATTGCAGCACACAGCGAGAACGTCGACGAAATTATTGAAGCTATCAGCAAGGCGGCGCAGACCGGCAAAATTGGCGACGGAAAGATTTTTGTTTATGACCTCCAGCAAGCTGTACGTATTCGTACCGGCGAGATGGATGCAGAAGCGATTTAAGGTTTAGGGGAGTAAGAAAGATGGAACTGACTACAACTGTGACAGAGTTGCGATACGCACTCGATACCTTTTTCTTTTTGATTTCAGGCGCACTGGTGATGTGGATGGCGGCAGGTTTTGCCATGCTGGAAGCTGGTCTGGTGCGTTCTAAAAACACCACAGAAATTCTCACCAAGAACGTCTGTCTGTATGCAATCGCATGTACGACTTACCTACTTGTGGGTTACAACATCATGTATGTCGACAACACGGAAGGCGGCTGGCTGCCATCGTTCGGTGCCTTGATTGGTACTCAAAGCGAAGGCGCGGACCACTCTCTTGAATCTGACTTTTTCTTCCAGGTTGTCTTCGTAGCGACTGCAATGTCTGTGGTTTCCGGTGCGGTAGCTGAGCGTATGAAGCTTTGGGCTTTCCTGGTGTTCTCCGTTGTGCTGACAGCGTTTATTTACCCAATGGAAGGTTACTGGACGTGGGGCGGTGGCTTCCTGTCAGAAGCAGGCTTCAGCGACTTCGCAGGTTCAGGTATTGTTCACATGGCGGGTGCAGCAGCGGCATTGGCAGGTGTTCTTCTGCTGGGTGCGCGTAAAGGCAAATACGGCAAGAACGGTCAAATCTACCCAATTCCAGGTTCAAACCTGCCATTGGCAACCCTGGGTACTTTCATTCTGTGGTTTGGTTGGTTCGGCTTCAACGGCGGTTCACAGCTGATGGTGTCAGACTTTGAAAACGCAACTGCAGTTGGCCAAATCTTCCTGAACACTAATGCGGCAGCGGCGGCAGGTGCAATCGTTGCACTGGCAGTGTGTAAAGCCACTTGGGGTAAAGCTGACCTGACAATGGTACTGAACGGCGCGTTGGCTGGTCTGGTAGCGATTACTGCTGACCCATTGTCACCATCTCCAGTCGCGGCACTGACTATCGGTGGTCTGTCTGGTGCTCTGGTTGTTATCAGCATCGTTGGTCTGGATAAACTGAAGATTGACGATCCAGTAGGTGCTATCTCTGTACATGGTACTTGTGGTCTGTTTGGCCTGCTGGCTGTGCCTTTCAGCAACGCTGACGCGACTTTCGGCGCACAAATCTTCGGTGCAGCGGTTATCTTTGCTTGGGTATTCGGTGCAAGCCTGGCGGTTTGGGCAGTGCTGAAAGCCACAATGGGTATCCGTGTAGGTGAAGAGGAAGAACTTGAAGGT
This sequence comes from Grimontia marina, assembly GCF_900060185.1. Taxonomy (GTDB): domain Bacteria; phylum Pseudomonadota; class Gammaproteobacteria; order Enterobacterales; family Vibrionaceae; genus Enterovibrio; species Enterovibrio marinus. The sequence continues at coordinate 22,036 of NZ_FIZY01000003.1, read as the reverse complement.
ATGGACTTCCACGATTGTGGTGTAGATGCCTACCCTGAATTTGTTAGCGTGAAATAATATGTAACACTTCTAGGCGCTTACCAAGCCCCGCATCCTTTGGATGCGGGGCTTTTTGCTATTTATCGGTTACATAACGCATTGCATACGCATATTAGGCGTGTATACTAATCGCATTGATAAACGTTCTCATTTTAATTTGCACTTTAGGAAATCACGGATATGAAAAAGCTGTTGACTGCATCAGCACTGATGTTTGGAGTTATGGGCACAGGCGTAGCGCAAGCCGCAGAAGAAGTGAACGTATACTCTTACCGTCAGCCGTTTCTGATTGAACCAATGCTGGACGCATTTACTAAAGAAACCGGCATCAAAGTGAATGTGAAGTTCGCGAAAGAAGGTTTGGCAGAGAAACTGCATCAGGAAGGCGAATACAGCCCGGCAGATGTGTTGTTAACTGTGGACATCGCCCGCCTGAAAGAACTGGATAGCAAAGATCTGGTTCAGGCACTGGACAGCGAAGTGATTGAAGCGAACGTTCCGGCTCAGTTCCGTGACAACGATGACCGTTGGTTTTCCCTGACACTGCGTTCACGTGGTGTTTACTCATCACGTGACCGTGTAGGTAAACTCGGCGACGACTTCGACTACCTTGATCTGGCAAAACCTGAATTTAAAGGAAAAATCTGTACTCGCTCTGGTAAACACCCATACAATGTGTCCCTTATTTCAGCCATCATCGCTAACCATGGTGAAGCAGCAGCAAAAGCGTGGCTGGAAGGTGTGAAAGCGAACCTGGCACGTAAGCCACAAGGCAACGACCGTGCGCAAGTTAAAGCAATATCAGAAGGCCTGTGTGACGTGTCTCTGGGTAACAGCTATTACCTGGGTAAAATGCTGGCCGACGAGAAGCAAATCCCATGGGCTGAAAGTGTTTACCTGAACTACCCTGGTCAGGATGCGAATGGCACCCACGTTAACGTGAGTGGCATGGCGTTGGCGAAATACGCACCGAACAAAGAAAACGCACAAAAACTGATGGAGTTTTTGACGTCAGACGTGGCACAGAAGATGTACGCGGAACTGAACTATGAAGACCCAGTGAAGCCGGGCGTAGCAAGCTCTGAGCTGGTAGCTTCTTGGGGTGAGTACCGTGCAGACGACTTGTCTCTGGAAAGCGTTGCTGAGAACCACGAAAAAGCAATGAAGCTTCTGGATGAAGTGAAGTTCGATCTGTAAGTCATCGAATCTGTTTGGATAAGGGGAAGAGCGCTTCCCCTTTTCGCCAATTCTGACGCCATAATGTTGTAGGCAATGTTAGAACAGAACCGATTTTTGAAAACCAGTAGCTGGGTCTTTTCCCTACTGCTGGTTTTGCCGATTTTAGCGATTTTTTACACTGCCCTAGGTGAGTCCGACGAAGTGTTCGGTCATCTCATGTCGACGGTGATGGGCACTTACGCCCTTAACACGGCGCTTTTGGTGGTGGGAACGGTATCGCTCTCCCTCCTGATGGGCATCCCTTCTGCCTGGCTTCTGGCTAACTATTCCATACCCGGTGATCGCTGGCTGCAGTGGGCGTTAGTTCTGCCACTTGCGTTGCCTGGCTATATCGTCGGTTATATCTACACCGACTGGTTTGATTTTGCTGGCCCTATCCAACTCCTTTTACGGGATGTAACAGGCTGGACGTCAGCCGCGCAATACTGGTTCCCTGATCTGCGTACCTTGCCGGGAGCCTGCTTTGTACTGGCTTTAGTGCTGTATCCCTATATCTATCTTCTTGCCAGAGCGGCTTTTATGGAACAAAGCCTGACGCTGACTCAATCGGCACGTTTGTTGGGCTGTACTCCAACTCAAAGCTTTTTTCGTGTCTCACTGCCGCTTGCCCGTCCTGCTATTGCTGTGGGTGCCTCGCTGGTTGCCATGGAAGCGCTCGGTGATTTTGGTACCGTTTCCTATTTCGCCGTGAGTACGCTTACAACGGCGGTATACGACACTTGGTTGGGTTATTCCAACCTCAATGCCGCGGCGAAAATCTCTGCCATCATGCTGGTGGTGATTTTTGTGCTGATCAGCAGTGAGCGCTATAGCCGCCGCAAGCAAAAGCTTTTCAGTCAGAATGTCACGCCGGACACCATTGCCAAATATCCACTTCGTGGTAAGTACAAAATGCTAGCTACTGTTTGGTGCTGGGGGTTGTTTACCATCGCGTTTATTGCGCCGCTGGGACAACTTCTTATCTATGCGTGGGATTACCATTCAAGTAGTTCGGTGGAAGATTTTGCGCAATACAGTGTTAACAGCCTTTATGTGTCGGCAATTGCTGCAGTGGTGGCATTGATGATTGCGCTATTGGTGAATTTCTATAAACGTTTGTCCGGCCGCGCGGCGAGCAATGTGCCTATTCGCATCGCTTCGATGGGGTATGCGGTGCCGGGTACTGTGCTGGCGATAGGTGTACTGATTTTTCTGACCAGCGCAGACCACATCATCAATGACATTGCAAAAGCTTTGGATTGGGGAAGGCCGGGGTTGATTCTTTCCGGCACCATGTTCGCTATGTTGGCGGCATTTGTGGTACGTTTCAGTGCGGTTGCAATTGGTAGTGTTGAATCCAGCCTTGCCAAAGTGTCGCCTTCACTGGATATGGCTGCCCGTACAATGGGTTGTAACGTGCGCAGCATGATTCAGCGAGTGCAGTTGCCTTTGATTCGCCGTGGCTGTTTGATTGCCATGCTGCTGGTGTTTATTGAATCGATGAAGGAACTTAATGCAGCTCTGCTACTGCGTCCTTTTAACTTCGAAACGCTGGCTACATACGTATTTAACTATGCCTCTGATGAGCATCTCGAGTATGCTGCTTTGCCTGCGGTATTACTGGTGTTGGTAGGACTTATACCCCTGATCATGATTAACCGTTCTTTGGAGCAAAGCCACTCATGAGTTGTGCACTGACTGTAAGCAATCTGATTTGTCGTTACAACGGCCAGGCAGTGCTGGATGATCTCACCTTCCGTGTCGAAAAAGGCGAAATCGTCTGCTTGTTGGGGGCGAGTGGCTGCGGGAAAACGACTTTGTTGAAAGCCATTGCGGGCTTATTGCCACTCGACAGCGGTGACATGATGATCAACTGTCGCCAGATTGTTGGACCTTCTTTGAATGTGCCGCCTGAACAGCGAAACATCGGCATGATTTTCCAAGACTATGCCTTGTTCCCGCACCTGACGGTTGCCGAGAATGTTTCGTTTGGCCTGAAAGGTTGGGATAAAGTTGCAGCAAAAGCACGCGTCAAAGAGATGCTGGCGCTGGTTAAACTAGACGGCTTGGATGCACGCTATCCACACCAACTTTCAGGTGGTCAACAGCAGCGTGTAGCGATTGCCCGTGCGTTGGCAGGCAAGCCAGATCTACTGCTATTGGATGAACCTTTTTCCAATATTGATACCCAAGTACGGCACAGCCTGATTAAGGAAATCCGCAAGATTTTTAAAGAGCAGGGTGTGACAGCGATTTTTGTGACCCACAGTCGTGAAGAAGCCTTCGCGTTCGCTGACAAACTGGCGGTAATGAACAAAGGCGTGATTGAGCAATATGGTGGAGCGACCGAGCTTTACTATAGTCCGAGTAGCCGCTTTGTCGCCGACTTCATGGGGCATGGCTCATACGTGCCTGTTTCTGTTAATGGTGACAGCAAGATGCATACGCCGCTGGGTGAATGGCCGGTCGAACAGGCGTCTAACGGCAGTGAGCTTGAATGGTTGATTCGTCCACAAAACCTCACTATTACCCCTGATGATGCAGGTAATGGGGTGGTGAGTGATGTACAGTTTATGGGTGACAGTTGCCGCTACCTAGTAGATGTCAACGGTCAAAGCCTGATGGTGTACTCCAACCAGTTACTTGATATTGGTGACAAAGTCAGGCTCGATATCAGGCCGCACCCACCAGTGCTTTTCGAAGCCTCTTAAAGCCTACAGGGCGAGCCTAAACGGAATAGGAAAAAACCGGCTGATGCCGGTTTTTTTGTTGCTTTTAGGGCTTAATGACCGCAGAGCAAATCAATATAGCCATCAGCCTGACGAATTAACGCCTCTTTGTCAGGTTGCTGGTTAGACTGGAGGTAAAGAATGTAGCAAACACCGTCGAAGAGTCGAGCTAGTTCGATCGCTGAGCGACGTTCTGGTATCAAACCCTCTTGAAGGCCATGGTTGAAAAGAGCGGTATATTGCTCCAGCACCACGTTTTTGCCTTCAACAAAGTTTGGCCAGATATCTTCGCGAATAGACGTGCTCCACTCATACCAAACTTTGAGCCATTCCTTATCTGCAAGCGCCGCATCGATAACAGCTGAAGTTACGAATGAGAGTGAATTACGGACGTGGTTTTTGCCCAAATGAAGGTGGCGCGAAATAATTTGTTGAAACTCTTTTTCTGCTTCTTTAAGTACTGCTTCGACGAGATCTTCCCGAGTAGGGAAATAATTAAATACTGTCGCTACCGAGACTTGTGCCATATCTGCGATATCAGCATGTCCTGCGCGGCCAATGCCACGTTTGGAAAAGACTTCCAGCGCATAGCCGAGCAGTTGTTCTTTTCTCTGCTCAGGCGACAAACGGGTTCTTGTACGTCCACTAGATGTAGTCATCCTGGTTCCTGCCAACTTTAAACGAGTTTTGGTTGCCTATAACTGGCAAACTTAAAATTTATGTAACATTTTATTTAACAACTGCTTGCGGAGTGTACAACAGCAACAAGTTGCTTAACAATGGCTTGGCGCTATTGAGCGTCGAAATTTTGACATGCATCGAGAGTAGGCTTGAGCAAGGAGCAATGGTAGAATGACCGACCTCATTTACACAGGTAGTCTGGCGGATAACCGTCGAGGATTAGAATGAAACATACCGTAGAAGTGATGATTTCAGAGCAGGAAGTCCAACAGCGAGTAAAAGCTTTGGGTGCTGAAATCACTGAACACTATAAAGATTCTCAGGATCTGGTCATGGTTGGTCTATTGCGTGGCTCTTTTGTCTTCATGGCGGATCTAGCGCGCGCGATTGATCTGCCTCATTCAGTCGACTTCATGACAGCATCAAGCTACGGCAACGCGATGGAAAGTACTCGTGATGTGCGCATCCTGAAAGATTTTGATGACGACATTAAAGACAAAGACGTGCTGCTGGTGGAAGACATTATCGACACCGGTAACACTCTGAGCAAAGTATGCGAAATCCTGTCTATTCGTGAGCCTAAGTCTATTCGCATCTGTACGTTACTGGATAAACCAGAACGTCGTGAAGTAGATGTGCACGTAGATTGGTACGGCTTCAAAATCCCTGACGAATTCGTTGTGGGTGTGGGTATCGACTATGCTCAGAAATATCGCCATCTGCCTTATATTGGCAAAGTGGTTCCACTGGAAGGTTAATACCTACAGTCATGAAAAAAGCGACCTTCGGGTCGCTTTTTTGTTTCACTGTGTCCAGAACTTGCCTTGTGTCATTCCGGAACAAGCTCAGACATTGCAGATTCATATCCGGCTTCCAGCGTTTTAATGCTGTTAGCCATCATTCCCAAATCTTTCAGCACACCATCGCTGATGTCATAGAACCAGCCATGTATTTTGACGTCTTGTCCACGCTCCCAAGCAGCTCGCAATATGGTGGAGTTACCGAGATTGTAAACTTGTTCTGCTACATTGATTTCACAGAGCTTATTACTCTGTTCTTCTATTGTGAGGCCGCTTAGATAGCGTTTGTGTTTGCGATAAAGGTCTCGGATGTGTAGAAGCCAATTGTTGATGAGACCCAATTCAGGGTTTTCGATAGCAGCATGAACACCGCCACAGCGGTAATGACCACAAACAATGATGTGTTTTACTTGAAGGACGTCGACAGCGTATTGGACGACAGAAAGACAGTTTAGGTCGGTGTGAACCACCTGATTGGCCACGTTTCGGTGCACGAACAGCTCTCCAGAGTCTAGTCCAGTTAGGCGCTCCGCCGGAACACGGCTGTCAGCACAACCTATCCATAGGTATTCAGGGTGCTGGGATTTTGCTAATTCAGTAAAGTAAGCCGGATTGTCTTCCTTGATGGTTTTAGACCATTTTAGGTTATTGGAAAGAAGCTGCTTTATTTGCGCCATGGCACCCCCCTAGGAATTGTTGCGAGCAACTATACACCACAAAAGTTCATATTTAGATACAATTTACCACTTTCTACTCAACATTTTAGCTCCTCCTACCAGCATTATGGTTGATATAACAGATCCCTGTTACCGTAATTGAACGGTATACTAGGGCGCGCTTTATCTCCTCCCCGCTAACCATTTGGGAACAAAATGTTTACACCAACTGCAAAGCATCGCGGATGGTCTGGGAAAAGTTGTGTCTTTGGTTTTGGAGAGCACAGTAAAGGAGATCCAATTGTCCATTTGGGTAATTGGGTAGCTTGCCGAAAAAGGAAGTATTAAAAGGAAGCAAGTTGTGAATTTTGACCGGTTCAAACACTGGAGCCTGAAAGGCGACATTTTCGGCGGTGTTACTACTGCCATCATTTCTCTTCCCCTTGCGCTTGCATTTGGTGTCGCCTCCGGCGCGGGTGCTGAAGCAGGACTTTGGGGCGCTATTCTCGTTGGTTTGTTTGCTGCATTGTTTGGTGGATCTTCCACACTGATTTCTGAGCCAACGGGCCCGATGACAGTCATTATGACTGCTGTCCTTACGTCCATGATGGCGAGGTATCCGGAAACAGGAATGGCAATGGCCTTTACCGTTGTCATGATGGCCGGTGCCTTTCAGGTTTTGTTGGGCACACTGAAACTTGGGAAATATGTCACCCTGATGCCGTATAGCGTCATATCCGGCTTTATGTCAGGTATCGGTGTGATATTGATATTGCTACAAATCAGCCCTTTGATGGGGCAGGCAGCGCCCCCTGGTGGTGTGCTGGGAACCATTCAGGCATTGCCTGAAACGGTCTCTAACCTCAGCTTTAAAGAGCTTTTTCTGGGGCTTTTGACATTAGGTATTCTGTTCTACTTCCCGAAGAAATACCGTAAATACGTGCCAGCACAGCTTGTTGCGCTGGTGCTGGTAACCTTACTATCCGTCATTTTCTTTGATATCGAGAGCATCCGACGCATTGGTGAAATTCCGACAGGTTTGCCATCGATCGTTTTCCCTACTTTTACCCCTGAACTTCTGACCACCATGGTTATCGATGCTTTAGTATTGGGTACCTTGGGCTGTATTGATACCTTACTCACGGCCGTGATTGCAGACTCGCTCACCCGTGAGGAGCATAACTCTGACAAAGAGCTTCGTGGTCAGGGCATTGCAAACATCATTTCTGGTATATTCGGTGCGCTACCGGGGGCAGGGGCTACCATGGGTACCGTGGTGAACGTTCAGGTTGGCGCTCGCTCACCGTTGGCAGGTATTGTTCGTGCCCTTATTCTGGCGGCAGTGGTATTGGTTGCAGGCTTCCTGACAGAGCCGATTCCAATGGCCGTGTTGGCCGGTATCGCACTCTATGTGGGTATTAACATTCTTGACTGGAGTTTCCTGCAGCGCGCGCACAAGGTCAGTAAGCACCAGACGGCTATTATGTACGGCGTGATGGCGCTGACCGTTTTTGTCGACTTGATTGTTGCAGTGGGTTTGGGTGTTTTCATTTCCAATGTCATTGTAATCGAGAGACTTAGCCGAGAGCAGGCAAAGCAAGTCAAAGCTATCAGTGATGCCGATGACGATGATGTACCGCTTTCTGAAGAAGAAAGAGGTTTATTAGATAATTCTGATGGAAAGGTGTTGTTTTTCTATCTCTCCGGCCCAATGATCTTCAGCGTGTCAAAAGCCATCTCTCGACAACACACCAGCATTGGCGATTACCGCGTGATGATCCTGGATTTGAGTGATGTGCCTCTGATTGACATGACAGTGGGTCTCGCGCTGGAAAACGCTATTGCCGATGCCCGCGAAGCGAATTGTACCGTGTTCTTGCTCAGTCCTCATGAGCAGACCACAGAACAGCTAAAACGCCTTCATGTTGGCGACTGGGTCGCTGACACGCACATGTTCGACTCCCGTTACGATGCGCTCAATGCTGCCAAGCGGCTAACGGAAGTCATGCCATAAAAGAATCAATAACACTTATGAAAGCAATTGAAATCGACAATCTGGTCAAGGTATATGGCACAGATGTCAAAGCGCTTAAAGGGGTGTCTTTATCGGTTGAGGAGGGCGATTTTTACGCCCTTCTTGGTCCTAACGGTGCCGGAAAATCAACGACGATTGGGATCGTCAGCTCACTGGTAAACAAAACGTCTGGTAAGGTGAAGATTTTCGGTTTCGACATCGACACCCAACTGGTTGAAGCAAAAAAACAAATTGGACTGGTACCACAGGAGTTTAACTTCAACCAGTTCGAGAAAGTGGAACAAATCGTTGTCAATCAGGCGGGGTACTACGGTGTAGAGCGTGAAGAAGCCAAGCGCCGCGCTAGAAAATACCTCACCCAGCTCGACCTTTGGGAGAAGCGCAACGAATCAGCCCGTAATCTGTCTGGTGGTATGAAGCGCCGTCTGATGATTGCGCGCGCCCTGATGCACGAGCCAAAACTGCTTATTCTGGATGAACCTACAGCGGGCGTAGATATTGAACTGCGCCGCTCGATGTGGACTTTCCTGCAGGAAATCAACAAGCAGGGCATCACTATCATCCTGACCACTCACTATCTCGAAGAAGCGGAAATGCTGTGTCGTAATATCGGCATCATTAACCGTGGTGAGCTGATTGAAGACACCTCGATGAAAGCACTTTTAAAGAAACTGGATGTGGAAACCTTTGTTCTGGATTTGGCGCCGGACAGCTCAGTAAAAAGCTTGGAAGGCGTGCAGTGGGTGCAAGTCGATGACCACACACTGGAAGTTGATGTGCATAAACACACTGGCCTGAACACGGTCTTTGAACAGTTGACCGCGCAAGGTATCCAGGTGCTCTCGATGAGAAATAAAGCTAACCGATTGGAAGAGTTGTTCGTGACGCTGGTGCGCGAAAATGCGGAGGCCAAAGCATGAATAAGCTTTACTGGGTGGCTTTTAAAAGCCTCATCATCAAGGAAGTGACCCGCTTTACCCGTATCTGGGTACAAACGCTGGTTCCTCCTGCCATTACCATGACCTTGTATTTCATCATCTTCGGTAACCTGATTGGCAGCCGAATTGGTGAAATGGGCGGCTTTAGCTACATGGCTTACATCGTACCGGGTCTTATCATGATGTCGGTGATTACCAACTCTTACTCCAACGTGGCCTCCTCTTTTTTCAGTGCCAAAATGCACCGGAACATTGAAGAACTAATGGTTGCGCCTGTACCGAACTACATCATGATCGCCGGTTATGTCGGCGGCGGTGTGGCAAGAGGCTTGGCGGTTGGGGTGATGGTCTCCATGGTGTCGCTGTTTTTTGTCGACCTTAAAATTGCCCATCTCGGCGTGATTGTGGCCACGGTGTTCCTGACATCGGTCGTCTTTTCACTGGGTGGATTGATCAATGCAGTATTTGCAAAAAGCTTTGATGACATCAGTATCATCCCTACCTTTGTACTGACACCGCTAACCTATCTCGGTGGCGTGTTTTATTCGCTCTCCCTGCTTCCCGAATTCTGGCAGGGCGTGTCGAAGCTGAACCCTATCGTCTACATGGTGAATGCTTTCCGTTACGGCTTTCTTGGTATGTCTGATGTGAATATCGTGACGTCATTTGCGGTATTAAGTCTGTTTGTCGTCGGACTGTATACACTGGCATGGTATCTCATCAGTCGTGGTATTGGCCTTCGAAGCTAAGCGTTATATGAGTAGAAAAAAACCGCCTTCCGGCGGTTTTTTTCTATCTGAGTGCGAGTGCGACTGTATTACTCTTCGCTGTCGTCAGTGACCTGCGGGGTCAAATCAACAGTAAGGTTATCGATAAGTCTAACCTGGCTCAGGAAGGCAGCTGCCAGAATCACGGCTTTAGAAGTGTGCTCGCTGATAGGTTGCAAGGTGTTGGCATCACGAATGAAAATCTCGTCAGGCTCCAGACCTGCTGCGCGCAGCTGGTCGTTACCGTCAAGCACCAGTTCGCTGTAGTCGCTACGGCCACCACGCATTTGGCTACTGATCCAACGCAGGGTTTTTGCCAACACTGGCGCACGTTGACGCTCATCGACGGTCAAACGGGTATTACGGCTGCTCATGGCAAGCCCATCCATTTCACGCACTGTGGCAACAGGAATGATTTCGATAGGCAGGCAAAGATCGTCCACCATCTTTTTAATCACGGCAAGTTGCTGGAAGTCTTTCTCACCAAAGCAAGCCACATCCGGCTGAACCATATTGAACAGCTTGGAAACAACGGTTGCTACGCCTTTAAAGTGGCCTGGACGGGATGCCCCTTCAAGCACACCGGAAAGGCCCGGAACATCCACAAATGCGTGATTGTCCATGCCATTGGGGTACATGATGTCTGCGGTCGGGGTGAATACCACCTCAACCCCTTCAGTGTTCAGTTTGGCAATGTCTTCATCCAGCGTGCGAGGATACGCCGCCAAATCATCCGCTTTATCAAACTGCATTGGGTTAACGAAGATGCTAACAACCACTACATCGGCATTCTCACGGGCTCTGCGAACCAGAGTGAGGTGACCGTCATGCAGGTGACCCATGGTAGGGACAAACGCAATGCGCTGGCCTTCACGGCGCCATTGCTGAACCTGTTCACGGAGTGGGGCAATCTCAGCGATTACTTGCATTTATCGGCATTCCTCAGTTAAACGTCTGCTCTGGGCCAGGGAACTCGCCGCTTGCCACTTCTTCAATGTAACGGGACACAGCCAGACGCATGTCGCCCGTTTCTTTCAGGTAGTTTTTGGAAAAACGTGGGATGTAGTTAGCAGAGATGCCGAACATGTCGTGCATCACCAGAATCTGGCCGTCCGTCGCATTACCTGCACCGATACCAATGACAGGTACACGGACAGCATCAGTGATGCGCGCAGCCAGCGCTTTTGGCACACATTCCAGCAAGATAACCTGAGCACCGGCTTTTTCGAGTGCGAGTGCATCCTGAACCATTTGCTCTGCTTTTTCCTCTTCGCGGCCCTGAATTTTAAAGCCACCGAAGATATTAATGGATTGAGGGGTCAGGCCAAGGTGCGCACAAACAGGCACAGCGCGTTGAGTCAGCATGGTGATGGTATCAGCCAGCCAAGCGCCGCCTTCCACTTTCACCATGTTGGCGCCTGCTTGCATTAGAACCGCTGCGTTCTTGCAGGCTTCTTCTGGCGTGGCAAATGACATAAATGGCATGTCGGCCATCAGAAGGCTATTTGGGCTCCCTGCACGCACACTGCGCGTGTGATAAGCGATTTCGTCAATCGTGACTGAAAGGGTGTCACTCTTTCCTTGCAAAACCATGCCTAGTGAGTCGCCAACCAGCAACACAGGCATTTCCTGCTCTTCAAACAATTGGGCAAAACTGGCGTCATAAGCAGTTGCCGAAGCAAATTTACGTCCTTCCTGCTTCCATGCCATTAAGGTACTAATCGTAATTTTTTTCATCTTGTCTCCCAAACCCTGCTTGTTTTGTTTCGGTGCCTAGGCGGGTGTGCTTACGCGAGGGCAGTCAGGCCGTTTTTATCCGTGACGGCGACCAGCTCTGCGACAGCACTGCCATCAGGCAGCTGCAAGTCAGGGGCTATTTCGGCGAGAGGGTAAAGCACGAATTCACGTACTTTCATCCCGTAGTGTGGAACGGTTAACCGTTCACTTTCCAGCTGGAGATCCCCATACAGCAGGATATCCAAGTCCAGAGTTCGTGGTCCCCAGCGTTCTTCTTTACGCTCGCGGCCAAACTCCAGCTCAATGCGCTGTGTATGATCAAGAAGATCTAACGGTTGAAGCTCGGTGTCAATGGCTGCAACCGCATTCACATAATCGGGCTGGTCGGCGGGACCCATCGGCTTACTGCTATAGAGCGAAGATGTACAGACAAAGCGGGTACCCGGCAGATGTTTCAGTGCCTCAATCGCATGTTGGGCTTTCTCTACCGGATTACCTAAGTTACTGCCTATAGCAATGTAAGCGCGGATCATGATTCTGTATTCGACTTCGGTTTAGGCTTTCGGCTGCGAGGCTTGGTTTTGCGGCGACGTCGGGTCTTTTTCGCTGCACTGGCCTTGTTCAGCACCTGTACCATGTCATGGCGATCGTCACGATTCGCTCTTTGGAAGTCATCCCACCAAGTGGCGAGCTCTTCCAGTTGTCCGCCTTCAATCTTGCCACGCATTTCAAGGAAATCGAACGCAGCGCGGAACTTGTTTTGTTCCAGCAGTTTGTAAGCGCGGTTACCTGAACGACGACTCAAGCGAAGCTGTAATTGCCAGATATCGCGAATCATTGCAGTGAAGCGGCGCGGGATCGCGATGCTCTTCACCTGCTCATCCAGAATGTCATTGGCCGCGACCATAAAGGCGTCGTAGTAGCTCAGGCCACTTTCGAAGGCGATTTCTTCTGCGCGGGTTTCCAGTGGATACCACAGCATAGCGGCATACATAAAGGCTGGATTGATGCGCTGGTCATTGGCGACGCGATCGTCGGTAGATTTTAGTACCAGCTCTAACATCTTCTCGCATTTACTGCTGCGATCTTCGGTGAAATGCTCATCAAGGATTGGGAACAGTGGCGAAAAGAGGTTGTAGTCGCGCAGCAGGCGATAGGTATCCAAACCGTTGCCGGATTGCAAAAGCTTGAGACTTTCTTCAAACAGACGGGCGGCAGGAATATCACGAAGCAAGTGAGCCAGCGCAGGAATTGGCGCCGCAGTTGCTTCGTTGATTTGCATGTCGAGCTTTGCGGCAAAGCGCACCGCACGCAGCATACGAACCGGGTCTTCACGGTAACGGGTTTCCGGATCGCCAATCAGGCGGATCACGCGGTTTTTCAGGTCTTCAACGCCACCTGCATAATCGCGTACCGAGAAGTCATCAATGTTGTAGTAAAGGGCATTGACGGTAAAGTCACGGCGTTCAGCATCTTCATCGATGGTGCCATAAACGTTGTCACGCAGCAGCATGCCGTCATTCGACTGGCTGGCAGACTTATCACCTTTATCAGCGCCGTGGTGACCACGGAAGGTCGCCACTTCAATCACGTCACGACCGAAGAGAATATGTGCCAGACGGAAACGGCGGCCAACCAGGCGGCAGTTTCTGAAAAGCTTACGCACTTCTTCCGGCGTCGCGTTTGTCGCGATATCGAAATCTTTTGGCTGTTTATTCAGCAGCAAATCACGCACACCACCACCAACGAGGTATGCTTCAAAGCCTGCTTTATTCAGGCGATAGAGCACCTTCAGCGCATTTTCGCTGATATCTTTTCTTGATATACCGTGCTCTTGGCGTGGAATAACTTCTAGCTTCAGGTCATCAATCGCGCGTGTTTTATTATCGCGATTCAATACCTTACGGCAAAAGCTGGTAACTCGATTAAAGATAACTCACCTCGTATCTGACAGGTCGGGCCATAAAAACGACGGCATATGATATATCACCGCTCCGTATTTTAGAAAGCTGTAATCACTTCCGTCTCATTTGGCAGCTTGCTTATCTGCCAGTTTTTCTCTCCCCAAAGGAGCAGTTCTTCCACCGGCGCCCCCTTTAATTCAGCAGGAACAGGGTGCCCTAAAAATGCCAATGCAGCTTCAAGGGCGGGACCTGGATGGGTGTTGTCGATGGCCGGAGCATGGTTTTGTTTAGAAAGCTTATTACCGTCGGCGTTGAGCGCAAGTGGCAAGTGCAAATAACTTACCTGAGGTGCGCCCAGTTTTTGATAAAGAGAAACCTGTCTTCCCGTCGGCTCAATGAGATCCGCGCCACGAACGACCTCTGTAATGCCCTGATGAATATCGTCCATTACCACTGCAAGGTTATAGGCATAAAGCCCATCACGGCGCTTGATAATGAAGTCTTCCGCCGCCATCGCTGGGTCAAGCTGCATCACGCCATGTTTGACATCGACAAACTCTGTCACCGGATTATCAAGGCAGACACGAACGGCAGAGCCTTCAGCATCCAGGGTGCGGTGGCGGCAAGTACCGGGATAAATGCCACCCGCATCTTTTATCTGACGTCGCGTACATTGACAAAAATAGGCGTCACCATTCGTCAGCCAGCGCTCGATCTGCGCCTGATACGCATCATAGCGGTCATGCTGGTAGAGAATGCCGTCATCCCAGTGAAGGCCGTAAGCATCCAGTGTTTTTAGAATGGCATCAACTGCCCCGCCGACTTCCCGTGGCGGGTCAATATCTTCAATGCGAACCAACCATTTACCCTGATGGGCTTTGGCTTGAAGGTAGCTTCCTAGCGCAGCCACCAAGGACCCAAAGTGCAGAGGGCCAGATGGTGAAGGGGCGAATCGCCCGATGTATTGCATTTTCTGTTTCTCTGAAAAAGGAAAAAGGGAGCATTAGCTCCCTTTTTGCCATGAATCTCGGTAAAGCGGTAGGCTTAGCCTGCCATTTGCTTTTCTTTGATTTCCGCAAGGGTTTTGCAGTCAATGCATAGATCCGCAGTAGGACGGGCTTCAAGGCGACGTACACCGATTTCAACACCACAAGAATCACAGAAACCGAAATCATCGTCTTCCAGACGCTGAAGGGTTTTGTCGATCTTCTTGATCAGCTTGCGTTCGCGGTCGCGGTTACGCAATTCCAGGCTGAATTCTTCTTCCTGTGCCGCACGGTCAACAGGATCAGGGAAATTAGCCGCTTCGTCTTGCATGTGATGTACAGTACGGTCAACTTCTTCCCTAAGCTGATTACGCCACGCTTGGAGGATTTTACGGAAATGATCAACTTGTTGATCATTCATGTACTCCTCGCCAGCCTTCTCTTGGTAAGGTTCTAACCCGGCCGTAGCCAGGATGCCCAGCGATTTTTTAACTTTGCTCTCTGGCATTAAGCGTTCTCCTAAATACACCCTGACCTGCTCGGTCAAAAGAGGGCGGTATCTATATCAGAAACCCTATAATGAGGCAATCTTTGTTTTTGCCTCTTGTCATCCCAGTGTGAAGATGTCTACATTTTTTCTCAATTCTGGGAGAACGGGACCCGTTTATTTATGCTCATATGGACTGATGAAAGTGTCGTTTGGTAACACAGAATTTCCACACCAAGTGCTTGAGCGTCTATAAGTAGCTGATTATAGACCGCATCTATGTGTTTTGCCGCTGACACCTTCTCAATTCCAGAATGAAGCACGGCAAAAAACAGCACCGCGCGTTTTCCTTGTTGGGCGAGCACGCCCAATTCCCGTAAGTGTTTCTGACCCCGAGTGGTGACAGTATCCGGGAAGAAGCCTTGTCCATCTTCTTCCAATAACGTGACACTTTTTACCTCTATATAGCAGTCTTGTTTGTCGGGTGACTGAAGCAGGATGTCGATACGGCTCTTCTCTTCACCATACGGTACTTCGGTACGAAGGGTTTCATAACCCTGCAATTCCGCCACCACATCCTCTTTGATCGCTTCCACCACCAGACGATTAGCCTGTGCAGTATTGATGCAAATAAGGTGCCCGTGTTGAGTTTCTGTCAGCTCCCAGCTGTTGGCATATTTACGCTTGGGATTGTCAGAAGTGGAATACCACACGGTATCACCCGGTGTGGCGCATCCCGTCATGGCACCTGTGTTCGCACAGTGCATGGTGACTTCAGAACCATCCGCTAATGTCACGTCGGCAAGAAAACGTTTATAGCGACGGATTAAGGTGGCTGGTTGCAGTGGAGGGTCAAATTTCATGATTGTCCTTGATAAATATACCGAGGAACATCAACGGGTTAATGTCCAACGATTCAGGCATTGATAATGTACGCCGTGCCCATTTTCAGCCGGTACCGAAGCATAAATGCCGAAGTGATAAAAAGTGAGCGGCTTTCGGAGAGAACGTCGGTTTTCTGTCGGTCTGGCTCGGCGCGCTAAGGTGATGTGCGGCACGAAGTTATGTTCTGCAGAGCGACCCAAGATCTTGGCGGCAGCCTCATGCAGCTGGCAAGCCAATGTGCTTAACGTGGCATTCTCCTCAATCCCCAGCCAGAGGATGCCCTGTTTGGGGAATTCGCCGGTTTCTGTGGTTTGGGTGGAGATGGCTGGAAGCGATATTTTATCTGCAACCTCACACAGCGAGCGGTAGGCAGGACTGTCGACTTCGCCGAGAAACGCCAGGGTAATATGGAGGTTCTCATCGGGAACGGGCCGACCGCGCTCGGCCAGCGTTTGCTTGAGCGCAACAATGGCGCTGCGGCTTTTGGCGTTGTGCGTGTCGCTCAAATCCAAAGCGAAGAAGAGTCTTCGCGTTTCCTTGCTCAACGTCCTGCATCCTTGCGTGATTTGGGTATACTGTTCGCGTAATTCTGACATAAAGGCCTTTCCATTGTCACAGCTCCCTATCGACAGCGTCTTAGAAGACGTGATCTCCGCACTGACCGAATGTTCGCAAGTGATTCTTAAAGCGCCGCCGGGGGCAGGTAAATCGACAAGATTGCCGCAGGCGCTGCTGGAGCAAAATGTCTTCGAAGGAAAAATCATCCTGCTGGAACCCCGTCGTCTGGCGGCAAGAAACATTGCCCGTTTTCTGGCCTCCCAGCGCGGCGAAAAAGTAGGTGAGACGATAGGTTTACGTGTGCGTGGAGAGACCCGTGTCAGTGACAAAACCCGCCTTGAGATCGTCACTGAAGGCGTACTGACAAGAATGATCCAATCTGACCCAGAACTCGACGGTGTGAGTTTGGTGATCTTCGATGAATTCCATGAGCGCAACCTTCATGCGGATCTTGCGCTGGCGCTCTCTTTGGATGTACAGGGCGCGCTTCGTGATGATTTAACCTTATTGGTGATGTCAGCGACACTGGACGATGCAGCGCTAACGACCCTGCTACCTGAAGCCAGGGTACTGATGTCCGAAGGGCGAAGCTTTCCGGTTGAAGTGCGTTATCAGCCGATTGCGAAACAATACGGCTATGAGGGTTTAGTGGCGTCTGCCGTTGCGAAATTGATGCAGGAAGAAGAGGGCTCAGCGCTGGTGTTCTTGCCAGGCGCAGGAGAAATCACCCGCGTCGCAGAAACTTTGGAAATGAAAGTACCGGATGGTGTGATGGTTTGTCCGCTGTTTGGTCAGATGAATGCTAAAGAACAACAAGCGGCGATCGCACCAGCATCGAAAGGCCAACGTAAGGTGGTACTTGCAACCAACATTGCTGAAACCAGTTTGACGATTGAAGGCATTCGCTTGGTGGTGGATTCAGGGCTTGAACGCGTGGGGTGCTTTAACCGCAAAACTGGCATCACCAAGCTCGAAACGGTGCAGATTGCGCGCTCGTCTGCGATTCAACGGATGGGGCGGGCAGGTCGCTTATCAGCGGGCCTTTGTCTTCGTCTTTACAGTGAAGACTCGTTCCAGCGGATGCGGGCGGTTCCAGATCCAGAAATCGTTACCAGTGACTTGATGCAACTGGTGCTGGAAGTCGTGCAGTGGGGCTGTGCGCCGGAAGATTTGCAATGGCTTGACTTTCCGCCGACCCAACATTGGCAGCAAGCCGTTACCCTATTGCGACAGCTGGATATTCTCGATGAGCACAATGCACTGACGCACAAAGGCAAGCAGGTGACTCAGTTGGGAACAGATGCCCGTCTTGGTGCAATGCTTATAGCGGCAAAAGCGTTTGATGAGGAGGCCACTTCCACAGCCTGCTGGTTGGCGGCCTGGGCAGAAGAACCACCGCGAGGCAAAGCCGACCCTGATTTACGCCTTCAATTGATGATGGCAATGAAAAAGCCGACCTGCCGCCAGCGTGCCGGACAATTGGCTGCAAGAATGAAGTGCTCCCTGTCGGAGGATTTATCCGGTGACTGGTTGCCCATCCTTGCTGCCGCGGCTTGGCCGGATCGGATTGCTAAATCCCGCGGCAACAATGGTCGCTTCTTATTAAGTAATGGCCATGGGGCGCAAATCGATGCCGATCATCCACTCTCAGGGGAAGAAGCGTTAATTGCGGTGGACTTGATGAGTGTTTCGCAAGGCGATAGTCGTATTTTTACCGCTGTGCGTACGGATTTTTCAACGTTGCAAACCCGTCTGCCTTCACTGTTTTCTGAACGCGAATGGGTAGACTGGGACGAAAAGAAAGGCGCGTTGGTTGCCGAGGAACACCTTTGCTGCGGTGACATTGTTGTCGCTAAAAAAGCGATAGCACGATTAAGTGATGACATGCTGACCCGTGCGCTGATTCAGGCGATTAAGCGAAAAGGCGAAACATCATTACCGATGTCAGACAAAGCGGTAAGCCTTTTGAACCGGGCGCGATGTGCGCAAAGCTGGGAGTTAGCCATCTCGCTGCCTCCGCTTGATGAATCTGCGCTGTTGGGATCGCTCGACGATTGGCTGGCACCGTTTATGAACGGGGTTCGTAGCTTGAAGGATTTGAAGAAAATCGACTTCTTCAGTGCACTGGAAGCCTGGTTTGGCTGGGATATCACCAAACAGCTTAACCAATTGCTGCCGGAGACTTACGAAGTACCAACAGGCTCACGCTACGCTATTCGCTACCAACAGGGACAAAAGCCGGTCTTGGCGGTCAGAATGCAAGAGATGTATGGACAAGCCACGTCGCCAACCATCGCTGATGGCAAAGTCACCTTGGTGGTTGAGCTATTGAGCCCGGCACAAAGGCCGCTGCAAATTACGCAAGACTTGGCAGGGTTCTGGCAAGGCGCTTACCGCGAAGTGCAGAAAGAAATGAAAGGGCGCTACCCGAATCATGTGTGGCCGGATGACCCTGCAAATCACCAGCCGACGCGATTAACTAAAAAACACTTTAAACCGGAAGCCTGAACCAGACTTCATGACAAAAGAAACTAAGAACACCAAACCCCGCACGCGACGCAAAGCAGCGAGTCCATGTGGTGGCAAGAAGAAAACGGTCCCAGCGAAAAAAGGCTGGGGCAAAAAACTTCTCTCCTTTAGCTTTAAGTGCACGCTGGTTTTTGTGGCGGTCATGGCGATTTGGGGTATTTATCTGGATAGCAAAATCCAGGAGCGCTTTGACGGGCAAATCTGGCAGCTGCCTGCCGTGGTATATGGCCGCATTCTGCATCTTGCACCGGGAGAAGCTGTCACCATTGATACTCTAAAGCGCGAGCTCGATATCCTGAATTACAAGCGTGTGCGCAATCCAAGCCGACCGGGTGAGTATTCCGCGTCGAAAACCCGTGTCGAGATTATCCGTCGTCCTTTTGAATTTGAAGATGGTCCTGAGCAGGCGCAACATGTGATGATCTCCTTCTCCGGGGAAGGCGTGCAAAGCCTTAAGCAGCTCGACAGTGGCAAGCAAATGGGTTATCTACGAATCGAACCCAAGCTTCTGGGCACCATGGAGTCCAATACCGATGAGCAGCGAATTTTCCTGCCCCGTGAGCGATTCCCTGAGTTTCTGGTCGATGCACTTTTGACCACAGAAGACAGAGATTTCTACCACCATGACGGTGTTGCACCACTCGCCATTGTCCGAGCGCTAGTGGTCAACCTCAAAGCGGGTCGCACCGTGCAAGGGGGCTCAACCCTCACACAGCAGTTGGCAAAAAACCTGTTTCTCACCCGCGACCGTACCTTGTGGCGTAAAGCACAGGAAGCTTATATCGCCGTACTGCTGGACTATCGCTACAGCAAAGACCGACTTCTCGAAGCCTACCTGAACGAAGTGTATCTGGGTCAAGCGCGTGGCAAGGGCGTCCATGGTTTCCCTTTAGGAGCGCGCCTTTACTTCGGTCGCCCGATTGAAGAGCTCAGCATTGACCAGTTGGCGTTGCTGGTGGGTATCGTTAAAGGTCCTTCTTACTACAACCCTTGGCGTTATCCAGAGCGCGTGCAGGAAAGGCGTGATCTTATTCTTCGCATGATGATGGAAAGTGGCGTTATTTCTTCCGGCCAATATGCAGAAGCGGCGGCACGTAAGCTTGGCATTCAGAAATCACCAAGCATTAACAGTCGGCAGCCTGCTTACTTTGAACAGCTGACCCGCGAAATCCGCGAGCGCGTTGGCAGCCAATTCAATCCGGAGAGTGGTCTTCGTGTGTTCAGTACGCTGGATCCTTTGTCTCAGTCGATTATCGATAAAACCGTGGTTAAGAAGGTTGATCAACTGAAGAAAGTTGCCGGAAAAAATCTGGAAGCGGCAGTGGTGATTGCAGACCGCCAAAGTGGAGAGATCCGCGCCATGGTCGGAGGTAGCCGCCCTGGTTATGCCGGCTTTAACCGGGCACTCAATGGTAGTCGACAGATTGGCTCGCTTTCCAAACCGGCTGTGTATCTTGCAGCATTGTCTGATCCTGACAAATACAATCTGGCGTCACCATTAGATGATAAACCGATCGTCCTGAAAGGCAATCAGGGTAGTGAATGGAAGCCGCGCAACTATGATCGAAAATTTCGTGATCAAGTACCTTTGCTCAAAGCGCTGGCGAATTCTTACAACATTCCGACGGTCAATCTCGGTTTGGCCATAGGTTTGGGAACAGTGATTGATACCTATGAAGAACTTGGTGTCGACCCGGACCAAATCACCCGTGTGCCATCATTGCTTCTCGGGGCATTTACCTTGACGCCGATGGAAGTCACGCAAATGTTCCAGACCATCGCTAGTGGCGGACGGAAAGCTAATTTAACAGCGTTGCGTGCAGTCGTTGCCCGTGACGGTCAGGTGCTTTACCGAAATTGGCCGAAGTCGAGCCAGACAGTTTCTGAGCAGGCAAGCTGGCTGACCATGTACGCGATGAAAGAAGTGGTGCGAAGCGGTACAGGCCGTTACCTCAACTCTTCTTTCGGTTGGGCGGGACTTGCCGGTAAAACAGGCACCACAGACAACAACCGTGATAGCTGGTATGTCGGCATTGATGGTCGGGAAGTGGTCACGGTCTGGCTAGGCCGCGACGATAACACGTCGACCAAACTGACTGGCTCATCCGGTGCTTTACGTTTGTATGCGGATTACATCAAAGCAAGGCAACCTGAGCCTTTGACGCTGAATTGGCCTTCTGAACTTGCCAGTGTGCCGTATCAGGTCAGGGAAGGGCAGTTTGTGACGGACTGCTTCAGCGAGAGTAAGTTGCCGATGTGGGACCCGAAAGGCCATTGGCGCAAACGGTGTGACAAGCCAGACCCGGTAAGCTGGCTGCAATCGATATTTAATTAATACCAATCGTAGTAAATATCTGCTCATCCTAGCTTGTTAAAATGCTCGATAACTGCGTTGGAAAATTTGATTGTAGAATGACTACTTATCGGAATTTTTCGCCTTGTTCTCGAGCATTTTTCCTGCGCTATTTCTGATCACCTACCTACTGTGATTGGTATAATTCCAGAAGGGGTTGGTCGAGCGTTCAACCCTTTTTTCTTTTGGCTGGTGATACATTGCAGATACAAAAAAGCCTCGTCAATGACGATAACACCGATCAGTTAAGGCATTGATCAGTTGAACGATCCTACAGATGGTTAACAATACCCTCAGTACACTAATTGCTGAGGGTATTTTTTATGTTGGCTCACTGGCTGATTGATGTCGATACGTTTGCTGCACCCGAATCAATGGCCCTCTTCCAAAAAGAACTCCCGCTCGAATGGATAGAGCAAGCCCTTGATTCGACCAACAAAGCCAGTATGAGACGGCGTAAGTTACCCGCCGAACTTGTCGTTTGGTTGATTGTCGGTATTGGCTTGTATCGGGATAAACCCATCACGGAAGTTTTAGATAAATTAGACCTCAAGCTTTCCAACCACTTAGGGGATTCTGTTGCACCAAGTGCTATCCCTCAAGCGAGAAAGCGCCTCACCGCCCAACCTTTGGAAGCGCTTTTTAAACTGACAGCAGCCCATTGGACCCAGCAGGAAGATAGCGATGACAAATGGTTTGGCCTAAGTTTACTTTCAGTCGACGGCACTCAGTTC
>NZ_FIZY01000002.1 GCF_900060185.1 Grimontia marina | reverse complement strand
CTAAAGGGTTGTTGGAGACGACGACGTAGATAGGTCAGGTGTGTAAGCGCTGCGAGGCGTTGAGCTAACTGATACTAATTGCCCGTGAGGCTTAACCATACAACACCCAAGGGGTTTTGACGGACTCAGATAGAACATTGAATGTGTAAGAACGAGAACAAAGACAGTCACTTTTCAGATGATGGATTTATCCAGCTAGCGCCAGAACAGCGCAGGGATAAAGTACGAAAGCAAGGCATTTTGTGAGCCGAACGAGGGAGTGTACGACTGTACATGACCGAGTGAGGGAGCAAAGTAACGCCGCTAGCGTGCTTTATAGCCAGCGGGATAAAGCCACAGAATTTGCTTGGCGACCATAGCGTTATGGACCCACCTGATTCCATGCCGAACTCAGTAGTGAAACGTAACAGCGCCGATGGTAGTGTGGGGTCTCCCCATGTGAGAGTAGGACATCGCCAGGCTTCTAATTTAGAAAAAGCCCTGACCTGACGGTCAGGGCTTTTTTGCATTTGTATGTTTTGGCTATCTAAAAGACTACTTTGTATGGTTTATGTTCAGCCTTATCCCATATACTTTTTGTAAATGAAGCGGGAGGTTGTCATGAGAGCTTTAGTTATAGCGATGTTTGTTCTTCTAGGTCTTATAGGCTGCTCAAGCTCGGTGATTTCTCAATACGCTGAAGAGCAAAACTGGTCAGCACTTGCAAGCTATGATGTTGAAGTAGGGAATAAACCTCGCTCTGCGAAGGCATTGAGGGAGCTTGGTGCGACTTCTGAGTCAGTGCAAGAAGACTATCTTTCTGCCTATAAAGCCCATATGGATGTGTATTGCCAACCCGAAAATGCATATCACGCAGGGATATTAGGCAAGCCAAGAAATTCGGTTTGTATAGATGACTCCCCGACAGGTTGGGACTATGAAGCAAATTGGAGAACAGGGCTTGAAGCGGGAAGTATCTTCTAAATGACAAACAAAAAGACCAGCTTTAGGCTGGTCTTTTTCAATCTTTGCTTTAACTTGCAAATTAGTTATTCGCGTGTAGCTCAGCGTTTAACTCAACCGCAGATTTGTTAGTCAGACACTCAATCTTACCGGTCACTGAGTTGCGACGGAACAGAAGGTCTGTTTTGCCTGCCAGGTCACGTGCTTTTACAGTTTCCACTTCTTGGCCGTTTGCATCCAGCATGGAGACTTTTGTACCTGCAGTCACGTACAGACCTGATTCGATGGTACAGCGATCACCCAGTGGGAAACCAAGACCCGCGTTCGCACCCAACAGGCTGTTTTCGCCGATAGAGATAACGATTTGGCCGCCACCGCTCAAGGTGCCCATGATTGAAGCACCACCACCGATATCACTGCCGTTACCGACCATCACACCTGCAGAAATACGGCCTTCCACCATGCTGACGCCTTCAGTGCCTGCATTGAAGTTGATGAAGCCTTCGTGCATAACAGTGGTGCCCTCACCCACATGTGCACCCAGACGAACACGTGCGGTGTCTGCGATACGGACGCCTGCAGGAACCACATAATCAACCATCTTAGGAAACTTGTCTACGCAATCTACTGTCAGGGTTTCACCTTTCAAGCGAGCTTCCATTTGACGTTCAGCCAGCTCTGGTAGATCGATTGGTCCTTGGTTAGTCCAAGCGATGTTGTGCAGTAGACCAAAAATGCCATCCAGCACGATGCCATGAGGCTTAGCAAGACGGTGAGAAATGAGTTGAAGCTTGAGGAAGCCCTCTGCCACGCTTGCTGGCTTTTCGTCAGTCACAAGAATAGTCAGAACGAGTGGTTGGCTAGACTCCGCTGCTTTGGTCGCAAATGATGCTGCTGCTTGTTCGTCAGCTGCGGAGAAAGCAGAAGCGATAGCTGCGCATTGTGCTGCTTCCACTTCAAACGCCTCGTTACCGCCCTGATAACCGACAACGTCAGCAAGAGCTGAAACCAGAGTATCTGAAGGGTTAAGAACTGGGGTTGGGAAAAATGCTTCGATGATTTTTCCATCTTTGTTTTTGGTCGCGGTGCCAAACGCTAGAGCAAAACTGGCCATGATCCGGGAGTCTCCTTGTCTCTTCCACCAGCATCGGTTGATATCAGATGCTGCATGATAATTGTGATAGATGGAGACATCTTAAAGTGAAGTGCTTCGAGATTGAAGGGTGAGTGGAGAGAATCCTTTATATTAACGGCTCTTGCAGTGAATATGGGTTAAATAGACCGAAAATTAGGACAATATTGAAATAAAAAACGCTCCGTATGGGAGCGTTTATTGAGAAGTTAAGCCGCTTCGGCGTCATCTTCCTTTGGCGCTTCAGCTTTTTTCTTTGCTGGCTTTGGGGTTGGCTTGCGTTTAGCTCCCAGTGCATAGAGTACTTCTTCACGATTTTGCGCAAGGAAAAGGGACAATTCTTCGCGTTGCGCTTCATCGCCTGTGACTTCGCTTTTACCCAGCAGCTCAAATAGCTCATCTGCCATGTCGAGCATTTTGTCATACGCGTCAGCTTCCGCTTTAGAGGTAAAAGTCATCTTCTCTTCTCCGTTGCGTTCAACCACATATTTGACGATAACGGCCATGGTTAACCTCTCTTAATTTGTTTACTGTCTGTTTATACAGTAGAGTAAGGTTACCTGTCTAGTTTAACCGTGATTACTGTGATGGCATTGGAAAAATTCTCAGAGATTTATCATCGAGCAGCAACAAGAAAGGGAAGTAACAGCGATCTGGAGCAGCGTCTGGCACACCCTAAGAGCGTAAAAGAACTTAGCGAGATCCCGGATGATCGATGGCTAGCAACATTCAGTCAAAAGATCTTCCAGTCGGGAATGAATTGGCAGGTGGTGAGGAACAAGTGGCCAGGTTTTGAAGAAGTCTTCTGGGGCTTTGATATTGAAAAAATGTGCCTAACTCCGCCTGAGATGTGGGAAGAGAAAGCGACAAACCCAGCGATCATTCGTCATCTGGGTAAAGTCATGACCATTCCCCACAATGCCCAGATGATGAAAAGTGCAGCGAAGCAACACGGCAGCTTTGCCCAGTTTGTCGCGGAGTGGCCGGAAAGTGACATCATTGGCTTATGGGCACACCTGAAAAAGCATGGAAGTCGCTTGGGAGGTAATACCGGGCCTTATTCACTTCGTATGATGGGTAAAGATACTTTTATTTTGTCTGGCGATGTTGAGGGATATCTGCGGGCTCACAAGATCATTGAGGGCGGCCGGGATACCCGAAAATCTCTGCATGCGGCGCAGGAAGCGTTTAATCAATGGCAGGAAGAGAGTGGACGTCCACTTTGCCAAATTAGCCAGATTATCGCTTTCAGCGTGGGTGATAACAGCTATTAATCGTTAACTTGCCACTCGCTGGTAAAGGTTAGAAAACGTTCAAACAGAAGCGAGTGGTGTTTGCTTTTGTGGTGTGCCAACCAGTACTGACGGCGCAGATCGAGTGGCAATGTCAGCTTATGAAGTCTTTTATTGCTGATGGCATGTCTGGCGGCCAGTGTTGAAAGGTAAGCCAAACCGAGTCCTGCAGCTGCACAATTGATAATGGCTTCAGTGGTTCGAAGCTCAAAAGCTACCGTCCAGTCCTCTAGCCTTGGGGCGATTCGTGAGAGGAAATGCTCACGGGTACCGGAGCCTGTTTCCCTCAACAGCCACGCATGGTTTTCCAAATCAAACAGTGTGATCTCTTCTTTTTGCGCCAAAGGATGGTCGATGGCGCAAACAATACACATTTCGTCTGAGAGCCAAGGCTCCATGTGCAAATCATCGTTTCCCAAATGATGTTTAGTCTCGCCTTGTCCTTCAATGAGTCCGATATCGAGTTCAAATGCGAGTAACCTGTTGATGATCGATTGACTATTCGAGATCACCAGCTCCTGGTCAATATGATTACTCTGTGCCCTGAAATCCCTAAGCAAAAATGGCACCAGTTGGTTTCCTATCGTATCGCTCGCGCCCAACCTAAGGAGGCCAGAGAGCTCGCCATTAGAGTTCAATACCTTCGTGATTTCATCGCTTCGGGTAAGCAGCTCGTCTGCCATAGGGAGGAGTCGATGGCCCTGATCGTTGAGTATCAGCCGGTTGTTGACCCGCTCGAACAATTTGTGCCCGAGCTGACTTTCCAGCTCTGAG
This sequence comes from Grimontia marina, assembly GCF_900060185.1. Taxonomy (GTDB): domain Bacteria; phylum Pseudomonadota; class Gammaproteobacteria; order Enterobacterales; family Vibrionaceae; genus Enterovibrio; species Enterovibrio marinus. Next base: position 166,022 of record NZ_FIZY01000002.1, on the reverse strand, counting down.
ATCGCCATGCTGACAGCAGGTTTGGAGAGGAAAAGCAGACTGGATGCAGCCGTAATGGTTTTTTCCTGGGCAACGGCGACAAAAACCTGTAGCTGGCGAAGAGACAATGACATATGGATATTTACCCGTCTATTTAATCTATTTTAAATTTAACTTAACTTTAGGTTAAAGATATTCAGATATACTAAATAATAATGCCGTTCTATCATATTTTATGTGTTTTTCTTCTAAAGATGTGGCAGAGCAATGCGTAGACGTCTCAACTTACTTCCTACTCCAATGGCTGGCCTCGCGCTGGCAATCGCAAGCCTTGGTTGGAGCTGGGAAAATGTCGGTAATTTCGGTGGAAATGCTCAGGTTTTAGGGGCGGTGCTCGGTGGTGTGATGCTATTGATGATCGCACTGAAATTTACTTTTTCTCCCAAAGGTCTTTGGTGCGATTTGCAGCACCCTGTTGTCGGCAGTGTGGTGCCTACTTTTGCTATGGGCGTGATGATTGTTTCTGCTTCTGTTGGCAAAGTGTCTCCTCTTGCGGGCGATTCTCTTTGGATGCTGGCCGTGGTCGCCCACGTCGCGTTCCTTGTTTCTTTTGTTTATCACCGTGCCCGTGACTTCTCACTGACACACATGGTACCGAGCTGGTTTGTGCCACCTGTGGGCCTGATAGTTGCGGATGTTGCTTTCTCAGGTAACCCTGCGCTGCGTCCCGTGGCGGACGGCATTATGCTATTTGGTTTACTGGCTTATGCTGTATTGTTGCCACTCATGCTTTACCGCCTGATTTTCTGTGGTGAGGTGCCAGATGCGGCGAAACCAACCATTGCGATTCTGGCCGCTCCGGCAAGTCTGTCTCTGGCTGGTTACTTAACCGTGAGTCAATCTCCCTCACCTGTCATTGTGGCAGTGCTTCTGGGGATTGCCTTGCTGATGACACTGGTGATTTACGTGTCATTTGCCAGGTTGTTGCGTTTGCCATTCTCACCGGGCTATGCCGCGTTTACCTTCCCAATGGTGATCGGCGCGACAGCATTGTTTAAAACTGCGGCTTGGTTAGAGTCGGTTGGCGTGGCGGCAACTTACGTGAATCAGGTTTATGTGCTGGGTATCATCGAATTGGTGGTCGCGACCATCGTGGTTGGGTATGTGGCCATGCATTACCGCCGCTTCATTTCACTGCAATGGAAAATGCCAGCCACAGCGTAACCTTCGCGAAATCGTTAAAAATAGCCTGCATCTTGTGCAGGCTTTTTCATTTCTAACTGCATGAAATTGCACTCTTGAGGGCATTCCGCCACAATCTCTCCAATACCGTTCTCAAGAGTCTTGCCCGTGTTCACTGTCTATCACTCTAACCAGTTGGATCTTTTGAAAAGTCTGCTGGTCGCCATTATTCAGAAAAAGCCATTGGATAATCCTTTCCAAAAGGAATTAATCCTGGTGCAAAGCCCGGGCATGGCGCAGTGGCTCAAGCTGGAAATGGCCAAAGAACAGGGGATAGTTGCGAACGTTGAGTTCCCACTTCCCGCCACTTTCATTTGGCAGATGTTCACTCAGATTTTGGATGATGTGCCGCAGCGAAGCTTTTTCAACAAAGAAGCGATGACCTGGAAGTTGATGACAGTGCTGCCAGAGCTCCTCGAACAACCAGACTTTGATGAACTCAAGCGTTACCTTGAAGGCGATGGTGACAATCAGAAGCTTTACCAACTGGCGGGTAAGATTGCCGATATCTACGACCAATATCTGGTGTACCGACCAGAGTGGATAAAGGCATGGGAAAACGAGCAGTTAGTTGATGAGTTGGCAGAGGAGAAAAGCTGGCAGCCCAAGCTTTGGCAGGCGCTTTACGATTACACCCTTCAGCAGGATCAGTCCCCGTTTCACCGCGCCAATCTTTATGAAGAGTTTATCGAGGCGCTAGCGTCGCATAAAAACAAACCGGAAGGACTGAAAGGTATTGAGCGCGTTTTTGTGTTCGGCATTTCCGCTTTGCCGCCGCGTTATCTTGATGCTCTCAAAGCGCTGGGTGAGCATGTCGATGTCCACTATATGTTCACTAACCCTTGTCGTTATTACTGGGGGGATATCCGTGACAAACGCTATCTGGCGAGACGTGCAGCCAGCATGGATTCACGCATTAGCCGAGCCAGCGATACTCAGGAGCCAGCGCAGTTTGCCCTACCATTAGTCAGTGAAGATGACTCGGCCGAAGTCGGTAATAGCCTGCTGGCGTCTATGGGTAAGCTTGGCCGTGACAACCTGCTGCTGATTTCTGAACTCCAGTGTAATGAGGTCGATCAGGGCTTTGTTGATGTGCAGCGTGACAGCTTACTTCATCATATTCAGGCTGATATTCTTGATTTGATTGAACCGGGCAACATACAGGAAACCCTTACCAGTGAGAGTAAGCTGGGCATTTCCGCTGAAGATCGCTCTGTCATGGTGGAGGTTTGCCACAGCCCGATGCGTGAAGTGGAAGTGCTGCACGACAGGCTGCTTGAGATGCTAGAACAAGACCCGGATTTATCTCCGCGGGATATTATCGTGATGGTCGCCGACATTAATGCCTATAGTCCGGCAATTCAGGCAGTATTCGGCAACGCACCCGGTGAGCGTTTTATTCCGTTCTCAATTTCCGACCGCACCGCGGATCAGGAAAGTCCAATCCTAACAACGTTCTTGCGATTATTAGGGCTTCCGGACAGCCGTTGCAGCGCAGCCGAGCTTCTTGAAATCCTCGAAGTGCCTTCCGTGATGCGTCAATTTGGTTTTGATAACCGACAGTTTGAGAAGGTGAAATTCTGGGTAGAAGAATCCGGCATTCGCTGGGGACTCGATGATTCGACGGCGGAACATTTCTCCTTGCCTCATCAACATCAGAACACCTGGTTGTTTGGTCTTAACCGCATGTTGCTGGGTTACGCCATGCCGAGCGACGCTGGGCTTTACAACGATGTGTTGGCGTATGACGAAGTACAAGGATTGGAAGCAGAGCTGGCAGGTAAGTTGGGTGAGTTCTTCCGTGTGATGTCGGCGACGCAAAAAGTGCTGCTCGGCGAGAAAGACGGACATGCCTGGGTGCAGGCACTGACATCACTCTTTGACGAGATGTTTGCACTGGATACGGATGAAGAGCTAGCTGGGCAGCTTATTCGCACTCAACTGGATAACTGGCTGACCCAACTGGATGACGCTGGATTCAACCAAACTCTCGCGCTCCCGATCGTGCGTGATTACCTGAAAGAAAAGCTCGGGGGCGAGCGTGTCAGCCAGCGCTTCCTTGCCGGTCAAGTGAACTTCTGTACCCTGATGCCAATGCGTTCTATCCCGTTTCAGGTGGTGTGCCTGCTTGGTATGAATTATGGCGATTACCCGCGCACCATCGCGCCGGTTGGCTTTGATTTGATGGCGGGTCGCACCCGCGCCGGTGACCGTTCCCGTAGGGATGATGATAGATACCTGTTCCTCGAAGCACTGCAATCAGCTCAGCAACGCCTATACATTAGCTATGTAGGCCGTTCCGTTCAGGACAACACAGAAAAAGTGCCTTCTGTTTTGGTGACTGAATTACTCGATTATTGCCGTTTGGGATATTGTCTTGAAGGTGACCAAGTTCTGCCGGAACACGAGTCCGGCGAGCGTCTGTTCAACGCCTTGAATCACCATAATCCACTTGTTCCTTTCAGCCGACAGGCCTTTACTGAAAGCCGTCAAAGTTACGCCGCGGAATGGTTACCAGCAGCGCGTGGCGAAGGGCAACTTGCAGCGCCTTTCCTTGATGGCAAAGCGCTAAGTGAAGAGCCTGATCTGCAATCCGGTGTGATTGAACTTGCGGAGCTTCAGCGATTTTGGCGCTTACCTGTTCAGTACTTTTTCAACCGCCGCTTAAAGGTGTTCTTTGAGTCGCCGGAAGGGGCAATGGAAGAAGCCGAGCCTTTTGCGCTGGATAATCTTCACCGTTACCAGTTGCGGGATGCGCTCCTCTCCCATGTTCTTGCTTATGATGACAGTGAAGCCTCATTGGACGCCTTTTTCAGGCAGCAAAAAGCGAGCGGTAGTTTACCGCTCAATCACTTTGGTGAGCTGGCACTTGAAACGGAACAAGCTGGAATTTTGGCTCAATACGCACAATTAAAGCCGCTGCTGACCGACAAACGACAGGCATTGGAAATCAATCTTTCTATCGCCACAACCCGGGGAACAGTCAAACTTCAGGGCTGGTTGGATGAACGTTACCGCGCTGGACGAATTCTGTATCGAAGCGGAAAAGTCAGGGCGAGAGACAAGCTTGCAGCATGGATTGAGCACCTTTGTCAGTGCGCGTCAGGTGAGCAACTGGAAACACGCTTCATTGGAGTGGATGATGATGTGGTGTGGAGTCCAATTTCCAAAGAGGACGCTTTATCGAGCCTTGCGGTTTACATCGAATACTATCTTGCGGGTACGGAAGTACCATTGGCTTATCTGCCAAATACTGCGCTGGCAGCCTTGGCGGCTTGTATTGATAAGAAAGGTCACTGGTTTGAAGACGATGCCACGTTGGATAAAGCGCGCAGCAAAATGCGCTCAGCCTTTGAAGGGGGCTACATGGTGTCTGGTGAAGGAGAAAATGCTTACGTGGCTCGGGTCTGGCCACAGGTAGAAGATGAGCTGCTCGATCAGGTTTTTGAGCTTGGAAAAACCTTGCTGCTACCCGCGCTAAATGGTGAGAAAAAAGAAGACTGACTATGGAGTCAGCCTTCTTCGCATACTCAACTGGTGATTTTGAACTTCGACAATTGACTGCGTCCAGTGTCGCTTAGGAATTTTACCTTATCGCTCAGTCCCAGCGTATCTTCCGACGCTTCACGGTTGGTGTGGGAAATGTCGCTGACATTGACCACGCTGCGGGCAACTTCCTGAGAGGCGCTGACTTGTTGCGAAGTAGATGTTGCTACCGCTGTGTTCATTTGCTCCAACTCGTTAATCAGATCAGCTAACGCAGTCAACTGAGTTTGAGCAAGCCTGGCCTGTTCAAGACTTTGTGCCGTTTTGTCTGTGCCGCTACTCATTATCTTTGCTGCTACCTGAGCACGTTCTTGCAGCCGTTCTATGATGGCATTGATTTGAGTGGTTGACTCTTTGGTGGAGTGCGACAGTTTACGTACTTCATCCGCCACCACCGCAAAACCTCTGCCTGCGCTGCCAGCGCGTGCCGCTTCAATCGCGGCATTGAGCGCCAACAGGTTGGTTTGCTCAGAGATATCGTTAATCACAGTGACCACATCGCTGATTTGGTCGCTTGATGCTGCCAGCTCGCGGATGCTGCGCTCTGCATCAATCACATCGTCATTTACTTGCTCAAACTTGCCCAGTGAGGCAGAGAGTGATGCTTCCGCTTCAGTCACCAACTTGCGGGAGTGACGTGTACTCTCCTGTGCGGTAAGTGTGCTGGATTCAACATCCTTGATAGCAGAAGACATTTCTTCCATCGCACTGGCAACGGAATCTAGTTCCAGACTTTGGTTACGAATCCCATCCGTTGAACGGTTTGCCAGATCCGCCATGGTTTTACTGTCGCTGTCGAGTTGGTGAAGTGTGGCATCGACACTGGAAAGCAGACCCTGAAGCTGCTCACAAGCCGTATTCAAGTTTCGTGACATCTCGCCAAGCTCGTCAGTGCTGTCTACATTGGCACGGGCTGTCAGGTCACCACTAGCAACGATACTGAGCGCGCGCTGAATTTCACGGACAGAGTTGAGCAACATGCGTGAAAGCATAGTCGCAAGTAACACCAGAACGGCAGCAATAGCCATTGCGAATAGTGCCGACTTAGAGGCCTCTTTCCACACCAGTGCTTCGAGATCGTCAACGTATAGGCCGGTACCAATAAGCAGTTCCCACGGTTCATAGCGTTTTACTGCGCTCACTTTCTCCAGAGGCTCTTTGCCTCCGGGCTTAGGGAACCAGTAACTGGTAAATCCACCTTCGATAGGTTGAGCGACTCGTCTGAAGTCCCTGAGAAGTGGTGTGCCTTTGCTGTCCCTGAAACTGCTGAAGTCTTTACCAATCAGGCTTTTGGCACCGGCTAGCATGGTTCCTTTTTTATCAATCGCAAAGAAATAGCCATCAGCACCGAAGGTTAGGGGCTGAATCGCCGTCATCGCCTTCTGGCGACTGGCCTCGGATGGGTCGTGCTGATAGTGGCTGTCGACAATTTGCATCGCCAGCTCGATGGTTTGCATTAAGCTGGATTTTCTCTCCAACAGGAGGTCTTTGTGCAGGCTTCTCGCTTGGAAAGCTGTTAGCAGGACAATGCTAATCACTGAGATGCATACAATAAGCAGTAGCTTATATCGTACAGATAAGTTCGCAACAAATTTCATACTAAGTATATACGTGTATTTAGATGTCCGTAACGAAAATTAAACACGAAGGGTTACTTAATTGAAGCAAAGTATCAATAGGGCGATTCGTAATGAGAATTGTATTTGATTGATCTGCTTCGCAGACTTATTTTCCGTCACACAAAATGTCTGGTTTTGTAATCATTGATGTAGAGGAAGTTGATAGGTTTAGGTGGTAAACCAATGTCAAATGTCACGGTGTTAATATCTCTAAATACACTACGTGTTTAGGACTCAGGTAAGTGGGCTAAACAGAGAACCTCAATTTCTGCATTCCTTCATTCGCTTTTGCGGAAATGGAATGAATGTTTATCGCGAAATTGCCCTCGGACTGAACGGAACAATGACCTCTGAAAGCGAGCATTTTCAGGTGGTTTGGGTATAAACTAGGGACATTATTCCCCTTTGAGCCAACAGTGCATGTCAACCCAACTTCTTGACCCCATGTCATTCCCTCTACACGGACAGAGACTGATTGAAGCGTCTGCCGGTACGGGGAAAACTTTTACCATTGCGGGTCTTTATATACGGCTATTGTTGGGGCACGGCAGCGAAGATACTGCACATGTTTCGCCGTTGGGTGTCGATAAAATTCTGGTAGTGACCTTTACCGAGGCTGCCACGCAGGAGCTCCGTGACCGTATTCGAGCACGTATCCATGATTCACGTCTCGCATTCAGTCGAGGGCACAGCGAAGACCCTGTGATTAAACCTCTGCTGGATGAGGTGCAGGATTATTCATACGCCGAGCGCTTGCTTCTGCAAGCCGAACGCCAGATGGATGAAGCGGCAATCTTTACCATTCACGGTTTCTGTCAGCGCATGCTCACCCAAAACGCCTTCGAGTCTGGCAGCCTGTTTACCAACGAGTTCATTACTGATGAAAGTGCTTTACGTGAACGCGCGGTCTCGGATTACTGGCGACGCCAGTTCTATCCATTGCCCAAATCGCTCGCGGGTGTCGTTCGGGGTTACTGGGAATCTCCACTGTCACTGTTGAAAGACATTAGCACTTATCTCTCTGGACCGCTGGTCACCATCAAAGCGCCTGATATGCCGGATAATCTTGATGATTTACATCAGGAGAACCTGGCGAGAATCGAAGAAGTAAAAAGGTTATGGCTAGAAGCTGCGGGCGATCTCGAAGCTCTGATCTCAGGATCTGGCGTTGACAAACGCAGCTACAGTAAAAAGTCGATGCCAAACTGGCTTTCAGAGGTCTCAGACTGGGCATCCCGGATAACTTCCAGCTATGAATTGCCGAAAAACCTTGAGCGATTTTCTGCGTCAATGTTGGCAGAAAAAACCAAGAAAGGCGAAGTGCCAACGCATCCGGTTTTTGATGCAATAGATAAGCTGGTGGCGAACCCTCCAACGCTGAAAGATGCGCTGACGGCGCATGCCATTCGTCAGGTGAGAGTTTTACTGGCTCAGGAAAAAAGACGCTTTGGCTGGTTGTCATTCGATGATTTGCTGTCACAGCTTTCATCGGCGCTGGAAAACGACAGTGAAGGTGTTCTAGCCGAGCGTATCCGCACATTGTATCCGGTCGCCATGATTGACGAATTCCAGGATACCGACCACCAGCAATACCAAATCTTCAGCGATATTTATGCCGAACAGCCTGAATGTGGCCTCTTTATGATTGGGGATCCTAAGCAGGCGATTTATGCTTTCCGTGGCGCAGATATTTTCACTTATATCCACGCGCGCCGTCAGGTCGTCGACCATTACAACCTAGGCATTAACTGGCGTTCGACGGCAGGTGTGGTAGAAGCAGTTAATCATGTCTTCAAAAATGCGGAATCGCCTTTTATCTACAACGATGACATTCCTTTTACTGCTGTTGCTTACTCACCGGGTGCTGATGAGCGCTATTGGGAAGTGAATGGCACTAAACAAGCCTCGATGACCCTTTGGCTGGATGAAACGGCAGATCTGGTTTCGAAAGCTGATTACGAAAAGCAAATGGCCCATGCCACTGCGAGCAACATCCGCGAAGTGCTGACGAAAGCGCAGGAAGGTAACGTGCATTTCTGCAAAGGCGACAAACGCAAGCCTATTCATGCCGGAGACATCGCAGTGCTGGTGAGAACCGGCAGCGAAGCAGCCAAAGTGAAGCTTGCACTGGCAAGGCAGGGCATTGCTTCTGTTTATCTCTCGAACCGCGACAGCGTGTTCTCAAGCCATCTGGCAGCGGATGTTCAAAGGCTACTTGCTGCGGTACTGACGCCTGATAGTGAGCGAAAACTTCGTGCTGCACTGGCAAGCGGCCTATTTGCGCTGACGGCCAGTGAAATCGATACCTTGAACCATGACGAAAAAGCGTGGGAGAGGGCGGTGATGGAGTTTTCTACCTACCAAACGGTATGGTTTACCCGAGGTGTGATGCCCATGCTCCGTCAGGTGATGCAACGCCGTGGTATCGCAGAACGCTTACTTTGTGAAGACAATGGTGAGCGGGCACTCACTGACCTGATGCATCTTGGTGAACTGCTGCAACAGGCAAGTCAGACACTGGATAGTCACCATGCATTGATCCGCTGGCTGGCTGACCATATCGACAACCCTAACGGCAACAGTGAAGAGCAACAGGTGCGTTTGGAGTCTGAGCGCGACTTGGTGCAAATCGTCACCATTCATAAATCTAAAGGTCTGGAATACGATCTGGTTTACTTGCCGTTCGCCTGTAATTTCCGCCCATCAGACCGACCTTTTTTCCATGATGAAGACCACACGCCTGTGCTGTCATTGACCGAGCCTGACTTCGCCATTGAACAGGCAGATAAAGAGCGTTTGGCCGAAGATCTTCGACTCGTTTACGTAGCTTTGACCCGTGCCGTCTACGGCTGCTTTATAGGTCTTGCACCGCTAAAAGACGGCAGGAAATCTTCCGGAGATACCGGGCTTCATAAATCAGCACTGGGTTACCTGATTCAAAAAGGTGAGGCCTCAGATGCCGCGGGGTTGGGTGCTGAGGTTGATTCGTTGGCAGCGGGTTGCGACGGCATTGAGAAAACCGAGCCACCCAGAGTATCGGACGGAAAACTGAAGCCAGAGTTGGCTGATGATGACGTCATTGAAGCGCGAACCTTCGAAGGACGTATCCGCCGTGATTGGCGCCTGACCAGTTATTCCGGTTTGGTCAAGCAAGGTCACAGCAGTGCGCTGCCTGATTTACCAGCCTTTGATATTGATGCCGCTGAAGAGCAGCACGATGAAAGTGACACGGAGACCGACAGCGCGCCTACCATATTCCAGTTTCCGAAAGGTGCCCGTCCGGGGACTTTCCTACACACCTTGTTTGAGAACGTGGAGTTTGGGCAAGACATGTTCAGTGAGGAAGTGGCCGAAATGATCCGCCATCACCTGCTGCTCGAAAATTACGACGAAAGCTGGATACCTGTATTGCAGAAACTGTTGTCTGATGTTGTCTCTCAACCGCTTAATGACGAAGGATTGATGCTGTCTGAGGTTGATGAACCCGCAAGATTGACCGAGATGGAATTCGTGATGCCGGTGGAAAGACTTGATAGTGGCCGTGTGAACCGGTTAATTGCCGAACACGATCCTCTTTCAGGGCAGGCTGGTGAGCTGCACTTTGATACCGCCAGTGGCATGCTGAAAGGTTTTATCGACTTAGTGTTCTGCTGGCAGGGGCGTTATTACGTGTTGGACTGGAAGTCGAACTATCTTGGAGATTCGCCTGCCGATTACACTGAGGAGGCACTGGCAGATGCCATGGCTGATCACCGCTACGATTTCCAATACCAGATTTACTCTCTCGCTCTGCATCGTTTCCTGCGTCAGCGTTTAACAGATTATTCGCCTGAGCGTCATCTGGGCGGTGTTTTCTATCTTTTTGTTCGTGGTATTGAAGCGGGTACTCGCCACGGTATTTTTTATACCTCACCTTCCCTTGAGCTTCTCGATGGCCTTGATGCCATTTTTTCTGGAGAGGCATTGTTATCCGCGGAAGGAAAGCTTTCTGATGGGGAGAGCCTAAATGGCGATAAGTGAAAAACTCAACGCGCTGTATAAGCGAAAAGCCATCAGAGCTATCGACCGTCAGTTTTCCCAGTTTATCGGTGAGCAGCTTGGGGACGTTGAATCTCCTATGGTGGGATGGGCTGCTTTAGTCAGTTTTGAGCTGGGTAAAGGTAATGTCTGTGTTGATCTGGCAGCCTTAGACAGCGCAAGGCTCTTTGACCTGATGCCAGCGGAATCCGCGGAACTGGCAATCTTGATGACACCAGAAAATGTGCTCGCTTTGGTGTCCGGATCTCCGGTTGTCGGTTATGGAAGTGAACCGACACCGATGGTGCTGAGTGGCTCCCGCCTCTATCTTTATCGTTATTGGGCTGCAGAGTGCCTGGTGACTAACGAAATTACTGCACGTGCCACTGAGCTTCCTTTGCCGATGACGCTGCGCGGCGTGTTGGACGATCTTTTCCTACCGGATATGGCTTTGCTCCGTCAGTTCTACAGCACATGGGAAGACAGCGAAAAAGCGGAGAAACTGGTCGACTTCTTCGATATCAACGATTTGACGCAGGTTGATGTAGACGGACTGAAAACGGCGCTAGATTTTGGAGCAACGGATACCCAGGTGCTGAGTCTGGTGCCGGAAACCTCACGATTAAACTGGCAAAAAGTCGCGGCAGCCGTGGCGCTAAGTTATCGCTTTGCAGTTATCTCTGGTGGCCCTGGAACAGGGAAAACGACAACAGTGGCGAAGCTTTTGGCAGCGATCGTCAGCAGTAGCGACAAACCGAATGGCCCTGAAATCAAGCTGGTGGCACCGACGGGGAAAGCGGCAAACCGTCTGACGGAATCTATCGGAAAAGCCGTTGCGGCATTGCCGGTGAGTAACGAGGTGAGAGACAAAATTCCGACTCAGGCATCAACCATTCACCGACTGCTTGGTGCCATTCCAAACCGTGTTGAGTTTCGACATCATGCTGGCAACCGTCTTCACCTTGATGTGCTGGTGGTCGATGAAGCATCCATGGTTGATTTGCCTATGATGGCCCGATTGCTCGCGGCATTGCCTCAGCATGCCAGAGTGATTCTTCTGGGAGATCGCGACCAGTTAGCTTCTGTTGAGGCGGGTGCTGTGTTGGGTGATATCTGTCTGCATGCCGGAAGTGGTTTTAGTGCTGATCGCGCAAGGACCTTAGCGTCACTGACAGGCTTTCGTTTGCCGCAGGAAGATTCAGTCCCTGCTGTCTCTGATGGCGTCTGTTTGCTACGCAAAAGCTACCGCTTCCATGCTAAATCCGGCGTTGGCCAACTGGCTTATGCCATTAATGCGGGCGAAACACGCTGGGTTGATAGAGTCTTGCGGCAGGGCTTCGGCGATATTGCTCTTCACGACCTTGACGGTGACGTGTATGGCGAAGCTATCGCAATTACGGTCAATGGATATCGAAACTACCTCGCGGCGTTATCCGAGGGAGCAGATAACCGAACCTTGCTTAGACATTTCTCTAATATCCGCTTGCTCTGTGCGCTGTCTGATGGCCCGTTTGGGGTCAAAGGCTTGAACGTGGCGATTGAAAAAGCGCTAGCCAAAAAGGGGCTTATTGCTCCTGGAGAAGAGATTTTCTACCCGGGAAGGCCAATTATGGTCGCGCAGAACGACCATGGTCTTGGTTTGTACAATGGTGATATCGGCATTGTGGTAAAACAGGAAGAAGGGCTTCGCGTAGTATTTGAAATGGCGGACGGTTCAGTAAAAGCCTTTTTGCCAAGTCGCCTTCCTGAACATCAAACTGCCTACGCGATGACGATCCACAAATCTCAGGGCTCTGAATTCAGTCATACCATTTTGGTGTTACCACCGACTCCAACACCCGTGATGACAAGGGAACTGATTTATACGGGCGTTACACGGGCAAAAGACAGGTTGGATGTGTATGCCACCCGCACCAGTTTGGCGCGGGCGGTGAAGCGTAAAACGCAGCGATTTAGCGGCTTGGCAGACGCATTACGCGTCCATTAAGCGTCAACGTTAGTACTTTTGATCGGCGCTGCAGGTTGTAGAGCTCTTGCTTGGCATCCGGTAGTGCTGTCACATCAGCCTCCACAAAACCATGTTCACGAAACCAGTGAATACTGCGGGTGGTCAGGACAAATATGGTTTTGATCCCTGACTGAACCGCCTGCTGCTGGATATATTGCAGCAGGTTGGTGCCACGGTCGCTGTCTCGGTATTCGGGGTGAACGGCCACACAGGCCATCTCTGCTGTTTGAGAGTCTGGGTACGGATAAAGCGCCGCACAGCCTATAATCCGTTCATCCCGATCGATAACGGTAAAACGGGGAATTTCCTGCTCGAGTTGCTCCCGAGAACGTCGCACCAGAATACCTTGTTCTTCTAAAGGGCGGATAAGCTCCAGAATGCCACCGATATCATCAATGGTTGCCTGGCGAACACGCTCGGCGCTTTCGGTGACAATCTGCGTACCGATACCTTCTACTGAAAAAAGCTCCTGAATCAAGGAACCATCAACTTTGTAGCTGAGAAGGTGACTTCTTGGAACCCCTGAACGGCAGGCTGCGACAGCACCACGCAAAAACCGAACGGTACCCGAATTCTCATCACCCGCCGTGGCGCGCTGACGTAGAATTTCCTCCGCCTGATGAGGGAATAGTTCTGATAGCACATTGCCGTTAGGGCCAATGACTCCTTGCAGTGAACAAAAGCCAATGAGCTTGTCCGCATTCAAGCGAATGGCAAGCTGGGTGGCAACTTCTTCTGAGGTCAAGTTGAAACACTCACCGGTTACCGAACTGGCAACTGGGCCGAGCAGAACGATCGAGTGCTGATCGAGTTGTCGATGAATGCCATCAATATCGATCCTGCGGATTCGTCCACTATGGCAGTAGTCGACACCTTCATCGACGCCAAGTGGCTGAGCAATGACAAAGTTTCCACTTACCACGTTGATTTGAGCACCAGCCATGGGCGTGTTATTCAGGCTCATGGAGAGGCGCGCGGTGATATCGAGTTGAAGCTGACCGGCAGCCTGTTTAACAACTTCCAGTGCGGCTGAGTCTGTGACTCGGACGCCTTTATGATACGGCGTCTCGAACCCTTGTTTTTCAAGGTTCTGGCTGATTTGTGGACGAGCGCCATACACCAAAACCAACCTTAAACCGAGGCTATTAAGAAGGGCTATATCATTGACAATATTACCAAAATTGGGGTCAGCAATCGCTTCACCACCCAGCATGACCACGATGGTCTTGTTCTGGTGTGCATTCACATAGGGTGCAGATTGTCTAAATCCGTTTACGAGTGCTGTACTACGAAGTTTCAACACCTTACTCCATATTTTTGATTTTATATGCTTAGATAGTGACTAATTATTCTTTGTTTGGCAAGGGTCGTGATACGGATTCAAACATTGAATGCCTGACTTGGTCGGCACTAAAGTACTTTTTATAATAGTATTGATAGTAATTGAGAATGCATCTCTAAAATGAGACCTTATTTGTGGGTATTGTCGGACAATCTCTAGTCCTCTTCGCCGTGCTAATATCGGGGGCCATAGGCTACCTCGTGGCGAATGACATTCCAATCTTCTCTGAGGCAGACCCAACAGCTATTTATGGTGAATGGGTGGAGCAGGGCGTGCCAAGTTACGCGGCTGATAGTTTTGAAGTGCGGAAGGACGGTATTTATATTAAAGGGGCGCGAACTACCAGCCACTATGAATATACTGGCAGCAAACTTATCTATACAGTCGGTAACAATACTTACCTCTACACCGTTGAAGACAGAAATACACTCCAGAGAGAAAAGCCTTATCACTACAGCACGCCATTTACCAAACGCTGACAATCAGTAGTTTGTCGGTAGAACCCTGAGAAGCTCCGTGACCGGGCATAACCCAAGTGCGACACGGCGAATTCTATCTGCAACATCCTCATTGCCGCCTAGGCAGCGGCGAATGCTGTTATTGATCATCTCATCGCTACTGCCGTCGCTGGCCAAAGTCCGAATCCATTGATACTCAATAGATTCAGTATCAAGTAGCGTCTTTCTCCCTACTTTTAAGTCCATCCAAAGCTCCCTGACAGTTTTGTTTAATTTTTAAGACACTTTCTTTTTATCGGATTTAAACGAATTTTTATGACAGAAATGTGACAAAGCATTTCAAATTTTGGGGCATATGCTTTCGATTGCATTATAACTCCCAGTTAAACTGTGGGCTTATACTACCAATATCGCCTTTTGATTGCAGAAAGAGTGGGGTTCTGTCACCCTCTTTTTATTGTTTTCTTACTCAGGTACACCTGTGAAAAAAGCTCTTTCTGTTGTCGGTATTTCTTTACTCCTTGCCGCTTGTGTTCGTCCTACTGACCGCGGTCAACAATACATAGATGGACGCTTTGATGATGTTCTTAACCCGGTTGAGCAAGTTGCTACCGACAAAGCGCGTGATTATTCTCTTTTCCCAGCTCAACTTGAAAAAGTTGAATCCCGTTCCCTTTCCTTGAGCGAGGCTAACCAAGCGGTTTATCAGAGTGTAAAAGCCTGGCTTGCTGAAAGCGGTGAGCCGACAACACTTGGCGATTATGGTCTTTCCCTTGAGCAAATGGGTGGTGGTGACGGCTATGGCAACGTGCTGTTTACCGGTTATTTCTCTCCTGTGATTGAAATGCGCCACAAACCTAATGCATTGTTTCGCTATCCGGTTTATGCAATGCCTCTATGCGATGAAAAGTGCCCTACCCGTGAAGATATTTACAACGGAGCGTTAGAAGGATTGGGGCTGGAGCTTGGTTACAGCGCTTCACTGATTGATAATTTCATTATGGAAGTGCAGGGTAGTGGTTTCATCCACTTCGGTGATAATGACCAGCTTGAGTACTTTGCCTATGGCGGCAAAAATGGCCACCCTTATGTCAGCATTGGCAAAGTGCTGATTGAGCGCGACGAAGTGCCACGTGAGAAAATGTCACTGAAAGCCATCAAAGACTGGGTAGCGCAGCAGGATGAAGCAACTGTGATGGAGCTGCTAAATCAAAACCCTTCATTTGTTTTCTTTGCTCCCAAGGCGGCGCATCCTGTGACTGGCACTGCGGGGATCCCGCTGTTGTCTGGTGCTTCAGTGGCAGCCGATCGGGACTTCTTACCGATGGGCACTGTACTGCTGGCTGAAGTGCCTCAGCTTAATGAAGAGGGGAACTGGAATGGTCAGCACGTATTGAAGCTGCTGATGGCTTTGGATACTGGCGGTGCGGTGAAGAAAAACCATCTTGATCTATACCATGGTATGGGGGAAGAGGCGGGGATTAAAGCAGGCCATCACAAACACTTCGGTCGTGTGTGGAAGCTGACTAAGCCTTCTGAGAGTAAAGAGCAACCAAAGCCGTAACCAAGTTGTTAGTGACAAAAAAGGCGGGTTCTGAACCCGCCTTTTGCTATTTTATAAAAAGTGACTTATTTGATCAGGCCAACTTCTTTGTAGTATTTCGCCGCGCCTGGGTGCAGAGGTGCAGATAAACCGTCAGCTACCATTTCTTCTTTCTTCAGGTTTGCGAACGCAGGATGCAGACGACGGAAGTCATCAAAGTTCTCAAATACAGCTTTGGTCACGTTGTAGATAACGTCCTCCGGCACTTCAGCAGAAGAAACGAAGGTTGCACCGACACCGAAGGTTTGAACGTCGTTATCGTTACCACGGTACATGCCACCTGGGATGGTTGCAGTACGGTAATAGTCGTTCGCTTCAACCAGCTTGTTAGATGCAGCGTTATTCACTTCAACGATCACGCTGTCACACGCGGTGGTTGCTTCCTGGATTGAACCACTTGGGTGACCTACTGTGTAAACCATGGCGTCAATTTTGTTGTCACACAGCGCTTTAGACTGCTCAGCAGCTTTCAGCTCGGAAACCTGTTTGAAGTCATCCATAGTCCAGCCCATTTCATCCATCAGCACTTCGATAGTACCGCGTTGACCAGAGCCCGGATTACCCACGTTCATGCGCTTACCTTTCAGATCATCAAATGTTTTTACGCCCGCGTCAGCGCGCGCAACAACTGTGAACGGTTCTGGGTGGACAGAGAAGACTGCACGCAGGTCTTTGTATGCGCCTTGGTCTTTAAATTTGCTTGAACCATTGTAAGCGTGGAACTGCCAGTCAGACTGGGCGATACCCATGTCCAGTTCGCCTGCACGAATGGTATTGATGTTGTAAATAGAACCACCGGTAGACTCAACCGAACAACGGATACCGTGCTCTTTCTTGGTTTTGTTTACCAAACGGCAGATTGCACCACCCGTAGGATAGTAAACACCAGTGACACCACCAGTACCGATAGTAACGAATTGATTAGCTTGTGCTGGTAGGGCAGTTAAAGCAGCTGCAAAGCTCATTGCGGCCAAAGTTGGTTTTAACGCTTTCATGCTTTAGTCCTTGTCGATGATGTGATTGCTAACGCGGTGAGAAGCCGCTGTTAATAGTTTGTGAGTCCATATTACGCCGAAATTATCTGATAGTTAGTTTTTCGATCGCAAGAGATACGCCTCACGATTCAAAGCTACGGAAGATATTTTTTCTTAAATCCTCCGCAGAGTTGATATATAAACCCACGTTTTGAGACATAGCGGCGATTTGCTGTACAAGTTCAGCATTGTTATCCGCATACTGTCCCATTAAATTCATTAGGTTATTTTCGAAACCAACGCGTATATCTCCACCTAATGATATCGCTGCGCTTAGACATTGATGCTCATATTGACCGAAAGCACAGGTTGCCCACGAAATTTCCTCGCGGGTTATACGCTTAATATCAAACTCGAGCAAATCAGTAGGCACTGACAACATGTCTTTTTTGTACTTTCCCAGTACCAATAGTAGGTGATGACCGTTATTAGGCAACATCCTGTCATTAACCATCTGAAAGTAAAGCGACAAATCTGCAGCATCATACAAAATGTATTGCACATAGATACAGCGCTCATTGAGCTCGTAAAAGAAGCGGCTGGCGTTTTTTTCAAACGCAGCATTGGGGCGAAGTTCGCGAAGGGCGAGGGAGACTGCTTCTGGCTCGGTGCCTCGTACCAGCGCCATCTGCTCTTCCGGTTGATAGAGACCTACTGCCTCGGTCGTTAATTGTATCACCATGTCGGAATCAAAACGGGCCCGTGTTTCCACGAGCCACTCTCTGTTTAGCCCAACATCCAGCGAGTGCTTGCCTTGCTCATTGCGCACATGCATATGCGCCATCGCTGCACCCGCATCTTTACATTGCGTCAGGCACACAGCCATGTCTTCGATGGTCATTGGCAGTTGCTGGTGGTCATCCTTACTGCGTCGCGCACCATTTGGCGCAACGATAATAGTTCTTCCTTTTTGCACCCGATTTTCCTATGCGAATACGTTATCCAGTGTGATAGCCAAGCGTTTCACCAACTCATCAATTTCGTTCTGCGTGATGATGAAAGGTGGTGCAAGCAAAACGTGATGACCTTGCTTGCCATCAATCGTGCCACCCATGGGGTAACACATCAGGCCATTTGTCATGGCGGTTTTCTTCACTTGCGCATGGAGGGGACGTGAAGAGGCAAACGATGTTTTGGACGCTTTGTCTTCAACAAATTCCAGCCCGATAAACATACCTCTTCCGCGAATATCCCCGACATATGGGTGATCGCCGAACGTCTGATTTAATTGTTTGACCAGATAATGTCCCCGTTCAGTCACTTCACTAAGAACACCTGCATCTAACGCATCAAGCGTGGCACAGGCAGCAGCACATGCCAAAGGGTGAGCCATAAAAGTGTGCCCATGCTGGAAATATCCGCTGCCGTGGAAAATCGCATTGTAGATGTTGTCGTGGATCATGACTGCACCAATAGGTTGGTAGCCAGCAGCCAGCCCTTTTGCCATGGTCACGAGGTCAGGCACGATATCTTCCTGTTCATACGCAAAATAGGTGCCAGTGCGGCCACAACCACACATCACTTCATCAAGGATGAGCAGCACACCATATTTGTCGCAAATTTCGCGGATGCGTTTGAAGTAGCCTTTCTCAGCCACCAGCGCGCCAGCGGTCGCTCCGACAACGGGCTCGGCCACGAATGCAATGACAGTTTCCGGGCCAACAGCGAGTAGTCGCTCTTCCAACTCATTCGCGATACGCTGGCCATACTCGAAATGGGTTTCGTCGTTGCTCTTATCACGGTAGGCATAACATGGTGCAATCAACTCACCATTGTGCATCAGTGGAGCGAACGGCTCTTTTCGCCACATATTACCCCCAACACCTAGTGCACCCAGTGTGTTGCCGTGGTAGCTCTGTCGGCGCGCGATATAGCGGGTCCGCGAGGTTTCGCCTTTTTCAAGAAAATATTGGCGCGCCATTTTTAAGGCCGCTTCGACTGCTTCAGAACCGCCACTGACCAGATAAACATGGTTTAGTGGGCCGGGTGCTTTGTCTGCTAAACGCGCTGCCAATTCTTCAGCTGCTGGAGAGGTAAAAAAACTGGTATGAGCAAATGGAATGGTACGCAACTGGTTTTCGATTGCACCCAACACGCCATTATGACTGTGGCCGAGGCAGGATACCGCTGCACCACCGCATCCATCGAGGTACTGACGTCCTTCACTGTCGATTAGAAATACGCCATTACCACTTGCGATAACAGGTAACTCTGAATGACAGTGTCTTTGTAGTATGTTTGTCATGATTTCCTTGAGCTATTTATTGATTAAAACTTGTTCTTATATTACTCAGTATGGACAGGTTGGAAATTGAACAGCAAACGATATAAATTCAGAGGGTATGCCAAAAATTCATAGGGACAATATATGGCTATGCCCATTCCGCCAATGAAGACCTTGCGAACTTTCACGGTCGTGGCGCAGACACTGAGCTTTTCAAAAGCAGCAAAGCTGTTGAACCTGACGCAAAGTGCGATAAGCAAACAAATTCTTCATCTGGAAGAATTAATGGGGTGTTCTCTGTTTGAACGCGCAGGAGGGAAAGTGGAGCTGACAGAAGCGGGGAGGCGGTATCTTCCTTCTGTTGTGGAGGCACTGGAAAACCTTCAGTATGCGACTTCTACTGTTATGCAAACTTCCGAAACGAAAAGCCGCATCGAAGTTTCGGTACCACCTTCTTTGGCGAGTATGTGGCTGGTTCCGAGGTTAAAGGCCTTTAGGAATGCTTACCCCAATATTGAGCTTGCAGTGAGGGCGAGTGTGACATCAGACAGTCAGAACCTCTATCAAAGTGATATCGCGATCCACTGCCTGCCATTATCAACCCATGAAGAGGAAGCGGAGTTATTGATCCGTGAAAGGTTGATGCTAGTGGCATCACCAGAATTGGTTGAAAATACCCAATCGATTGATGATTTGTTGCCCTTGAATGCGATTAGCCACATTACACGTCCCCAAATCTGGAACCAGTTTTGGCATGAGTTGGATGTAGCTCCAAGTGGCCCGACATATGGGACGGGCTTCGAGCACTTTTATATGGCATTGGAGGCGGTTAAACACCATGAAGGAATGGCATTGATCCCTCAATTCCTTATCCGGGAAGCGTTAAAGCGTGGAGACGTAAGCAACCCTCTTTCGCTTAGCTTTAATAGTCTTTATGGCTACTTCCTTTTCAGCCATGGATATAAGCGAAGGCTGGGACCAGTAAAACAGGTTATAGATTGGTTGAAGCAGGAACTGCTGCCAACAGTAGGGGAATGTAAGACGGCGTGACGGCAATGGACATTTTGCGTTCAAGCGAGTATAACCCGCAATCCACGTCGGCAATCGAGAAATAGAGCAAATTATTATGGCAACGACTCAACCTGCATCTGAAAGCTATCAGCAACGCTTTGGCGGTACTCGCCGTCTGTATGGCGCTACTAAGCTTGAGGTCCTTCGCCAATCGCATGTGTGCGTGATTGGAATCGGTGGTGTGGGCTCATGGGCCGTTGAAGCATTGGCTCGAAGTGGTATCGGGGAATTGACCTTGATTGATATGGATGACGTGTGTGTCACCAATATCAACCGCCAAATTCACGCGATGTCCGGCACTGTGGGTCAGAGCAAAGTTGAAGTGATGGCTGAACGTGTTCGCGCAATCAACCCCGACTGTAAAATAAATCTGATTGATGATTTTATCTCGGAAGACAATATTCCTGAGTACATCACCAAAGATTATGATTATGTGCTGGATGCCATCGACAGCATCAAGCCAAAAACTGCGTTGCTGGCATACTGTAAGCGCAACAAAATCAAAATCATTACTGTCGGCGGTGCGGGCGGTCAAATCGATCCGACGCAAATACAGGTCGCTGACCTGACTAAAACGATTCAGGACCCGCTGGCGGCAAAACTTCGTAATAACCTGCGCCGTTTCCATAACTTCACCAAAACACAAGGGCGAAAGTTTGGTATTGATTGCGTGTTCTCGACCGAGCAGTTGAAGTATCCCCAGCCTGATGGCTCAGTGTGTGAAACTAAAGCGACGGCAGAAGGCCCGAAGCGAATGGATTGCGCCAGTGGCTTTGGCGCTGCAACCATGGTTACTGCAACCTTTGGTTTTGTTGCTGTTTCGCGCATCATCGCCAAACTGACAGCGAAAAAATAAACTGCATTAAGATAAAAAAGAAGGCCGCGAATCTTCGCGGCCTTCTTCGTTTTCTAGCGATTAAGCATCAGCTTTAGCGCGAGGCTTTTTGGCTGCTGGCTTTTCTTCTGCTTCCGGTTGAATCGGAAGTACTTCCTTCACATAGTCACCTGGTGCAATACCGATCACAGGGAAGTTTTCTGAGCCTTGTGGATAAGGCTCGATCTTTTCCTTCGGATTGTAAGAAGAGAGCCACTCATCCCAATGCGTCCACCACGAACCTGAGTTGTGATCCGCAGACTCAAACCATTCGTCAGCTGACTCACTCAGTTCGCTGTTTACCCAATAACCATATTTGCCTTTCGCTGGGTGATTCACGATGCCAGCAATGTGGCCAGACTCACCCAATACAAAGGTCTTGTTGCCACCCACATTGAGTGCGCCGCGGTAAGTCCCTTGCCAAAGAGCAATATGGTCTTCTTTGGTTGAGATGAAGTAGGTAGGGACCTTGATTTTGTTCAAATCAATCCAAACACCACCCACTTTCACGCCTTTGTCCTGAACCAGCTTGTTATTGAGGTACAACTCGCGCAGCATAAAGTTGTGCGTAGCCGCGGCAACGTTGGTGCTGTCACTGTTCCAGTACAGAAGATCGAAATCTACAGGGCTATTACCCTTGAGGTAATTGTCGATGTAGTAGTTCCAGTAAAGGCTATTTTCGCGTAGCAGGCTGAAAGTGACACTCAAAGAGCGTCCATCCATGTAGCCACGCGCCGTGTTTTGCATCTCGATGGCACTGATCAAGCTTTCATTGATGTAAGCACCTACTTCACCTGGTTGCGCAAAGTCGAGTAACGTGGTGAAGAAAGATGCAGACTTGATGCGAGCTTTCATACGTTTGGCTGCATAGTACGCGATGGTACTTGCTAGCACAGTGCCACCGATACAGTAACCTGCCGCATTGATTTGTGATTGACCGGTAATATCTTCAATCGCAGATACGGCTTTCACAACGCCTTCCGTCACATAGTCGCCGAATTCGACGTCTTTTTGCGCAACACCTGGGTTACGCCAAGACATCATAAATACGGTGTGACCCTGCTCAACCAACCAGCGCACCATCGAATTCTTCTCGCGAAGGTCGAGGATGTAGTACTTGTTGATGAACGGCGGCACGATCAGCAGCGGCGTTGCGTTGACTGTTTTAGTCAGTGGACGATACTGGATCAGTTCGAAAAGTTCGTTCTGAAACACAACATCACCCTGTGTATTGGCAACGTCCTCACCAATACGGAATGCGTTGTTGTTGGTCATGCGTACTTTGAGGATATCAGAGCTGGACTCGATATCTTCTTGCAGGCTTTGCAGGCCTTTCACCAGGTTCTCGCCATTTTTCTCCATCGTTAGCTTGAGCAGTTCTGGGTTGGTACCCACAAAATTGCTCGGAGACATGGCATTGATTGCCTGACGAGAGAAAAAGTTCAGACGTTCTTTTGCTTTATCATCCAGCCCTTCAACCGCATTGATGGTTTCCAGATAGGTACGACCAAACAGAAGATACGATTGCTTGATGAAGTTATAGAACACTTCATCCTGCCAGCCTTTGTCCTGAAAACGTTTGTCGTCTTTCTCCGGCGTAACAATTTGTTCCTTGTTTGCCGCTAGCGCAACGTTTTGCCAAATTTGCATTTGCTTTTCCCACCACTGCATTTGTATTTGCAGCATCGCGGCAGGTTGATTTGCAGCGCCCTCAAGAAGTTTTGCGGTATCTTCAAGACTCTGCTCTTGCATGGCTTTGTTCAGGGGAGTACTTACGGCTGCCTTGCCTTGCTCAAGATCCTTCCACCATTGCTGGTTACTCTCTTGGAGTTTTACAAGGTAGTCCGAGAAGAAGTTCTGATACATGTGTAAACCCTCTTGATCGGAAACAACACCGCCCTCTGCAACGAGAGGGCGGGCCTACCTAAAATTAAGCTGGTTGAGCAGCTTTCAGGTTTTCGGTAGTTAGTTGTTCCAGATCGTCTTTAAACTCCTTCGCGATAGATTGCAGCTTCGCGCTGTCATCCATCATTTGCTGAGACAGCTTGGTCAGCGCTGCCAGTTGTTGGCTGCTGTAAGCAGTCATAGAAGTTACGTCAGTCACTTCACTTGCTGCTTTAACTTGTGCCAGGCCCATTTGACTGTAAGTTTTTACTGCGCTCAGTTGAAGTTCAGTCAGAGTCTCAACGTTCTTAGCGACCAGTTTGTTAAACTTAACGTAAGGTGCCAGCGTTTTTTCAGTTTGCTCAGAGAATGCTTTAAACATATCTGTGTACATGGTGTTTCTCCTAAGTGTATTAATTAGATCCAAGGGGGGTTTAACGTTCTTAGCTGTCGGCACGTTTCACGACAACTGCCGTACCCATGCCGCCGCCGATGCAAAGCGAAGCAACACCGTATGTGCCTCCGCGTTTTTCCAACTCATGAATCAGTGAAACCAAGACGCGGTTACCTGATGCACCGAGTGGGTGGCCCAATGCGATTGCGCCACCATTGACGTTTGCCTTGTCCAAAATGCTGTCAGTGCTTACGTTGTGAGTGTCCGCCAATTGGTGAACAACACCCAGCGCCTGAGCAGCGAAGGCTTCGTTGAGCTCAAACAGATCCACGTCGGAAATAGACAGCTCTGCTTTTTTCAGAGCTTCTGTTACAGCACCTACAGGGCCAAGGCCCATGATTTTTGGATCTAACCCAACTTGCGCATAGCTGGTGATTTCTGCCAACGGTTTCAGACCAAGACGCTTAACCGCAGATTCAGAAGCTACTACGACTGCGCTGGCACCGTCGTTAAGACCTGATGCATTACCTGCTGTGACTGTGCCTTCGCGGTTAAACGCTGGGCGAAGTTTCGCCAAACCTTCTTGCGTGCAGTCTGCTTTAGGGTATTCATCAGTATCGAAAGTGACGGTTTGGCGACGTTGCTTTACTTCAACCGGCACGATTTCATCTTTGAAACGGCCAGCTTCTATAGCTGCAACGGCTTTTTGTTGGCTCTGCTGAGCATACGCATCCTGTTGATCGCGGTTTAAGCCTACGAGTTCAGCCACGTTCTCAGCGGTAACGCCCATGTGATATTGGTTGTAGACGTCAGTCAGACCATCACTGATCAGAAGATCTTTGAGGCCGATATCGCCCATTTTCTGTCCGCCGCGCAGGGAGCCTGACGCTGCAAACGGGATTTGAGACATGCTCTCAACACCTGCTGCCACGACAACGTCTGCGTCACCGCAGCGGATGTGAGCAACTGCATCCATAACCGCTTTCATGCCACTACCACAAACCATGTTAATAGCATAAGCCGGAACGGTTTCCGGTAAGCCAGCATAGATGGCAGCCTGACGACCAATACCCATGCCTTGACCAGCACTGACAACGTTGCCGAGAATCACTTCATCGATGGCGTCTGGAGTAACATTGCCTGCTTCCAGAGCGCCTTTGATAGCAGATGCTGCCAGCTTTCCTGCTGGAACATCTTTGAGAGAACCTGTGAATGCGCCTATCGCGGTACGCTTAGCCGCGACAATATACACTGTTTCCATTTTTAACCTTTCCCAGTTAGTTCATGTACAAGCCGCCGTTGATCGACAGCGTTTCCCCAGTGATGTAAGCACCAGCATCACTAGCAAGATACGCGACCGCATCGGCAATTTCTTCTGGACGGGCCAGTCGCTTCATTGGAATCTCGCCTTTGATAGACTCCAGCACTTCTTCGCGCATGGCTTCTACCATTGGGGTTGCTGTGTAGCCTGGGGCAACGACATTGGCAGTCACTCCTGATCTCGCACCTTCAAATGCCAGTGACTTGGTGAAACCGATCATGCCAGCCTTCGCTGCTGCATAGTTGGTTTGACCAAACTGACCTTTCAAGCCGTTAACTGATGAGATATTGATGACTCGGCCACCGCCTTTTTCACACATAGCGGCAAAAAGAGGTTGGGTTACGTTAAAAAGACTATTGAGATTGGTATCGATAACTGCGTGCCAGTTATCCGCTGCCATTTTCTTGAAAAGGCCGTCACGTGTGATACCGGCGTTGTTCACAACAACATCGATAGTGCCTTCTTCTTCAAGAAGCTTGGGGAGACGCTCTGCACAGTCAGCTGTGCTGGTTACATCCAGTTCGAAGAGACGTACCTGATCTGAGTTGAATTTCTTCTCTTCAAACCATTCTTCAGCGCACTGCAGATTTCCGGTGAAGTAGGTAGCAATTACGCGATAGCCCTGACTTACCAATTTTTCTGTGATCGCCGAGCCGATACCACCTTTTGAACCGGTGATGAGCGCGAGTTTCTTCATTGTTGACTCCATTCTTAACAACAAGCAATTGAACTTTGACCCCTGTAACTGCATTTGGTTATCCAAAAATACAGGCACCTGTAATTTATTAGTTTTAGCGCGTAAGGGTTGAGACTATGGAAACTCATTTAGTCTCGAGCTTAGAATAATTATTATGTGTGATGGTTTTATGACCACCGGACTTAAAGATATACAATCTCATGAGTAAGGCAAAAGGAATTCGGAGAGAATTATAGAAACAAGATCTTGATCTACAACAAAACGCCATAAGTTAACGTTATGTTAATTTATGGTTTTTGTTCAGATCTAATTAGGTAGAGATTGTGTTTAATAAGCAGTTTTCTTATTTTGACCCCTCTTTGTTGATACAATAAAGAGTTATTTAGTCTGCTTAAAAATACATCAGGTGAATTTAAGGAGGTAACTTCTAATTCTGCAAATATAGACACAGAATAATTGACCAAGCTCTCAGGTTTAAAGTGTTACTTGTACGGTAAAGTGGTCAGGTAAGGCTGTGAATTTGTGGTAAAAATACCGCTAAAAGTCAGGTTTTATAAGGCTTTTAGCTGGTTGATGATAGCGCGGATACCATTACTTCTGGATTGGCTTATATGACTCAGAAGATCCATGGCTTTTAGATAGCTTTCGAAATCAAAAGCCAGGATCTCTTCTTTAGGCTTTCTTTCGACGGCAGCTAGAATTATTGATAACAAACCTTTAACAATTCTCGCGTCTGAATCTGCGGAAAAAAAGTAGACTCCCTCGCATTTTTTCCATGTAAGCCAAACTTTGCTTTCACAGCCAGGCACGGAAATACTTTCTTCTTTTAATGTTTCGTCCATGTTTGGCAGCTTTTTTCCCATCTGAATAACCAGACGGTATTTATCTTCCCAGCTTCTGCATTTCGATATCTCATTCAAAATGTCGTCAGTAGAAATGTCAGTACCAAATGGGTGTGATGGCAATGTACTTGTCATGGGTTGGCTCAATGGTCAGGAAACAAAATTGTCTATATTTTAAAGCAAATCACTGGCTTTCTGAATGGCAGCAACACAGTGTGAAATGTCTTTTTTGGTGTTGTACAGCGCGATAGATATACGAACACACCCGTTTATGCCAAGTGCATTCATCAGCGGGTGTGCGCAATGATGGCCTGAGCGCACCGCAACGCCTTGTTGGTCAAGCAGGGTTGCAATGTCTGAGTGGTGGACACCATCAATGTTAAAAGCGACCACACTGGCACCATTTTGCAATCCGACAACACGTAAATTCTCGATTCCCTGGATGCCTTCGATCAATTGGTTTTGAAGGGCGGCGATATGTGCTTCAGCTCCTTTCCTATCTATGCTACTGAGCCAATGGATAGCTTCGCCGAGCGCTATAGCGCCTGCTACATTAGGTGTACCCGCCTCAAACTTTGCTGGGGACTGCGCATATTGGGTACCTGAAAAACTGACTTTCTCCACCATTTTTCCACCTCCATGCCAGGGAGGCATAGCTTCAAGCAATGACGGCTTTCCATAAAGTGCACCAATACCCGCTGGGGCAAACAGCTTGTGTCCAGAGAAAACGTAAAAATCAGGATTCATCGCTGTCACATTAATCTTTTCATGCACGACTGCTTGCGCCCCATCAACCACGACAACCGCGCCAGCCTGATGAGCTTTTTCAATAACTGTTTCCACAGGATTTCTGGTACCAGTCACATTGCTGATATGAGCAATACACACCATTCGGGTTTTCTGTGTGAGAAGGTTATCGAGCTCTGCCAGATCTAGTTGACAAGTCTTTGTATTTACTGGCCATTTCACTACTTTTGCACCAGTTTGCTCTGCCACTAACTGCCAGGGAACAATATTGGCATGGTGTTCCATTTCAGTCACGATGATTTCATCGCCTTGGTCCAGGTTTTGGCGGGCATAACTTTGGGCGATAAGGTTTAACGCTTCTGTCGCTCCACGTGTCCAGACAATACCTTCAACCGGCGCATTTAGAAAATCAGCGACGGTTTTACGGGCGGTTTCAAAACGGTTGGTTGCCGATGCGGTTAGTGAGTGGGAGCCCCTGTGCACATTGGCATTGGCACCAGAGTAATATTGGCTGATGCTTTCTATCACTGCCAGTGGCTTTTGAGACGTGGCTGCACTGTCCAGATAAACCAGTGGCTTGTCATGTATTTTCTGTGCCAGCGATGGAAAATCACGTCGGGTAATGTTCACGTCAAAATGGCGGTTGGTCATGATCTCGGCTTCACTTCACTGACACGATTGATGGAACCGAATGATCGCCTTTTAGTGATGTTAACTCAAGAGAAAGTAATAGTTCTAAGTTGGTTTCAGGGCGAAATGAGGAGCAAAAAAAAAGCACTGGGCAATCAGCTCAGTGCTACGACAAATTTTTTGATTGATAGGGCTCAAAAAATATAGCAAGTATGAAAGGTAGATGTTTCTACCGAATTTCGGCACTGCCGAAATATGCAAACACAACATCGCAACCACAAAATCTATCGTACGTAGGAAACGATAATCCCGTGGTGCGAGCAAACTATAGGTTTTCTCTGGAGCCAGAACAATCGACAATTTATAATACTGTGCATTAGAAAAACTAATTCATTAAGGACGCACAATGGCTCGACGTCTTCCCCCCCTCAATTCACTCCGTGTGTTTGAAGCCGCAGCACGTCATTTGAGTTTTACCCGCGCGGCTGAAGAGCTGTTTGTTACGCAAGCTGCAGTCAGTCACCAAATTAAAGCGCTGGAAGAATTTCTGGGGTTAAAGCTCTTTCGTCGTCGTAACCGCTCGCTTTTATTGACAGAAGAAGGGCAGAGTTATTTTCTTGATATCAAGGATATATTTACTTCTTTGGCTGACGCTACAGACAGAGTTTTGGAACGCGGTGCTAAAGGCGCGCTCACTATTAGCTTACCACCAAGTTTTGCGATTCAATGGTTGGTACCTCGCTTGGCGGATTTTAACCAGCAACACCCCGAGGTTGATGTTCGCATCAAAGCGGTAGACATGGAAGATGGTTCTCTGACTGACGATGTGGATGTGGCGATTTACTATGGTCGGGGAAACTGGCCGGGACTTCGCTGTGATGAGCTATATCCAGAGTTTCTGCTGCCAGTGTGCAGTCCAGCCGTGCTCAATGGGCCCAAGCCTCTGCATAGTCTGGAAGACTTGAAGCATCATACTTTGCTTCACGATAGAACACGAAAAGACTGGAAAGTTTATGCCAAGTACTATCAGATTAGTGATATTAATCTAAACTATGGCCCGATTTTTAGTCACTCCACCATGGTGCTTCAAGCTGCTGCGCTCGGGCAGGGCATTGCGTTGAGTAACAATGTACTGGCTCAGCCAGAGCTGGAATCAGGCAGACTAGTGTGTCCGTTTGAGCATTTCTTGATGAGTAAGAACGCGTTTTATCTTGTTAGCCAACAAAAAGATGTGGATTCAGGCCGTATTGCTGCATTTAGAGAATGGGTATTGGCGAAAGCTGCTGCTGAACAGGAGAGTATTTCTGCATGAATGATGTTTTGGAACCAAGCGTGTTGATTGATGGCTCAGCGTCAGCCGAACACACTTTTATCTTTGCACATGGCGCCGGAGCAGGCATGGAGCATGATTTTATGGCGGAAGTCGCTGGAATGATTGCCGCTCATGGCATCCGCGTTGTGCGTTTTAACTTCCCTTACATGGTCAAACGTGCCGAAGATGGTAAGAAGCGTCCGCCAGACCGCGCGCCTAAGTTACTCGAAGCATTCAAACAAGTGATTGCGGAATATGGCACAGAGAAGACGGTAATTGGCGGTAAATCCATGGGGGGACGAATGGCGAGCCACCTCGCTGATGTCGAGGGATTAAAAGGCATAACCTGTCTCGGCTTTCCTTTTCACCCGCCAGGTAAGCCTGAAAAAGACAAGGGCGAGCATCTTGCCGATTTGTCACTTTCCACACTGATCTTGCAGGGGGAACGAGACACTTTCGGTAAACGTGCTGAGCTGGAAGGCTACCCATTGTCAGATAAGGTCACCCTGACGTTTATTCCTGATGGTGACCACAGCTTTAAACCTCGAAAAGCATCGGGTCATACCGAAACCGGTAACCGTCAGATGGCAGCTGATTACATCGTGGCTTTTATCAAAGCGGTGTGCCAATGACTGGGCGCCAATACGCTTCGCTTGGTTGTGTGTTTGCTGGTATTGCAGTGGCACTTGGGGCGTTTGCAGCTCACGCCTTAAAAGCGCAGCTTCCCGCCTATGAGCTCTCTATTATCGAAAAGGGTGTGCAGTATCAATTCTGGCATGCTCTGGCATTAATCGCCTTGGGGTTTTGGAATCATATCCAACCTCAACGTATGCTTTCGTTTGCTTGCGGGTTTATTGCCATCGGTATGCTTTGTTTCAGTGGCAGCTTGTATGGTTTGGCGCTGACAGATTGGCGATGGCTATGGCCTGTTACGCCACTTGGTGGTACCAGCTTCTTAGTGGGATGGTTCCTCGCTGCTGTCACACTCTGGCGCAAAGCTTGAGTTTAGCACCCTGCTTCATCATAATGTCGCGTCATTTTTATAGGTAACAGGCCAGAGATGAACCAGATTTTATTGTATTGCCGCCAGGGCTTTGAAAAAGAGTGTGCGGGTGAGATTCAGGACAAAGCGACAGGAGTCGAAGTGTATGGTTTTCCACGTGTGGAAAAAAACACTGGCTACGTGCTGTTTGAGTGTTACCAGCAAGGCGATGCAGAAAAACTGCTTCAGACGCTGCCGCTGACCTCATTGATTTTTGCGCGTCAGATGATTGTTGTGGTGGATACCCTGAACGATTTGGATCCGGGTGACCGTATCTCACCAATTCTTGCGCTCGGCGGAGAGCTGCCTAAATGTGGTGATATCCGCGTAGAAACGCCAGATACCGCGCAAGCAAAAGAGCTGCTGAAATTCTGCCGAAAATTCACTGTGCCATTGCGTCAGGCGTTGCGTAAACGCGGTGTATTGCTGGCAAAAGACAACCCTAAAAAGCCGGTGCTGCATGTGTGTTTCACCGCGCCGGGCTGCTGTTTTGTCGGCTACTCACTGTCGAATAACAACTCAACACACTACATGGGTATCCATCGCTTGAAGTTCCCTGCGGATGCGCCAAGCCGTTCGACGTTAAAGCTGGAAGAAGCTTTCCATGCATTTATTCCACGTGAAGAGTGGGATGAGCGACTGGCACCCGGCATGTGGGCGGTTGACCTTGGCGCTTGTCCTGGGGGATGGACGTACCAACTGGTGAAACGCTCAATGTTCGTTCACGCGGTGGATAACGGTGCGATGGCGGAAAGCCTGATGGAAACCGGGCAGGTGAAATACCATGCTGCTGACGGCTTTAAGTTCGAGCCACCACGTAAGAACGTGACCTGGCTGGTGTGTGACATGATTGAAAAGCCTTACCGTGTGGCACAGTTGATGGGGGAATGGTTAATTCAAGGTTGGGCGAAAGAGACCATTTTTAACCTTAAATTGCCGATGAGCCGCCGCTTCGATCAGGTAAAAGACGATCTGCAGAACCTGAAAAAGTTCCTGATTGAAAACGGTGTGAAATTTGAGATGCAGGCGAAGCATCTTTATCACGACCGTGAAGAAATTACAGTTCATATTCGTGTACTGAAATAACAAGAAGGCAGCCAATCGGCCGCCTTCTTCGCATTTGGGGTCTGTAAGAGTTAGGGGGCAGTGTAGCGGATATCCTGAAGGTTAAAACCCAGCGTTATATCTGTTTTCAACGTCGCGACTTGCTTACAACGAAGTGCCAGTTCTTTTGTTCCGTCCAACTTTTTCTGCCATTTGGGCTCAACATCTTCAGCTGCATAAAGTTGTTCTAAGTTGCCATAACGCTGCAGGAGGGTAGCTGCGGTTTTGGGGCCAATACCTGGCACGCCAGAAACACCGCTAGAGCTAATGCCTGTCAGCCCCCAATAATCAGTCAGTTGTTGAGGCTGAACGGCAAACTCTTTTTCAATAAACGGACTGTCGAGCCAGCGTTGCTGGAAATAATCGCGTATGCGCAGCGTTGGTTGCAGTAACTGGCAATAGCCTTTATCGGTAGAAACGATGGTGACCTGACCATCTCGGCTGGCGACTTTGATCGCGAGAGTTGCAATCATGTCATCGGCTTCATCGCCGGACGAAAGCAGGGAATCAATGCCGATATCCCAAAGCGCATCCTGAATCTTATCCAGTCCAGCTTGTAGCGCTTCTGGCATGGGTTTTCGGCCTTGCTTGTATTCGGGAACCAGCTCAGCCCGCCAGCCTCTGTCCTGCTCTGTATGGTCGAACACAGCGACAATGTGGGTGGGTTCTGAAGAGCGGATAATCTTGGTCAAAGCACGGTTGCAAACTTGGATGGTTGAAGCGATGTCTTCCGGATCTGGCTGCGCAGCGTGCACCCGGCGGATGAGGTTCATGGCATCAATGATGACAAGGTGAATTGACATGGATTACCCAAATAAAAATGGCCCGTTGGGGCCATTCTAATTGCTTGAGAGATAAATGAAAGCCTATCGCCCATCAGAGCCCTGAACGATCTCGTAACAGGGAATATATTCTGAGCCGGGCAGCTTCATGCGTTGCTGCTCCACAAACCCGCGAAGGAGTTTATCCATCTTCTTCATCAGCACGGCATCGCCATTGATCTTGAACGGGCCATTACGCTCAATTTCCCTAATACCTTCCTCTTTCACGTTACCGGCAACAATGCCAGAGAAGGCTTGGCGAAGCGCCGAAGCCAGTAGTTCCGGACGCTGATTCATGTGCAGATCGAGGTTTGCCATGTTTTCATGGGTCGGCTCGAACGGCAGTTGGAATTCAGGCGCAATTTTCAGTGACCAGTTAAATGAGTAGGCATCACCCGTTGATTGGCGGTGCTCTTTTACCGCAGGCATACCTTGCTTGATGATACGCGCCGCTTTTGCCGGATCGCCGATGACGATTTGGTAGTACTTGGTGGCCTCCTCACCAATTACATCACGGATGAACTCATCAATGACGCGGAAGTAATTGGCGCTTTCTTTTGGCCCAGTGAGAACCACAGGCATTGGCTGGTCAGCGTTATCTGGGTGCATCAAAATACCAAGAAGATACAGTAACTCTTCTGCTGTACCCGCACCGCCCGGGAAGATAATGATGCCATGCCCAACACGTACAAAGGCTTCAAGGCGTTTTTCAATATCCGGCAGGATCACCAGTTCATTCACAATAGGGTTTGGTGGTTCAGCTGCAATGATGGAAGGCTCGGTCAAGCCGAGGAAGCGACTGCCTTTAACGCGTTGTTTAGCATGACCAATCGCTGCCCCTTTCATTGGGCCTTCCATCGCGCCGGGTCCACAACCGGTGCAGATGTTCAGTTCTCGAAGGCCAAGTTCATGGCCGACCTCGCGGGTGTATTGGTACTCGATAGGGTTAATGGAGTGACCGCCCCAACAAACCACCAGATTCGGATCTTTGCCCGGCACCAGCGTTTTGGCATTGCGTAGGATATCGAAAATCAGGTTAGTAACATGGCTGGAATTGGTCAGGTTAAAAACCTTGGCATGTTCCAGTTGTACATTGACATGAATGATGTCGCGCAACACTGAGAACATATGCTCCTGGATACCGCGGATAATGCGGCCATCCACAAAAGCATGTTCAGGTGGATTTATGAGCTCAAGCTTCACGCCACGTTCACGGCGCATTACGCGGATATCAAAGGATTTATATTTTTCCAGCAGCTCTTTGGAGCTGTCAGTGTGGCTGCCAGAATTCAACACCGCCAACGAACAGTTGCGGTAAAGGCGGTAGAGGTCGCTTTTAGCAGTATCTTTCAGTCTGTCTACTTCAAGCTGGGAAAGAAGATCCATTGCCCCGACTGGGCTGATGTGAGTGATCATAATCACCTCCTGTGTAGAGAAAGCACACTGTATTAGAGGGAGGGTGTAGGTGACACCATTTCGTTTTATCAGAATTTATTTTCAATGGTTTAAAAATCAGTGTGTTAATTAACCATACACACAGAAAAGCGGTTTAGCCAGCTCAGGTATTAAAAAATAAAAACGCTGTAGGGTAAGAAAAGAGAGTAGGTAATTGATAGCAGACCGACTATGCCCACACCAGTTTGTTGCGGCCGTTGTGTTTAGCATTGTAAAGCGCATTGTCAGCACGCTCCAGCACATCAACGGTATTGTCGTTATCTTTGAACAGGCTGGCACCAATTGAAACCGTAATGGTCAAGCGGGTATCTTTGAACTTGAATGGCAGTTTTGAAACGGTTTCACGCACATTGTTCAACAGTGCTTTGCGGGTGTCTTCATCCGCATCTGGCAATAGTACTACAAACTCCTCTCCCCCGAAACGGGCGATAAAGTCAGTATCGCGTAGACACTGGTGGACCGTGCGGGCAACCACTTTCAGCACTTTGTCACCGACCAAATGACCGTATTGGTCATTCACACTCTTAAAGTGGTCTATATCGATCATCGCCAGACAGAAAGGTGTCTGGTAGCGAACCCAGCAGCGGTATTCATGTTCCAGGCGGTCATCAAGGGCAGCACGGTTGTAAACTTTGGTCAGAGGGTCAAGCAGCAGCTTGCGCTCCTGATCGCCAAGACGGCGACGGTAATCCATTGTCTGTTGATACAGAGCCTCAAGCTTCTGTTCGTTGTGCTGCAACTGTTCCATCAACAGCTGTTCGCGCTCTTCCAACTCGCGGTTACGCGCAACCAGAGAAGCAAGGTTTACGGCGACCTGAGACAGGTTCGGTCTCAGCTCTTCAAGCGACTCCGCTTCCTGAAGATGGTTGTGGATAGAGTCAACTGATGCGGCCAATTCCTCATTGAGCGAACTGCGCTGGGTAGCAATGGCCTGTGAGTTGTCGATAGAGCGGCCATTGTGGCGCTGTAGAATCGACAAATCGTCATTGAGCTGTGAAAGGAAGGCTTGAGAGGCTTTGCGCTCGTTACGTGTGCCGTCAAGGATAAGCTGGACCGATTCAAGGGTCAGCTCAAGCAAGGTTTGGGCGTCCGGCGACAGCAGCAGGCGGCTTCTGATATCCAATAATCTATCGCCGACTTCACCATCAAAGTCGAGTTCGGTGATCAGGTGTTGAAGTTCGCTGCAAAGCTGGTTGATCCGGTCAATGTTCAGGAGATCGCGGGCGCTGTGACCACTAGATGGAAGAGAGAGCAGCTTTAAGGCGCGTTCATATAGCTGAAGCAGTGCAACGATTTTATCGGTGCTACCTTTTTGTTCTGCGGCAGGGGTGGTCAACAGGGTACGCAAATCGCGTTTTAATTGCGCAGGCAGGCCTGGCAGACATTTAAGCGTTTCCCCACTTTGCTGGAATTGGCATTCCAGCGAGTCTTTGGCACGTTCCGTTGCCTGATTGTGTCTATTAACCATTCTCTCTACCAATGCAAGCTGCGGTATCAATCTACTGACATCTTCCTGAGAGTCAAGCTCGCGTCTGATTTGTGAGAGTCGTTCGCTGAGAAGCGGATCGTCATGCACTTGGGAGGCGGCAACTAATCGTGAAATGAGACGTTTCAGGATCGTCGCTTCGCGCCGTGATTTAAGTGCCAAATCACGGAAAACCAGCTGGGAATGCTGCAACTTTTCTTTAAATAGGATGACATCGTCATCTGACGAGAAGTTGGACATAAAACGCGACTACATCTCCAATCTCCAGAGCAGCGCATAAAAGTCTGCAAGTGGAGCCATTATTTCACCATTACATGTGTGCAATGGTAAGCTATAACGGTTTATTGCTAGGGCTATCAATAGATTGGCGTCAGTTTTTATCAGATTCGTGAACCGTCTGCCAGTTAATTCCTCTGAGTGCCGAAGTTTTGACCTTGATAAGGCCGGTGTTGATGCCGTCCAGACACGCGTGGCGAATGTTATTGTTAGCAAAACAGGCGGCTGGCGTTGAGTCTATAGCACTCAAATGTACCCAATGACTGGTATGTTCCAGTTTACTGGCCTGACGCGCTGCACTTGTTGCCATCAGTAGGATGTCGATAAGTTCTTTGTCGTTAATTGACGTAAATGCACGGGGAAGGAAAGGGTAATCCGCCATCCCGATACGAAGACGGTCATCGACGTCTTTTAGTCTGCTTTCTTGGACAAAGTTATCAATCAGCGACTGAATTTTTCCTGCCAGTTTCTCCGGTTCATTAAGCGTTTCGGCATTCGGCTCAATGTAGATGAACATTGCGTCAGAGAAGTGATAAAGGCGCGCTGGTTTTTCAATGTGCGTTTGCAGGTAATCGCCGAGTTTACGCTCCAACTCCAATCCCTGATGGTAGCCGTGTTGTAGGTACACCACTTTTAGGAAAGGCACTTCGAACATTGCAAAGCTTAGCTTGTCACTTAATGGTTCATGAATCATTTCGCCTAAATACCACTGCTCGAAGTGTGCGCTGCTTTTAGCCAGTGAATTGGAGAGCCGATCGTTCAACATACGCAGGTTTCTCAGTCCGCTTCTGGGGTGGGCGTAAAGCTCTTTTTGCAGGTCTTCAAGTTGATGTTGGCGCAATCGCGCAACGCGGTGTCTCAGCACTAATATCAGCAGGATCACAGCAAGGCTGTCAATGAGAAATAGATTGATTTTTTTCTGCTCGACGATGATTTCTTCATCCTCAGCCTGTTTCCGCTGCATGTCTTCAAGTTGAAGCTGGCGTTCGATCACGCGTTGACGATGTTTGAAGGATTCAGCTTCCTGTACTTGTTTTTGGCTTTCGTTGCGTTTATTGAGCAAGTCAAAGCGGCGCTGAATTTGTAATGCTTGTTTGAAATCGCCTTTTTGCTCGTAGGCTTGGGACAAACGCGCAAGGCATTCTAGCATCAACCCTCGGTTTTTGAGTGATTCGGCGTTTTGCATAGCCTGTTTTAAGGCATCAATCGCTATGTCTGGTTCGTTCTCCAGCATGGCCAGTTCTCCTTTTAGGAGTAGTGCCTGAGCTAAGGGCTGGGTGAGGTCGTGATTACGCGCAACACTGATTGCGCGGTTGACGTACTCGTCAGCTTGGGCGTACCGAAGCAGCTTGAGATACGTACTTGCAATAGACACATTGATGTTGGCAATATTGGTGGCGCGTGACAGCATATTTTCGATGTCGAGGACATTAAAGTAATGCACCAACGCAAAGTTGTAACGGCCTTGTTGGCTGTAGATATTAGCTAATAATGTTTGAGTCTCTGACAAGCCACGGCTTAAATCGTATTGTTCGTAGAATTCTGCCGCCTGATTGGCGTGTTGCAGCGCTTTATCCATCGCGCCTTGCTGTTTGTATAGTTTTGTCAGTGAAAGGCTAGCGCTGGCGATCTGTGCAGATAAATCGTTTTCGCTTGCAAGCCAGTAAGCGCTCAGAAGATCTGACAGGGCGAGTTCATAAGATTTAATCCCTAAATAATAGTTACCGATAGCAATTTGGTAACGAACTTTCTGTTCGATATCAGGCTGTCGACCAAGCGCCTTTTCTACTTCGGCAAACTGGGCAAGGTTCTCAGCTTCTGTTTCGTTTTCAGTAGTGATGATGGCGTTTAGCATCTTGGCTTCGAAATCGAGGCGGTCGGTACTTGTTGGGCGCCGACCTGTTGTCTCAGCAATGTTGCTGAGGAGGATATCCAGCATGGCTGCGGCATCATCGGGTTTACCATCCAGATAAAAGAGAATATTTGCTTGCGTCAGCATGATTTCAAGCTTTGCATGCTTCATGGCGTTTTCTTCTGCCATACTCTTGGCTTTGTCTAGTGCTTCCCAGGCTGCGTCATGGTTGCCAAGTGCACTATGGGCTTTGGCAGTAATGAGATAGGCGTGCACCGTATTCAGCGGTGTTCGAATGGAACGGTCTGATTCGTTGCTGCTGTGTGGTCGGTTGGTGGACACTGCCAACCGACGTTGTAGCAGGTAGCGCTTGGTCACTTCGAGCGCTTTTTCCGGAGCAGAAGGGAGCAGTGCTTCAGCCTCTGCCAGAATCGGTGTGGAATAAAGCCTTGCGTCAGCATAGGCGGAGAAAAGCAAAGTGCAGGAGAGCAGTGCGGCTGACAAGAATCGCATGGCTAAGTATTTTCGTTCCCTGGGTCAACAGACCGGACTAAAGAAAAAGGCCCTGATGTCAGAGCCTTTATAAAGCTTTATTGACGTGCCAGTCGGGTGTTTTCGCTTGGCGTTTTACCCATGTTAGTACGGTATGGGTTGATGTCTAGGCCGCCGCGACGGGTGTAGCGCGCGTAAACGGTCAATAGTTCTGGTTGGCAGTACTTCATCAGGTCAGTGAAGATACGTTCAACACACTGCTCGTGGAACTCGTTATGGCGGCGGAACGACACAATGTAGCGCAGCAGCTTTTCGCGGTTAATGCGTTTACCTTTATAAGCAATGCGCACAGAACCCCAATCAGGCTGGCTGGTGATAAGACAGTTAGACTTCAGCAGATTACTATTTAGGGTTTCAGTGACCTCTGGGCCGTCAGCCGCGCCTTCGAGCAGTGATGAATCGAACTCATAGTTGTCGATTTCGATGTCTTGCTCGTCAATGTTTTCGCCACCAAAAGCAATCACTGGAGTGTTGGTGAATTCTTCCAAAGGGGAAAGCGTTACGTCCACATCAGCACCCGCACACGCTGATAAGTCTTTTGCTAGCGCGTCTACCACTTCCTGCCAGCTTTCAAACTTGGTCTGATTGAAGCTATTCAGGTAAAGCTTGAAAGACTTGGATTCAATCAGGTTTGGTGTCGTGGCTGGCAGGCGAACTTCACCAATTGCCACCTGTGGCAGCCCTTTTTTGTTCAACCAAGACAGTTCGTAGAGCGTCCAGATATCGTACCCGGTAAATGGCAGCGAATCACCTAAATCAAGGTCATCGCGGTTAAGGCTTCTTGGTACGGGTTGCAGCAGCTCAGGGGCATAGTGCTCCTGATAGTCCGTTTTCTGACCCAACGTCAGGCCAGCAAGTTCTTTTGCATCTTGATATTTGCTCATACGGTTTTGCCACGGATCGATTAGAATGCGCAAAGTTTACTGAATCTTGAGGAATCTTGCTAATGAATCACTCTGTCTCTCGTGCGCTTTGGTCTTTCAGTGAGCGCTTTGTGGACGCCTGGCATCAGAAACATGGTTCTAAGCCACAAAGCGATGCGTATTTTGATCTGGAATCGCCATGTGTTGTGCAGGAAACTGACGAGGTGGTGATTTGGCAACCGGTTCAACGTGAAGAGCTGGCGGACTTCTCTAATGTGGAAGAAGGTATTGGTATTTCTCTGCATGAGGATATTAAGTCGTTCTACGCGGCTCAGTATTGTGGAGACATGGCGGCAAAATTTGACGGACATTCACTCGAAATCATTCAGGTGTGGAGTGAAGAAGATTTACCGCGACTTCAGGAGAACATGCTGGGCCATCTTCTGATGCAAAAGCGCCTCAAGCAAAACCCGACCATTTTTATTGCTGCGACAGATGATGAGCTGGACGTGATCTCTATTTGTAACGTCAGCGGTGAAGTGATCAAGGAACGTATTGGTACCAAGGAGCGAATGATACTGGCACCTAATATCGAAGCGTTTCTTGAGCAACTCGAGCCCGAGGTATAATCATCTATGTATGTGGTTGAGCTAACGTTTGAGTGCTTCGACGATACAACAATTTCTGCAGTAGACCGCGCGGTAAATGGGCTAATGGATGCTCTTCGCTACAATGGTCAGGTATTGGGGCGCGAGTTCCCAATGGTGTTGGGAGAGGGGCAGTTCCATGTCCGTGCAGTCTGTCCGGAAAAAGACAGCCTGAACCCTAAATACAGTAGCCCGCAGGTTAAGCAGAAGCTGAACCAACTGGCAGATGCGAGCCTTTTATCACCCAAGGTGAAGGTGTTAGGGCGTGATATCAATTCTGAAGAGAGCGCACCAGAGATTGAGCGCAGCTGGCAGGTGATGTACACCACTTACGTTCATACCTGTTCACCGTTGCGTTGCGGTGAAACCTTACTGCCCATACCGCTTTACCGCATCCCTGCGACCTTTAACGGCGATCATAAAGCGGAAGTGAAGTGGCAAACTGAATGGCAAGCGTGTGATGAAATTCAGATGGCTGGGGCGTTCAAAGCCGAACACGCGGCGCTGGCAGAAATCCAGGACGTAGAGAGTCTGCTGTTCCGAAAAGGCTGGGACATTCGCGGACGTATCGAGTATCTGACCAAAGTGCCCACCTATTACTATCAGTACCGAGTTGGCGGGAAGGATGCGGAATCGGAGTTGGCTCGACAATGCCCGAAATGCGGTGGAGACTGGTTGCTTGAGTCACCACTGCACGATGTATTCCACTTCAAATGCGACGGTTGTCGGTTGGTATCGAACTTATCATGGGACTTTCAGTAATCCCGCTTTAACCCATTTAAGGAAGGCGTTGCTCAAGGGCTTCAAGACGTTCTATCAGCGCTTTCACCTCTTCTTCTAAGGCTTTAATGCGGGTTTCCGCACCGTCTTCCTTTTTTACCAGTTCAACTTTTGGCACAGTGCCGCTTTTCTTCCATCGCTGAAGCGCGCTGATGACAAGCGGCATAGGCACCGGGCTGGCAAGCCGACTTTTAATTAACGCGACGGTCGGCTCTTTCCCCTCATTCACTAAAGATTGAATGGCTTGTTCAAGTAAGGGGGTAAAATCAGTACTCATTGTCTCTTCCCTAATTTTAAAATCCGTGGCTTACACGAAGTGGCTGAGGGCAATGAATACCTTAACTTCAGCTCTTACGCAACAAGGTATCGAGGGTATCAATTTGCTCTACCCAATCAGCGTCCTGCAGCTTAGCTTCCTCGAGAAATTGTTTTTGACTGGCTGACCAAAAGCCAGCAGAGGTTAGGCTTTCGCCAGCTTGCAGATGATGGTTAGCAATAAAGGTAGTAATCGCCTCGCTATCAGAAGGGAGTCCTAATTGCTGAAACAGGTTTTCTAGATTGTGGTTAAACACTTCCATTAATGTTTTCCTCTGTGGGTCCTACAGCTTAAGTTATGTTTCGAAAGTATAGAGGTTCGTGTTTAAACCTGTCTCAATCGCTTGTGAGAGATCTCTTACAAACCAGTGGGATTATCCTGTTTTCTCACAAGGAGATATCTTTTTACTTTTTATCAAATTAATTAAAAACAATGAGTTAATTTTGATTCTTTTCTAGGAGGCTAAATTTGTGACTGCAGTCCGACTTGGGTGGGTTGCTTAGGAAATTGGTTCGCGTAATCTTTACGGTGTCGGAAGGATACTGACACACGGAACAGGAACTAACGCCACGGAACTTGGCAGCTCAGGAAGAGCAGGTAATGCAAGGATTGTATTACCAGCAAGGAAAGCGGATTAGGGACACGGAAGTAACCGTACAGTAGACAGGAAGTTTACTGGTCAGGAAGA
Organism: Grimontia marina; assembly: GCF_900060185.1. Lineage (GTDB taxonomy): Bacteria > Pseudomonadota > Gammaproteobacteria > Enterobacterales > Vibrionaceae > Enterovibrio > Enterovibrio marinus. The sequence continues at coordinate 125,296 of NZ_FIZY01000002.1, read as the reverse complement.
CACTTAGGACAACCCAGGATTGGGGGCTTAAGGAATCACTTCAGGACGAAGTAAAGGACACCCTCAGGATGAGGATGAGAGTCGAGACTGGGAAAGCTCGATGGGTCAAGGTAAGACCGAAGGACACCTCCAGGAAGGAGAGATAAGGATAACGCTGAAGGAATCAGCTACTGATCAAGTATTGATGCAGGGAGCAAATTTCGTAGCCGGATAGCTGCAAGTAAGACCTTAAGGGCGCGACGAAAGTCGCGCCCGCTCTTTTTTGTGCGTTTCTAAAGCGTACTAGACGAGCAAACCTCATCGTGTTTACACCTCAGGATCTTCTTCTCTTTTTCCTATCACTAGTTACTTTGATTACATCTTGATAACAATCTAGAGACATATACTGATCTTTATCATTTCTGATTTATAGAACAGTATGTTTATTCCGTGGCGATGACTTACAAGCTTGTGAGAGATCTCTTACAAGGGCGTGGGAATGCGCTGTTTTAAAGTAAGATTTCCAGAAAGATTAATTTTTTAATTCTTTAAAAAACAAATAGATAGATATATTGCATCTGACTCTGTATAAAAATGTGAGTTTAATCACCCTGTAGTTGGTTGTTTTGGAAATTGGTTCGCGTAATCTTTGCGGTGTCGGAAGGATACTGACACACGGAACAGGAACTAACGCCACGGAACTTGGCAGCTCAGGAAGAGCAGGTAATGCAAGGATTGTATTACCAGCAAGGAAAGCGGATTAGGGACACGGAAGTAACCGTACAGTAGACAGGAAGTTTACTGGTCAGGAAGACACTTAGGACAACCCGGGATTGGGGGCTTAAGGAATCACTTCAGGACGAAGTAAAGGACACCCTCAGGATGAGGACGAGAGTCGAGACTGGGAAAGCTCGATGGGTCAAGGTAAGACCGAAGGACACCTCCAGGAAGGAGAGATAAGGATAACGCTGAAGGAATCAGCTACTGATCAAGGATTGATGCAGGGAGCAAATTTCGTAGCCGGATAGCTGCAAGTAAGACCTTAAGGGCGCGACGAAAGTCGCGCCCGTTCTTTTTTTGTGCGTTTGGAAAACGAAAAAGATTATACCAATCACAGTAGGTAGATGATCAGAAATAGCGCAGGAAAAATGCTCGAGAACAAGGCGAAAAATTTCGATAAGTGGTTGTTCTACAATCAAATTTTTCAACGCAGTTATCGAGCATTTTAACAAGCTAGGATGAGCAGATATTTACTACGATTGGTATCACTCCTCCAACACCGGATACGCCGGCATATAAATCTCTTTGATTCGCATCCCTTTCATCACGGCATAGCCCTGATAGCAATCCAGACCATTCACAGAAAACTCAAAGTAGTAGCGGGTTTGAATATCCAATGGCCCTTTGGGCCAACCAAAGGAATGACTGCCCCGCGCAATCGAAATCAACTGCACATTGGTTTGCTGGCATCGACGGACGATATAGTTTTTTGCCAGTTCACTTTGCCGGCGTTGTTGCCAGAACAAGCTGGCAACGATAGCGATAAGTAATATCCAAAACAGATCAGCAGTCATTTTAAGCCTTCACGGATTGCTGGAGTTGCTTCACGGCATCAAGCAAAGCTGGAGAGGCAGAGCCATGTAGCAGCCCCAAGACTTGTGGGCGGAGTGCTGGGATCATCACTAGATCTGCCACCATCTGCTGGAAGAAAGCCTGATCTTTTTGATCAGCAACAGCGATAAGAAAGGCGTCTAATAGTGGTTCATTTGATAGTGCTTGCCAACAGCGCCCTGCAATCGCAATCAACATTTCACGGTGACGGAGCGCTTCAGTTGCCAGCATACGTTCAATGACACCATGCACAACGTCCGGCTTGGCGCCGGCCAATGCCCTAACATGAGCAGTGAGGAGGAACAGGTCGGTTTCGTCGCCAGACAGCATGGCCTGAATGTCTTCTTCAAGATGTGCAGCCAGTGAGTCCGGAATATCGCAATGCTCGAGACAGCCCAGTAATGCATATTTGGGTGGCTGCGGCATGTTTGAGAGGGCTTTACGCAAACGGGTAAGGTTGTTGTGTTTGTCGATGCGTGCGCACAGATCGGCAATTCCCTGAAGACCTACTCCTTGCCACTCTTTCCAGCCAAGCTCACCTGACGCGTAATGTTGCGCATGGTCATAATACTGGCTGGCAGGCTGGTTCAGCTTAGCGGTCAGGAAAGCATGGAAAATGGCTTTCTTATCATCCTGCGGATTGAAGGTATAAGGGTTTGCAGCAAGCTTTTCCTGTTCTTCTTCCGTTGGGGTTTTATCCAGTGTCGCGCCCATGGCTTGCGCCACATATTGGATGAAATCGCCAAGTGCTGCCTGGTTGAGAAGGCCACGTTCATCCAAAGGCATTTTTAAAAACCAGATCCATGGGGCTTGATTCGGTTGCCAGAATGCAATGCCGATTTGCGCATGTTGCTGCGCAGGAAAAGGATAGGGCATGCGGTTTTCTTCAATCGCCACAAAGTCTTTGTTACTGATTGGCGTGACGCGTCGGCTGAGATCGAATACCAGAAATTCGCAGTTTGCCTGACTCAATATGGCGTTAAGAGAAAGCGTATTTTCCATGATGACTTCTAATTTGTGTTGCCTTCATTGGCGATGAGTGAAACAGCGGTGAGTGTACCATTCTCGCGCCTGTTGGCGGCGAAGGATTCGTAACAGCGCTTTTCACTGAATGCTGCTGAACGATGGGAGTGTGGATTTCAGATCGTTTAGCGTTGATTAGTGATATGCTTGCGCCAGTTTGATATTTCAACCCATTGGACGCAAAAGCGGGTAAAAGAGAGCAAATTCTATGAGCAAACACGAAAAAGTCGGTACCTTGCTGTTGGCACTCAAAGATATGCTTGAAGTGCATGGTCACTGGCAAAGTGAGCCTCCCTCGAGCGAGGCTCTTTCAAGTGTCGAGCCTTTCGCGGTTGATACCCTGAGTTGCGCTGAATGGCTTCAATGGATTTTTATCCCGAAAATGGCGTTTCTGTTGCAACACGGCCAGCCTCTGCCAGAGTCATTTTCTATTGCTCCTTATGTGGAAGAAGCCATGCGTGGTCAGGAAGGGCATGCAGACATTACCCGTGTTTCGATGGGCATTGATGCTCTGTTTACACCGCAATAACCGTTTTTAAGATGCAAACTGAACTAGAAATTATTTACCGCGATGAGTGGCTGATCGCCGTTAACAAGCCTTCAGGTATGTTGGTGCACCGCTCTTGGCTCGACAAAGGCGAAACCCGCTTTGTCATGCAAACGTTGCGAGACCAGATTGGTCAGCATGTTTTTCCTCTTCATCGGTTGGACCGCCCAACCTCTGGTATTTTGCTTTTTGCACTTTCGTCCGAAATGGCTTCACAAATGATGCCAAAGTTCGCCGGGCGCGACATTCACAAAACCTATCATGCGGTTGTGCGTGGCTGGATTAAAGAAGGTGCAACACTAGATTATCCACTCAAAGAAGAACTGGATAAGGTGGCTGATAAATTCGCGACGGCTGAGCCAGAAGCTAAAGAGGCGGTCACTGAGTACCGACCGGTTGCGCATGCGGAGTTACCGATCCCTATGGGGCGTTACCAAAGCTGCCGTTACACGCTGGTGGAAATGAAACCGCATACTGGCCGTAAGCACCAGCTCCGCCGTCACATGCATCACTTGAGTCACCATATCGTGGGTGATGTGAATCATGGCGACGGGCGACACAATCGCCTGTTCCGTCAGGAATTTGAATGCCATCAACTGCTGCTTCATGCGTCACGCACGGAATTTCAGCATCCGGTAACGGGTGAAAACCTGGTGATTGAGGCCAAGGTTGATGAAGTTTGGCGAAGGGTGCTTGAAGGTTTGGGATGGGGCAAAGCGCTCTGAGGAAGAGCAGGTCCCAGGATCCTAGATCCTGAGACCTTTTTTCTAGAGTTTTTCCAGATCGGCTTCGATCTCGGCGATCTTGCTGGCAACCACTTTTTCTAAGTGACGCAGGTCACGAAGGATTTTCTTCTTGGTATCCTGCTCGCTTTTCTCGTGGCGAACGATCTTATCCAATTCATCTACGACCAGCGACAAACTGCGATTGATTTCCGTGACTTCACGGAAGCGGCCGCTGCCACTGTCAACCACCACATTCTTTCTCTGGCGTGGATATTTGAACTTAACGCTCTTGGCAAACAACTCGCCTTTGGCTTTGTGAAAGTAGATTTTCAGCGTGTCTGAATTGGCTTCCTGACGCAGGGTGTAACGTTCGATGTTCTCTGGATGTTCGATACCGATATTTTGCAGGTTCTGATACATAAACTGCCCCTCTATTTGTCAGATCAGACTACGGTTTCAATCACTTATTGTTCACTTTAGCAGCATCCCTTCTCCAGTCCCAACCATTGATATGATCAATGTCTGAGACTTGTGGTCGAAATCGCCCAATATGCTGAGTGGGCGGAATTTCCCAGTTCCTTATTCAATTAGCTTGCGTCATTTAAGGCATCAAATAGTGCTTCTCTCAACGTTTTCTGGAGTTCATCAGAAAGTGCCTGGCGTTCACCATCTGTGACGATGAAAAAGTCTTCTGCACGCTCACCAATGGTGGTGATTTTCGCCGCTTGCAGAGACACTCCTTCGCGGGCGAATACTGCTCCGACACGTGCCAAGAGGCCCGGTGTGTCCAGCGCGACCAGTTCAAGGAGTGTGCGACGTCCCGTGCGAGTCGGCAGGAAAGAGACCTGCGTTTTCACATTAAAGGCCATCAACTTACGGGACGCACGTTTGACCGGAATCGTGATCGGCCCATCCTGAGTGAGCGCCAATGTGACACCCTCGCGGATTTTCTCGTGCCGGTCGGGTTGAATCGCTTCGTTATGTGAGTCCAACACCATAAAGGTGTCCAGTGCGAAACCATCTTTACTGGTCATGATTTGTGCGTCGTGGACGCTGAGATTTTTCTTATCAAGCGCGGCGACCACACGGGCAAACAGGCTTGGTCTGTCCTGACTGTAAACGAAAATCTCGGTGCCACCACGGGTGGCATTCTTGCTGACCAGTACCAAAGGCTCATCACCTTCGTGGCTCAGAATGTGCTCACTGTGCCAGGCGATTTGCTTGTGGGTGTGACGCAGGAAGTAATCCGCTTTAAAACGCTGCCAAAGCAGCTCAATTTCCCGCGGTGTGTGACCGTGTTTACGCAGCAGGGCTGATGCCAAATGTTGGTTATGGCGGATACGTTCACGAATATCTGGCGGGTTTTCCAACCCGCGACGCAGTGCTTTCTGGGTGGAGTAGTAAAGCTCTGCCAGAAGGGTTCGTTTCCAGCTATTCCAAAGCTCTGGGTTGGTGGCGTTGATGTCGGCCACGGTCAGGCAAATCAGGTAGTCGAGGCGTTCTTCATCACGCACTTTCTGGGCAAATTCAGTAATGACTTCCGGATCGTAAATATCGCGACGCTGAGCGGTTACAGACATCAGGAGGTGATTGCCGACCAGCCAGCTGACAAGGTTCGCTTCAGGGCGAGAGAAGCCGTGATCGATACAGAAGCTATAGGCTTCTTCTGCGCCAATTTCTGAGTGATCGCCACCGCGGCCTTTACCGATGTCATGGAAAATCGCTGCCAGTAACAGAAGCTCCGGTTTCGCCAAGCGAGGGTAAACATCACAACAGATTGGGTGCTTGTCGCGGTTTTCTTCGTAGCTATAGCCATTAATGTGTTTGAGCAGGCGGATAGTGTGCTCGTCCACGGTATAGGCGTGGAAAAGGTCAAACTGCATCTGGCCGACTATTTGGCTCCATTGCGGCAGGTAGGCTGACAACACACCGTGCTTATGCATCAAAGGGAAGGCTTTGTGCAGCGCATTTGGGTGGCGGGTCAGGGCAATAAACTTCTCTTTCGCCTCCGGTACATCGCACAGGAAGCGGTTCAAGCGTCGGCGCGCGGTGCGGAGCTGTCTGAGCGTCGGTGCTGAGATAGATTCAATCGACTTGTCGTTAGCGATGTGCAGGAACATGTCGATGATGGTGTCGGGACGAGCCTGGAAAAGTGCAGGCTTGCGCGCTTCAATCTGGCGTCCATGACGCTGGAAATCATCGCTCAGCACTTCAATGGTTTTGCTGTCGGGCTCGTTTTCAATCGCCTGTGCAAACAGGCGGATCAGCATTTTGTTGAGCTCAGAAACTCTTCCCAGTGTGCGATAGAAGTCTTTCATCATGAGCTCAATGCCACGGTTTCCTTCTCCTTGGTAACCGAGAGTTTCAGCAACAGAAGGTTGATGGGCGAAGGTGAGGCGGTTGTCATAACGACGAAGTTCAAGATGCAGGGCAAAGCGGATGCGCCACAGCATCGTCTGGCATTCGTCGAGTTCACGGAATTCAGCGTCAGTCAAAAAGCCGTATTTGCTCATTTCTCGCAGGCTGGTGGCACCAAAATGACGGCGGGCAATCCAACTCAGGGTATGGATATCACGAAGGCCGCCCGGGCTGGATTTGATGTCTGGTTCCAGACTGTAGGCCGTGTCATGGTATCGGGCATGACGCTCTTTTTGCTCTTTGATTTTGGCTTTGAAGAACTTTTCACTGGGCCAGAACTGCTCAGAGTGAATACGGTTTTTCAATTCGTGAAAGATCCGTTCACTGCCGCACAGCAATCTGGATTCCTGCAAATTAGTGGCGACGGTCAAATCGTCTAGACCTACATCAATGCACTCAGCGAGAGTACGCACTGAATGACCGACTTCCAGTTTTAAATCCCACAACAGTGTCACGAACTCGCTGAGACGGGTTTGGTAGCTTTTATCTACGCCGTTTTCAGAGAGAATCAAAAGGTCGATATCAGAAAGAGGGTGGAGCTCTCTGCGTCCGTAACCGCCAACCGCGATCAGTGACAGGTTGGGATGATGGTGGAATTCAAAATGTTGCCACAGCCTTTCGAGTACGGCATCAATGTAATCTGAACGCTGGTAAACCAAATCCGTGACGGGCTTGCGTTCAAGAAAAGCGGCTTTCTGTTGTTCACCAAACAGTGACAGCTGATTTTTAAGCTCAGTAAGATTCAGCTGCTCTGCGGTCAGTTCATTGGGCGAGAGCAAAACGTCGTTCATTGTCATCCTTGATAAAAAAAGTCGGCACATTGGCCGACTTCTATTTTTCAAATTATGCGTTGTTCAAAATGCGAGGCAGTTTTTCCTCACTGCGCAGAGTCAGGATTTCACAACCGGTATCCGTCACCAGAATCGTGTGTTCCCATTGCGCCGATTTCTTGCCATCAACGGTATATACCGTCCAGCCGTCTTCATCATCCAATAGCGTGCCGAATTTACCCGCATTGATCATTGGTTCGATAGTAAAGCACATACCTGCTTTTATCACTGTGCGGTCACTGTTTTTGTAGTGCACCACTTGTGGCTCTTCATGGAACTCAGCACCAATGCCGTGACCGCAGTAGTCTTTTACGATTGAGTAGCGGCGCGGACGGTTTTTTATAAATTTCTGGATCTCAGTACCAATATCGCCGATGCGTGCACCTGGTTTAACTTTTTTCAGTGCTTGGTAGAGGCTTTCCTGTGCAACGTGACACAGTGCTTTGTCTTCCGCAGACACTTCACCCACCATGAACATTTTCGAGGTGTCACCGTGATAACCGTCCTTAATTACAGTGATGTCGATATTGATGACGTCGCCATCTTTTAACACGTCAGTTTTGTTCGGGATGCCGTGACAAACAACGTGGTTGATTGAGGTACAGATTGACTTTGGAAAGCCGTGGTAGTTTAGCGGTGCTGGGATCGCTTGCTGTGTCTCAGTGATGTATTTGTGGCAAATATCATCCAGCTCTTCAGTCGTCACGCCCGCTTTCACATGCGGTTCGATCATCTCAAGCACTTCTGCCGCAAGGCGACCGGCCTCACGCATTTTTTCGATTTCTTCAGCCGATTTAATAGTGACGCTCATTGCTTTCTCTCGGTTGGCTCCCCTGTCTATATAGCAAGGGAGGAATTGACTGCTATTACTACATATTATCAATCGCATCGCCATGTGGGAACCTCACTTAGTGACTCACTGACTTTTTATACTGGATTCAAAGGCACGTTTTATGGTATAAAGCGCGCCGAAATACGCCTTAATGGTTAATCGGGTCTTCCGGTTCTGTTTAGGTGGTTTCGACAAACACTTATTTTTAACACACACACATATCGGCACATGCTCCGGGGTGCCCTTTGCGGGTCGGATGTATGGGATATGTGGAGGCCTAACCCCAAGAGGAATTAAAATGGCTACTGTTTCAATGCGCGACATGCTGAAAGCTGGTGTTCACTTCGGTCACCAGACTCGTTACTGGAACCCTAAGATGAAGCCGTTCATCTTCGGTGCACGTAACAAGGTTCACATCATCAACCTAGAAAAAACTGTACCAATGTTCAACGACGTACTGGCTGAGCTGACCAAAGTTGGTGAGCGTAAGGGTAAAGTACTGTTCGTTGGTACTAAGCGTGCCGCTAGCGAATCTGTTAAAGCAGCAGCAGAAAGCTGTGATCAGTACTACGTGAACAACCGTTGGTTGGGCGGTATGCTGACTAACTGGAAAACTGTTCGCCAGTCAATCAAACGTCTGAAAGATCTGGAAACTCAGTCAACTGACGGTACTTTCGAAAAGCTGACTAAGAAAGAAGCTCTGATGCGCACCCGTGAAATGGAGAAACTTGAGAAGTCTCTGGGCGGTATCAAAAACATGGGCGGTCTGCCAGACGCACTGTTCGTCATCGACGCTGATCACGAGCACATTGCTATTAAAGAAGCAAACAACCTGGGTATCCCAGTGTACGCGGTAGTTGATACCAACTCTGACCCAGACGGCGTTGACTTCGTTATCCCAGGTAACGACGACGCGATTCGCGCAGTTCAACTGTACCTGAACGCTGCAGCTCAGTCATATACTGAAGGCCGTAGCCAGGACATCGTAGCTCAAGCAGAAGACGAGCTGGTTGAAGTCGCTGAATAAGACACTTGCTCCTTGTGAGCGTTCTTAGCCATCAGACTGTCACAGACAGCACTGTAAGCTAAGTAGGTTAGCAGGGGCCAACTATGGGCCCCTGATTTTTACCCAAATAGTTTCGAATCGAGGAATGAACAATGGCTGTTACCGCTGCCCTGGTAAAAGAACTGCGCGAACGCACTGGCGCAGGCATGATGGAATGTAAAAAAGCGCTGGTAGAAACTGACGGCGACATCGAGCTGGCGATTGAAAACATGCGTAAGTCAGGCGCTGCTAAAGCTGCTAAGAAAGCAGGTAACGTAGCTGCTGAAGGCGCAATCATCATCAAAGAAGTTGATGGTGTTTCTGCTCTGGTTGAAGTTAACTGCCAGACTGACTTCGTTGCTAAAGACGGCAACTTCACTGCTTTCGCAAACGCAGTTGCTGATGAAGCAGCGGCAACTAAAGCCACTGCAGAAGAGCTGCAAGCGAAGTTCGAAGACGATCGCGTAGCGCTGGTTGCCAAAATCGGTGAAAACATCTCTATTCGTCGCGTAGCTTACGTTGAAGGTTCAGCGATGGCTTCTTACCGTCACGGTGAGCGCATCGGTGTTGTTGTTGCTGGTGAAGGCGATGCAGAAACGCTGAAGCACATCGCAATGCACGTTGCTGCATCACGTCCAGAGTACGTAACTCCTGACGACGTACCAGCTGACGTAGTTGCTAAAGAGCGCGAAGTTCAAGTGGAAATCGCGATGAACGAAGGCAAGCCTAAAGAAATCGCAGAGAAAATGGTTGAAGGCCGCATGAAGAAATTCACTGGCGAAGTTTCTCTGACTGGTCAACCTTTCATCATGGAACCTAAGAAATCTGTAGGTGACATCCTGAAAGAGAAAGGCGCTTCTGTTTCTACTTTCATCCGCCTGGAAGTGGGTGAAGGTATCGAGAAAGCTGCTGGCATGAGCTTCGCAGAAGAAGTTGCAGCCGCTCAGAAAGGTTAATTCCTCTTTGAGACCCAAAAGACCGCAGAACCCTGCGGTCTTTTCACAATCCCATCCGTAGAAGTTAGTGCCTAAAGGTAGTGAGAATGACTACAAACCCAAAACCAGCTTATCAACGAATTTTGCTTAAATTGAGTGGCGAAGCGCTGCAAGGTAAAGAAGGCTTCGGTATCGACCCGGCTGTGCTTGACCGCATGGCACAAGAAATCAAAGAACTGGTTGAACTTGGAGTACAAGTTGGCTTGGTTATCGGTGGTGGTAACCTATTCCGTGGTGCAGGCCTTGCAGAAGCGGGTATGAACCGGGTTGTGGGCGACCACATGGGTATGTTGGCGACTGTAATGAACGGTCTGGCTATGCGAGATGCACTGCACCGTGCCTATGTGAACGCGCGGGTAATGTCTGCTATCCCTCTGAACGGTGTGTGTGACAGCTACAACTGGGCAGAAGCTATCAGCCAATTGCGCAATGGCCGTGTGGTGATTTTCTCTGCGGGTACTGGTAACCCATTCTTCACCACAGATTCAGCAGCATGTTTGCGTGGCATTGAAATCGAATCTGATGTTGTGATTAAAGCCACCAAGGTAGATGGTGTTTACACTGACGACCCAGCGAAAAACCCGGATGCAGAACTCTACAGCCACCTGGTTTACCAGGATGTGCTGGAAAAAGAATTGAAAGTGATGGACCTGGCTGCCTTCACTCTGGCTCGCGATCACAAGATGCCAATTCGTGTTTTCAACATGAATAAGCCTGGCGCACTGCGCCGAGTTGTGATGGGTGAGCAAGAAGGCACACTAATTGATAACGGTTAATCAATTTTAGTGGCATAATCTCCATCGTTAGAAAAAAGAATCTTCAAGGATATTCTCGTGATCAATGAAATTAACGCAGATGCGAAAGAGCGCATGCAGAAAAGCGTTGAAGCGCTGAAGAACACTCTATCTAAAATCCGCACTGGTCGTGCACATCCAGCGCTGCTTGATGGCCTTTCTGTCGATTACTACGGCTCTGCAACTCCGTTGAAGCAACTGGCTTCAATCGTTGCGGAAGATGCACGTACTCTGGCTATCACTGTTTTCGATAAGTCCGTAACGCAAGCTATCGAAAAAGCGATCATGACTTCAGATCTGGGTCTGAACCCGATGTCTGCGGGTACCGTTATCCGCGTTCCATTGCCACCGCTAACCGAAGAGCGTCGTCGCGATTTGGTTAAGATTGTCCGTGGTGAAGCTGAAGGCGGCCGTGTTGCTGTTCGTAACATCCGCCGTGACGCCAACAGCGATCTGAAAGGCTTGCTGAAAGAGAAAGAAATTTCTGAAGACGAAGAGCGTCGTGGTCAGGACGATATCCAAAAACTGACTGACGCGGCTGTTAAAGAAATTGATACAATTCTTGAAGCCAAAGAAAAAGAGTTGATGGAAGTTTAATTCCGGCTACACTCTGATTCCATTGCCGAAGCGCTGTGCTAGCAGTACAGCGCTTTTTATTTGCGAAGGATAATGATGAGCTCCCAATCTTTCCATCAAGAAATCGATCCCAGCCTACTTCCTAAACACATCGCCGTCATCATGGACGGAAATGGCCGTTGGGCCAAAGCGCGTGGCAAAGCGCGTATGTTTGGCCATAAAGCCGGTGTTGACGCCGTTCGAAAAACTGTTTCAGCTGCTAATCGTCTTGGTATTCAGGTTTTAACCCTGTTTGCATTCAGCAGTGAAAACTGGCGTCGTCCAGAGGAAGAAGTCAGCCTGTTGATGGAGCTTTTTGTCACTGTGCTGGGACGTGAAGTGAAACGTCTTCACAAAAATGGTGTAAAGCTCAAGGTAATTGGTGATACCACGCGCTTTAGCCAGTCGTTACAAGATAAAATTGCCGCGGCGGAAGCTTTAACGGCCAACAATACCGGATTGGTATTGAACGTGGCTGCCAACTATGGCGGTCAGTGGGATATTATGCAGGCTGTTAAAAAGCTTGCTGCTCAGGTAGAGCGTGGCGAAATTCCTGCAGGGCAACTCACTGAAGGTGATCTTCAGGTGCACCTGTCTTGTTCTGGCCTACCAGACGTAGACTTGATGATACGCACCAGCGGCGAATGCCGCATTAGCAACTTTATGCTGTGGCAAGCGGCCTATGCGGAGTTGTATTTCACCGAACAATTCTGGCCTGATTTCGACGAGACAAGTCTCACCGATGCTATTGCTTGGTTTATCAACCGCGAACGCCGATTTGGGTGTACCGGTGAGCAGATCAAGGCCATGTTACAAGTAGAAAAATAGAGGGTTTCGTTTGCTGAAACAACGTGTCTTAACGGCACTGGTACTGGCACCGCTTGTTATCGCCGGTATTTTCTTTTTGCCGTTACAACTTTTCGTGATTGCTGTGGCAGGCGTCACTTTACTTGGCCACTGGGAGTGGACCAAGTTTGTGGCTGCCTCGTCCCGTTTTAGCGCATTTGTTTTCCCTGCAATCATTCTTGTCGGTTCACTGTTTGCGTTACCTGTGACTCTTGATGGACTGCAATTGAACTCCATCAGTGGCAGTGTGTTGGCGATTGCTGGTGCATTATGGTGGCTGGCAGCCACTGTGATGGTTCTGCGCTATCCAAGAGGAACAGGTTGGTGGGGAGAGAGCAACGCGGTGCAGCAAGGATTTGGCGTACTGACGCTGCTCCCATTTCTCTGGAGCGTTATTCTTCTTCGTGCCTACCACTTCGATGTTTCCCCTTATCTTGGTGCGAAGATGGTGCTTTTGGTTTGTTTGTTGGTTTGGTCTGCTGATACAGGTGCGTATTTTGCGGGTAAGACCTTCGGTAAGCGCAAAATGGCACCTTCGGTGAGCCCGAATAAAACGGTTGAAGGTCTGATTGGCGGATTGATCGCAGCAGTTGTTGTCACCTTGACCGCTGCTCAGTATTTCTCTATTCCTTTCTCCTCCCTTGCTATGTTAGGTCTTGTTGCCTTGATCACTTCCTTCGCTTCAGTTTTGGGCGATCTGGCGGAAAGCATGTTTAAGCGTGTTGCAGGTGTGAAAGACAGTGGCAGCATTTTACCCGGACATGGCGGTATACTGGATAGAATAGATAGCCTGACGGCCGCATTCCCAGTCTTCACCGTATTGTATTTCTGGCTTGCGTAACACTTTCACCGGCGTTTAGCCGGTGAGTTGTATTCAGGCTTTACAGAACAAAAATTTAGAGTTTCCTATGCGTAAGATAACGATTCTTGGTGCAACCGGTTCAATTGGTACCAGCACGCTTTCTGTGATTGAAAAGAATCCTCACGCCTACGAGGTTTTCGCGCTCGCGGCGAATGCCAATGTCAATGAAATGCTTCTTTTGTGCCTGAAATGGCGTCCAAAGTTTGCCGCTATGGCGAATGCTGAAGCAGCAGCTAGTTTGCGTCTGGCGCTGAAAAATCAAGGCTGCGCGACAGAAGTGCTTAGCGGGATTGAAGGTCTTTCTGCAATTTCAGAGCACACTGATGTTGATACCGTTATGGCTGCAGTGGTGGGCGCAGCAGGTCTTATTCCCACCATGGCAGCTGTGAAGGCTGGGAAACGCGTTCTGTTAGCCAATAAAGAAGCGCTGGTGATGTCTGGCCAGTTCTTTATCGATGCTGTTCACCAATACGGTGCTGAGCTTCTGCCCGTCGACAGTGAGCACAATGCAATTTTCCAGTGTCTTCCAGCAAGCATTCAGTCGCGTCCAGGTATTTGTGATTTGGCCTCTGAAGGCGTCAGCAAAATCCTTCTTACAGGCTCTGGTGGTCCGTTCCGTTACACAGATTTAGCCCTTCTACAAGAAGTAACGCCCGCTCAGGCAATCGCGCATCCGAATTGGTCGATGGGCCCTAAAATCTCCGTCGACTCTGCCACTATGATGAATAAGGGTCTCGAATATGTTGAGGCGCGATGGCTGTTTAATGCCAGTCGTGAACAGTTGGATGTGATCATCCATCCTCAATCGGTGATCCACTCGATGGTACAGTACCGAGATGGTTCTGTGCTGGCACAAATGGGACGCCCGGATATGTGTACTCCTATTGCGTATGCTTTGGCTTACCCAGAGCGCATTGAAGCGGGTGTGAGGCCTCTGGATTTCAGTGAAGTCGGTGAATTCACTTTCATGAAACCAGATTTCAACCGTTATCCATGTTTGAAGTTGGCGATTGATGCCTGTTACGTGGGTCAGGCTGCAACAACGACTCTTAATGCCGCCAATGAAGTTGCGGTTGAAGCATTCTTGCAGGGGCAAATTGGTTTCATGCAGATTGCTGAGGTGAATGATGCTGTGTTACAACGGGCGGAGTTATCGCAACCATCCTGCATTAAAAGCCTCTTAGAGGTGGATGACACAGCACGTGTCATGGCTCAGAAAAGGATTATGGAGTTAACACAATGAGCGCCATTCTTTGGAACCTGCTGTTTTTCCTCATTGCACTCGGCATTTTGATTGCCGTACATGAGTACGGCCATTTTTGGGTTGCACGTAAATGTGGTGTGAAAGTTGAGCGCTTTTCGATTGGCTTTGGTAAGTCGATTTGGAAAAAAGTGGGCAAAGACGGCACCGAATATACGTTAGCGATGATCCCATTAGGTGGCTACGTCAAAATGCTTGATGAGCGTGTAGACGACGTTCCAGTATCCCAGAAAGAGCAAGCATTCAATAACCGCCCACTTTGGCAGCGTAGTGCGATTGTTGCTGCAGGCCCAGTGGCTAACTTCCTGTTTGCAATTGTGGCGTATTGGTTGGTGATGATCATTGGTGTACCAGCAGTAAAACCAATTATTGGTGATGTCGCTCCCCAATCTATTGCCGCTCAAGCCGGCTTAGAGCCGGGAATGGAACTAACTGAGATCTCTGGTATCAAAACGCCAGATTGGGAATCAGTTAATTTTCAGTTGATCGCTCATATTGGTGACAGTGATATGACAGTGGCAGTCAAACCAGATGAAAATGCAGCATACGCAGTTGAGAAAAATCTGGATTTGGCAACCTGGTCTTTTGACCCTGAATCACAGTCAGCGTTGCGCACTCTTGGAATGACACCTTACCGCCCAGAAATCACAAACGTGATTGCTAATGTGGTTGAAGGCAGCGCTGCTGAAAAAGCGGGGCTTCTCGTCAACGATGAATTGGTATCTCTTGGGGGCAGCGCGGTAACCGATTGGACCGAAGTGGTTGAGACCATTCGTGCGAACCCTGAACAGGCTTTACCCTTGGTTGTTAAACGTGATGGTACAGCAGTATCTTTAATCTTAACGCCAGATGCCAATGTTCAGGATGGAAAGGCAATAGGCTATGCAGGCTTTGCCCCAGAGGTAGAGCCTTGGCCTGAGTCGCATCAATTGACGCTTCAATATGGCCCTTTGGATGCCATTCCGGCGGCCTTGGATAAAACCTGGCAGGTGGTGTCGCTCACCGCAGGTATGATCAAAAAACTGTTCACAGGTGACGTGGCAGTAAGGAATTTGAGTGGACCTATCTCAATTGCAAAAGGTGCAGGGATGACCGCAGACTTCGGTCTGGTATACTTTCTCGGCTTTCTCGCACTGATCAGCGTTAATTTAGGCATTATTAACCTGTTACCGTTACCGGTTCTTGATGGCGGACACCTGTTGTTTTTTGGTATTGAAGCCGTGACACGTCGCCCCGTCTCTGAACGAGTGCAGGATATGGGATATCGGGTAGGTACAGCAATCATCATGGCGTTGATGGCTGTAGCGATATTTAACGATTTCGCCCGACTATAAACATTCAGCGTTTAGCAAGGAAATGTCAGAGCAAGCAATGGCGATGAAAAAACTTCTTATAGCCTCTCTTTTATTCTCAAGTTCTGTTACGGCCGATGAGTTCGTAGTAGAAGATATTCGTTTTGAGGGGCTTCAGCGCGTCAGCCTCGGTGCTGCGTTGCTCGCAATGCCGGTACGGGTTGGCGACAACATCGACGAAGGCGATGTTTCCGGGATCATCAAATCCCTGTTTTCCACCGGCAACTTTGAAAACGTGCGCGTCTTCCGTGATGGCGATGATCTGTTGGTCAAAGTGATTGAACGCCCAACGATTGCCAGCGTGTCTTTTTCAGGCAACAAAGCCATTAAAGAAGAACAGCTGGAAGAGAACCTTTCCGCTTCCGGCCTTCGCGTGGGTGAGTCACTGGACCGCACTAAGCTATCCAATATCGAAAAAGGTCTGGAAGATTTCTACTACAGCGTGGGTAAATACAATGCTGTTGTCGATACGGTGATCACCCCGCTCCCTCGAAACCGTGCTGATGTTAAGTTTGTTTTCACTGAGGGCGTCTCAGCAAAAATCCAACAAATTAACTTTATTGGTAACGACGTTTTTTCTGATGATGAATTGAAAGATAACTTCAAGCTCCGAGCTGATGTACCTTGGTGGAACTTCCTCGCCAACGAACAATATCAGAAACAGGCATTAGCCGGTGATTTGGAGAATCTACGTTCCTTCTATTTGAACCGCGGATATCTAAAGTTTCGCGTTGAATCGGCTAACGTTTCAATTTCACCTGACAAGAAAGGCGTTTATATAACCCTGAATATTGATGAGGGCGAACCTTACACGGTGGCAGATGTCAGCTTCCGAGGCGGTAAAGACAGTGCTGAATTTGCCGCGCTGGTGCCTTTCGAAGACGGTGAGACTTACAACGGTCAAAAAGTGACGCGGTTGGAAGATGAAATTAAACGTAAGCTAGGTGAGCAAGGTTATGCCTATCCTCAGGTTTCCACCATTCCTGAATTTGATGATGAAGCCAAAACGGTTGCCCTAAACGTCAACGTTGATCCGGGTAAGCGTATCTATGTTCGCAACATCAAATTCTCTGGTAACCAAATTACCAAAGACGAAGTGCTGCGCCGCGAAATGCGACAGATGGAAGGCTCTTGGCTGAATTCTAAATCGGTTGAGACCAGTAAAGATCGTTTGAACCGTCTGGGCTTTTTCGAAACCGTGGATGTTCGGACTTCCCGGGTACCGGGTACTGATGATCAGGTAGATGTCGAGTATGTCGTTAAAGAAACCAACTCTGGCAGTGTGAATTTTGGTATCGGTTACGGTACCGAGTCAGGGATCAGTTTTCAGGCAGGTCTCCAGCAAGATAACTTTGCCGGTTCAGGTAACCGTTTTGGTGTCAATGCGATGATCAACGATTACCAAAAGAACCTGACGCTGGATTATCGTGACCCTTATTTTACTCTGGATGGCATCAGCCTTGGTGGGCGTATTTTCTTCAATGAGTTTGAAGCCTCTGATGCAAACATCGTTGACTACACGGATAAAAGCTACGGAACCAGCCTGACTTGGGGTTTCCCGTTTGACGAAATCAACTATTTTGATTTCTCTATGGGCTACACCCACCGTCAGATTGAAAACTTGGGTGGCTATTACCAGATTCAAAAATTCCTCGATTCTATGGGCGACAGCGTGACAGATGATGGCAGTCTCGTGGTCGATGATTTTGACTGGTCGGTAAGTTGGACACGAAACAACCTGAATCGCGGCTTCTTCCCAACAGCGGGTAACTATCAGCGCGCATCATTCCGAATGACAGTGCCGGGTTCTGATACCCAGTATTTCAAAGCGCAGTATGATGTTCGCCAATACTTCCCTCTGGATGACGCACATAACTTTTCGTTCTTAATGCGCGGACGTTTGGGATACGGAAATGGTTATGGTAGCAATGACGAAAATGATTACCTGCTGCCGTTTTATGAAAATTTCTATGCAGGTGGTTATTCAACGCTACGTGGTTTCCGTTCAAATACGGCGGGCCCCAAAGCGGTATATGACCAAGGAGCGGGTAACAACCCTGCGCTTGTAGGCAGTAACGATTCTGTCGGTGGTAACGCCATTGCGCTAGCCAGTGCGGAACTGATTTTCCCGATGCCATTTGTTTCGGAAGAAGCGAGAAGTGCGATCCGAACCAGTGTGTTCGTGGATGCGGCTTCAGTGTGGGATACCGATTACGACCTGAATGATGCGCGTGTCATCAGTGGTCAGGAATATATTTACGACTATAGCGATCCATCGAACTACCGGGCATCGTATGGTGCATCGATTCAATGGCGCTCCCCGATGGGACCGCTGGTATTCTCACTGGCTAAACCAATCAAGAAATACGAGGGTGACGACGAGGAATTCTTCACCTTTACCATTGGCCGTACGTTCTGATTTCAACATTAGGAGAAAAGTTTGAAACCTATTATCAAAGCGGCAGGCCTGAGCCTTGCCATTGTTACTGCTTCTTTTTACGCAACAGCGGCGGAAGCTGCACAGAAAATTGGTTACGTTGCGACTGGCCCAGTACTGGCCGAAATGGCGAAGAAAAGTAATGTGAACGAAAAGCTTCGCAAAGAATTTAAAGATCGTATCGCTGAAGTTGATCGTCTTCGTAGCAAACTGGAAAAAGGCGTTGAGAAATTGCAGCGCAATGGTGAGCTGATGAGTGAGGCGGAACGCACCAAGCTGCAACGCGAGCTGCAGGCGCTGGATGCGGATTTTAAACTGAAAGCGAAAAACCTTCAGGAAGATCAGCGTAAACGTGGCGTTGAAGAAGAGCGTAAACTAGTTCAGAAGCTACAGAAAACTATTGAAACAATTGCCAAGAAAGAAGGCTATGACATGGTCATCAATAGTCAGGCTGTGATGTACGCAAGCCCGAAAGACGACCTGTCAGAAAAAGTACTGAAAGCAGTGAAATAAGTAAGGTAGAAAATGGCTTCTATTACGCTCGCTGAATTAGCGGATAAACTGGGTGCAGAACTGCACGGTGATGGCAGTGTGCAAATCAGTGCCATCGCGGGTATGGATAAAGCTGGCGAAGGAGAGATCACCTTCCTTTCCAGCAGCAAATACCGCAAACATCTTGCCGATTGTCAGGCAAGTGCTGTGATGGTCAAGGAAGCCGACCTGTCATACTGCACCGGAAATGCACTAGTGTTGAAAGACCCGTATCTGGGATATGCATTAACCGCACAATTGCTGGATACCACACCTGCCTGTGCGGTTGATATTGCCCCTAGTGCCTATGTTTCACCGACAGCGAAACTGGGGAATGGCGTCGCTGTTGGCCATAACGCTGTGGTAGAAGACGGCGTAGAGCTCGGCGACAACGTGCAAGTCGGTGCTGGCTGCTTTGTAGGTAAAGATACCAAGTTAGGTGCCAATACCCGCCTTTGGGCAAACGTGACGGTTTACCACAATGTGGTGATAGGCGAATCTTGTCTTGTGCAATCGGGTACCGTTATCGGTTCTGATGGCTTCGGTTACGCAAACGACAAAGGCCGCTGGGTGAAAATTCCTCAAGTGGGTAGGGTCGTCATTGGTGATCGCGTTGAGATTGGTGCTTGTACCACCATTGACCGTGGCGCGATTGAGGATACCGTGATTGCTGATGGTGTGATTATCGACAACCAGTGTCAGATCGCTCATAATGTTTCGATCGGTGAAAATACCGCCATTGCAGGAGCAACCACAATGGCCGGTAGCCTTAAGATCGGCAAGCACTGCATTATTGGTGGTGCGACCGTCATTAACGGCCATATGGAAATTACAGATGGTGTCACGATCACTGGTATGGCGATGGTGATGCGACCTATCACTGAACCGGGTATGTACTCTTCGGGTATTCCACTTCAGACTAACAGAGAGTGGCGCAAAACCGCTGCACGAGTGCTGAAAATCGAAGACATGCATAAACGATTGAAAGTCGTTGAAAAACAGCTAGAAGACAGCGAGTAATAGCCGTCCGCGATGGCCTGCCCTGGTGGTTCGTTTCGATAAATTGTCGGAAGAACCTGCAGTGTGGGCCATTTGTGTTATCAGCCAATTCAACGACATATAATAAGTATTTCATACGGGAATAAAACTTTGAGTCGCGAAAATAAAATCCTGACAGTTAACGAAATTAAAGAACTGCTGCCACACCGTTATCCATTTCTGCTGATTGACCGTGTTACCGATTTCGAAGAAGGTAAGTACCTACACGCAATCAAAAATGTCTCTGTGAATGAACCACAGTTCACGGGGCATTTCCCTCAGTTGCCTGTATTTCCGGGTGTATTGATATTGGAAGCGATGGCGCAGGCGACTGGCCTTCTGGCATTTAAGACCTTCGGTCAGCCAAAAGAGAATGAACTGTATTACTTTGCCAGTATCGATAACGCAAAATTCCGTGCGCCGGTAACCCCTGGTGACCAGATGGTTCTGGAGGTGGAATTCCTGAAAGAGCGTCGCGGCATTGCTGCGTTCACAGGTGTTGCTAAAGTTGATGGTAAGGTTGTTTGCTCAGCTGAGCTGAAGTGTGCCAGAAGAGAGTTTTAATCGTGATTCATGAAACCGCACAAATCCACCCAACGGCTGTTGTGGAAGAAGGCGTAATCCTTGGCGCAAACGTCAAGATTGGTGCTTTTTCTTTCATCGGCACCGGTGTGGAAATCGGTGAAGGCACCGAAGTCAAAACACATGTTGTGATCAAAGGGCCAACAAAAATTGGCTGTGACAACAAAATCTATCAATTCGCTTCTATTGGCGAAGAGTGTCAAGATCTCAAGTACGCGGGTGAGCCTACCACGTTGATCATCGGTGATCGCAACACCATCCGTGAAAGCGTGACCATGCACCGTGGCACTATTCAGGATGAGGGCACCACGAAAGTGGGCAGCGACAATCTGTTCATGATCAATGCTCATGTTGCACATGATTGTGTGATTGGCGATCGCTGTATCTTTGCTAACAATGCAACGCTGGCTGGCCATGTAACAGTGGGGGATTACGCGATTGTTGGTGGCATGACCGCGATACACCAATTCTGCACTATCGGCAGTCATTGCATGCTGGGTGGTGGTTCGATTGTGGTTCAGGATGTTCCTCCTTATGTGATGGCTCAGGGTAACCACTGCGCACCATTCGGTATCAATGTGGAAGGCCTGAAGCGCCGTGGCTTTGAAAAGAGTGCGATTAAAGCAATCCGCGCTGTTTACAAGGAGCTGTACCGCTCGGGTAAAACATTGGAAGAAGCCAAGAAGCAGATCCTTGAAATGTCGAAAGACGAGCAGGCTTTGCAACTGTTCGTGGAGTTTTTCGAGAACTCAAGCCGAGGCATTATTCGCTAATGGCTAAGCCACTTCGAATTGGAATTGTCGCCGGGGAAATCTCCGGCGATATTTTAGGTGCCGGCTTTATCAAGACAATCAAAGCCAGATATCCAGATGCGGAATTTGTGGGCATTGGTGGCCCTCGCATGAAGGCATTGGGCTGCGAAACACTGTTCGACATGGAAGAGTTAGCCGTGATGGGCATTGTTGAAGTGCTCGGCCGCTTATCGCGCTTGCTAAAAGTGAAGCGCGAACTTGTCGACTATTTTACAGCGAATCCGCCTGATGTGTTTGTCGGTATTGACGCGCCAGATTTCAATCTGAGGCTCGAAAAAGACCTCAAAGACAATGGCATCAAAACCGTTCACTACGTCAGCCCGAGTGTATGGGCGTGGCGTCAGAAGCGCATTTTCAAAATTGCCGCAGCCACAGATTTAGTCTTGGCACTTCTGCCTTTCGAAAAAGCCTTTTACGACAAGTTTGACGTTCCCTGTGCATTCGTCGGTCACACCCTGGCAGATGACATCCCGATGGTGAGTGACAAAGCAGCAGCGAAAACCCTGTTGGGTTTAAACCAGGACAAGCGCTATCTAGCGGTTTTACCGGGTAGCCGTGGTGGTGAAATGAAGTTGCTGGCACCAACCTTCATCAAAACCTGCAAATTGCTTAAAGCAAAATATCCGGAACTTGGCTTTGCCGTTGCGCTGGTGAATGAAAAACGCCGGGTCCAATTTGAAGAAGCATGGCAACAAACGGCACCAGAACTGGATTTTGTGCTGGTGGATGACACCGCGCGCAACGTGATTACCGCTTCTGATGCGGTGCTGCTGGCCTCTGGCACGGTCGCGCTTGAGTGCATGCTGGTCAAACGTCCTATGGTGGTGGGTTATGAAGTGAATGCGATCACTGCCTGGATAGCCAAGCGTATGGTTAAGACTGAGTTCGTTTCTCTGCCGAATATCCTCGCAGGTCGTGAACTGGTCCCAGAACGTCTTCAGGAGGCCTGCACGCCAGAAACCTTGGCGAATGATGTTTCCCGTTTTCTCGACAGTGACAACACCGCTTTGATGGTGGAATTCACCCGCTTGCATGAAATTATCCGCTGCGATGCTGACAAAACATCCGCTGATGCAGTGCTGAATCTGATAGGACGTTAGTCAATGGACTTCGAACCTTTTGTATATCCTGACGCTAGGCTTATCGCTGGTGTTGATGAAGTCGGACGGGGCCCTTTGGTGGGCGCAGTGGTAACGGCTGCTGTTATTCTCGATCCCAATAAGCCAATTGAAGGGCTGACCGACTCCAAAAAACTGACTGACAAAAAACGCGCAGTGCTCTTTGAGGAAATCAAAGAAAAAGCATTGGCGTGGTCATTAGGTCGTGCTGAACCGGAAGAGATTGATGACATCAATATTCTTTCTGCCACCATGTTGGCTATGGAGCGAGCCGTGGCTGGCTTAAACATCAAGCCTGACTTCGTCTTGATTGATGGCAACCGTGTACCGACGGGACTCAATATCCCTGCAGAGGCAGTCGTTAAAGGTGATTTGCGTGTGGCGGAAATCAGTGCAGCCTCCATTCTGGCCAAGGTTGTTCGAGACCGCGAAATGGAAGAGTTGGACGCGCAATACCCACAATACGGCTTTGCCAAGCACAAAGGTTATCCAACCAAGGCGCATTTTGAAGCGCTTGCTGAACATGGTGCTATCCCCGAGCACCGAAAGAGCTTTAAACCTGTTAAGAACGCGCTCGGCATTGCATAATGTTTCGGGAGGGGGAATCTCACTCCTCCCACATTCACAACAATAAATCAGTAACGTAAGAGTACTATGTCAGACCCACGCTTTATTCACCTTCGTGTTCACAGTGATTTTTCTATGGTCGATGGCCTCGGCAAGGTGCCGCCATTGGTCAAGAAAGTGGCCGAGCTAGGCATGCCGGCGATGGCATTGACGGACTTTACCAACCTATGTGGCTTGGTGAAGTTCTATAACACGGCGCAGAGTACGGGTGTGAAACCGATTATCGGCGCTGACTTTAAAATGCAGACGGACGCTTTTGGTGAAGATCTCTGCCAAATTACTGTACTGGCTGCCAACAACATCGGTTATAAAAACCTTACGTTACTGATTTCAAAAGCCTATCTACGTGGCCATATCCAGCATCAACCTGTTATTGATCAGGATTGGCTGGTTGAGTTGAAAGAAGGCCTTATCATCCTTTCGGGTGGACGTCGTGGTGATCTGGGCAAAGCCCTGCTCAAAGGTAACGCGGGTCTGGCTAATCAGTGCGCAGCCTTCTATCAAACTCATTTCCCTGATGCGTATTACATCGAATTAATGCGAACAGGGCGCCCGGATGAAGAAGCTTACCTTCACTTTGCGCTCGATTTTGCGGCCGAACATGATCTTCCCGTTGTTGCGACCAATGAGGTGTGCTTCCTGACCGCGGATTTGTTTGATGCCCATGAAATCCGCGTCGCGATCCATGATGGCTACACACTTGAAGATCCCCGCCGCCCGAAAAACTACAGTCCTCAGCAGCATCTTCGCTCAGAAGAAGAAATGTGTGAGCTGTTCCATGACATTCCTGAGGCGTTGGCAAACACAGTAGAAATTGCCAAGCGCTGTAACGTCACTGTTCGCCTCAACGAATACTTTCTGCCCGCCTTCCCGACCGAAGGCATGGAAGAAACCGAATTTTTGGTGATGAAGTCGCGGGAAGGTTTGGAAGAACGTCTGGAATTCCTGTTCCCGAATGAAGAAGAGCGTTTGAAGCGTCGACCAGAATACGATGAGCGTCTTGAAGTCGAACTGGAAGTGATCAACAACATGGGTTTCCCAGGTTACTTCCTTATCGTTATGGAGTTCATCCAGTGGTCGAAAGACAACGCGATTCCTGTGGGGCCGGGCCGTGGTTCCGGTGCAGGCTCGCTGGTGGCCTATGCGCTTAAAATCACTGACCTTGATCCACTGGAATACGATCTGCTGTTCGAACGATTCCTCAACCCTGAACGTGTTTCCATGCCCGACTTTGACGTCGACTTTTGTATGGATAAGCGCGATCAGGTAATTGATCACGTTGCTGAGATGTATGGACGTGATGCGGTATCCCAGATCATTACCTTCGGTACCATGGCCGCTAAAGCGGTCATCCGTGATGTGGGGCGTGTACTTGGTCACCCTTATGGTTTTGTTGACCGTATCTCTAAGCTGGTGCCGCCCGATCCGGGGATGACATTAGAAAAAGCCTTTGTGGCTGAACCACAGCTGGGTGAAATCTACGAAGCGGATGAAGAAGTCCGCGAGCTTATCGATACCTGCCGCATTCTGGAAGGCTGTACACGAAACGCCGGTAAGCACGCGGGTGGGGTTGTTATCTCGCCAACCACCATTACCGATTTTGCTCCCATCTATGCTGATGCTGAAGGTCACTTCCCGGTTACCCAGTTCGATAAGAATGACGTAGAAACCGCGGGTTTGGTGAAGTTTGACTTCTTGGGTCTACGCACCCTGACCATCATCGACTGGGCTTTGGGGCTGATTAACCCGCGTCTGGAGCGTAGCGGACAAGAGCCAGTGCGTATTGAGTCTATCCCGCTCGAAGATGCAGCTTCATTCCGCGTCTTGCAGAACTCAGAAACCACAGCGGTATTCCAGCTCGAATCACGGGGTATGAAAGAGCTGATCAAGCGCCTTCAACCCGACTGTTTCGAAGATATCATCGCACTGGTAGCCCTGTTCCGTCCGGGCCCTTTGCAATCAGGCATGGTAGATAACTTTATCGACCGTAAGCACGGTCGCGAAGAGATCTCTTACCCGGATGCGACGTGGCAGCACGAGTCACTGAAAGAAATTCTGGATCCAACCTACGGCATCATTCTTTACCAAGAGCAGGTGATGCAGATTGCTCAGGTGCTGTCAGGCTACACCCTGGGTGGTGCAGACATGCTCCGCCGCGCAATGGGTAAGAAAAAGCCAGAAGAAATGGCGAAGCAGCGCGCAACCTTTGAAAGCGGGGCAATCGCCAACGGTGTAGACGGCGAGCTGTCGATGAAGATCTTCGACCTGGTGGAGAAGTTTGCGGGTTATGGTTTCAACAAATCGCACTCTGCAGCCTACGCGCTGGTTTCCTATCAAACACTTTGGTTGAAAACACACTATCCGGCGGAATTCATGGCAGCGGTAATGACCGCGGATATGGATAACACCGACAAGATCGTTGGCCTGGTAGAAGAGTGTCGCCGCATGAAACTCACCATGCTGCCACCGGATGTGAACGCGGGTCTATACCGCTTTAACGTGAACGAAAAAGGCGAGATTGTTTACGGTATCGGTGCAATCAAAGGTGTGGGTGAAGCACCAATCGAAAACATCATCAAAGCGCGTCAAGAAGGCGGTTACTTCCGCGACCTGTTCGACTTCTGCGCTCGCATTGACACCAAGAAGGTGAACAAGCGTGTCATTGAAAAACTGATTCAGTCAGGCGCCATGGACCGACTAGGCCCTCACCGAGCGGCGATGACGGCTTCTTTGGATGATGCGCTGAAATCAGCAAGCCAACACCACCAGGCAGAAGCGTTTGGTCAAACTGATATGTTCGGTGTATTGACGGATGCACCTGAAGAGGTGGAGCACAAATACGCGAAAGTGCCGCCATGGCCTGACAAAGTCTGGTTGGAAGGTGAGCGCGAAACGCTAGGGCTTTACTTAACAGGGCACCCGATCAACAGCTATGTGAAGGAGCTGAAGCATTACATTACTTGGCGCCTCGAAGATGCCCACGCCACCAAACGTGATGTGGTATCAACGGTGGCTGGCCTTGTGATCGCTGCACGTGTGATGACCACTAAGCGAGGCACCCGTATCGGTATCCTGACTTTGGATGACCGTTCAGGACGCATGGAAGTGATGCTGTTCTCAGATGCGCTAGAAAAGTATCTGGATCTCATAGAAAAAGACAGAATTTTGGTGGTATCGGGACAGGTCAGCTTTGATGACTTCAACGGTGGCCTTAAAATGTCGGCACGAGAAGTGCTTGATATCTCCCAAGCGCGTGAAAAGTACCTGCGTGGTCTTGCTATCTCAGTGACCGACAGGCAAATTGATAACAAATTTTTTGAACGATTCAGTGAGATCCTGGAACCGCACCGTGCGGGAACGGTTCCGGTCAACCTTTACTACCAGCGTGACGATGCTCGCGCAAAGTTGGTCTTAGGTACAGAGTGGCGTATTACGCCAGACGACAAACTGATTGATGATTTAAAAACGCTGCTCGGCGATAAACAGGTCGAGCTGGAATTTGATTGATATTTCGGCCCTGCCAGGAATGAGCGGGGCTATGTTATTACTTAACAGGATTCTTTCTCTATGAGTCTTAATTTCCTTGAATTTGAACAGCCAATCGCGGAATTGGAAGCAAAAATCGAAGCCTTGCGTGTAGTGTCCAAGCGTGGCGACGAAGCTGAGGCTGTCAACCTGGACAAAGAAATCGAGCAATTGGAGACCAAAAGCACTGAGCTGACGAAGAAAATCTTCAGCGATCTGGGTGCTTGGCAGGTTGCACAGCTGGCGCGTCATCCACGTCGTCCATATACACTGGACTACGCGGATCTGATCTTCACTGAATTTGAAGAGCTGGCAGGCGATCGCGCGTATGCAGATGACAAAGCAATTGTTGGTGGTATGGCGCGTATTGATGGCAGACCAGTGATGATTATCGGCCATCAAAAAGGCCGTGAAACCCGCGAAAAAGTGATTCGTAACTTCGGTATGCCAAAACCAGAAGGCTACCGCAAAGCATTGCGTCTGATGAAGATGGCTGAGCGTTTCAATATGCCAATCGTCACTTTCATTGATACAGCAGGCGCATACCCTGGCGTAGGTGCAGAAGAGCGTGGGCAGTCTGAAGCGATTGCTCGTAACCTGAAAGAAATGGCAGGTCTGACTGTGCCAGTCATCGTTAACGTGGTTGGCGAAGGTGGCTCTGGTGGTGCACTGGCAATTGGTGTGGGCGATTACGTGAACATGCTTCAGTACTCTACTTACTCAGTCATTTCGCCAGAAGGGTGTGCGTCTATCCTGTGGCGTGATTCAGACAAAGCGCCACAAGCAGCAGAAGCGATGGGTATGACTGCGCCTCGTCTGAAAGAGCTGGGCCTTATTGACAACATCATCGAAGAGCCGATGGGCGGTGCACATCGGGATTTTGCGAAAACCGCAGAAAACATCAAAGCATTGCTGGTGGGCCAGTTGGAAGAACTCTCGCAACTTGACTCAGATAACCTCCGTGAGCGTCGTTACCAGCGTCTGCTGAGCTACGGTTATTGCTAAGCGCAAACTGTTTGATTAAAAAGGGCCGAATGGCCCTTTTTTCGTATCTGATGCTATGATTCGAAAAATTCGTCTTTTTCGAAGTGTCTATGTTGTTCTCTCTGTTTGAATATGTACTTGATAAACACACGCCTGAACCACGCCAGATAGTGCTGGCTTTCAGTGGTGGCATGGACTCACGTGTAATGCTTGATTTGCTCGCCACTTATCGGGATATCCACCCACAGCATCACTATCTGGTCATTCATGTCCATCATGGTTTAAGTCCAAAGGCCGATACTTGGCTGGCACAATGCGAGCGATGGGCTGGAGAGGCTGATTTTGCATTCAAGGGTATTAGAGTGTCACTATCCCTTAAGGGAGAGAGCCTCGAAAAAGCGGCGAGGGATGCGCGGTATCAGGCTATTTTGAACTCAGTAGATGATAATGCACTGGTATTGACCGGCCAGCATGCCGACGATCAGGCAGAAACTTTTTTACTAGCGCTTAAGCGTGGTAGTGGCCCAGCGGGGTTGGCTGCCATGCCTGAAATCCGTCCGATGGAACATGCTGTGTTATGTCGTCCTTTACTTGAGGCAAACAGAAAGACAATTGAGGAATATGCTGAATCTCAGGGGCTTAACTGGGTAGAAGATGAAAGCAATCTGGATAACCGTTTTGACCGTAACTTTATCAGGCAAGAATGGCTACCTAAGGCGACCCAGCGTTGGGTAGGATTGGTGAAAGCGATTAATCGCACTGCTACGCACTGTGCTGAACAAGAGCAGCTTCTAGATGAATTATTGGTTCCCTTCGATGCTGATGTGATAAGTGAAGACGCCACTCTAAGCATCAACAACATCAGCAATTACTCTGCGGCATTACAAACGGCTCTGGTTCGGCGTTGGCTAAAAAAGGTGGGAAGGGTTTCTCTGTCGAAAGTACAGTTAGATCAGGTTTTTTCGTCTGTCATAAACGCAGCACAGGATGCCAATCCAGCATTGAAGATCTCTCAAGGGGAAGTTCGTAGGTATCAGGGAAAGCTTTGGTTTGTTACGCCTTACCATGATGTTTCTGATTGGGGATCGATGGTGACTTTTGATCAAATGGTTCAATTGCCGGACAAACTAGGGAAGCTGCAACTGGTGTTGGGAAAAAACTGTGGTGTTGGGATTAAACTCCGTGCCCCAATGGCAGACGAGCCAGTAAGGGTCAGTTTTGATCCGGAAGGCTTATCAGCGCACCCGGAAGGGCGGCAAGGTAAAAGAAAGATGAAAAAGCTGTTTCAGGAGTATGGTGTCCCGAGTTGGCTTCGCCGCAGAACACCGATTTTATTTTATGGTGACACGGTAGCAGCCGTTGGAGATTTGTTTGTTTGTAAAGATTATGTGGGGGATGAGTGTGAGCTTGTCTGGCACAAATTCCACGCATTGAATGCGTGAATACCTTTTACGTGCAACAATTTAACAAAACTGGAAAACAATAAAGCGAGGAAGCAATGAAACAACTCTTACCTATAGGTCTGGCTGCCATGATGATGGCTGCGCCCTCATTTGCTGCAGGAGATGCAGAAGCTGGTAAAGCAAAAGCGGCAATTTGTGCGGCTTGCCATGGTGCTAACGGCATTGCGATGATCCCAGGATATCCCAATCTTGCAGGTCAGAATGAACAATATATTGTGTCCGCATTGAAAGCTTATAAAAACGGTGAGCGTACTGGCGCGCAGGCGATGGTCATGAAGCCTCAGGCAGATATGCTGAGTGATGCGGATATGGCGAATCTGGCTGCATACTTTGCACAAATGAAATAGTCGCCAAAACGAATGAAAGTGAAAACCACGGTAACAGCCGTGGTTTTTTTATATCTGTTCACTGGCTGAAATGTTAAAGAAGATAATTGATAACACCCTGATCGCAATATTTTATTTTGTCTGAGTGTTTTTTGCTCGATCAAACTTTCTGCTATTGCAGGTAAATCTAGGTTTTACTATTGTACTAGCTCACTGATACGTTGTGAGAGGTAAAACAATGGCAGCAGGACGCGAACATTTTAGTTCCAGACTCGGTTTCGTTCTGGCAGCAACAGGTGCTGCGGTCGGTCTGGGTAATATCTGGGGATTCCCAACGCAAGCAGCAAGTAACGGTGGTGGTGCCTTTCTTATTGTCTACCTCTTGATGATCCTCATTGTTGCGTACCCAATGCTGTTAGTTGAAATGGCGATTGGCCGCCATGGTCAGGCCAACCCTATCGACAGTATGAGAAAATTGGGACGATCTCCGTTATCGAAAATGCTCGGTGGAGGTGTAGGCCTTATCGGCCTGTTGGTGCCTTGTCTTGTTTTGGCTTTCTATAGCATCGTCGGTGGCTGGCTAATTTCTTACTTGCTTGCCGCAGGTGCAGAGCTTATGGGGCTTCATGACACTGCAATCTGGTTGAAGGGGTTCTCGGTTGAACGAAACCTTTTGGGCGCGGGTCTTTTCTATCTGCTAACTATTCTGATTGTTCAGGCTGGTGTGAAAGAAGGTATCGAGAAATGGTCAACACGCCTGATGCCAGCACTCTTCATTCTGTTCGCTGTGCTTTTCATTTACGTGATGACATTGCCTGGTGCTACCGATGGTTTGGCGCACTATCTCATCCCTGACTTTTCCAAAGTGATGGATGGTGATTTGATTCTGGCGGCGATGGGGCAGGGCTTCTTCTCTCTGACTATAGGTGGCTGTTCAATGTTGATTTACGGCTCGTACCTCAGCCGGAAAGAGAATCTGCCCCAAATGGCGTTGAATGTCACATTGGTGGATACAGCAGTCGCTGTCATTGCAGGCTTGGTTATCCTACCTGCTATGTTTGCAGCCATGCATCAGGGCGTTGAGATTTATGACACAAACGGCGCGCTGCTGAGCTCATCAACACTGGTTTTTGATGTTCTGCCAATGCTATTTGAAGGGCTTGGCGTGGTTGGTACTTTCGTTGCTCTTGTCTTCTTTCTGTTGATGACGATTGCTGCACTGACATCATCGATTTCTATGCTCGAATGCCCTGTTGCGCTAATGAGTGAGCGCCTTGGCACAAAACGTTCAGTTGCAAGCTGGTTGTTGGGGGGTGTTATCGCTGCCTTCAGTCTGGTGATCGTGTTTAACTTTGGCGAGCTGTTTGGCTTAGTAGCGACGATCGCAACACAGTACTTCCAGCCAATTGCCGCACTTCTTTTCTGTCTATACGGTGGTTGGGTATGGAAACGCACCCAGAAACTGAAGGAACTTAGACAGGGGTATGACGATATTGAGCAAAGTTTCTTCTGGAAAGTCTGGCCTCTGTACGTGAAGTTTGTCTGTCCGGTTTTGGTCATTGCCGTGATTTGGATGTCATTGGTTTAAATCAAACCAAAGAAAACAAAAACGGAAGCCCAGGGCTTAAGGCCACTCGCTCAAGAGCGAGTGGCTTTTTTCTCTCTGGTTCTGGTCGGATATTTTGCGGGTCTTTTCAACACTGCCCGAGGGTAAGCTTTCCTCTTTCTCTTGTAAGGTAATATCAGCCGTTTGCCATTTTCTCTAAGCATTTCTGGTACCTTAGGTACTGCACCAGGGCTTCTGCCACTCGCCCAGATAAACTCATCTTGGATGAGATAAAGCGCATTGAGGAAGCTTATCCTAAATGGCTCAACGTTGTGCTCTTTCGCCATCGCCGCCATCTCTAAACGGACGATATTGTAAGACGTCAGGATCCCCCACAACTCCTGATAGATACTCTCGCTTTTTAAGCTTCGTAAGATGGGCTTGTTTGCCAGCTGATATTGCTTCAGTTCTCCGTAGCCCTGCCCTATTTCCCAGCGTTGCCAGTACACCTCTACCAGTTCTTTTAGTGCATATCTTCTCGGGCATAGACATGACGTGATAAAGCCTTTTATCTCACCTTTTGGCGAGGGAATTAACACCAGCCTTGCTGTCCACGACTTTCCCAAGTACGGCGCTTGTTGTTGGGCTTGAGGAGAGACGGGCAGTTTCACGAGATAATCATACTCACCGTAAGATTCGATAATTTTATACCTGAGCTTTGCTTTGATTGGCGTCAGCCAATGCGTGTTTTGACTGCTACCCTGCCAGTTGGCAAACAGCTCCGCCGACATAAAGCCTCTATCAAACAAGGTCAGAGAATTCTCGGGAGCGGAGCCAACCAATTGCTGGTTACTGTCGGTATCATGAGTCTTGAAGTAAGTGCCATCAACACTGAGCACCTTCAAGTCGCATACCTTGTCGAATTCACATTGCTTATCCCATTGCGCTGCTGTGAGCTTAAAGAGATAACGCATCGGCTCGGCACCGAGCCTTTCCTTGCCCTTGATGATGCTGCTTGTGGCGAGAGGAGGAAGTTCCCCTTTGGTATCAGGAAAAGCCAACTCAAGTTGGTCACAAACATTCTGAATCGAACGGTTGGGCAGTAATCCAATCCCTAAAACCAGCCACACTGCCTGCTCAGCGTGAAAGCGACGTTTACGCAAAGAAGCGCGTCCAGTTTGCTTGAAGGCTTCTTCAACCCAATCAAGAGGAATGTGTTTAGAGAATGCGTTGATAGGATGGTCTTGGCAAAACTCAGCGGTGATGTGTAACTCTTTCAAAAACTCAGACATAAAAAATCGGCCTCAACAATGTTGAGGCCGATTATGAAGCCAGCGTAGGAGCGTTCAATGACTTAAAACGATCGGCATTACTCCTTGTGAGGCGGTTTTTTATGCCTGGAGCTTCGGGAGCCCATTCGTCAGGAATAAGACAAAGTGATGCTTAATCGCCACTTATAGTGATGCCAGTAACACCGAAAAATGTCCGCTCAGGTTTGCATCATCAGCAACAAAGTGTTTTTCAACAGAAACAGGTAACACCTAGTGTAACCAAAGGAAGATTGGTAAAATTGGTGAACGCTGTCAAAGTTTCAGGAGTGGTCTTTCATTAATTTCACTACTGTTTCACAGACCGCGGAAAGGTGAGACATCAAACCTGCCCCAACGTGTAAAAAACTTGCAGCACGATGAGACAGGTGGACACCCGGCAGAATGCCAAAGGGTGTGCGGCAACAAGGAATGTTGATTGGCGTTGACCATGCAGCGCGCCAAACTTCAAGGAGCCAAGTCCGCTCATCAGATTATGTCGAGCAGAGCCTCGCATAGTTTGTTACTTGGTTTTGAATATTTACGACTGGAGAAAGTCATGAGCGATCTAAAAGCAGCAGCTCTTCGTGCCCTGAAACTGATGGATTTAACCACCCTGAACGACGACGACACAGATGCGAAAGTTATTGAACTGTGTAAGAGCGCGAAAACCCCAGTAGGTAACACTGCTGCTATCTGCATCTACCCACGTTTTATCCCTGTGGCGAAGAAACAACTTCGCGAGCAAGGCACACCTGAAATCAAAATCGCAACCGTGACTAACTTCCCACACGGTAACGACGACATCGAAATCGCAGTGGCTGAAACCAAAGCGGCTGTGGCATACGGTGCGGATGAAGTTGACGTTGTGTTCCCATACCGCACGCTTATCGCGGGTGATGAGGAAACCGGTTTTGAGCTGGTTAAACAATGTAAAGCTGCCTGTGGTGACGTGACGCTGAAAGTGATCATCGAAACCGGTGAGCTGAAAGAAGCAGCACTGATCAAGCGCGCATCTGAAATCTCTATCGAAGCGGGCGCAGATTTTATCAAGACTTCTACCGGTAAAGTACCAGTGAACGCGACACCAGAATCAGCAGAAATCATGCTGACTGTGATCAAAGAGATGGGCGTTGCGGAAAAAGTGGGTTTCAAGCCAGCTGGCGGTGTACGTACTGCTGAAGATGCAGCGGAGTACCTGGCGATGGCTGACCGTATCCTGGGCGGCGAGTGGGCTGACAACGCACACTACCGTTTTGGTGCATCAAGCCTACTGGCTAATCTGCTTCACACGTTGGGTGAAGGCGAAAAAGCGGCAGAAGGCGGCTACTAAGCCCTTCTTTTGGGGAGTTGGCAATTTCGGCTCCCCCTGTTTTTGACACCCAGTACGTGAGGTCGATTATGTACCTTCCCCAAGAAATCATTCGGAAGAAGCGTGACAACATTGCGCTGACTTCTGAAGAAATTAATTTCTTTATCCAGGGCATTGCAAAAGATACTGTTTCTGAAGGACAGATCGCGGCATTTGCCATGGCAGTGTACTTCAATGACATGACCATGGACGAACGTGTCGCACTGACGTGCGCCATGCGTGACTCAGGCATGGTGATTGACTGGTCACACATGAATTTTGATGGCCCTATCGTCGATAAACACAGTACCGGCGGTGTGGGTGATGTGACCTCCCTGATGCTTGGCCCTATGGTGTCGGCATGTGGTGGTTACGTACCTATGATTTCAGGCCGTGGTCTGGGTCATACCGGTGGTACGCTGGACAAACTTGAAGCGATTCCGGGTTATAACATCACGCCGAACAACGATGTTTTCGGCAAAGTGACCAAAGAAGCAGGTGTGGCGATCATTGGCCAAACCGGTGATTTGGCACCGGCGGATAAGCGTGTATACGCAACCCGCGATGTGACAGCGACCGTCGACAATATTTCTCTGATCACCGCATCTATCCTGTCGAAGAAACTGGCGGCAGGTTTAGAGTCGCTGGTGATGGATGTAAAAGTAGGCTCTGGCGCCTTTATGCCGACCTACGAGAAATCTGAAGAACTGGCGAAATCGATTGTGGCAGTTGCCAATGGTGCGGGTACCCGCACCAGCTCACTGCTCACTGACATGAATCAGGTATTGGCTTCAAGTGCAGGTAACGCACTGGAAGTGAAAGAAGCGGTTCAGTTCCTTACCGGTGAATACCGTAACCCTCGCCTTTATGCCGTCACCATGGCACTTTGTGCTGAAATGCTGACCATCAGTGGTCTGGCGAAAGACAAAGACGATGCCATGAACAAACTGCAAACCGTGCTGGATAACGGCAAGGCTGCAGAATGCTTCGGCAAAATGGTGGCGGGTTTGGGTGGTCCGCTCGATTTCGTTGAGAACTATAGTAAGTATCTGACAGCGGCAAACGTGGTGAAACCAGTGTTTGCAAGCCGCGCTGGTTTTGTATCAGCGATGGATACCCGTGCAATTGGCATGGCTGTCGTTGGCCTTGGCGGTGGACGCCGTGTTGCAAGTGATACGATCGATTATTCAGTGGGCTTTAGCGATGTTATCCGTCTGGGTATGCAAGCTGACAGCACCACGCCATTGGCGGTAGTACATGCCAAGGATGAAGCTGCATGGCAACAAGCAGCTGCAGCACTTCAGGCTGCCATGCGCATCGAAAACGAAGCGCCAAAGGCGACCCCTGAAGTTTACCGCCAGATTGGCCCACAAGACGTCTAAGGAGGCGATCATGAAACGCGCGATTATTTTGGTACTGGATTCCTTTGGGATCGGTGCAACCGAAGATGCTCACAAGTTTGGTGATGTGGGCGCGAATACCCTGGGCTCTATCGCGAAAGCGTGTGCGGCAGGTAACGCGAACAATGATGACCGCCAAGGTCCACTCACACTGCCAAACCTCAATGCACTGGGTTTGGGCAAAGCGTGTGAAGAATCATCAGGCTACTTCCCTGAAGGTTTGGATGAAAACGCGGAAATCATCGGTGCATACGGCCATGCGGCTGAGCTGTCTTCCGGTAAAGACACCCCTTCGGGCCACTGGGAAATTGCCGGTGTACCTGTACTGTTTGACTGGGGTTATTTCACTGACAAAGAAAATAGCTTCCCGAAAGAGCTGACTGACCGCATTCTTGAACGCGCAGGTTTGCCGGACTATCTGGGTAACTGCCATGCATCAGGTACGCAGATCCTTGACGATCTGGGTGAAGAGCACATGAAAACTGGCTTGCCAATTTTCTACACCTCTGCGGACTCGGTATTCCAAATCGCGTGTCATGAAGAAACCTTCGGTCTGGATCGTCTACTGGAGCTTTGCCAGATTGCCCGCGAAGAGCTGGAAGACTACAACATTGGCCGTGTTATCGCACGTCCGTTCATCGGGCCGGGCAAAGGCCAGTTTGAGCGCACCGGTAACCGACGTGACTTATCTGTAGAGCCGCCTTCGGCGACCGTGCTGCAAAAGCTGGTTGATGAGAAACAAGGTGAGGTGGTGTCTATCGGTAAGATTGCAGACATCTACGCGCACGTTGGTATCACCAAAAAAGTGAAAGCGACCGGTTTGGAAGTCCTGTTCAACGCGACCAAAGATGCGATGAACCAAGAAGGTGACAACAGCATCATCTTCACCAACTTCGTCGACTTTGACTCTCACTACGGTCACCGTCGTAACGTGGCTGGCTATGCTGCAGCACTGGAGTATTTCGACAAGCGTTTGCCTGAAATCCTCGAAATGCTGAAAGAAGATGATGTCTTGATCCTGACCGCTGACCACGGCTGTGATCCGACCTGGGAAGGCTCGGATCACACCCGCGAGCACATTCCTGTTCTGGTTTACGGCAAACATATACCAGCAGGTTCGCTCGGTCGTCGTGAGACCTTCGCAGACATCGGCCAGACTCTGGCGAAGTACTTCGGTACTTCAGACATGGAATACGGAAAGTCTTTCCTGTAATTCCAAACTAAATTCCGGTCGCAGCCTAGACTATCAGCGAATGCTGCGACCCGATTAGCATCGGTTGATTCCGAAATTTGATCAAAAGGAAATAGAAAATGGCAACTCCACATATCAATGCCGAAATGGGTGATTTTGCAGATGTAGTTCTGATGCCGGGCGACCCGCTGCGTGCTAAATACATTGCAGAAACCTTCCTGGAAGACGTTAAGCAAGTTTGTGATGTTCGCAACATGTTCGGTTTCACCGGTACTTACAAAGGCCGCAAGATCTCTGTTATGGGCCACGGTATGGGTATCCCATCATGCTCAATCTACGCGACTGAGCTGATCAAAGACTTCGGCGTGAAGAAAATCATCCGTGTAGGTAGCTGTGGTGCAGTGCGTGAAGACGTAAAACTGCGTGAAGTTATCATCGGTGTTGGCGCGTCTACTGATGCGAAAATCAACCGTACCCGTTTCAACGGCCACGACTTCGCAGCGATTGCAGACTTCGAGATGACCCGTAACGCGGTTGATGCAGCGAAAGCAAAAGGCATCAACGTACGTGTAGGTAACATTTTCTCTGCTGACTTGTTCTACTCTCCAGAACCAGATTTCTTCGACACCATGGCGAAGTACGGCATTCTGGGTGTGGAAATGGAAGCAGCGGGTATCTACGGTGTAGCAGCAGAATTCGGCGCGAAAGCACTGACTATCTGCACTGTGTCTGACCACATCAAGACTGGCGAACAAACCACTTCTGACGAGCGTCAAACCACGTTCAACGAAATGATTGAAATCGCACTGGAATCTGTACTGCTGGGCGACGCGGAAGAAGCGTAAGTTCTGCTGACAGACCAAGATGAAAAAGGATGGCTTCGGCCATCCTTTTTGCGTTCAGGGGAAAGTTATCTTAAGAACCCAGGTTCGCTCTTCGCTCTCGCCCTGTTAGTCGTTACTCTTTAACAGGAATGTTGAACGCCATAAATCCCGGCGGTTGGCGAAGGTAAAGATCAGCAAGGCACCTGTGGCAATCGCGACCAGAATCATGGCGCGTACCAGGTTGATGCTTTGTTCAAGCCGGTTGGAAGCGGCTTTTATCACTTCACCATGCTCCAGCGTGATCCGCACAAAGCCGGAAATATTGCCATCGTCGGCAATGGGTTCAACCAGCTGCTGGCGACCAATACTGGCCACGGAAAGCGGGGTATTGAGCCCTGTTAGCTGCTCTAAAGGCATTGCTCCCAGTGAGCTCGCCACTAAATTCCCTTTCACATCATAAACAGCGGCATCAAGGATCAGTGGTTCGTTTTGAAGGTTACTCACCAATTGTTGCACGGCTTCCATGTCATCGTTCGCAAGCGCTTTATTCGCGGAAGCGGCCGCCTGACGGAGAATGACGCGGGAAAGGGATTCTGTCTGATCGTAGAGCATTTTGTAATTGCGGTTGTTCAATTGATTACTGTACATAAACAGCATCATTATTGTGGCAAAACAGGCCACCACAACAATAAACTGCCAAAGCCTTTTAAGGCGTTTTTTATTGATTTGAAGCATAAGCTGTCCAGGCTAAGGCGGTGTCCAACGTGTTACCGCAACAAGTGGAGTGGAGAGAGCGCTCACTGATTCAGTTTGCTGTTCTGACTGGAAAAAAGCAAGTGAGGGAGAAATCATCGTCATGCTGTGATATGTCTCACTCTTTGATATAGTAAGGGCAACTGACTAAAAGGAATGTATGCAATGGATGCATTTTCAGCCTATCCGATTAAAAAACACGTAAAGCTGCTCAACCGTTTTCCTTCTATCCGAGATTTTCGTCCGTCAGATTGCCGTCAGGCAGGGTGGATTCTTTATGGGCTTCATATCAGCCCAGGTTCTTTGGATGACCTTTCCTTTCTGCTCGGTGAGCCGGTGTTCCCGCTGACTGGCTGGACCGTTGGCCCATATGAAGTATTGTTGATGCGTGGTGAACTGGCACCAGAAGTAGTGCAGCTTTGTGATGCTTTGGGGCTTGATTGCGCTTCGCTCGAGAATATTCCAAACCTTTACGAGCCGGGACTGGCATTGTTTGATATGGACTCAACGGCGATTCAGATTGAGTGTATTGATGAAATCGCCAAACTGGCAGGTGTAGGTGAGCAAGTTGCTGAAGTGACGGAACGTGCTATGCGCGGTGAGCTCGACTTTGAAGAAAGCCTTCGCCAACGTGTTGCGACGCTGAAAGGCACGGATGTGTCGGTGCTTGAGCAAGTGCGTGACAATATTCCTTATATGCCGGGCATGAAGCAACTGACCGCATCTTTGCAGGCGCGTGGATGGAAAGTGGCGATTGCGTCCGGTGGCTTTACCTGGTTCTCAGACAAGCTGAAAGAGGATTTGTCGCTTGCCTATGCCGAATCAAACCAATTGGTGATTGAGAGCGGTAAACTGACGGGTGAACTGGCAGGCTCAGTGGTCGATGCACAGCGCAAAGCAGATATCCTGCTTGACTTGGCTGAAAGCTACGAGCTGATGCCGGCCAATACTTTGGCCGTCGGTGATGGTGCGAATGATTTGGTGATGATGTCTGCTGCAGGCCTTGGTATTGCTTACCACGCAAAGCCGAAAGTACAACAAGTAGCGCAAGTTGCTATTCGCCATGCAGACTTGGGAGGGGTGTTGTGTGTGCTTTCTGCATCTCTGTTACCGCAACGCTTGAGTTGGTAAACCGTTAGAGAAAATGAGAAAGGGATGTCATTTGACATCCCTTTTTTTTTCTATTTTTCTGCTATTGGGTCTTGGTTCAACCACCAATTTCCAGACGCCTTAACACTTCATCCGTAATGTCACTCATTTCACCGTATGCACACAGATCGGCAAATTCCATTTCCAACTGTCTTGCCCGAAGGGTTGAAAGAGACAGTAGTGATTCGAGTGTTTCTGGTGCAAGCCATTGAATACCATTATCAATCGGTTGTAGCCAGTTTCTGACTGCGAAGAACTTACCACGCCTTCTGGCCTGTGAGATAAACATCTTGCGTTCTTCCGGCGAGCCGAAGCTCTCCAAGGGTCGGGATGTGCTGTCAACAATGGCACCGTCTGTGACCGTTGCTGAAATATAGAACTCATGACGAACCTGTGCTTCACGGTTACGGTGGCGGGTGACTGGGTTCGCGTATTTTGAGAGGTGATCACCAATCACTGAGCGCAGTGACATCATGTCTGAGCCAGCATTTTTCTGTAGCAGTCGGCTGAGCTCATTACCCGTTAAACTCTCGCCAATCGCAGACACCTGAAGCGTTTCGTCCCGGCGTACAATGAAATATGGCGTTGCAGACAGACGGGTTAGCAGCATTTGATGCATGGCATGCAGTAGGGGCGCGTCCGGTAGCCTTTCGCTGTCGAGCAGAAGCTTATGCTGGTTGTGCTCAATCAGACGCTGCAAGTAATGGCTACGTTGCTTGCTGCGTCTGTCTTTCAACAGTGCCAGCTTGATGTTGGTTCTGTCTTCACTGATTTGTACCACTTTGTAAGGCACATTACCGAGCGGTGCTTTGGGGTCAACGCGCGTTAGATCGGTGAAGGTGATTGCGACTTCCTGCTGTTTACTGCCTGTAAACGGCTTATCCAACACCACATTCAGTCCCTGAGTGGAAAAGTCGATGGTCCGCCCTTGCAATTCGCCGCTTAGATGGTGCACCAGCGTGGTTTTGGTTTTGTGCTGATAACGTGGCTCCTTACGTTGAGGGGCTAATACGGAAGGTACCGCCTCCACAGGTAGGATGGGATCACGCGGGTGGGCAAACTGATTGAGTTGCTTAACCGGATGCTTGGGCTTGATGGGAATACGAAAATCACCACTGATGTGGGAAAGTGTTAAATCCTGGATCGTCGCGATATGGGTTAGCTCATCAATCTGCTGGATGTAGGCCGGGGAGACTTCCTGTAATCGGCGCGCATCTTCTTCGCTAATCTTTGCCATAGTGACGCGAAGTACGCGCCAAGAAGGGCGTGAGCTGCCCACATGCCAAAACAAGTGGCGAAGCGCTTCATCAAGCTCTGTTGGACAGGCGGAGAAGAAGTAGGTTTTCTCACCCTGTTGATGGTTGAAGCAATAAACCAGAGTTTCGCTGTTGGTTAAGCCTTCAAGTGCCAGATACTGCAGACGCTTGGCTGAAAACAGCTTGTCGATCACCGGCTGATTTCGCTCATCATGCCAGTAGTCCCAAAGTTCCTTGTTTTGCTCTGTTAGCAGGCTGTATCTTAGCTTGTGACCACAGAAAAAAAGTGGCAGTGAGGGCGTTTGCTCAAGGAAAACCTGCTCATATGCGCGGGAACGGGTAGACAGGAACTTGTCTTCGTTTTCCGTTTTGGAAGTTAAATTGTGTTTTCTGGACTTAATTTCGATTGCTTCTTTGATGACATCTGTGCTGCTCATCAACCGAAGTCGCAGGCGCTGAAAGTTGTCTGCATTCAGGTTGAGCTCAACACCCACCACACGATAGTTCAGGCCACTGAAGAGCTCAGCAAGCTGGCATTCGTCGCCCAACTGCGGGAAGTAAATGACCAGCGTTGAACCTGCTTCATACCGGAACGAAGAGGGTAGTTTGACCTGCATACCTGAATTGGAAATATCGATGGTCGAACCATTCACTTCCGTACCATCAGGCAAGAAAGCCTGAATGCGGGTAGAAAGATGAATACGGTTTTCACTTCTCGATAGGTAGTGACCAAAACGGATTGGCACGGCGTCAACAGTATCAGGTGATTCCATCGCACGGACATCGCCTTGGCGTTGCAATACCCGGTAACTATTAGGGGTGTTATGTAGTTCTTCCCAAAGGCCAACAGTCATCTTGCCTTGATAGATATCCACACGGCGGTGATACAGGTTAATGGCCACATCGTCCATCCAGTGATTGACATCGTGTAGGAAGTAGCGACGGCAGTCGCCAACGACTTTGCCACGAAGATCAACTGGCTTACTGCAAGGAGACGTGAGGCGCCGCACTTCCATTTTGGTGATCAGCCGTTCGGAAGCGTTGTCATTAGGAGTGAGTTCGGCAAGAACCGCATCAAAAGCGTCTTGCTCATAAAGGGGGAGTAGCTGATCGAACAGCTCCTTGTCGTGGTCCTTCATCTCGATAAAGTCTGGTAGAATCCTGAAACTAAGAGTACAGAATACGTATCGTCAAATTATGCCCTTAGTGTACCTTTTTTCCCTTCCTGGGCGTGAACTTATGTGCATACTTGCAAGCGATACATGTAAAAATTGGTAACAGGAGCAATCATGGCGAAAACAAAACGTGCTTACGTGTGTAATGACTGCGGTGCGGACTACCCGCGCTGGCAGGGACAATGCACAGCCTGTGGGTCTTGGAACACGATCACTGAAGTACGTTTTGCCGCTTCACCGACGGTGGCTCGCACAGAAAAATATGCTGGTTATGCCGGTGCGACAGAAGCCAAAGTTCAGACGCTTTCTGCTATCGACCTCCAGGAAGTACCTCGTTTTACCAGTGGATTTAAAGAGCTGGACCGCGTGCTGGGCGGAGGCATTGTACCGGGCGCTGCGATTTTGATTGGTGGTAACCCTGGGGCGGGTAAAAGTACGCTTCTCTTGCAAACCATGTGCTGGTTAGCAAGCCAAATGCCGACCTTGTATGTGACCGGTGAAGAATCGCTACAACAGGTAGCCATGCGCGCTGAGCGACTGGGGCTACCGAAAGACAACCTCAAGATGTTGTCGGAAACCAACGTTGAAACCATCTGTTCGATTGCCCGCACGGAACAGCCAAAAATCATGGTTATCGACTCGATTCAGGTGATACATTGTGCTGATATCGCTTCTGCGCCGGGCAGTGTGGCTCAGGTGCGTGAATCTGCAGCAGCCCTGACCCGCTATGCCAAGCAGCACAATGTAGCTATCTTCATGGTCGGTCACGTGACCAAAGACGGCACACTAGCCGGTCCCAAAGTGCTGGAGCACTGTATTGATTGTTCGGTATTGCTTGATGGTTCCAGTGATAGCCGTTTCCGTACCCTACGCAGCCACAAAAACCGTTTTGGCGCGGTCAATGAATTGGGCGTTTTTGCGATGACAGGGCAGGGGCTTCGTGAAGTGAGCAACCCTTCAGCTATCTTCCTGTCACGTGGCGAGGAAGCGACGTCAGGGAGTTCTGTGATGGTGCTTTGGGAAGGTACTCGCCCTTTGCTTGTCGAGCTTCAAGCGCTGGTGGATTACAGTCAGCTTGCCAACCCACGTCGGGTCGCCGTCGGCCTTGAGCAAAACCGATTGGCGTTGTTGCTTGCAGTTCTGCACAAACACGGTGGCCTGCAAATGTCAGATCAGGATGTGTTCGTTAACGTCGTCGGAGGGGTGAAAGTCACCGAAACCAGTGCGGACCTGGCCTTGCTGCTAGCGTTGATTTCAAGCTTTCGTGACCGTCCATTACAGCGTGAT
Organism: Grimontia marina; assembly: GCF_900060185.1. Classification (GTDB taxonomy): domain Bacteria; phylum Pseudomonadota; class Gammaproteobacteria; order Enterobacterales; family Vibrionaceae; genus Enterovibrio; species Enterovibrio marinus. The sequence continues at coordinate 82,878 of NZ_FIZY01000002.1, read as the reverse complement.
TTAGTGGTATTCGGCGAGGTCGGTCTTGCCGGAGAAATTCGCCCTGTGCCCAGCGGGCAAGAGCGCTTGTCAGAAGCGTCCAAGCACGGCTTTAAGCGCGCTGTCGTGCCAATAGCGAATGCGCCGAAAAAAGACATTCCAGGCATGAAAATCTATGGGGTGAACAAGCTTTCTGAAGTGCTGACCGTACTGGATGAAATGGATTAACGTGTCCAGACACTTCAGCCAAAAAGCGCCAATACGAATTGGCGCTTTTTGTATCTTGTCCTTATCTACTCTGCAGCGGCTATGGTGACCGCAGAATCATCCAGGCTTTTCGCTGTGACAGTACCTGATTGAGCAACGGCATCGGATGCCAGTTGAACCTGAGTTGAAACCATATTTTCAATGATCTTTACCAAGCTTGCCCAATTCACTTTGTCCTCTTCTTCGAACAGAGACTCGAAATTATCCGGCGTCCAGGCGATAAAGCGTTTGGGGTTCAACGCCCTGCCTAGGAAGCGCACTTCGTAGTGCAGGTGTGGGCCAGTTGAAAGCCCTGTGTTTCCTGACCAACCAATTAAATCGCCTTTTTTTACAAACTGGCGGGTTTCAACGTTGAATTTATCGAGGTGCGCGTAAAGTGTCATAAAGCCAAAGGCATGGTCAATCTTCAGCATATTGCCATAGCCTTTTTTACGGCTTGGGCGTTTGTATTCCACTACCCCATCAGCAGGCGCATAAACGGGCGTTCCGATATCAGCTGTTAAGTCCAAGCCAAGGTGAAACTTCTTGTTACCCGTGACAGGATGTTTACGCGAGCCATAGCCAGAAGAGCGGCGATAGCTTTCTATCGGTTTACCACTCGGGATCAGTTGTAACATGGTGGCTCGCACGGCAGAGTTAATGGCTGCGACGTCCAAGCGAGCCGCCAAAGGCAAAGTTTCATCGCCCTCGTTTTCCAGACCCAACACTTCTTCCACCGTCGACACGCGCTGTGTCAGGTAGCTTAGTTGACTGTCTTTGTGTTCAATGATCTGCGCGTATTCCTCTTCTTTGTTGTTAATCAACTGCTCAAGTTGCTGACGTTTTTGTTTGAGATCTTCCAACTGGCCGACGAGCGCAGAGCTTTTCTCCGTCATGTTCTTCAACGTCACCTCTGCTGTCGTGGAGCGATGGTTCAGATAATAGATAGTCGCGATGCTGGCAAATATGCCGACAATCAGGGTAGCAAGCAGTGAAAGCAGAACTTTCTTGAGCCAAGGGGAAAGTACAAAATGGCGAGAGCCATTTGCATGGGAGACGGCGATTCGAATGTTGTGGGGCATGTTACTACTACTTCATGTATTTGCGCTTAATTGAGCACCGCGATTATACGGTATCTTTTAAATCTGTCAGTTGTGCTAATTCACGATGAAGCAGATCATCATTACCCACATTGAGTTCGACCAAACGCTTCAGGTGGCTCGCACTGTCGATATCGATGTGGACGATTTCAAAGTGCAGGCATTCATCATTTTCCTGAATCAGCTTGAGTTCCATATCTAATGTGATGTCTGATTCGTTTAGACAAAAACTCAGAACATAATCGTCAGCCTTACCGGTTTCCCCCCAGCCGGCGGGAGTAGTAAGCAATGCGCCTTTCAACGAAAGGTCCAGCAATTTTGGTTCCCAGCTCCTATCTTTTTGCTGGAGAGTCGCAGGCGTACGATAGACCACGCGGGAAAATTTACGACGTTCAGCCATCTAAAATTCCTCAATTCCTTTTACACCAAGTGTAGGAGAGTCGACGCTATATCTCTACTTCGACGCTTCGTCTCCGTGATGCTCTACCCGTCTTAGTAATGAATTAGTCAATAATTGAAGGTAAGCCGCAGATATATCGATAAAAAAAGACCACGTGGCGTGGTCCTTTTCTCAATCAAGCTGCGATTACTTGGTCACGCGCTTGTATTTGATGCGGTGTGGTTGTGCTGCCGCTGCCCCTAGCGTTTGCTTCAGCCACTCACTGTACTCCGCGTAGTTACCTTCGAAGAAGTTCACCTGACCTTCATCACGGTAGTCCAGAATGTGAGTTGCGATACGGTCGAGGAACCAACGGTCGTGCGAGATAACCATGGCACAGCCTGGGAACTCAAGCAGTGCTTCTTCCAGTGCACGCAGAGTTTCTACGTCCAGGTCGTTGGTTGGTTCGTCGAGAAGCAGTACGTTGCCGCCCGCTTTTAGCAGTTTTGCCAGGTGAACACGGTTACGCTCACCACCTGACAAGTCACCGATACGTTTTTGCTGGTCGCTGCCTTTGAAGTTGAAGCGCGAACAGTAAGCACGTGCAGGGATCTCGAAGTTATTGATGCGGATGATTTCTGCACCTTCAGAGATTTCCTGATAAACCGTGTTGTTGTCATCCATACTGTCACGGAACTGATCAACCGACGCCAGTTGTACGGTTTCACCCATTTCTACAGAACCGCTGTCTGGCTGCTCGGTGCCGCTCAGCATCTTGAACAGGGTAGATTTACCCGCACCGTTGGCACCGATGATGCCCACAATCGCACCTTTAGGCACGCTGAACGAGAGATCGTCGATCAGAACGCGGTCACCGAATGACTTGGTCAGGTTATTCACTTCGATAACCTTGTCACCCAGGCGTGGACCCGGTGGGATGAAAAGTTCGTTGGTTTCGTTACGACGCTGGTAGTCAGTGGTGTTCAGCTCTTCAAAGCGTGCCATACGTGCTTTAGATTTTGCCTGACGACCTTTAGGATTCTGGCGAACCCACTCAAGTTCTTTCTCGATGGTCTTCTGGCGGGCTTTTTCAGATGACGCTTCTTGTTGCAGACGCGCGTCTTTTTGCTCCAGCCAGGAGGTGTAGTTACCTTCCCATGGAATACCTTCACCACGGTCAAGTTCCAGAATCCAGCCCGCTGCGTTATCAAGGAAGTAACGGTCGTGCGTGATAGCCACAACAGTGCCGTTGTAATCAACCAGGAAGCGTTCCAGCCAGCCCACAGATTCTGCGTCCAGGTGGTTCGTTGGTTCGTCGAGCAGCAGCATGTCTGGACGTTCAAGCAGCAGACGGCAGATAGCGACACGGCGGCGCTCACCACCAGACAGGTGCTTAATTTTCGCATCCCACTCTGGTAGACGCAGTGCATCCGCAGCGCGCTCAAGGGTGTTATCAAGATTGTGGCCGTCTTTTGCCTGGATCAATGCTTCCAGCTCGCCTTGCTCTTTTGCCAGGGCGTCGAAATCTGCATCTGGTTCTGCATAAGCGGCGTAAACAGCATCAAGACGGGACAGGGCGTCAACCACGTCAGAAACTGCTTCTTCCACAGTTTCACGAACTGTTTTGTCTTCATCCAGTTTTGGTTCCTGAGGTAGGTAACCCACTTTGATGCCAGGTTGTGCACGCGCTTCACCTTCGATATCGGTATCGATACCCGCCATGATGCGTAGAAGGGTGGATTTACCTGCGCCGTTTAGACCCAATACGCCGATTTTGGCACCTGGGAAAAAGCACAGAGAGATGTCTTTCAGGATCTGACGCTTCGGTGGCACGATTTTGCCAACGCGCGACATGGTATAAACGTACTCAGCCATTCTGCTCGCGTTCTCTTGTCACTAAATAGAAATGATTAGCCGGATATTCTACCTGCTTCGTTCAAGCATTGTAACAACCCAAGGGGCTGTTGACCTTTGTTGGTTAAATTTTGCTGCAAAAAGTTATCACCATAGATCAACTGACCCTAAGCCTCAAACCGCTTTAAGGTCAGACATTGAGCTGGTCAGAGTATAGTTTTGGGAACCATTTGTTGTTGGGAAAAACAAAAGAAAGATAGGCATGCTTCCGTCTCACCTGCCCGAGCTCCCGTTTGTCGTTTTCAGTAACAGTTTCTTTGCAGCGGGAGGTCAGGAAATTTGATATACAGAAGACGGTGCATCGGATCTGATTTTCCATCTAACTTGATGGATTGGGTATAAGCTTAAAGCTAAGCGCGCCGGGGAGAAGCATCTGAAATGCTATTAACCAAAAGCTCAATAATTACAAAAGAATATATAACGTCAGTGGATGAATTTTACTTTGCCGCGCCCCTCAGTTTGGTGTTGCTTTTAGGTGGCATTGCGCCGGCCCAAGCCCTCACGATTGATGAACAGCGTACCCGTTACGAAAAGGCTATTGCTGCCATTGATCGCAACGACATAAAGACCTTCTCGCGTCTGAAATCTGACGTGAAAAATTACCCACTATACCCGTACTTGGACTACCGCGACTTTATGCGCGATATCGACAGTGCCAGCACCAAAGAAGTGAATACCTTCCTTAAGACGTACGAAGATGTGCCGTTTACCGGGACAGTGCGTGCTCGTCATCTAAGCGCATTGGCTTCAAAAGGAAAGTGGTCTCAGTTGGTGGCATTCCAGCAGACGGTACCACGCGGTGAGAGTTACCAATGCCATTACTACTATGCACACAGCAAGGCAGGCGACAAAGCACTGGCGTTGTCCGGTGCCAAATCCTTGTATATGTCAGGTTCCTCAGTCGACAGGGCGTGCGACGAGCTGTTTGATCACCTTAAAGACAAAGGTAAGTTGACGGATAGCCTGGTGCTTGAGCGCATGTTGCTGGCGTTTGACAACCGTAATAAGTCCTTGATGACTTATCTTGAGAAGCAACTGACGTCATCTTATGCCAAACGTCAGGCCAAAGAGATTCTGGCGCTGTATAACAAGCCTCAGGGCGTGGCGGATTTCTCCAAGAAAAGCAAAGTCACCACCTTTAATCGCCATCTCACCCGCATTGCCTTTGAACGCCTTGCGCGCAGCAATCCGGAGGAGGCGGTGAAGCAGTTCAACCGCACTGTAGAAGGCCAGCACTACGACAAGCATGAACGTCAGGAGATGGCCGATTACCTCGCTGGTCGTTTGATGTCGACAGAAGATGCAACCCTTGTCGCTTGGCGTGACAAGCATCTCAAGCAATCAGTGAATCAGTCGCTGCTGGAGCGTCGTGTGCGCATGAGCTTAGTGGAAGCCGACTGGACAGGCGTTGGTCGCTGGATTAATGCCATGTCAGAAAAAGAGCGCGACTCGCTCAAGTGGAAATACTGGCGTGCCCGCGTGCTGAAAGAATCCGGTAAAACGGCAGAAGCTAACGCGATTTTTGAGTCCATAATCGGCGAGCGTAACTTCTACAGTGTTGCAGCAGCGGACGAGTTAGGTAAGCCGATTGATATCCCTTACCAAACCACCCCGCTTAACCCAGGCGCACTGGCACCATTTAACAGCGCTTTGAAGCGTGTGGATGAACTGTTGGCACTGGATAAGATTACCGCTGCGAAAAGAGAGTGGCAGTACATTCTCCGCAATGCCGATCAAGATCAGAAAGCGAACCTGGCTGCGTATGCGTCCGACCAGAAGTGGTATCACCTTTGTGTGCAGGCAACGATAGCTGGAAAGCTATGGGGACATTTGGAGTACCGCTTTCCTGTGGCGCATCGCTGGTGGTTTGAGTTCTTCAGCAAAGAGCGTGATCTTCCGTTGACGACCCTTCTGGCTTTATCGCGTCAGGAGAGTGCTTTCTACGCCCGCGCAGTATCGCCTGTTGGCGCACGTGGGCTGATGCAATTAATGCCAGCAACAGCAAAGGAAACCTCAAAAAAACTGGGGTTCCGCTATCTCGGGAAGAGCACGCTGAACGACCCGGGTATCAATATCCGATTGGGTAGTGGCTACCTTCGGATGCTGTTGGATCAGTTCGATGAAAACCGCATTCTTGCCTTTGCCGGATACAATGCTGGCCCCCATCGAGCGAACCGCTGGCTGGAGAAGTCAGACGGTAATCTGGATGCGATTGCGTTTATCGAGGCCATTCCATTCCGAGAGACCCGTGGTTACGTACAAAACGTGCTGATGTATGACATCTACTACAGCAAGTTACTGGGTCAGAAACTGCAGTTCCTGACAGAAAGTGAGTCCAAGCGTCGTTATTAAGTCATGATTCACTAAGACTCTGACATAGATGGGGTATAATGCTTGGGTTTAGCAAACCTATTCCCATGAGGTGACCATGAAAGCGACGCCGGAATATTCTGGCTGGCAAGATGTGCTGGATTTGATCCACAGAGCAAGTGATGACGGGCATGAAGCGGAACTGCTGCAAATGTTGCTGACCCCTGATGAGCGAACAGCTTTGATTGCCAGAGTCAATATTGTCAATGAGTTGCTAAAAGGCGAGATGAGCCAAAGACAACTAAGTCAGATGCTGGGCGTAGGAATAGCCACTATCACTCGTGGATCCAACGAGTTAAAGCAACTGGATGACGCGCAGAAGGCGTGGTTGTTGAAGCTTTTGGAAAAATAAACAGAGGGCCTTGAGGCTCAGTAAAAGCAGGTTCTAGGGACAAGAGAAAGAGGCAACTGATTAGCAGTGCCGCTTTTTTCTTTTTTACAATCTTTAGGACCTAGGGGCTGTTGACCTTTGGTGATGATTTTTGCAGCAGTTTGTGGGGATTTTATGCAAGGCAGAGGCTTCGATGTGTAGCTAGCCTACATGAGAAGTCGATAACGCAGCAGAAATTCCCCACAAACGCTGCCCGAAGGGTTCGACTGCGCGTCCCGTACTCTAAGCGTTTTATGCTTTGTTGAGGTGTATTTGCTTAGAATGACTAGGCGGCACACACCTCGCCGCGCCTAAAACGCTTATAGCGAGAACAAAATTTAACCACCAAAGGTCAACAGCCCCTAGGATCTCTTTAATACTCTTTCGTTGGAAACAGCCTAGGATTTATAAACGGAATTAGGGCGAGGATCAGCGCCTGATGGTAGACCGAGCTCCTTGTTAGCAGGTGTCCGGTCAGCATGCCAATCGCGCCGCCTTTCTGCTTGACGTTTTGCTCGTTGAACATCTCATTCATGACATCGCCGAGTTCTTTTCCTTCCTCCAGCATTTTCAGCGCCGCGGGTGGCAATGGTACTGAGGCTGAACGGGATTCACCGACACGGTCGGCAGACTCCACCACCATCCAGGCAAAGGTGTAAGGGGCATCCAGCCCTGCTTCGACGCCCACATAGAAACTACCATCAATCACTTTCTTGGCGTTGTGGACACGGTTGCGGGCACCTGCCAACGTTTCTTCGCTGGTCATGGGTTGAGCCGGTACACCGCTGGCAACAGACACACCTTCAAAGGTCATATCATTGTTAGGAAATGCTTCTTTGAAGGCAGCTTCCACAGCAGCAATTTTGGCAGGGTTAAGCGAAGTGACGATCACTTTAGTCATGGGAATCCAATCCTGATTCAGAGGGAGTTATCTTGTTGTTTTTTCTCAGGGGCGCGTTTGAACAAACGAAATGGCAGGGCAAGCAGACCTGTTAGCCAAACCACATGTTTTTCTTCCCGTTGGCTTTTAATGCCAATTGTCATACCGTAATGGCCTTCCTCGGGTTGCGCGCGGTAAGTGTTGAACAGCCTGTCCCAGATAGCAAGGTTAAAGCCGAAGTTCGAATCACTTTCGTAGCGGTGAATGGAGTGATGCACGCGGTGCATGTCCGGCGTCACCAGTACTTTGCGCACCCAGCGGTCAATTGACAATGGAATAGCCACATTACTGTGATTAAACAAAGCCATACCGCTGAGTATGACTTCAAACAAAATCACTGCCACGACAGGGACACCTAACAGCGCAATCGCTACAAACTTAATCAGCATGGAGAGCAGAATTTCAATCGGGTGAAAGCGTGCACCTGAAGTGACATCCAGGTCCCGGTCTGCATGATGAACCGCGTGCAAACGCCAAAGCAGAGGGACAGTATGGAAGAGTTTATGTTGGAACCAGATGATGCCATCGAGAATGACAATACTGAGGATCACTGAAAGCCAAAGCGGCGCGTCGAGGATATTGAATAAACCGATCCCCTGGCGGGAACACCATGCGGCGAAACCCGCAGCGGCGAGGGGAAAAATAGCGCGGAGCACAGCCGTGTTGAGCATCATCAGGGCAATATTATTCAGCCAGCGTTTGGCTTTACTCACCGTAAGAGTCCGTTTGGGAAACAGCCACTCTGCAGCAGCCATCACCCCAAAAAAGGAGAAAAAAGTCAGCAGGCGAAAAATGCTTTCCTGCGATTCAACAAAGCTCAGCACGGGTTCTCCAACATTAATCGTCTTTTCAATCAGCTTAACATAGATATAAATACGTGACCGGAGATCAAAACGGGCACTTTCAACAGTGCCCGTTTGTGCTTTGCGGTAATGAATTACCAAACGCGTTTGATGGTGACTTTTGCGCCGGGGTTCAGAAAACGGTGTCGGTATTTCAGTGCCGAATCTTCCAGTCCTTCATCGGCGGATAGCACGCCAGGATGAATACGTAGGCGGTCTATATCATCACGTGCAGCATTGAAGCCTTCACCACCCTCTGCCATAGCTTCAAGATCAGCAGATGCTGCTTCGCCAGTGCGGAACAGATACGCATCCGGGCTGTGAGCAGCAACAATCAGTGGGGTGAAATAAATACCATCGGTGGCATTGGTGATTTTGACATCGACGTTGGCGGCTTGTGCGGTGAATGCTGCGACCATTGCCATGCTGAGAAGTAAGGTTTTCATTTTTCGCTCCCTGTGCGTTGAATTCCTCCAAGCATGGCGCGAAAAAATGGCAAAGCTGCCGCGAATTTCTCTCAAAATTCTCGCAAAGATCAACAGATCCTAATGAAAACCTATCAAGATATCAGGCGGTGTTTTTCTCCTGAGAATCATGGCGCTCACCCAGCTCAACATGGGTGATGACACGGTTGCGTCCTCTCTCTTTCGCCAGATAGAGTGACGAGTCTGCCGCTTCGATGATGCTTTCTGTAGAATCGAATTCCGGAAAGGTGGCGATCCCCGCACTCAAGGTTGCGGTGAACGTTTCTGGGCCATTAGAAAAAGGCGTTTTCGCAAAGGTAATGCGAATTTCATCAATCAGCCTGAGAGCAATGTCTGCGGGGGTGTCAGGCAAGATCAAAGCAAATTCTTCTCCACCATAACGGGCGCTGGTATCGGTTTTACGGAAGCGGTAATTCAACAAACGGGCCACACCTTTGATCACCTTGTCGCCGACCGGATGGCCATATTTGTCGTTAATCGATTTGAAGTAATCGATATCGATCATCACAAAGCTGACTGGAGACTTGTGACGTCGTGCGCGGGATAGCTCACGTTCCAACGCCATTTTCAGGTTGGAGTGATTCAAAAGACCGGTCAGGCTATCTCTGTCCATCATGGCACTCAAGGCGCGGAAACGACGAGCACGAATCGACACGGCTTGTGTCAGGTGTAGATCATTGATGGGTTTGGTCAGGAAATCGTCCGCACCGACCTGGAGTGCCTTCATTTGAAGCTTGAGATCGGTTTCACCGGAAAGGTACACGATAGGCACATTGGTATTCGAAGCATGTTGGCGGATAACACTGGCGGCTTCCACGCCGGAGCATTCCGGCATGTAAAGATCCATTAAAACAAGATCAGGATGGAATTCGCCAAGTTCATCAAGTAGTTGATGGGGATTATCCACAATGCTGGTTTTCATTCCAGCACCTTGCAACACAATCGAGTAATGCTCGGCGAGAGTGCGGTCATCTTCCACAATAAGCACGCGATACTGGGCGTTATTTGTCTCCCACAGCGAATCGAGCAGCCCGAGAATATCATCGTACTCAACAGGTTTGTGGAAGAAGGTGTAGGCGCCCGCCTTGGCGGCATGTAGCCGACTTTCCCAGCATTCGGTTTTGCTGAGTACCACAAGAGGAATACCACTGTTTTTACGCCAGACTCGGGTAATGTCATCCAGGAGCTGAAAGTCGTTCAAGTCGACAATCAGTACGGAAGGGGCCTTGTTGTAGAGTGCATCTTTCAGCTGGGTTGCGGTCTCGAGAAGGATAACTTCGTAATCGATATACTGGAGTTGTTTGACCATCTCCGAGACATCGTCGGGGTTCTCTGCCACCACATAAACCAGTTGCTTTGTACGGTCCTTCTCGTGAAGTAGCGTGACCTCACCAAACGTAAAATCGTCAGGGCGTTTAGGTTCGATCTTGGCGATATCGTCGATACCCGCAATCAGTCTGTCGATATCATCGATTGCCGCAGGCAGTGTCTGGCTCTCAATATGAGGTTTCAATAGTACTTCGATTTCTCTTCCGCACTCACCAAGATCCACAAACCCAAGTGTTGTGGCGGTGCCAGCAAGCTTGTGCGCTTCCATGACCAGCTCTTCCAATTCGCAAAATTCGGAGGATGTTTGGGACTGGATTTTATTCCAAAGTGTTTTAATACGCTCAGTGCGTTTGGCAACACTGCTGGCGAACTTGGCTTGCTGTTCTTGAAACTTTTTGACTTGAGAAGGTCTCATGCACTGTGCCTTCCCATTATCTTTATGATTTCGTCGGCCAGTAACATAGGGTCAAATGGTTTGCTGATCACGCCAATTGCGCCACAGTCGTGATAGGACTTCACTTCCGCAGGCTGAACTTTGGCAGTCATAAAAATCGCGGGTGTGCTTTCTAAATGTGGCATTTCCCGAAGGTGCTTTAGCGTCGTGGGACCGTCCATATCTGGCATCATAACGTCCAGCAGCAATAGATCCGGGTTCGATAGCGCGGCTTTCTCAAGAGCCATCTCACCGCATTCGCAGGACAGAATGACGAAGTCGTCGCCTTCCAGTGCGAGCTCTGCCACATCACGAATGTCTTCATCATCTTCAACGTAAAGCACGGTAATTGGCTTATCCATCAGACTGACTCTCTAGGGTCTGTTGACCTTTGGTGGTTGAATTTTGTTCTATCTATAAGCGTTTTAGGCGCGGCGAGGTGTGTGCCGCCTAGTCATTCTCATTCTAAGCAAATACACCTCAACAAAGCATAAAACGCTTAGAGTACGGGACGCGCAGTCGAACCCTTCGGGCAGCGTTTGTGGGGACTTTCTGCTGCGTTATCAGCTTCTCATGTAGGCTAGCTTCACATCGAAGCCTCTGCCTTGCATGAAATCCCCACAAACTGCTGCAAAAATCATCGCCAAAGGTCAACAGACCCTGGGAATTGATGTCTTAAGTATAAGACATAGTTCAGATTTAAGATTACCAATATTCAATGCATGGATATCGTGGGTAGCGACCACAACTTCAGGCAGTTTGATGTCCTGAATGCCATCAGTAAGAAATACGGTTGGAATGTTGCGACGGTTTAGTTGGTCCAGCAGTTTGTCGATGGGTTCATTTTGAGGGAATGCCATCATGACCAGTTGGAAAGGTTGTTGGCCTAATGCGAGGTTTGCACGTGAAACTGATTCGGCAGCAGAGATCTCACATGCAGGATAGAGCTGGTTTCTGAGTGCTGTCAGTAAATCTTCATTGTGTCCTACAAAGAGTATTTGAAATTCGGCAAGCGTATCTGCAACTTGCTGGGCTTTCGGGAGGGAAGGGGCGTTTTCACAAGGCAAAGTGAAGAAGAACGTAGACCCTTGCCCCTGTGTGGAGAAAAAATTGATGCTGCCTTTGTGCGCCTCGATAATGGATTTAGTGATAGCTAGCCCAAGACCAGTGCCGCCCACGCGCCGGGTGTCAGAGCTATCAGCCTGGGAGAACCGATCGAAGATGTGATCAAGGAACTCTTCCGGAATGCCAGTTCCTACATCAGTCACTTCCACTTTATACTCGCCCCCCTGTAAAGAGAGCAAAATGTCTACTTTATCTCCTGGCTTTGAATACTTGATTGCGTTGGAAATCAGGTTTGCCATCACCTGCTGCATGCGAGGGGAGTCAGCGATGATGAAGGCATTTTCTGTTTCCGTTCGGAACGACATTCTGACTTGATGCTGGCGGGCGTAATCCTGATTGTCCTCAATTGAACGGGTGATGATGCTGTAGAGATTGTTCCTGTGGAAGGTATATACCATCTGATCGGATTTGAGCTTTTCGATATCCAGAATATCGTTGATCAGCAGAGTCAGGCGTTCACAGTTCCTGAGTGCCAGGGTCAGCATTTTATGCGTTTTTGGGGGTAACTCATCCGCGAATTTTCCGAGGATCAAACCGAGCGCACCAAGTATTGAAGTCAGGGGGGTGCGAAGCTCGTGGCTCACTGTGGCCACAAACTCGCTTTTCATCGCCTCATCTTGCTTTCGTGAAGTGATATCGCGGATGATACCGGTAAACATCCGTTTTCCCGATACTTGCATTTCGCTGACTGACAGCTCCGCAGGAAATGTCGAGCCATCTTTACGTCTTGCGACAACTTCACGACCCACACCGATAATTCGAGCCTGCTTACCCGAGAGATAATTATTGATGTAAGTGTCGTGGTCACGGGCGAATTTATGAGGCATGAGGATATTGACTTTCTGACTCACAACCTCACTTGCTTTGTATCCAAACAATCCTTCGGCAGCGGGATTAAACGTGGCGATATAGCCCTGTGAATCGATGGTGATAATGGCATCAATGACAGTATCCACAATCGCGATTATCTGGCTTTGCCCAGACTGACGCTCTTCCTGAATATTTTGTTCATTGATGCGGTTTATTTCTTGGGTAGCGTGGTTAAAAACCTCTGCCAGGGTCGCCAACTCTGCGTCTGATGCATGCGCTTTTACCGGGTATTCCCCTGCCTTGACTTCGTTGGCAAGTTCAACGATTGGTGTGGCCATTTTTTGCCCGATTCGCTTGGTGATAATGACCAGTGGAATCATGGCGATAAGCGCAAGGATACTGAAGTTGGTAAGCCAGGGTGAAATTTCCTTGAGCATAGAAATATAGGGTTGGTTCAAGGTAATAGAAATGTCGAATTTTCCAATCAGCAGGTCTTGCGCGGGATACATAGAAACTTTAATACCCATAGCATCGAGATCACCTTCACTATTCCCCCACTTTTGATGAATGTTGAGGTCGTAGCTGTGGTCAAGGTTTGCCAGAGCTGCTTCTGTCAGCCGGTCCAGATTGATTTTGGCAATGATTCCCCCCTGGACTGCGTAGTAGTAATTAATCGGCTCAATGATATAGAAGCTACCGTTGATAAACTTGACGTCCCCGCGGCCAGAGGAAAGTGTATCTGTGACGAGTTGCGGGGAAAACCATCCGATATCGCCTTGTCTATCGCCGAGTGCATTCCCTGCATAATCAAACAGCAAGGCGTCCTCAATAGCGGTATAGAGCGTCAGATCTTCCAAAGCATGATGGAAGTAATATTGCTCAGTTCCGATATTAATAAGACTGTTGATGGAAAGCTGGCTTTGTGCTGTTCGTGATACTGCCCGTTGCTGCGTTTTTAGCTCTAGGTCAAGAAGACCTAAAGTATTAAACGCATCACTATGGAGCGTACTTTGGAGCTGTCGCTCAATTCGGAAAATTTCCATGATGGTGGTAGCGCCCACAATCAAAAGTAAGAATGAGACAAGTAGTAGCAGGAGAAGTCTGGAAAAGCGGTTGGCAATGCTGGTTTTGGTTGCCATCAGCGATCGCTCTCCAATGGATAAAGACTTCCGTCTTTATAGTGAGCGAACAGGTAGTCTTCTGATGTCAGGGCATCTTGCTTACCGCGATCAAACGGAGAACGGTATTGCTTTAGCAGTCCGTTGTATCTATCCAATTTAGTGAGTTCTTTTTGGATGGCGGACATATCTGCCGAACCTGCCTTTTCAGCAGCAATAGCGAGCATATGCATTAAATCATAAGCATGTGCTGTACCGGACGGGGCATAAATATCTGATTCTTTTTTGGTTCCATAGCGGCGGTGGTAGCGTTGGACTAAAGTTTTGGCTTCAGGTGTGTTGTTTTCAACGAAAGTGAACGTTTGCAATACGCGGAGATCGACGGCCCTAAGCGCGCTCTCAGAACGTCTGGCAAACTCTGAGCCTGTGATCCCCCAATGAGAGAAAACGACTGGTGGATTGGGGTATTTGGCAAGTTGGTAAACAAACTTTTCACCTTCTACGGCATTGCCGACAAAAATGATGGATTCAACGCCTTTCTGGACGAGATTTTTAACTTTATTTCCCATGTTTTTCTCACCCCAGTCAAACCACTCGACGTGAACAGGAGCAAGCGTACGTCTCTTCATCTCTTTTGTCAGTCCCTCAAAATTGCTCCTTCCCCAGCCATTATTGACCAGCAAAAAGCCTACTTTTTTAGAAACACTCAATGCGCCATCCAGCATAAACTGGGCGGCGTATTCGTCCCGCACGGAAACCCGGAAAACAAAATTCGGATTTTGCCCATTACTGACAATGGGAGTGGCGGCAGCCCAGGGAGCCAGCATCAGTATTTTGTGTTGGTGCAGCAAATCCAGTTCTGCCAGCACAACGGGACTACTGATTCCACCAAACACAGCAATTAGGTTGGGTAGTTCCGAGAATATTGCAATGTTATCTAACCCCCGGGAGGGGACCATAGAATTGTTTCTGACGACCAATTTCACTTCTTTGCCCAGTACGCCACCACCTTGATTAATTTCTTCCAGCGCGAGTTCTATTCCCCTGCGTATAGACAATCCCGAAATGGCTGAACCACCGATCATATCGGCGTCTAACGCAACAATAAGTTTATCTGGATGCGGATGGTTCCAATTCTCTTTTCCTTGAAGCACTTGTTCGATAATAGCCGTGCCGATCCGCATCCTGTTATGTTCCATGATGTTAGAAGACGAGGCTTTTAAATCGGCAAGCAAGCTGTCAGACGGTTGCCGGGTGATTCCTTCTTCCCTTAAATTGGCAAGCGCAACATGATCTTTTCGATGGGAAATTTCATTTTGGAAGGAGGTGGCAATATTACTGGCGCTATTGATGAGAGTTTTCTGCGCTTCAGAGAGCTTTGCGTTCGCTTTCTCCGACATGATCAATATTTGGGTTTGGTGACCATGACGGGTGAGATAGAGTTTCTGCCCAGCAATTCGACGCGCTGATAACCGGCTTAGCGTGATTTCTTCTCCATCCAAATCCCCATTTGAGAAAGCCTGCGTTACCACTTCATCTGATACGGGAATAGCCAGGCTTTTCCAAGCAGAGAATTGCTGTTTAATAATGGCACTTTCGGTGACGCGAAAGCGGCGTTGGTCTAATTGTGAGATGGTTTCCATGGGAAAAGTGGTGACGAGATGCTTAAAGCCACCATCCCAAAATGCCAGTCCGACAAGCTCTTTTTTTCGGAGAGAGTTAAGCAAGAGTTTGCCAGCCGGACTTTCATAAACTTGTGTGACTTGTTCATGATCTGTAAAGAAAAAAGGCAAATCAAACAGTTCAAGAGAAGGATAAAGGTAGGACATCTTTGAGCTTGTCACAACAGCAAAGTCCACCTCGCCTTTCTGGACGGAAGCAATCAACTCCCGCTCACTGACGTTGTTGGGCTTAAATGATGCAGATACAGTCAGTTGACCTTTGGATCTTTCGTTTATCAGCGAGGCGAAGTACAGGGCTGCTTCTGAGCTTGCACTGCCCTCGTGGCTTGATACCGCAAGTTTAAGGGCCAGAGCTTTTGCTTCTTCGTCTTGCTGGCTTCCAGAGATTTCACGGCTGTCGCAGCCGCTTAATAGCATCGACAACGCCGTCAGAATGAAGATGTATTTCATTGTTTTTCCCGCTTGAATAAGACTTTTTTGTCTCATAAAAGACTAGATATGAGACATATGTCTTTCCAGTGAGATAAAAATAAAAGTACTGCGGTAAACCAGTCCTCAGGAAAGGCTGGTGGGGAAGTAAGCGCTAATGGCGGGTAATTTGATGAATATTAGAGACGACTTTTCATCGAAAGGGGGGGATGACATAAAAATTGCTGCTCGGTGATACTTGGCCAGATCCCACATACAGACAGGAGCCTCTTACGCGGTAGACCATGCCTTGCTGGACCAGATAATGGGTGGCTTCGCGTAGGGTCACGCGTTTGATATCTAGATGTTTGTGTGGAAGTTTGCCAAAGCGTTAATACGCCGAACTGGGCTAGTATATTAATTGTGTGGTTAATCAATAAGCGATAACCCATCGCTAATAAAAACGAAACCACCTTTGTAGTCAGCCAGAATTAAGGGGCGGTTTATGCTTTACCAATTCAACGCAACCTATATGGATGCTATCAAGCCATTGAACAGCTGGGTTAAGTTTGTGCGGGATGTGAATGCCGCCCCCTGGAACCCAATGAAAACGACTCCGGTTATCCGAACGCTTGATGCTTCCATGGAACTGGTGGAGCGGCTGACTGATTGCTATGACGAACCGGCCTGGGGGCTTGATACCACCGTCATCAACGGCGAGAAGCTCGCGATTCAGTACAATGTGATTGCCAATAAACCTTTCTGTAATCTGCTGCATTTTCGCCGCAGCAAAGCCCAAATTAACCAACCTAAAGTACTTTTCGTTGCGCCGCTTTCCGGTCACTTCGCTACCTTGCTGCGTGGCACGATTGACACCTTTCTGCCAGATCACGATGTGTATGTCACAGACTGGCATAATGCCCGCGATGTGCCGCTGAGTGAAGGGGAGTTCCACTTCGACGATTATGTGGATTATCTGGTCGAATTCTTAGAACTTCTGGGGCCAGACACCCATGCCATCGCGGTTTGTCAGCCTTGCGTTCCTTTAATGGTGGCCACCGCCTTGATGTCAGCGCGTAACAATCCTGCGGTGCCTTGCAGTATGACGCTGATGGGCGGGCCGATAGACACCAGAATCAACCCGACGGAAGTGAACGATTATGCCAGTGACAAGGATTTGGAGTGGTTTGAATCCAACGTGATTTGTACTGTGCCCGAGCAATATGAGGGGGCGGGACAATTGGTTTATCCCGGTTTCGTACAGCTTTCCGGTTTCATGTCGATGAACCTTGATACCCATGTGCAGAAGCACTTCAAGTTCTTTGGCGATTTGGTGAAAGGCGATGGCGACAATGCAGAAGCCCACCGTAAGTTTTACAATGAATACCTCGCCGTGATGGATTTGCCTGCCCATTACTACCTCGATACCATTCGCAAGGTCTTCCTCGAACACAAACTGCCTAATAAGACCATGCAGTATCGCGGAGAGCTTATCGATTTGGATGCCATTACCCAAACTGCCATATTGACCATTGAAGGGGAGTTAGATGACATCACCGGCCGTGGTCAAACTTCTGCAGCCTTGGATCTTTGTACCAAGCTGCCGAAATCAAAGAAACTCCATTATGAGCAAAAAGGTGTCGGGCACTACGGTATTTTCAACGGTCGCCGCTACCGAGAGGCGATAGCACCTAAGATCAAAGGGTTTATTAAAAAACACGCTTCATAGGTGAAGATAAAGGATTTACTGAGCGTAACGGGTCTCGGCTATTGAAGCACGTTGTATCGGAGGCTCTCCAGAAAATGGGGAGCCCCGTTTTTCTAGTCAGTGCCTGCTGAAAAGAACCTACGCCGAAATACGCTGATTTCTCCTGCCTTGTATTCTTCCCAACGTGTATTGTCGAGATGAGAGTGCGTAGTAAGGCGTGCTGATTCCAATGATGCTTCAAGAGAGGAAAGGGCTGCCTGATAACGCGCTACTTTTTCTGATTGTGCTATCACTGCTCGCTCACGGGCCAGTACCTGCTCTGCTTCCCGAGGTTCGAGGTAATAATTTGCGAGTTGACTTTGGATGATACTGCGTTGTTCGTTGGTAAAACTTGGAGGAATGAGAGCAAGGCCTTGCTCATATTGATTTACCCCTGATTCAAGCGCCAGTACCTTTAAATCTTGACGCCAATGACCGAGGAGAGATTGATACTCCGACAAAAAGATATCGGCTGAAACATTGTTTAGCTGCTGTGCTTGTTGCTTAAAATCCAGCATAGTGAATGCATCTGCCAGCACCACACTGGTGTGATCATCCCAAGTCTCTGCTCCATATCGTTTGAAGATGGCGATATTCTCTTCAATCGTATTGTCATTGGTGAGTGGGACAGTGGATTGGACTGTTTTCCAGATTTCACTTCGCATGGGGAAAGTGGCTAGCAGATCATAATTAACCGCAGAGAGGCGCTGCTGCAGTTCTAACAAGCGCTCGTCGCAATTTTCTTTCCCAGAGCAGTGAGTCCAAAATGCCTGTAAAGATCGTTGCAGAGGCTCGCCTTTTAAGCGTTTAAGATCCCCTAAGAGTAAATCATCGCTAAATAATGAACTGTTCACCTCTAGGTTTGTCGAGGCGGAAACCTTGTCTGTAGTGCGCAAGGGTAAAGCGATGTCAGGCTCAGTTTGAGGCGTATTGGTGACATCAGCTTTTGTCGGTATGACAGCCACATTAGGTGTGTCAGCGTCACTTCCTAACCCAATGAAGATGCCTGTCAGTAAGACAGGCACCAAGCCGATAACGACTTTTTTCATTGCTGAATCACCGCGGCGACGGGAAAGTGATCAGACAGATTCCAGTGTTTCCATAGTCTCGCGTCTGTTGTTCTAGGGACATCGACGCGGTTGTCATTGGTCGCGGTATTCGAGCCATATTCCCTACTGATCATGACGTAGTCGAGATATTCTATGTGCTCTCCACCGGACAGCGCTTCACCGGCAAAATTGTTGATACGTGGATCAAATGTTGATTCGGTGTAGCCCGAGTAAGTTGGCTCGACAGCAGCGAGGTTCTCGATCATCTGTTGATAGTCACCGGGAAACTTAAGTTTGTTCACGTTGAAGTCTCCGCTGTAGATGACGGTATCATTTGCCGAAATATCGAGTGAATTTGCGAGAGCCCGAATTTGTTGGAACTGTCGCTGCCTGTATTCTCTTGCGGTATCGGTATCAAAAGAAGCCGTATGTGTGGCAAAGACATGATAGGCCTTTCCGCCTTTGATGATCTCCGCGTAATTTACCCCTTTATCGGCGAAGCAATCTGTACCCGAGCAATCAGGGAAGATAAATTGTGTTTCATTCACGATAGGGTAGCGGCTGACAATGACCACACCACCATCATATATATTTGAACTGTTCTTACTCAGCATTTGGGTCTGATAAGGATATTCAGCGGCCAGTCTGCGGAGGAAGCTGCCTCTCCCGTTAGCAAAGACTTCTTGCAGCGCGATAACGTCATAGCCTTTCACGTATTCGGGGATGATATTGAACCGATCACCGATATGAGAGGCAATCAATGGCAAAGCCCAAATGTTATACGTCATGACTTTTAACGTATCTTCAGATGGTGCTTGAGGCTCACCTATTTTCTCAGGAGTGATGGTGTAATAAAGATTATCATATCTGGCGGTAGCAACGGATTTCATGGCCAGCTCCGTAGGACGGTCCTGAAACACAGAGGTGTGGAAACGGTGAATGTTCCGGTCATTCTGCATGTGCAAAGGCACATCATCTGCGCTGACACCATAGGAAATAGAAGAGTGACTCCAATGACCCGTCATGGTTTGGTGTAACATAGATTGCTGGCCAGATTCATTGGTGACTACGGTAGTGAAGCGGTATTCTTTGCCTGCTTTAACGCCCTCCCAGCGATTGAAAGTCAACACGGGTTTGGTCTCCCAAGGCCCCAACGTTTGAGTGAGTTGGAACCATTCATTTCCATGTTCAAGTAAGTCAGAACCGGAATGATCAACATTGATAGTGAGAGTCTGGCTAGAGTTGTTTGTCAGGTAGACATCACTACCAGCAAGCACGTTTGTTGTCGTTAGAAAAGATAATAATAGAGCCCACTTTTTCATTTGAGATATACCCTCTGATTGATTTCCGGGTGAACCTAAACTTCTAATGTGACAATATATTTCGATTTTTAATCTGCCTTTTTAAAGTTAATTTAACTTTAATTTGTATCTTTGTTTTAATCTGTTTATACCTCCTTGTGATTTTGGTTTAAAATATTGGTTTAAATGATCTTTTGCGGACTTCATTTTGACTTTTATGACCTTTCTTGTTTTAAACGAAATGGATGGTTAGTTAATTTTTAAAATGACTTGCAAGTTTATTTTCGATGAGATTCAAATTGTTTTATTTATTCTTTTTGTAACATTATAGAAATAAGGTGTGAATTTTTTCAGTTTAATTTCATGTGGAATTTTCGAAGTTTGATGAAGCGGTTTATGAGTGGGCTAGTCATCGTTACACCTGATCACAAAGAGGCATTTTTTGGTGTTAGTCAACTTGCCCGAAGGGATGCCCTCAATGCGCCCACTTCTTCGTTTAATTCCAGGGAAATAGAACCACTATTCCTCGTGAAATTTGCCTCGAATTGAATGCATTGATGACCTCTGAATAGAAGTATCTTCAGGTTGTTTGGGTATATCTGAGTCCTGCATCTTCAGGTTTTTTGGGGATAGCATCTTACCTTTACGCTTGAAACCCAGCGTGGGTAGGTAATACAAGGATATTCACTAAAAACGGAAAACACTTTTGCCACTGACGTGATTCTGTTCCTTCCTGATCGTCGTTATAAAGAAACGAAACGGTTTGAGAAGGAACAGCGGATGTTAAGAAAACTACTTCCCGTCATCGTGATGCTGGCAGGCATTGTCGGCGTTTCAACGGCCAACGCCCATGGCCCATCAAGGCTCAAAGTCTCTGAATCTGTCACCATCAATGCCCCAGCGGACAAAGTTTGGAAAACGGTAGGGGCTTTCGAGAGCCTTTCCTGGTTGCCACCCGTGACTAAAGTGGTCATGGAATCAGGAAACCCGGCTGAGAAAGGGGCGGTGCGTGTCGTTTATGTGGGTGACCAGAGCGTGACGGAAGAGATAAAGCGCTACAACCCTGACGCCATGATGCTCAAATACAAAATCATCAAAGACAACACCGCGTTGTTACCCGTCACCAACTACCAGTCCACCATCAAAGTGAAAGCCGAAGGTGACAAAAGTGTGGTGACTTGGAAGGCCGGATTCTACCGTGGCTATCCGAACAACGATCCGCCTGAAAACCTCAACGACGCAACAGCCATTTCAGCCATCACCGGACTCTATAAAGCGGGTTTAGATAACCTGAAAGCAGAGATGGAGAAGTAAGATTCCCCCTCCCCCCATTTAACTCCGTCCTTGTCTCTCCCGTTTAAAGGGAATGACACAATCGGTCTTGGCTCCCCCTTTTTAGGGGAGAGGCGAGGAGGGGTTAACTTTCGTTAAAGATGGTTTTTAGCTCAATTCCTGAGAGCCGCCGCCACTGACTGTCAGCACCTGACCACTCACCCAAGCTGCCGCGGGCGAGCACAGAAACAGGGCGGCAAGCGCAATATCATCGGTTTTCCCAAGCCTTCCGAGTGGCGTGTGTTTCAGCATGGCTTTTTCAATATCAGGGGTGAGCACTTTCTCCAGCGCCGCCGTGCGGATTGCCCCCGGTGCAATGGCATTCACGCGAATGCCCCTGGCACCCAAATCAAAAGCGGTATTGCGGGTGAGATGATTGATGGCGGCTTTCGAAGAGCCATAAGACGCCATCATCCAGTTTTTGTTTTCGCCAGCCATCGAACTGATATTCAATACTGCGCCTCCGCCGGCTTTTTCCATCTCCGGCGCGCAAAGCTGCATCAGCCTGAAAGGGGAAAATACATTGAGTTGATACGCCCACTCAAAGTCTGCCATTGGCATGTCGAAGGGTTTTGGGCCGCCACCGCCTGCATTGTTGGCAAGGATAGTCACCTTGCCAAATGTCGTGACAGCACGTTCAACCAAAGCCGTTCTGTCTTCTTCTTTGGTGACGTTACAGGCCGCTGAGATAGCATGTCGACCTGTAGCATTAATGGCGGAAGCCACTTCTGTCGCGGCATCCAAATCCAGATCGCTTACCATCACTTCTGCGCCTGCATCAGCAAAAACTTCGGCTATCCGGCGCCCAATCCCGGCGGCAGCACCGGTGACAATGGCAACCTGACCATCAAGGCTGAACTGTTGAATGACTGGCATAACAAACCCTCATTGAAAAGAGATGCATAGAGCCTAGATGTGTAGGGCAGAAGAGCGCGCGTTATTCTTGATACAAAGCAGGAAGGGGAAAGTGGGAAAGTGGCAAAGATAGTTTTCGGGAGAAGAAAGCAAAGAAGGAGCCTTGTGGCCCCCTCTGTTAGTCAGATGTGTTATCCCGCGTAGCGGAAGTAATCCAGACCCTCGACATTACTGGTGATCTCTTTGGAGATGATTTGCGCCAGCAGATGGCCGGAACCACAAGCCATGGTCCAGCCCAGCGTACCATGACCGGTATTGGTGAACAGATTGTCGAACGGCGTTTTACCTATCAGCGGCGTACCATCTGGCGTCATTGGGCGGAACCCTGTCCAGAACTCGGCTTTGTCGAAATCGCCGCTGTGTGGGAACAGATCTTTTACCACCATGGAAATCGTCGCTTTGCGCTTTTCCGGAATAGAAGGATCGAAGCCTGCCAACTCAGCAGTGCCCGCCACACGGATACGATCGTCAAAGCGGGTCAGGGCGACTTTGTAGGTTTCGTCCATCACGGTTGATGTCGGTGCCTGCGTTTCGTCAGTGATAGGCACGGTCAGCGAGTAACCTTTCACCGGGTACACAGGAATACTCAGACCCAGACCTGCCATAAACTTGGTCGAGTAGCTGCCCATCGCCACCACATAAGCGTCTGCTTCCAGTTCGCCTTTATCCGTTACGACGCTGACAATTCGGGTGCCTTCGCGTTTCACATTCTTCACTTCGGTGTCGAACATAAATTCCACGCCGTGCGCTTTGGCAAGCTCGGTCATTTGCTGGCAGAACAGGTAGCAATCACCCGTTTCGTCATCCGGCAGATAGAGACCGCCAGTCAGCTTGTGGCTCACAGAGGCCAATCCGGGCTCTTGCTTGATGCAATCTTCGACCGTCATACGCTGATAACGGGTACCGCTTTGCTCCAGAAGGGCGATGTCTTTTTCTACCGCATCAAGTTGCTTCTGATTACGGAAGATTTGCAGTGTGCCTTTCTGGCGCCCCTGATATTCGATGTCATGCTTCTCACGCAAATCCAACAGACACTGACGGCTATGGTTGGCAATGCCCAGCATACGCGACTTGTTCACCTGATAACGATCAAGCTGACAGTTTGACAGCATTTGCGTTGCCCATTTGATCAACTGAGGATCGAGCGAGGGTTTCACTTTGAGCGGTGCGTGTTCTTCCATCAGCCAACGAATGGCCTTTTGCGGAATACCGGGTGCTGCCCAAGGAGAGGAGTAACCGTAGGAGATTTGCCCTGCATTGGCGAAACTGGTTTCTTCGCCCGCTTTAGATTGGCGATCGACGACAGTGACTTTGTAACCTGCCTGCTGCAAATACCAGGCGCTCATCAAACCGACAACGCCACTTCCCAAGACCAATACTTTCATGATTATTCCCCCCAATCAGACAGGGCGAGTTTGCGGTGTTTACATAACCCTAACAATCGATTTAAATTAATCACTGTGTATAGAATGTCTAAAAGCAAAAATGCAGACACTCAAAAGCCAACATCTCGGTGCCCTTTATACTTTTTCGGAAGTTGGGAGGCACAGCACACTGACCAGCGCCGCGAAAGCTATGCACCTGACTACTGGGGCGGTGAGCCAACAGTTGTTGCAACTGGAGCAGCAACTGGGTTTCACTCTGCTTGAACGTCATTCCCGGGGTATTCGTCTGACCGAAAAGGGTAAACAGCTTCACCAAAATGTGAGTTTCCATTTAGCAGAAATTGATGCAGAAATCGCCAGCTTGCAACGTAATACCGGAAAGAAACAGGAAATCCGTCTAAAGCTGACGCCTTCCTTTGCGTTTAAATGGCTGGTGCCAAAACTCGAAAGCTTCCACGACTTTTACCCCGATATTCAGGTACAGATCTATGCCGAAGGCGCATTGGTGAACGCTGACACGCGGGACTTTGATCTTGCCATCGACTATCGCCCGCATCCTTTCAAACATCCGAACGCTGAACTGTTGTTGGACGAGTATCTGCTGCCAGTGATGAACTCAAGATATCTGGAACGTCACCAGTGGCTGCAAAACGAAGCAGGTAATGCTCAGCATTGGCGCGGTATCACCTTGCTGCACGATGCCATGCCATGGGAAAAAGCCGACAAGGATTTAGAATGGCGAAACTGGGCCAAAGCAATGCAGCTTTCTGTACCCACCGAAAGCGGCCACTTCTTTAACCGCACTGATATGGCCATGTCCGCCGCAGAAGCAGGCGTAGGCATCGCGATGGCGCGTATGGCGCTTATCGATAATGAGTTGGAAACCGGAAGGTTGGTGTCACCGTTTTCACCCATCAAAGCCAACGCAGGGTATTACCTGATCAGCAATATGCAGGACGAAAGCACGGAGAGCTTTGTGAGCTGGTTGAAGGGGATGATTGCCAGAGTTTGTTGACCGTTGGTGGTTGAGTTTTGTTCCCATCATAAGCGTTTTAGGCGCGGCGAGGTATATGCTGCCCGGTTATTCTAAGCAAATACACTAGGGTCTGTTGACCTTTGGTGGTTAAATTTTGTTCTCGCTATAAGCGTTTTAGGCGCGGCGAGGTATATGCTGCCCGGTTATTCTAAGCAAATACACCTCAACAAAGCTTAAAATGCTTAGAGTACGGGACGCGCAGTCGAACCCTTCGGGCAGCGTTTGTGGGGAATTTCTGCTGCGTTATCAGCTTCTCATGTAGGCGAGCTACACATCGAAGCCTCTGCCTTGCATAAAATCCCCACAAACTGCTGCAAAAATCATAACCAAAGGTCAACAGACCCTAGGCGTTATACTGGGTAATACAGTGTTGACTGAGTTCAGCATACTGAGCCTGTAT
Organism: Grimontia marina; assembly: GCF_900060185.1. Classification (GTDB taxonomy): domain Bacteria; phylum Pseudomonadota; class Gammaproteobacteria; order Enterobacterales; family Vibrionaceae; genus Enterovibrio; species Enterovibrio marinus. The sequence continues at coordinate 58,183 of NZ_FIZY01000002.1, read as the reverse complement.
CTCAGCCATAAAGGTTTCTGAACAATCGACGTGATCCACAGGTTGGCCGATAACAACATCGCAGTTGAAAGGTACAAACATCGCTGTGCCCTTGGGCAAAGACATACCAAGGCCTTTCATGACAACCGGGATAACAGGACAGTGGTCATGCTCTCTTGCCAGGTGGTAGATCCCTTTTTTTAACTCGCTCATCACCTCAGGTTCACCTCGGCTTCCTTCAGGAAATACCAATAAAATATCTCCCTTATCCAGCGCGCGGTGGCATTCATTAAACAGCGCATTCCTATCAGCAGCATTTCCTGTTCTGTTAATAGGGATGATGCCGATAACATTTAATGAGAGCCAGGCAGAAAAGCGATTTGACAGAAAATAGTCAGCAGCAGCCACAGGGCGAACCTTGTGGACCAGACTAATGGGAAACAAAGCGAGCAATACCAGCGTATCAAGATGGCTGTTATGGTTGGCGGCAATAAGGACAGGCCCTTTCTGAGGTAACTTGTTGCGATTGATGACATTTAAACCAAGCGCAACAAAGACCAGCGGTTTTACCACCAGAAAAATAAACATTATTTTCAGTGCTTTAGATAGCATAATCAGTAATACAAATAATATAGGTAGTGGAAAAACAATGGGGCGGTGAACATAAGGCTATCTACCCTATCGAGAATACCGCCGTGACCTGGAATCAACTGGCTGGTGTCTTTGATTTGTAAATCACGCTTAACCGAAGAAATCACCAAATCACCAATGAATCCGCTGATCGAAATAATCAGTCCTGCCACGACACCCTGCAATGGCGTGAGTGGTGTCAGATAAGGGGCAATGAAATATGAGAGGGTAATGATGGTGATCCCCCCACCAATAAATCCTTCCCACGTTTTGTTTGGACTGACTTTGGGAACGATTTTGCGCTTCCCAAAACACTTTCCGCTGATGTATTGGCAAACATCATTTAACTGGGTGAAGATCAGGAGGAACAGCAACATTCCCAATGCACCGGCATCAGGGTTTTTAGAAGGAAGTACCAAGAGGTATGCCATATGGCTCAGGCAGAAAACGGTGAGCATCAAAGACCAATGAATCACGCCTGCAGAGCGGATAAAGCCCTTCGTATCTCCAATCAGCACTGCAACCATTGGTAGATAAAGAAACATATATACAGGGATGAAAATGATGTACATGCCATACCATCCGCTCCCCAGCCAATAGTAATTTAACGGGATAGAAAGGTACGCCCAGAACACAATTCGTCGGTCGGCAAGTCGAATAGGCACAATAGAGAGAAATTCTTTCAGTGCCATAAAGCTCAGAAAAGCAAAGAACACCAAGGTATATTGCAGCGGAAGAAACAGAGCAACAAAGACCAGCCCCACCATCCACCACCACGAGCGGATCCTCAGCTTCAACTCCAGAAAATCAGCGTTTGGATTAGTGCGTGACTTCCACAGGTAAATGAGTGTGCCCAAGACCAACGCCAGCAAAACTGCATACATTGCATGGAGAGAGTGAGGGAGTATTTCAGTCATGGTTTTCTCCTTCACTCCCTTCATTTTCCTTTGTCTTGTAGATGGTCAAAAGCCTTCTCCAGAAGGTGATGATACTGCCTAACAAAATGATGATAAGCGTGACATCAATAGCATTAACGGGCGCATCGAGGAAACTATCAGTGAGATTCTGGAGGAAAAGGATACTAAAGCCCGCTGTTAGCAGTGCCATTCTGTGTTGCTTTGCCATTGGGCCACCAAAGTCAGGTTTACATCCCATGCTGTTACCCAACACACGCACGTAAGCGGTTAAAACAGCCACTAATGCGCAGGCCCATGCCAGATACATTCCCCACTCAAGATAGGTAGCGAAGCCAGCAGCAATGAGGAAAAGGGGATCAGTAATCCTGTCTGGGACATCGTTGAAAAGTTCGCCGGCGGGTGTTTTTTTACCGCCTTCAATAGCGACCATGCCATCAAAAAGATTACAAAGCAGGCGGCACTGAATACAAAGCGCAGTGACCAAAAGCAGCACATCGCCTTCCCAGTAATGGTTGGCGAGCATGGCGGAAAAGCCCAGTAAGCCAAAAACAACGCTCATGACCGAAATTTGGTTCGGGGTGATGTTTTTACGATTGAGCCACGCCGCGACTTTTTGCACCACCCGGGAGTGGCGTACCGCCAATTCGCGTCGATTGGCTTCTTCTGCTTTGAAATCCATGCCAAACCTCTAAGAGTGAAGATCTTGGGAGTATATATTCTTGTTTCGTTTATCCCTCAGAATTATGCCTGATTTTGATCTTACTCTCTGGGGACTTGGTCGCTTTTTCCTGTAAACAATACAACGGCATAACGACCAAGTTCATCAAAGTAGCGCCAGCGGTTTTGTGGCTCTGCGGTAGGCTTGGATTGTCTTTTCATTGTCTGATGAAGAGTTCAAATCGCTACTCAACTGGAACTCTTTCTTCACCTTCAGGCAACAAGGAACAAGAAAGCGGAAATGCTTAGGCCTAACATGCGGGTCAGTAACTGGCTTTTGGTCGAATCTTTCTTGTAAGCAATAGTATTCGAGACAATTACAATGCTGATTGTGGCAAGCCCAAGAGCAACATAATGGTAGAGGCTTAAATATCTATATGTCCCTACTTCGGTACCAAAATGATAATGGGAGGTGCTGATAGCATAATCTAATAGAGAAAATCCATCGATGACAATGATGCATCCTCCCAGAAAGAGAGACACATAATTCAATATAAGCAAGAGCTTATTCATTAATACTCCACCGTTAATTTAAGATCTGCACCATAAAATAAAAATGATTTTGAAAAGTCCCCCATATGGTCTGTTAGATCGATGTATCCTGCTGAATCAGGAGTCTCTCCACCATGAATAGAAAAGCCACTTCGGTTTAACGTGTCTGTCACTTTGTCAAAGTGGTTAAAGGGGATGACTGGGTAAGAGCGTCAAGCTGTCTTAGATATCATGGAGAGCAACAGCGCACCAATCACGCTCCACATTCCCAGACAGTTGAACCACATAAATAAAGAGAATTTTTTTGATGTCGTAGAGACTCTTTTACGGATAAATGGATAGGAAATCCAATATCCATACAGACGTGTCGCTATGTTGGTGAAAAGCATACTCGCCCCATTGGCATGAAGCTTCTCGACGTCTTTTGATAACTGTTTATCGATGAAAACAATGCGTTGAGGATTACCTAAAGCAACAACTGCATTCATGATGGTTCCGGGAAGGGCCCACAATATGGCGTAGATTGCCAGTAAGCCAGTAACAACAATTCTCAAGCTCTCGAAATGTTCCATTAGAATATATCCTCAATGACGTCACCAGCCCAATCCCCAACGTCAACTACAGCCTCATACAAAACATCACCGACAGTTTTCCCAGCAGCTGTTCCGGCGATACCTCCAGCCGCACCACCAACAACGAAAGCTCCAACTGCAGCAACTGCCACGACAGGAGCAGCTGTCACTCCAGCAACGCCGAGTAAGAGAAGAACGCCTCCTGTTGCTACACTGCTACCAAGCGCTCCGCCACCCCATCCACCTGCAAAACCGAAGACTTCTCTCGTTGCAACTTTCCCACATTCGCCTTGGGAGTTAACCGAACAAGCGTCGTATATGTTGTTAGCACCGCTTGCAGCTCCAAGAGCTAATCCAACATAACCTAGCCCTCTGGATGCAGAAACCCCTTTTGAAATATTCGCCATACGTTTACCAAGGTTGGGAACAATACCTTTAGCGATAATTTCATCTGCATTGTGGATGATAGATTTGGTGGAGAGCCTTAAGTTCTTTTTGACCTGAACATAAGCTGGCACCTTCACATTACGTTTTGATAGTGCGGAGAAAGAACCGTCCAGCTTTCTTAATAATGCCGCTCGTTCCGCAATGAAAGGCCCGTAGTTAACTCCCCCAGTGCGGCTCGCAATAGCGACTTGAGAAACGTATAGGTCGTTAACCTCCAGCAGTATTCCATTGATGTTTTGTAGATGTTTTCCAACCCCAGAAGCCACAGCCCCAACACCCAATGAAGCATGCGCGTAAACATCAGAGGGAAGTCCATCCTCTTTAACAGTTTTTAATGTTTCCGACGCATAGTAGTCCAAGAGCTCAAAGTGACGGTTTACGGTAGCCACTGCGTCATCCGTCAGTTTTCCGAGCTCTTTACTTGCCGCTTTCGCTTCTTCAATCAGTGCATCAAGACGGCTTTTTTCTTCCTCGGTCTCTGGCTCTGCAGTGGGCAGGACAACAATCTCTCCCTGTCTGGCGGGGTTGTTCAAATGCTCATTGTATTTCTTGATAAGTTCCTGAATGTCGGTAGGTGTTTCGTCTGAAAACAGGTTGCCCCAGAACTGTTCCAATGGTTGGGTTTCTTCAATCTGACAATAGCCCAAATCGAACGCCAACTTGGCTTCTCCCCATGTTTTAACATTCACAACTGGCAACCCACTCTCCACCAATCGTTCATTGTTGATGGCTTTGAGTGTCGAGCCGGTTAACAGGCGTTCTTTATGGTCGTAGACGACATCAACAGGCGCATTGTAGGTTTTCGGTTTGTAGGGCTTCTTGGCGGCCGTTGTGGCTTTCTTGGCATTCAGCAGGGTCGGGATGTCTATCATCACGCCATGCTCGCTCAGCCATTGATCGTTCACATTACCCAGTTGTTCAATCGTGATTGGGCTGTCGAGATAGATAAGGTGCTGGTCAATAACGACTTTACTGTTGATTTTCCAGTAAAGCAGAATCGCGCCCTGATATTTATTCAGCCCTTGCTCACTGTTTAGGCTAAACGGCGTTGAACGTGTGGCCTGAAATGCCCAGCGGCCTTCACCGAGGATTTTGTATTCCTGAACCAGCTTCTTTTCGTGGAAATGGTAGAAATAACCTTCCGTCGGAAAGCCCAAACGGTCGCCTAGCTGAAGGGCAGGGATCACCGGAATAAACGCTTCCCGAACGGCGTCTGTGCCTTTGGGTTTTAGCTTTACAGGAGGCTGGTTACTCACGCCTTTTTCCGCGCTAGCGACTTTAGCGATAAGCTTGCGGGGCGTGTCGTCAGTTGTTTTGGCTGAGAAAATGGTGCCCGTTTCAGAAAGCTTGGTTTCCCAACTGACAATACTGGCTTCCTTTGGCGTTTTACCCAGCGCAAACTGACAGCCTACTTCGCTGGCAAGAACCTCTTCCGAGCAGGCGACTTCGAACAGGTATTCGTAATCTTGGGGCGGCTTTTCCTGTTTCTCCTCAACTTTGGCTTCAGGCGTGTAAGGCGCCTCAGCAGGGGCTTTAGATTCAGAACCCGAGCGTGAGGTAAATCCTTTGGCTTTCGTCCGTGAAGTCAGCGCAGATTTGGCTTCAGGAGAAAAGCTGGATTCAGCAGCCGGATTGACCTGCCAAACCTTATCACCCATTGAGTTGGTTGTTGATTTCAGTGCTGGGGTGACCGGCGAATCATTCAGTAATACATATTCGCCAGTTGCTAACTGAGATTGAAACTTTTGTATGGTGATGCCTTGAGGTAAAACGGCTTCCAATGCTCGTTCACCCAGCGTCGAAAATCCCCCTTCGACTTTGCCGAACTCGTACGATGCAAGTTCGGTCATTTTTATAACCCTGTACGCCACTGACCCTTCCCTGATGTGCTTTTGTTTTTGGTTAGATACCGAACAAACGGGGGCAGTACAACGGGTTGAAACCAAAACCGAAAGGCAGATCAAACAGGGGCAATTTCTTGCTCGAAAACGAGGGAAACAAAAAGGTTATATCTGGAGAAGAATACACTGGTGGCCTTGTTAAGTTGCCTCTCTCACATAATGTTTGTCGTGAGCACCTCTCTCCTACTAATCATCGGCAATAAGGATGACTTACACGGCAAGTCATCCTTTTTTGTAAAGCGTGAAAGCTTCCTCAGCAAAGTGTTAAATCTTCCCCTTTGCTCAGTATCTCGCTTCTAAACTGATGCCGCCAGAGGCTACATATCCTCTGACCATAATGTGATAACGGCCTTCTTGGGTGCTGTAAACCTCGCAGTTTTCATTGTTACGCCAAGCATATGGTCGGCAGTCCCATTCTGTGGTGGTGGGCTGTTCGCCAAAACGGGTGTACAAATCGGCATCGCCCGTACCACCGCTCATCATGATAGAGAGGCTTTTGCCCGCAGGCACATCAATGAAGAAATCCACTTCTTCTCCGGCAGCCACGTCAATACCGGTAACAGCTTCCCCGTTATTGAGCTCAATGCCTTCTACCGGAGGTGGACAATCATCACCACAGCCACCGTCTGTCAGACTGTAAGCCAGTTTGTTGACTGTTCCTCTCGGATCTTTGACTTTACCTACGCTCGCACGTTGGCTGATAAGCGCCGATAACTCGGCCGGAGACAGGGTATTGTTTTCCTGCAGATACAGAGCGGCGACACCAGCTACATGCGGGGTTGCCATTGAGGTTCCGCTGATTGTTTTATAACTGCCGTCATACCAGGCGGATTTAATCGAGGAGCCCGGAGCAAAGACATCGACACAGCTTCCCCAGTTTGAAAAACTCGAGCGCTTGTCACTGCTCATCGTAGAACCCACAGTGACGCCACTTGGCTCCCTTGCCGGTGAAGCGTTACACGCGTCAGCATCAGAGTTACCCGCAGCGAGCATGAAGCTCACTCCTTTCTCTACAGCGTTTGCAACAGCGCGGTCAAGCGCGATAGAGACCCCACCGCCCAAGCTCATGTTCGCAACAGAAGGGCCAGATGCATTCGCGGCAACCCAGTCAACGCCCGCAATCACACCCGACGTAGAACCAGAGCCTGAACAGCTCAAGACACGGACACCGACAATATTCACGTTCTTGGCGACACCATATTTTGTACCCCCAATGGTGCCCGCAACGTGCGTACCGTGCCCGTTACAGTCTGTTGAATCATCGTCGTTATCCACGAAGTCATAGCCTGATACCGCCCGGCCACCGAATTCAGGATGCGTAATCGTCACACCGGTATCAATCACGTAAGCGGTGACGCCGCTACCATCAAAGTCAGTGCTGTAATTGCCATCCAGCGGCAGGTCGCGCTGATCGATACGATCCAAACCCCAAATCGCATTGCTTTGGTTGGTGTCTTCTCCTTCAAGGGGATCGACCGAGATAATACGGTCCTGTTCAATCAGCTCCACTCTCTGATCTTGTCGTAACGCGTGGAGTTGCTCGGGTGACAATTCAGCCACAAAGCCACTGATAGAGCGATCAAAGACCTGATCGATGGTCAGCGCTTGCTCTGTTTCAATACTGGCGACAGCTTGCTCCGTGAAAGACTGAATCTCTTCCACGCTCCCCGTTTGGAAAAACGGCTGTTTGAGGATCACGATGTATCTGTCTTTTATCGCCTGATCGTCTGAGGCCACCACTAAGGGGGCCAGTTTCTGCGTTTCTATCGTCATCCCAAGATCTTTCTCAATGCCCAGATCTTCTTTGCTTTGTGCAAAACCCGACGTAGAGATAACCGCGAGTGAAACAGTGATATACCAACTGAGTTTGTTTATTAACATATTGATATTCCTATTTTATTTTAGTGATCAAGATGGCTGGTGACAATCAACAGCCTCTTGTCTCCGAAGCCCAGGAGCAAACTGGCTTCGGTTATCAATAAAAATATCTATATGATAATGCATCTCATTGCATAATTTGTTTGGGGAGAGAAAAGCACATTTGAGGTGACTGCGGAACATTCTGTTAAGGCGTTTCTTTTTCTTTCTTTTCTAATGACTACCATGTCTAAAATAGAAATTATTAACTATCCAAATGATGAATGTGTGCTATTAAATTTCATCTTTTTTGCTTTTGTTGCATATAAAGTGCTGGATTTGATTTGTTAGTCGGTGTCAGTCAGCGCTGACCGTTCCCTGCCGAGACTGGGCTAATTCAACCCAAAATCAGACACGAACTTGCTCTTAAGATACATATCGGTCGATTGCTTCAACCAGTTGGGGTTTTGCTTGAACCAGCTATCTAGAAGCGGCATCACCTGCTGCTCTGTCATGCCCGCATGAACGTCTGACGAATAGAGCAAGCGGAGCAAAGTGATATCCAGCGTTGTCATCACATTGTTTTTAGAGCCATCGTTAAAAATGGAAGGGAAGACTTTGTCAGAGTCATTCGGCAGGCCCATCACCTGAGTCAGCTCCTCCACCACACAGGCGAAGAGCTTACCGCGTTCGCGGGCGAGATCGACAGGAATGACAATCAGTGCTTCTTTGATTTCCGTCTTGGGCGAGACGGAAAGATGCGCCATGCAGATGGCACCATGAAAAGGAAAGTTTTCCTGTGTCGGCCACAATTCACGGGTTTCATTCTGCCAGCGGCTCTGGCGGGTAAACACCATGCGGATGTTGGCATTTTCCGGAGAATTCACCACCTTGATGTCATGCCCTGTTGCCCTCACCAAATCGTCAATCTGGTTGTTGGCCAGCATGCCATGAAGTTCCTTATCGCCCACACGGTGGTCAATATAGATACGGATCGGTTTTTGCCACTTACGGACAGGGTGCTCGTCACTGTCATATTCATTGCTGAGGGCAATCAGTTTAAACGCCCTTTTGACATACTCTGGGTCATCCCATTTCGCCAGAGCAGGGGCAGACAGCAGAGACAGCATCAGCCCCCAGATAACAATTCGCATTTGGCTCTCCATGGCCCAGTCAGAAACGTCGGCGTTATAACGACGGCATAATATGAATAATGACAATCAGTGGGTAAAGTTTCCAGTTGGAAGGTAAGATGTCCAGATTCCATCGTCCAAAACATATTTGTTTGGGAGGTGCGGGTAGCGCAAGAGGAGCCCGTATGAGTAAACTTTGCGTCACTCTTGGAGCCGAATCTACTGAAGCGATATTGCGCTCAACGCAAACTATTTCAGGTGGTTTTGGGACAGCTGTGATTGGCCCAGCACTGCAACAACGAGAATGAAGCCGTTTTCCTTGGTGTAGTAAGCAGTATGTTTGCCAATGTGGAAATAGAAGCCATTCTGGTAAATTTCGCTGCAGCTTCTTCCCATATCTGGGTTGTCAGCTAACATCTGAAACCCAGAAAGCAGTATTTCTCTGTAATTGTGCCACTGCAGTTCAGAAAAGTTTTCGACGGTGTAGCTTTTTATTTTGAGTAAATGGGATTGAGCTAACTGACTTAACTTATATTTATTATTTATCATATAATTACAGTGAACTTAGAAAGCTTTCCCCGTCGACAGTTTTACCGCTGTTGAGCTCTTCTTTGGCTGAATGAAAGCAGTGCTTGAGGTATTCGACTTTCATAGCTTCAAGCTCTTCAAAGTCCCTGATAGACATGACGACAACAGCGTCTTTACTGTTTTTACTGATTTTCACTGGTTCCCGCTGAGCGCTCAGAAGTAACTCTCCAAAATTACGCTTGGCGTCATTTGCTGTTAGTGTCTGCATGATCGAGCTCCAATTTGAAAGTACAGTCAGAGTATAACTTGTCGCACTAAATGTGCAATTTGATTAAATCGTGCGATCTGGGTGATATTTAAGCGTTATCCATTGGCTTTTTTCCAAGTGGGTATAGAAGAAGGTTTATACGTGGTAACTAAATCTAAGCCATAAATCTGTATTAATCCGTTGCTCTTTCACTCTGCAATAAAGAGTTCAAGGTACTGACTGAGGTTGGGAGCAAGCCCACTTTCAAGCCAAATGGCTTAAATGCTTTGTTCAATATGTCCGTCTTATAACTGCCCCTATCGTTCTCAATGTCCGAAAGCGTTTTTCGAGAAATGTCGACCAGTTTGGCGAACACATCTTGCTTTAATCCCAGCACATCTATCCTAAGCGCCTTTAAGGCTTGCCCTTGGGTTAATTCCCCGAACAGCAATTGCTTGATGATTCGGTTGGCAACATTTTTGCGCTCAGCTGCATTAACCGGTGTCTTGTTCTTTGACACCCTTTGAGTCGCCCGAGAGTTTGAAACGGTCTTTTGTGTGGCTTCATTGATATCTGATTGAACTTGTGAAAGCTGTGATCGGTTGGCTTTCAGGCGAGCGACGGTCGCTCTAGCTGATTCGTTAAGTAACGGTTTGTTTGTGCTCATCGAAGCCCCCACTTAGCCAGTTTGTCAGAGATATGGTTGAACCCAATACCCGGTAGTTCGAGAATTTTTTCAGGTACCCCTTTTGCTGCCAGTCTTTGCTTTAAACCCATACATTGGGCCGCCGTATCACGCAGTGCTTGAAGCAAGTTTTCGCTAGGTACCAGGTCAGACAAAGTGTTTGCTATTCCAACAAAATCATAGGTTCCACCAACCTCTAGCGGTGCCTTCCATTTGGTTGTTCTTGGTATACCCGATGGGTCTGCTTTCATTGGCGCAAAGTCGTAAATGGGCGCGAGTTTGATGTAACCATTTCCTTTGAGAAATGAAGTATTACGCCCATGGTTATCGCTGTTTCCGAAGAGGATATTGAGAAGATCTCTTTTAACCCATTCGATAACGAATGCCTGAATATCAAAGTGATATCCTTGGTTCGTCACCATATGACTCTGAGTGATTTTATCGATGAGTGCTCTGATGGTTTCTTCATGGTAAATGGTAACACCAGCACTTTTACCCAAGATGGAATAGAGCGATTCCATGCCAAATCTTTCGATTTGCCCTTCAGAGTTATAGCGAATGTCAAAGCGAGGCAGCCACAATGAGGGGTAGTGCGATCCTTCTTCCAGGCGCATGTGCTCGACTGGGATAGTGTCAAACCCCATTTCTGTCAGTTCATGATAGTAATGAAACTCTGCGCGGAGAATATCGCAGTCTATGATACTTCTTGAGCCACGAGGGTATTTAACCAAATAGTGCAAATCCCGATTGCTGTTGTTGTCCTGATAAGGGTCTATCCATATTTTCCAGTGAATTGGATTATCTTCGATAGCCGCGCGAAGAAGGAGCTTGGGCGCTTCTCCCCCTGCACCTGTTGCACCGCCTGCCGCAGCACCTCTCTGTTGGGCGTAATCTAGAAAGTCACTGGCGCGGCTTTTCACATCTTCCACCGAGAAGAACAGATTATCGGCAAGATCAAAACGATCTGGGAGAGAGTCTTTGACTCTAAGGTTGCCAACAGGACACATGGTGCCATACCTCAACAAGACGTAGTCTTGCTCGGCAGGGGGAAGATCTTCAATGTCTAATTGCTTAACCCAGTATTGCCTGCTGGCACCACTGGGCATGATGTCGTCGAGAAACTTCAACCAACCGGACTCTCCCTTATCATCAAAGAAAAAAGCGACTGGATGATTGATGGAAACTGCGTGCAGGTCATCTTTTTCAAAATGATCAATCGCATAGTCCTGCAAATAGTCAACAGCGGTGACTTTGTAGTTGTGTTGGTCACTTTCAGGGAATGAAATGATGGCGATATCGAGCCATTGTTCATTGATAAATGCCTGAATCGTCAGTTGTTCCATCATCATTACCCCGGAGTTCACTAATGGGTGTTAATTTACGCATAAACTCACCAAAACTCAATTAATGAGTATTTATCTACTCAAAAGTAGATGCCTGACTTAGATTGTAGTGAAAAGCTCTCAGAGAAAAAGACGATGCGCAAAAAAACGAGTAGATAGTTACTCGTAATATTAGCAATAAACATTTAATGAGTGATTAATTACTCTTTAATCAGTGATTTCATTAAATCGAGCGATTTGGGTGATGTTTGAGCGACCAACATCAGCTCTTATCCCCTAGTGGGTATAAATGAAGATTTATCCCCGGTAAGGGATAATGAAGATAATCCTTTGTATTTCCGAATTAAGAGGGCGTAAAACCGGGCCCTTTGAAGACTTTCACGGGGTTGCCTCTTTCCAGCTCCCAGTGCTGCTGCCTCCGGGTTTTGGTTTGTGCAGAGATCTTAAATAACCCATACCTATACATTCACTCACTCCCTTAACCCGCAGTTTGAGCATGCGCTTTATGGCCTGGTGCGGATCATCAACGGGCTTGGCGTACCTTATTTCATTGTCGGAACCACCGCCCGTGATGTGGTGCTTTACGGTATTCATGGCTACCCGCCAATCCGCGCTACCCGGAGTATTGATAATGTCATTTTGGTCGACAGCAGGGACGCTTTTCATGAAACTCGAGAGAGGCTGGTAGCCACAACTTCTAAGTTGTTCGTAACATGATGTACAACATTAAAGTTGTTATCTGAGCATTTTACAACTAATGTGTTGTTTATTACAGCTGGTACAACGATAGAGTTGTTTGAGGTGTGTGGTGAAGAATATTAATGAAATTGCAGCGTTGCTCATTGAGCAACGTAAAAAGCTGGGTATCGAGCAAAAAGATATGTACATGCGAATTGGCATGAAGCAGCAACAGTATCAACGCATTGAAGCCGGCAATGACGTGAAACTTTCGACCTTACTCAGAGTGCTGGAAGGGTTGGATTTGGAACTCTCGATAGTGCCTAAGGGAAGAAAAGCAGCATCTACCTCAGTCGAAACGGCAGCAGATAGTCAAAGCGCACTTGGTAAAGGCAAAAATGAGCTAGCGGATGACTCAGATGACCTGAATTTTTGGTTTGGTTCAGGGAATGGATCATGAGCAGGCAAACCGAAAAAGTTGAAGGTTTAAACATTCAACTACACGGTATCGATGTGGCTGTGATTACGCATTATGCCGGTGGGAAAAATATACTGACCTTCAATCCTGAATTTGCCTCGATGCCAGCGGATAAACGACCTGTTTTTACCTTGAGGCAACTGCGCGATCCTGGTTATTTAAGTAAGCCTCAGATCCGGACCGACAAAATCCCACCTGTATTGTCCAACCTGCTGCCAGAAGGAGCATTGAGAGAACTGACAGCCAAAGCGCTCCAATGCCACGTAAACAATGAATTCTCAATCCTTGCTTATTTAGGCGCTAACTTGCCAGGCGCAATCATCGCTAAGCCAATAAAAGCAGGAGGTTTACCTGCCTGGGCACTGGAGCAGCGATTATCGACAGAGCCGCAGCAAATCAATGTGAAACACGCGGATACCAAGTTTTCATTAGCTGGCGTTCAGATGAAGTTTTCCTCATCACACCTAGATGGCCGATACCATATCGATCAGGAAATTTCTGATGATATGTGGATTATAAAAACCCCTTCTACTGTCCACAAAGGTGTTCCTGTCAATGAATATACCTGCATGAGGTTAGCTGAAGCGGCGGGGGCAGATATTCCGGAAATTCGGCTAATCAAACTGAATGAACTTGAGGGGCTGCCTAGTATTAAACTGCCGGATGAGCAACATGCCTATGGCATAAAGCGGTTCGACCGTAACGAGAAGGGGCGAATACATACGGAAGATTTTGCTCAAGTGTTTGGCCTTTATCCATCGGATAAATATCAAAGGGTTAACTATGAGCAACTAGGCAGCGTGCTCTATCAATCCAGCTCTGAACGATTGAAAGACATTCAGCAGATGGCAAGAAGGCTACTGATTAACATCTTGCTAGGAAACGGCGATGCACACCTTAAAAACTGGACGTTGATTTATAGCGATGCTTACTCTCCGCGCTTATCGCCCCTTTATGACGTGGTATTCACCTCTCCGTATATTGAAAATGACAGCCTTGCGTTGAACATGGTAGGTACCAGAAATTGGTTTGAAATCACCATGGAGCATTTTGAATTTTGGGCCAAGAAAGCAGGAGTGCCATGGGTTGCGATTAAGCCACACCTGATTGATGTGATGAACTTAGCTCGGAAAGACTGGCCTGAAATGCTTCAAAAACTCCCCATGGATACTGAGCATAAAGACGCTTTGAAGAAGCATTGGAAACGATTGGGTATCGACTTCAAGTTCGCATAAGCGAATCCTCTACTGTTCGAATGACCGGATTCAATCAGTGATTTATTTAGGTTAAGGGGTTCATGACACTGCTTTAAGCAGAAAGAATGCCAGTGGCTAGAGAGTCACTGACATTATGATGGGAAATATAACTGTTGAACTATTGCAATCACTTGATGATATCGGCATTAAAAATTTGCGGGTATCCCCGCTTTGGGCTTGAGCTCTGTCAGGTCTCTTGACCCATAGCTACTCAATCGCATTGCCGCCCCAGCGCTCAAGGGCAGTGTGAAGGTTATCAACCGTATACTCATATTCATCAAGACCGTCTTGTTTATAGACGGTGTGATTGCTGAGGTATTCCTCTGCGAGTTTGTCGACCTGTACTTTTTCTTCATCGGTGAGTAATTTGGCGGCTTCTTTGTCAAACACCTCGAAAGTGTCATCAAAGTCTGACATTGCAGTGGCTGTTGCTCTCAAATAGGTCGAGCCGAGCATTTTGTCGTCATAGCTCCATGCATCATCAATGTCTGGCAGTTCTGAAAGCATGAAGCCCAAACTTGAAACCTTTGAAGCATCACCTTTGTCAATCAGTGTCTGCAATATGCCCATTCCACCTTCGATGTCTCCACTTTTTACTGCCCTCACACCTTTATACCAAATGGCCTCGTGATACCCCCCACGCGCAGCGGCCTCGTAAAGCTTCGCGACTTCTTTTTCTCGGCTACCGGGAAGGAAAAACCAGCTTTCGCCGCTTTCATAACGACGTGCTAACTTCCATTGGGCTTTTGGATATCCGGCATAAGCCGCTGTCTTAAGTAGGCTCATTTCGTCGTATTCTTCGATAGGGGTTGCATACCCCTGCATCTGCAATGCAAGGGGGTTATTCTTGTCAGCGTGCGGAGAAAGAATATTTTGAATGGTGTTTCGCCAATATTTTTTTTGCGGACTAATGCTACGAGGCATTGTTAACCCAATCATTGCCATTAGGTGACCATTTTCTGCAGCGAGTTTTTTAAATTTGTACTCTTTATCACTCATTAGGTAGCGATTTAAGTGCCCCGCATTTGCAATCAGATAGTACGCGGCCGAATACCCACTTTCCCCGGCTTGCAGCAAATAAGGCTCGGCTTCCTCAAATTTGTCCTGGAAATGGAGAATTTTACCTTTTTCATAGGCTTGGGCGGGGGTGAGCGTCTCGGCGTTAGCTGGAGATAACGCTGTTAACATCAGCATCAAGAGTACCCAAATATTTCTTATTACAGGTTTAGCAAACTCGGGCATAGCAAATGGCGTCCTCTTTTTCAGACAATGGTTAAGGCTAAATGCGTATTTTGCCATCAAATTGTCGTTGCAGGTCGGCAAATACTTCATTTCGGAGTTCACCTTCACGCAGTTTAATGCTTTCGTATTGGGCGATAGTCAAATCGCGAAAATGATAGGGGCTATATCCAAAAGTGAGTCTTCTATATTCTCTTGCTAAGCCCTCTTTGCCCTCGCCAGTAATCATAACGCGCTGATTTAGCATCGCTTCCACTCGGTCACAATTAACCATAAAATCAAGCTCCCGCTGCGCTTTCAGTTCATGGTTGCCCTGCATGCGGCTTAGCGCCTCTTCCACTTGCCGCAATACCGGCTGGCGTTGTGTTGGGTATCTTGCCCAGATGTCATGCAGCCACATAAAAATTTTCATCAGCGCAATTTGTTGCATGGCGAGAACGTCATCCTTTTCGAATTTCGTTATCTCTTGCCCGTCAATATTTTCATTTATGCCAAACGCCTCTGGCTCTGTCAGCAGCGTCTCAATCAAAGGGGCGAGCCCTTCCGGCACCATCATCTGTATCCAGGGTTTCATTGCGTCTTCATTGCCAATGGTGAAGACATGGGCCACGATAGGCGCGGGGCTGCTTTGGAATATCGTCATGATTTTGTCCCAGCTGTCTTTGCCTTTGGCCAGGAACAAACCCACCTGCATTTGAGAAAGCAAACAGGCGCGGCTGAAGGTGGAGAGTGCCTGAAAAGTTTCATCATCCGCAATGTTCACGGGGTGGTAGTTAGCCTGACGCAATATACGCTGGAATTGCCACACCCATGCGCCTATTGCCTCTGGCATGATTTCCCCGTCTATCACCAGTTTGGCTGCATGGCCCACCTGAAAGCGCAGATAAAGCTTTTCTTTCACATAGCGCAGGGAGAGCGGCACCAAGTGGCTGACCTCAGCACCCACCTCGGCCCCGAGACTGCCCTTGAGGGTGGTCAGCATTTTTACATCTTTGGGCACAATGAAATCCGGCACGCCGATACCGTCATCGACACTGCTTGGCAAAAACCAATCCAGATAACAGGCCATTTCTACCCCGACATTGGCTTCTAAGCTGAGTTTGACCTCTTTGTCTTTTAAGGTAGTGAAAGGTCTTAGCCCTTCCGGGGTCAACGATATGTTTTGCTCGCTGGCCAAGCTTGCACCTGCAAATCCGTAAGCCTTGAGGTAAAGCCGCGTTCGTAGTAAGCCGGGTTTAAAGGGAAAAGAAAAGGTTTTACCTGCGCTTTTGTCGTGCGCTTCCAGTGTCAGCACGAGCTCTTTATTCTGTTTTATTTCTGACTCTTCCGGGAAGGAGAGATAAGGCTTCCCGGTAGCGGCACCTATCAGGTTCAGCTCTCCCCGTGCAGCCGCCAGTGTGTATTTGGCTTCAACCTTGTGGACACTTTTGAGTGATTCATCAGATTGTTCACCTGTCTTGGTTGTACCGGTGTAATCGATTATTTTCTCATAGGTATAATTCGAGACCCGGCCAATTTCACCTTTGCCCTGTTGAGTACTGAACCTGAAGTATTGCGCCTGATAACTGCTATCAAAAGGGTCTAGCCGTTTTTTGATAAAGTCTCGATACACCACGCCTCTCACGGCATCATTCCATACACTGGGATCTGCCTGAAGGCTCGCGACTTCGATGTTTTGCTTTGCAAGGGCGGCATGGAAGGCATCAGGGTGAAACAGGCCATGCTCGTCAAACCACTTACTTTCAATCTTAAGCGGAGTAGCCAGCCCTTGGTTGAGAATGCGCTGAAAAGCGCTGTCGCTGTCTTGTCGGGAGGTGAAGCTGACATTCACTGGCTGACCGGCCTCGCTCTGGTGTGGGATATCGGCCAAGCTCATGTAGCGAAGCTGTGCGGAGGGCGCTGTCTCTGCCCCCGGTTTTGGCGCGCCGAGTAGAAACTCGCGCAGGGGAAAGTCATCTTTCACCAGTTGTTGTACAGGCTTTTCTTTGTAATCGGTCACATCCCAGACAAGTAAGAGCTGATGCTGTGACGCCAACTGATGCGCCAGGTTATAAAGACGGTTGGCCTCTTTTTGCAGAACTTTCAGTTTTTCATATTCGTCTTTCAAGATGGACGAGGGGGGGATGTTCCGGTAATCCGCTGCTTTTGCCAAGGTTTTCAGACGCTGGCGTAATGCATCTTCCAGCGTTTCTTCTTCCTTTCTCAGGGCAAAGTATTGCGCTAACAGGGCCATGCCGTCTCCACCACTCAGTGATAATGCGCACTCGGGGACGGCCACGCCTAAGGCTTGAAGGTCGGTGATGCAATTTGAAAGCCTGTGCAGCGAACTACTTTTTTCAGCCAGTTGTTTTTCGGCCTCGATGTAGTTCATGGGGTCCGGCCAGAGCATATGGGGTGCGTACTGGGTGATGAATGCTTTGTGCGCTTCCAGTGCTTTTTTAAGCGCGGCTACTTGGTCATCTGGCGGTATATCTTTGTTTTTTGCAAAAGCTTTCTTAGCAGCGTCATAGGCTTTTAGCAGAGACTGAATTTTGCTTTCTCTCGGTGTAAACAACTGCCCTTTGTTGTAGGTGTAGCCATGCTTCTTGTCGGTGGCGATATCGATGGCTTTGTCTTCTAAAGCTCTTTGCTCGATGTAATACCCGTGACGTTTACGGGATTCAGTAAGCAACTCTGCCCTTCCTCTAGGCAATGGTTGCTCCAGCAAGGAGAGGATCTCGTCGTAGCGCGCTTTATCTTGCTTAGAGAGAAACTCGGGAATCGCGGCGATGGTAAACCCTTGAGAAATCCCTGAAAGCGCTTTTGCCTTGTGATCGCTTCCTTTCACGCCTGCCAGTTTATCTTCTGCGGTTTGAATGTAGCTGCTCGCTTCTTCGGTCAGCAAATAGAATGTGTGGCTGTTCACGATGTAGATAATGTCGTGGTATTGAACCGGCGTTTTATCGGGCTCGCACACTTTCGGCGGAAGCGGCGCAATGGGGCACGCTCCCCTTGTAGGGATAGAGGGCGACTCAGGCAGTTCGATGACCGTGGGCTTGTCCATTTATTATTCTCCCAACGCTGGCGTGTTTTTATTTATGACAACTTGCTTGGCAGCTTCCATTGCCTCGGGGATATTTTTGGTTGTTCTAAAAAAGGAGTGCCAACAAATATCAGCAAAACCATGATAATGGTCCATCAAATAAGCTTGCCACGTCACCAGTGCTTTGAACGAGAAATCAGGTAACTGCTGAAAATAGACGATAGCAGTGGCTAAGCGATGTAGCTCACCGTCTGTTAGGGCCTGACATTCCGGCGTTTCGCCTAAAGAGTATGCCATTCGAAATATTTGAATTTGCTCCTCCACTAACGTCGTAGTTTGTTCGGTGATGCTTGAGCGGACGTTTGATAAATCAATGGGTTGCCATTTCTTTCCTTTTAGATCAGGAAGGTAGACTCCCTCCCCGATGGGCCAGGTTGGATCAGGGTTGATACTATCGTCAATCATGGCACGGGTGACCATTGGGGTATAAAACCGCAGATAACTGACACCATGGACAGCACTTTTCACCACCAGCTGCTTTGCAAGTGCTTGTTGCATGTCTTTCAGTGGTTCATCACTGACAACAATGCAACCCGAACGTTTTTCCAGACAGGCTTCAAGCAGAGCTTGATGTTCTTCGCCCAATTCGATGAGATGAGGTGACACATGGAGCATCGACGCAAAGGGTGTACCCTTGAACAGTGGATAATTGGTTGTACTTTCTAACAGTTGGTAACACTCGTTCTCGTCAAAACAGGGCGTGTCCAACAACAATACCAAGCGGGACGTTTTGCTTGTTTCCTCAACCAAGTCTCCTGAGGTTACGGTTTGCATCGACAATCATTCCCCAGTGTGCAGGTGCCATCACTTTGTTGGCCACAAAGTGGCAAAATAGGTACATGAGCTTCTGCGGCATAAAGCAGCGCAGTGGCAAAATTTGGCTGTATTTCCTCAGGCGCTTTCGGCGCAGTCACCCCATTCGGCATAACCGGCATCGCCCCACCAAACCCAGAGCCTGATCCGGCAGCGCCGCCCGAGTTCAGGTTTACGGCAGTGCCGACAATATGCACGCCAGCAGGGTCGATTTTGACGAAGTTACCGCCTACTTTCAGGGTGATTTCCGTGCCGGCTTCCATGACTACTTTCTGACCGGCTTTATGGTGGATTTCTACGCCAGCTTCACTCAGCACCGCGGTGCCGGCCTTAATGTGGAAAGACTGGTCGGTGACCACGGTTTTGTCGCCTTTGACATGCGTCTTGCTTTGTCCGTCGACGGTCAGATGGTCATCCACTTTGATATGAGAAAAACGCTCGTTTTCAACATCGACATGGAGATCATGCTTGATGTTGTCTTTGCGATCGTTTTCCACCAGCAGGTTCATGTCCTTCTGGGCATGCACATAGATTTCTTCCTGTCCCGCCTGATCTTCAAAGCGCAGTTCATTGAAGCCTTCACCCTGATGGGTTTCCGTTCTGAGCACGGTGCGGGTTTTGTTGGCAGGCAACGGGTAGGGTGGCACATTGGTCGCGTGATAGGTGCGGCCGGTGATGATCGGTTGGTCAGGATCGCCTTCAAGGAAAGACACAATCACTTCATGGCCGATACGTGGGATCGCCATCATGCCGTATTGCGCCCCCGCCCAGCTTTGTGAGACACGAACCCAGCAGCTGGAGTTTTCATCACTGTTGCCGTAGCGGTCCCACGGAAACTGGACTTTAACGCGTCCGTGTTCATCACAGAAAATCTCTTCTCCTTCAGGGCCGGTGACAATGGCAACTTGAGGACCATGAACACAAGGTCTTGGCTGTGGTTTGGGTCGCCAGGGGCGATGGCCGGGGATCACCGAAAAGGTATTGTGGAAGGTGGTCATGCCTTCACCGCCATGCTCTTCCAGTGCCTGCGGTTGCGTGCCCTCACACTTCATGCTGACTACAACCCAGTCACGGTTATTGGCGCCATCAGGGTGTTCTTCCAGCTCAAAGACCTGACCGGCATCGACCTGCATGATGTTACTTGATGCCGTGGCAGTCAGTGCATCGCTGCGTAAATGCTCTAAGCGGTATTGGGTGAACGGCTTTCCCGAGCTGTCACTTTTAAAGCGGCCGGGGTAGTCATAATGTTCGTACGTACCGCGCTGGAAACTCATTTCTGTGCCGGCCTTGTTTTGTAGAAAACTGTAGGTAGGCTTTTTGAAACTGTAATCTTTGAGCGTGACGGAAGACGGGCGGGCTTGCGCCGTATACTGCCAGCCTTTCACAAAGGGCTGGTCACTGATACCACCCACATTGGCGTTGTAGAGGAAAGCCTGCCCCGATGAAGGCAAGGTCTGGGTGTCGTCGGAGAACAACACCGTATGCTTGCCTTTGGCGTACAAAAAACAATAGAAAATGCCTTCTTCCGCGGCAAGACGCTGGAGAAACGCTAAATCCGTCTCACGGTACTGAACACAGTATTCACGCACTTCAGGCGTGGCAGACAATGAAAAGGCATAGTCATCAATGCCCATTTCCTGAAGCAGGATACTGATGATTTCGGGCGCGGATTGTTGCTGAAAAATGCGGCTGTTTTGACGAAGGGATAACCGCGACAAAGCCGGGACGATTTCTAACCCGTAGAACGTATGGCTAAAACCGGTATCTCCCCGAGTGAAGCGGCGGGCAATGCCATGAATAAGCTGGACCAGCTCCCCATCACGCCAGAGCATCAGGGTGACATTGCGGTCAACGACTGACTCTTTGGAGACGGTATCCTGACGGCTGGCTAGCTTGACCTTATATAAATAGGGTGTAGAGAGCGCTGACTCTCCCGAGAATTCAAGCACAGCAAAGGTGTCATCGGGCAAGCCTTCGACGGTGAGAGTAAATTGGAGACCGCTTTCCGTAGCCATACATCTTCCCAATCAGAGCCTGTTAACCAGGTCTATCGATAACCCTTCAGGGGCATCGCAGTATTGTTCTTTATAGATTGACGACAAAACCCGCCAAAGGGCGGGTGACGTCAAAAAGCCGAGAGACAACCGCCCCCAGCTTTATGCAGTGAAGCGTTATGCTTCAATCGGTGCACGCCAGTCATCGGCACCTGAAGTACCCGCCACTGTGTGTTCCCAGTCAATCTTGCGATACGCCACAGAAACAGTCACCAGCTGGGTGAACTCTTTCTTTGCTGCGTCCTGACAATGAGGCATGTTGCAATCGATATCGATGATGGTGCCGTCAGTCAGAATGGTCGAGAAGAAGTGCTCCTGCTTACCTTCTACTGAGGTACGGTACCACTTAAGCTCAATCTTCGGCAGCATTTCGCCTGATGCCAGTGCGTTGTACATCAAAGGAACCGCTTTGTTCAGCGCCACAGTGAACTTAAACGGCTTGTGGACACGTTGGCCTGAAGGCTGACCGCTTTGTGGGTCAGTCGGTACAGTCACAATGTGGTCAAACGCCTGAACCAGCATTTCATCTTCGTGGCCTTCCACATAGATGTTACCGACAGAGTCTGCAGTGAACGCACCAGCAGTGATGTTGCCCTGAGTTTTACCTTCGATGGCGATATAGCAAGGAGTTGGCATCGTAATGTCCTTTTAGATTGCGATAGAAGTAGATTGCGATAAAAGAACATATGAATAAACACAATTCATGCCATTCTTAATTGTTAATAAATACAAATACTTATATTTAATTTTCAGTAAGTGGGGCGAAAGTTTACCCGAGACTTGGGTAAGAAATGGCCCAGTGGGCGAAAAGTTGCTTAGATATCAATGTTTATTGGTTCACTTTTGTCATTTCTAACCCCTCATCGCGATTCGACCCAATTCATCGTGCATAAAAGGCCATACACAGTGCAATTGATAAACCACCCAAAACTGCCATTTCCATGAACCGGAACATCCAGTTTTACGATCAAAACGCGAGCAGCTTAATTCGCAATACCAATAGGTTACTGCCGGATGACGGCTCCGGCGATTTAATGGCTGTCCGCCATGTTACTGATCCCTTAAATCCCCTTTAACCCATATTCATTGAGAGAAGCCACTGATACGGATGGCTTCACGAAGCTCATTCTCCAAATCTGCCGCGTTTTTGTATGGCAGCGTGTAAGGGCTCTGTTTGAGTAACTCAGACTCCCACGAAATATCTGGCACTACGCCCTCATTCAACCTTGAGCCATCTAACCGACGAAACTCCATAACGGGATAACTGATGTATCCAAATTTCTCATCATACAAGTCATAGATATGGTGAAGTGAACGGAACTGAATCACCAAGGGAGAGCCCGCAGTTGGCTTGCCAATCACCGTCGATTCAGGTGAACTTTGAATCCCAGCCGCCAATATTTCCCCGCCGGAATTTGTCTGTGCATCGGTTAGCACCAACACTTTCCCGTCGAATACCTTGCTGGCCTCGGAGGATACACGCTTACTTCTGCCAAAGGCATCGTAATAGACTCCGAAATCTTCATCCCCAAGAAACAGGCCCGCTAAACCTGTCATCTCTGGCAGAGCGCCGCCTTGGCTTCCTCTTAGATCGAATACAACAAGCTCGGGATTATTGGCTTCTAGAAACTCTCCGGTTGCTTCAGCGATACCATCGTAAAAGTAAGCCATCCAAATGTAAGCGACACGCTTGCCGTCGATGTTTAGCAGCGAGAAATCCACGCCCTGTGTTTGGATGCCATTTTCACTGGAGGTGAAATCCGCCGGTGTGTCCAACTGCAACGGGACAGAAATATCAAGGAAGGTAATATTTTCCCCGTTATTGCGCAGAACATGGAGCGTGACCATTTCACCGCTGATTCCCGTGAGCAAATCTTGGAGCTTGTCAGCATGGCTGTCTGTGAGTGCTGAAAACTCCCCGGATCTTGTCACACCGACAATACAATCCAGCGGCCTTAAACCTGCATTAAGGGTGGATGTGTTGGTAATCCCCGTGACGGAGTAACACGCAGGTTTTTGTGCCAACGTCGCGCCAATGTGCGGGACGGGAGGAAGCGTCGTTTGTTCATACTCTTTATCAGAAATATAGTGAACACCTGTCACTGAATGAGGAAGCAGGGCGCCAATAAACAGCCCGATGTTGGAAAAGTCGACGCGGTCAGTTTTCGACTGAAGGTAGTCCAATTGCCCTTCAATAATGCGCAGCGTCTCTGCCGGGTTGTCAGTAAACCCGTTGATAGCGACCAGCTTATACGTCAGGAACGCTGCTCTTCTGTCGTTTATCAGATCGCCATCGTCTGCTGAGATAAAACTCAGCGCATTGTCTGGTGCATTTTTTAAAACCTCAGCCCCGTTTTCGGCCAGCCAGTTTTCCATCTCGCTAATGGCGAGGTTTTCCTTTTCACGATAGTCGGTGTAAAAGTCCTGAGCCTCTTTGGTGGAAAGGTTTAGGGGATAAACGAACAGATCGCGATAGCGCTCCTCAAACGCCTTTTTCTCTTCGTCCGTTAACACCACACCGATGGGGTCGAGATTGAAGAGAAGCCGAGAAAAAGCCTGCCCAACACTTTCGCGGTTGTTAGCCAGGGGAGTGAGCGTATCGAGTGATGACTTGTAATAGCGTCGGATAAACCGATTAACCATAGCATTCAGCGCATCGTTATAGCCTTGTTCTGCACTGGCAGGCGTGGAGGGAGCATATGCTTTAGGAGCACTCTCTTTCGGGGAGTTAGCGCTTCCCGTTGACTGACAGCCAACAAGTAAAGAGGCGCAAAATAAGCCAAACACCCAAAACGGTTTACACACGACTTTTCCAAACAGCACTTTCATCGGCATCATCCCTGTCATTACCACTTTGTGAAAGCTAGCTTATCTTTGAGCGCGTTGCCGTGATCTATGTTTTTGCGCACTGCTAATTCGTTGGTTTGTATCAGATTGGAGGCGGGGCTAAGAATTCCTAGCTGGTGGGGGAGTGGTGAATCTGATCGCTTTAAGGCTTCATCAGCCTGAAAGCACGCTTAAATCCCCATCGCGTTTTCATCTAATTTACCGTGCATAAAAAGCCATACACAGTACAATTGACAGACCACTCATAACTGCCATTTCCATGAACCGGAACATCCAGTTTTACGATAAAAACGCAGAGCAGCTTAATACGCAGTATCAGCAGGTGACCTTTGAACAGGTTCATGAAAGCTGGAAAGCGTATTGGCCCACAGGGCATGACCAAAACTGCAACGTGCTGGATGTCGGTGCGGGTAATGGGCAAGATGCTGCAAGGTTTGCCGGGCAAGGCTGCACAGTCTACGCAGTTGAGCCTGCTGATGCTTTTCGCGCACTTGGTGAGGCAAGAACCGAGGCGCTTCCTGTGACCTGGCTTTCTGATACCTTGCCGGAACTGAACGTGGTCAATCAGCTGAGTGTGCGCTTTGATTGCATCTTGCTTTCAGCGGTTTGGATGCACATAGCCCCAACGGATCGCCCACGGGCATTTCGCAAACTTGCCAACCTGCTAGCACCTAATGGCAGATTGGTGATCACCTTGCGCCACGGCACGTTTGACGATGCCAGAACGGCGCACCCTGTCTCAGTGGAAGAGATTGAACAGCTCGCCAAAGATCATGCGTTACAAATCAGACTGAAAACCGATTTGACCGATGATTCCCTTGGGCGTGACAACGTCAAATGGCAGACCGTCGTGCTCACCTTGCCGGATGACGGTTCCGGCGATTTAATCACCGTCCGCCATGTTATTGTGAATGACAACAAATCCGCGACCTACAAACTGGCGCTGCTCAGAACCTTGCTCCGCATTGCAGACGCCCACCCCGGCGCCGTCACAGATAAGCACGACGGACGCGTTGCCATCCCACTCGGGCTGGTGGCGCTTTACTGGATTCGTCAATACAAACGCCTGATAGACACAGACGCCGGAGAAGGGCTAGGCATTCAGCAAAACAGCAACACCAATAAAGGGCTGGGTTTTGTGAAAGCCGATGGCTGGGGCGAGCTTAAACACCTCGCGCCGGACGACTTTGCCATTGGTGCCCTGTTTATCGGGGAAGAGGCAACCGCGCTACAAAAAGCGCTGAAAGATGCCATTAAAACCATTGATGAAGGACCAGTTACCTTTACTTACCGAGGCGACAAAAACAAACGTCTGTTTGATATACAAAAAAGCGGCAGGCGAAAAAACGTTTCAAGCTTTGTGCTCGACAGCGAATTCCTGCAAAGCTTTGGCGTGTTTACCCTGGAAGAAAGTCTGTGGGATTGCCTGCGACTGTATTCCAGTTGGATAGAGCCTCTGATCGTGAATCAATGGATAGCAGAGATGAAGCGCTACAAGCACAACGAGCGGCGCAACATTTCTCTGCAAACCTATCACGACTGTCTGGCTTGGATAGATGCCAAGCACGACACCCGCGATGTAAGAAAACGCATCGACAGCCTGCGGGCAGACAAGCACAAGCTGGTGAGTGTTTGGAGCAATAAACCCCTTCAACACAGCTATCAGGTAGACCACTGCTTACCCTTTGCCTATTGGCCGAATAACGACAGATGGAACCTGTTTCCCGCATCCTCAAAAGAGAACAACACCAAGCGGGACAAAGTGCCATCCAAGCAAAGACTGAAAACGGCCAAACCACACATTCTCGACTTTTGGCAACTGGCGTGGGACAGCGAACAAGACAAAACGCGATTTTTCACTGAAGCGTCGCTTTCTCTGCCCAATGTTCACAATAAAGAAAGAGAGTTCGGGGCGGTGTTTGAAGCCATGCAGTTGCAGGTGGCGGGGGTTAAGAGCCGCTTGCTGGTGGGGGAGTGGTGATGGAATCTTTTACTTTTGCAACAAAGCATAAAGTGTTTTGTGTAAGCCATTAATAGCCATATGAAATAAAGATTTTTAGTTAGGGTCGACACGCTCAGTGTGTTTTGGCCTACGTGAAAGGCGGATTATGAAGCAAAACGGTATCTACGAGCAGCTCATCACACAACTCATTAATAGCCGTCTGGATCGAGACCGATTCTATGTGGGAGAGCGTGAACTTAATGTCAATGAAGCATCTATTTGGCTTTCTCGTTTCTTGACCCATATTTTGGATTATGCGATTAGCTCAGTGCCTTCAGGGGCTGACCAGTTACAAAAGCAGATCGCGCTTTCTAATGATCTGTTGATGTGGTTAAAAGACCAAATCCAAGATAAAGAATTTATCGAAGAAAACTTATTGGATAGCCAAGGGAAAATACTCACTGCACTGTATGAGCTAGAAAACCCCATTTCTGCCAATCTGAAACAATATGTTGAAAATATCTTTCCGCTTACTGGCTTGACGCAGAGCGAGTTGTTCTGTGGTAGTAATGCAGGCTTGTCATTGGAATCGGAGCTTAAACGAGAGATTTTGTCGGCAGATAGGATTTATTGGCTGGTGTCCTTTATCAAATGGACAGGTATTCGAATCTTCCGGAAAGAGTTAGAAGCGTTTACCACCAGTGGACGTGAACTGAAAATCATCACTACTTCATACATGGGGGCGACTGATGCCAAAGCCGTTGAGTATTTGGCAACTCTTCCCAATACTCAAGTCAAACTGAGCTACAACACAGAGCGAGAACGGCTCCATGCAAAGAGCTATTTGTTCTTGCGTGATAGTGAGTACCACACAGGCTACATTGGCTCGTCTAACTTGTCTCATTCGGCGCTCACCAATGGGCTTGAATGGAACCTGAAGATCACCTCGAAGGAAATTCCACATATCATCAAGAAGTCCCTAAGTACGTTTGAAACCTATTGGGCGTCAAACGAGTTTGAGCTTTTTGATGGTAAAGCAGACAGCAAAGAAAAGTTAAAGCGGGCACTGAAACAGCAAAAATTTGGCAATGATAAAAGCACACAGCACTTTTTTGATATTACCCCTTTTCCGCACCAAAAAGACATTCTTGAACAGCTATTGGTTGAGCGCGAAGTACACCAACGCTATCGCAACCTTGTGGTAGCGGCAACAGGTACGGGAAAAACCCTAATATCAGCTTTAGATTTTGCCCGTTATTTAAAAGACAAACCCAATGCCACGTTTTTATTTGTCGCCCACCGAGAAGAGATATTGCGACAAGCTAGGGAAGCGTATCGCGGTGTGTTGAAAAACAGTGCATTTGGCGAGCTATGGGTTGGTGGACATACACCAGAGCATTATCGTCAGCTGTTTGTTTCCATCCAGACACTGAATAATCAGTTGCAACACCTTAAACTGACGCCGGGCTACTATGACTATATCGTGATTGATGAGGTGCATCATATTGCGGCAGTAAGTTATCGAGCTGTGCTTGATTATTTCTCACCTTCGATTCTGTTGGGTCTTACGGCAACACCTGAGCGCCATGATGGTGGAGATGTTCTCACTGATTTTGGAGGGGTGATCGCGGCTGAAATTCGTTTGCCTGAAGCCATTAATCGCCGACATCTTTGCCCATTCCAATACTTTGGCATTGATGATGACACGGATCTACGAGACATTTCTTGGAGTCGCGGTCGGTACGATATCGCGCAGCTAACCAACCTTTACACGCACAACCAGAATCGTGTAGATAAGATTCTCCGCAGTTTGCAGGAAATTATTACTGATATAGGCAATATTAAAGCGTTGGCATTCTGTGTTAGTCGAGAACATGCGAACTACATGGCGCAACAGTTCCTATTGAAAGGAATTAAAGCGGATGTGTTGACCAGTGATAACAGTCATGAGCGACAGCAAAAACAGCAAGCGATTCGCTCTGGGCAAATTAACGTTTTGTGCGTGGTCGATATCTTTAATGAAGGTGTTGATATTCCCGAAGTTGATACTTTGCTGTTTCTGCGCCCGACGGAAAGTTTAACGATTTTTCTGCAACAACTCGGTCGCGGACTTCGCTTATCAGAAGGGAAGGAGTGCTGCACCGTACTGGACTTTGTGGGTAACTCACGCCCTGAATATGACTTTGCGAACAAGTTTAGAGCGTTGATAGGGAAAACAGAGAAAGCTATTTCAGATGAAGTGAAGCAAGGATTCCCGCATGCCCCTATCGGTTGTCGTATAGAGCTGACCAAACGAACGCAAGAAATGGTGTTGGATAACATCCGTAAAGCCACACTAAACCTCAAAAGGTTGGTTGGGCTTATCCGTCAGTTCCCGCAACACTCTCAGCTACCATTAACGCTGAAAAACTTCTTATCTCATCACCCATACATTGATCTAAACGAGCTGTATAAACGCGGCAGTTGGACTGAGCTGGTTAATTTAGCGAATGACAAAACAAGCTCTGATGAATCAACAATCAAGCTTATCAAAAAAGCGATACATAACCGCATTTTGACCTGTGACGATCATTACTACTTGTTGTTCTTACAGCAGCTTTGTTTGAGTGGATTTACCTGTGTCGAAAGAGAAGAGCCACGGAAGCTAATGTGCCACTTCGATTTTTGGCAAAAAACGGGGCCTGATTTGGGTTTCCGAACACTGTCCGAAAGCTTTGATAAACTGCATCAGCTGGGATTCAATCAAGAGTTAGCCGATGTGATCGAGTTGAAGTTAGCACAGACTAAACACGATCAACCAGCGATGCCTAATTTACCTAACGTTCCACTCCGCCTACATGCTCGCTACTCGCGTGAGCAAATTTTAGTTGGTTTTGGAGCAACCACTTTTGAGCATCAGCCACCTTCCCGAGAAGGTCTCTTCAATATTAAAGATCAAAACATTGAGTTACTTTTCGTCACCTTAGACAAAAATGAAAAGCAGTTTTCCCCAACCACGATGTATTACGATTACGCGATCAATGAAAATCTCTTTCACTGGCAATCACAAAACAGCGCGAGACCAGATCGCGGTCGTGGCAAAGATTACATTGAACATCGTGAAATTGGTAAACGCTTGTTTCTTTTTGTACGAGAACAAACCAAAGACAAATACGGCC
This sequence comes from Grimontia marina, assembly GCF_900060185.1. GTDB lineage: Bacteria > Pseudomonadota > Gammaproteobacteria > Enterobacterales > Vibrionaceae > Enterovibrio > Enterovibrio marinus. The sequence goes on along the minus strand of NZ_FIZY01000002.1, from coordinate 29,188 downwards.
GAACCATGGGGTTTGTGAATTACGGGGAAGTGGAGTATTTGAACCACACTGGCTCGCAACCTTTAAATATCACTTGGAAACTGAAAACGCCAATGCCTAATTTCATGTGGCAACAGGCTGCCAAACTTGCGGTGGCTTGAGTTGGGTAAACAGTCGTTGAATGTATAATGAGCAGGAACGCTCTAGCGAATAGCTGGAGGCTTTCTGCTTCGTAATTTGTATTAATGACTCAATCGCCCCACCATCTTCAAAGCCCCCTCAAATATCGCATCTGCAATATGCGCTGGAAATTCGGGGGGCAGCTGTTGTTTTACCTGCTCGATCGCTTTGGGTAACGCCTCAGCCAGCCCATCCATGATTTCTTGCATCTGGATTTGGCTAAACCCTACCTCCTTGGCTGTTGCGAGGAAATGGCGAGGGTAGATTTTGTCTAGCTTGTACTTTTTCCCTTTGCTTGCTTTCAGGCCCATGGCGAGTTTTAGTGATTTGATGTGAAGCCCTTTTCCGCCAACAATGGGGTAGGCGGAGATAATGTCGTAGAAGGGAGTAAGCTGGTATGTGCCGCCAGCACCAATAAAGATAGAGAAGTTTTTGGCATGTCCATCGGTTGCGCCTATCAGCCATTGGAAGACTAAAAAACGCATAAACGCAGCGCGGTCGGCCAGTGCGTTACTTGAACCTAATAGCAGCTGCATGATCTCTTTTACGCCAATACCGCCATCACTTTCGTATTTAATCGCAGAAGGTTTGCCGAACGCTTGGCACATGTCTTCCTGCGGTAAACGCAAAAGCCACGTGTTGTCTTTTGACCAGCGCCTGTCGAAACGCTCAACGGCCAGTGCTTTAATGCCGTTGCAGTGAATGATTTCAGTATCAGGAACCGCAAAATCAAGCGCCTTTGCCAGCTTCAAACAGAGAAACTCGTTCTCAACGCTGTCGGTCATGTCCAGTGTTGCGTTGGGTTGTTGAATTTCGCCAATAGGCAGCTTGATGATGTGTGAAGTAGGCGTTGAACCTTTCGGTATACACCAGTCGTTACCTATTTTGAGTAGTGCTGTTTTTTCCTGCGCGCCCGCGATGGAGATACGAAAATCGTCTTCGTCGTCTAACATGCCAAGCGGGATCTTGGACTGATATGCACTGAGCACTTTCTTTAATCGCGACTTGCTGAGCGGCTCATAATCAAGTTGCTGAACATGAGGTTTATCGTCTGCTGTGTGCAGAGATATTGCGCCTACGCTGTCTTTGCCAACTTGTTTTAAAAGGTCGAACGCTTGACGTGAGTCGGCTTTATATCTCGCTAAAATGCGGTCACGGATTTCGTTGAGATCAGGCAGCAGATTATCAAAGTAATTGATAACGTGGCTGGAGGTATGTTTTTTAAACTGAAGGGGCAATGAAAGGGAAAGTGGCCTCCCTTTTGGATTTTCAAGCCACTGCGCACAATATTGGAATTCGTGTGCGCCGTTGGTCAGTTTAATGAACTCGCCAACACGCTCTCCATTCATATATGTCACAAGCTTTTCCATCACCACACCTCTTCATCGGAGTGATTTTGCACAGGCTTCACTTCAGTGCTGATTTCCATTTTTACACCCAATGCTTGGATGATCTTGAAAACAGTTTTGAGCTGTGTAGTGTCTGGGTGGTTCTCAAAGTTAGAAAGGGTGGCTTGTTTTAGACCGACGCGCTGAGCGAGCTCGGCTTGTGTAAGCTTATGCTTGGTTCGAAGTAACTTTAAGTGATTCGCCAATTGCTGCGGACTGTAAATCATCACAACGCTCCATTTACGTGAAATAATATATCCTTTACTGCAGATATATTATTTCTTATCCCCTACACGTTATATTTAAACTTATATCCCTTACTGGGTATATGCAAACCAATATCCCCTTAAAGGGATATTAATCAATGTAAGTGTGAGCAGTTTGTCATAAATATGCGCTGGCTCAGGGGTTTAGATATTAAAAAAGCGCCAACCCTTTCGAGTTGGCGCTTTCCAAACGTTTGGTGGAGCTGGCGGGAGTTGAACCCGCGTCCAAAATCAGTCTAACTAATGGCGCTACATGCTTAGTCTATCTTTAATCTCGTCAGTGTGCTGCGAATAGACACGCTACAAAAAGACATACCGAAATTCTATTTCGCGGTTCAGCTCTTCGGTCAAAGCTTCCCTCGCTATCCTGATTGGGTTTGACTGCCCTGATTCCCCGTCCTACAGGCGGAGGCTAGGGAGGGCAGGCTCTGAGCAGGTTATTAAGCTGCTAGTGCGTAGTTTTCGTCGTTTGCGACTATTTTTTTGCGGCTTTTTACGAGGCAAACCGCCCCTCGGCATGCTCCACGAGCCTTCTTGATCCTGTCGAATCCTGAATCAGCCCCGGAATGTGGACGCAGATACTAGCATAACATGCTGCTGCGTCAACGATTATCTGGTTGAGTGCTTCATGATTCGCGCTTTGTCGCGCTGCCAATCGCGATCTTTGGAAGCATCACGTTTGTCATGAAGTTTTTTACCCTTCGCCAGACCAATCTTAAGTTTAGCCCACGACTGTTTCCAGTACATGGAAAGCGCGATAACTGTGTAACCTTCGCGGTTCACTTTACCAATCAAATTGTCGAGTTCACGACGCTTGAGCAGCAGTTTTCGCACGCGTGTTGGGTCTGCCACTACGTGTGTAGAAGCAACGTTCAGCGGAGTGATGGTCGCGCCAGACATGAAAGCTTCACCATTACGGAAGAACACGTAGCTCTCACTGATGTTGGCTTTGCCTGCACGGAGTGATTTCACTTCCCAGCCTTGTAGCTCTAGCCCTACCTCAATATCGTCTTCGATGAAGTATTCGTGGCGAGCCTGGCGGTTCTGAGCAATCGTGTTGCTGCCCGCCTTATTCTTTGCGTTTTTCTTTACCATAATGGCGGCATTATACGTAGTGGTTATGGTGGGCGAAACAAGTTTTTATCGGATTTTCAGGCGCCCGTCCCCATAAACCGTCGATGGCGGTGTTTCTGGGTGTACCTGTTCGTTGCCGTTTGTGCGGTTTGGAGGCATGTTGAAGGAATTTGGGGAAAAATACGGTCTGGTGATATGATGCCGGAATCGACCTGAGAGGAGACGCTATGCCGCGTATTACCCGTTCTGCGTTGGTGCCGTATAGTGCAGAGCAGATGTTTGAACTTGTTAATGATGTTGAAGCTTACCCTTCTTTTTTGCCGGGGTGTGCCGGTTCGCGCGTGCTGGAAGCCAATGACAGTGCGATGACCGCGTCGGTGGATGTGTCTAAAGCCGGTATCCGCAAAACGTTTACCACGCGCAATCTACTGGTAAACGGTCAGCAAATCAAAATGGAACTGGTTGATGGCCCTTTCCGAAAACTGGTGGGTGGCTGGCATTTTACGTCTTTGGATACGGATGCGTGCAAAATTGAGCTGAATTTGGATTTTGAGTTCACCAATGGTTTGGTAGAAATGGCGTTCGGAAAAGTCTTTAACGAGCTGGCGGTGAATATGGTGAAGGCTTTCACCGACAGGGCGAGAGACATTTATGAGTGACGGTAAGTTACTGCATATTGAAGTAATGTATGGGTTGCCGGATGAGCAACGTGTTTTTAAGGCGATTGTGACGCCAGATACGCCGGTGGAGGCGATCATCAGCCACTCGGGTATTTTGGATGCGTACCCTGAAATCGACCTGAAGAAGAATAAAGTCGGTGTGTTCAGTCGTCTGGTGAAACTGGATGCGACAGTGCATGACGGCGACCGCATTGAAATCTATCGCCCGTTGGTGGCTGACCCGAAAGAAATCCGCCGCCGCCGCGCAGAGCGCATGAAAGCGGAAGGGAAATCTGACCCGGTGACAGGTGGTAAGGTGAACCCGCTGCGCAAAGGCGAATAAATCAGCGCTTCGCTTTCGTATAAGAAAGTGAAGAAGAATGCGGATTAGAACGCAGATAAGAACAAAGAGAAAAGCGGTGGTCATTGGCCACCGCTTTTTTGTGTCTTGAAGCACGCACAAGCTAGGATGAGCGGATATTGACTACGATTGGTATGACTTCAGCAGGTTCCAGGCATCTTGCCAGAACGGTGTTTTACCTGGCGCGTAGCTTGGGTTAGAGCACCAGCCTGAGTTTGGCCATGGCTTGCATTGGTATAGCTTGCCGTCCTGACCTTTTACAATGGCACCTTCCTGATAGGCTGCGCCCGGTGTGTAATTTGGGTATTCACCCGGTGGTGGCGGTGTCACTTCTGGGTCCGGTTCGGGTGTTGGCTCTGGGTTTGGTTCTGGGTTAGTGCAGCCACAGCTCTTGTCGTCGGTTTGTTTCCAAACGCCCCATTCGCCGGTGTTGCCCGGCTCTTCGCCTTTGGTCCACCAGGCGGCCAACCATACTACGCCGTGGTGCGAGACTTTATCGCCGCCCACATACACGCGGTTTTTCTCCCAGCTGGCAATACATGTGGCGCTGGCTTCGACCGTGATGGTGCGGGTGGCTGATGCTGTCTGGCCTTCGCTGTCGGTGACTTTGTAGCTCAGCAGGTAATCACCCGGTGTTTGGGTCTCGATATCACCAGAAACGCGGATGTTAGCGGTGATGTCGCCATCTTCCTTATCAAACGCGCTCACGCCTTGCAGTGCATCGAAGCTATCGCCCTGTTGCAGGGTCACGTCTGTCACTCCTGACAGGGTCGGCGCTTCGCCAAGCTCTGTGGTAACAATGCCAGCTTTAAGTTCTACTGTCGGCGCGTTAATCGCGATATCGGCAAGCAGTTTATCGTTGCAGTAAAGCTCGGCGCGGTAAGGGTTAAGCGCGGTTTTCACATTCACGTGGAAGCGGTTCATCAAGCCTTCTTTAAAGCGTCGGTTGTGCAGGTTGAAGCGTTGGGTGCCGCCTTGCTGGGTGAGCACGTCCAACTGGCACGATGATGCAGTAAAGTTATCGGCATACACAGCGCCATGCGCACCATGCAGGGCAGGGTAGATGTAACTTGGCAGCGTGTTGCTTGGGTCGTAGTAACCCACCAGTGTGGTCACGGCTACGCCCTGTTTTTCAGGAATGCGCGGCACGGTTTTGTCGATGATGTCTTTTTCGACTTCTGCCCATAGGCCCGCTTCAAAACGGTAAGCGTATTGGGTGCCGTTCACCAGAAGCTGGGAGCTACCGTTAAGGTGAATGTGGGAGTTGTAGCCTGCTGATGAGCGGAACACCACCACTTTGCCTTCGAAGCTTTGGTCAGTCGGCAGGTAGAAATCCCGCGCCCAGTAGCCGTTTCCTGTGTTGATGCGAACGGCGTCTGCGTTCTCGAATAGTTCGTGGAACTTGCGGCTTTCCGCGCCAAACTCGTTCAGGGTGTTGTTGTCGCTGATGGTGACAATGTTAAAGGCGAGATCGTCCTTCACGCTGTTGTCCCATGGCTGCATGGTCTGGCTTTCTGCATCCCATTTGCTGAATCCGGTTGGGGAGGCGGGGTCAAAGCTCGCTTTCCCTTCCATAAAATGCTGGAACACGTTCAGCTCGTATGGGGTGTGCAGCGTGTATTCATTGCCTGCCGGGTGCAGCGGCCAGCCACCTGCCATGGTGCCCCAACCGAAACTGTGTCCGTTGAATGGTTCTGCGCATTCGCCTTCGTAGCAAGACGAGCCATTGGTTCGCGCTTTGCTGAGGTTCGGCAGGAAGCGGTTTTCAAACAGATCCCAGCCCCAGGTAGAGTTTATATTGGTTGAGCTGTTATGCACCGAGCCTTTGAATCCGCCCAGATAGTGAGCTTCTGCATGGGTGCCAGCCCCAAACTCATGGCCGACTTCGTGGCTGAATTCATTGCCTGTTGAGCTGACCACTGACGCGACACCGGCATAAGAGCCGAGCAAGCCGTGATTGATAATGCCATCGCTGTAGTTGCCCCGTGAGTTGTTCACCGTCACTTGGGCTGCGTGGTAAGGCGCGCTGATGTTCCATTGAGAGCCGTTCATTACGTCATGGCTGTTCACGCCGTAGTTGGCGCTGTTGATGCCAGCGGAAATCAATTCTCGGGCAATACGGTAGTGGGAATCACTGCCGTAAGCGTCTGCTTTGCTTGGGTCAACGTCGACCAGAAGGCGGCCATCCGGCAGCATGATCTCTTCGAGATGGATAGGCGCATAGGGGTTCACGATAAGCTTGCTGATCTGCACAGACTGGAAGTAGTCGCGGTGCAGGTTCTCATCGGTCATAAAGCGGAATTCACCGCGTGGTGGCGTCAGCAGACCCACATCGATAGCGTTAAGGATCAGTGTGGTATTGGCGCCGACTTTAATACCTTCAACTACACCTTCCTGATGGCCATTGCTGAATGTAAGGCTGAAACCCGGCTCAATCACTTCTGCGGGCAAAACCGCCGTGTAGGCGTTGTCGCTGTAGGCGAGCTTGCCGTAATCCGCGTCAGACTGGGCAAACCATTTTCCGCCGACGTTGTTGTAGGTAAAGCGGTTACCGTTTGAGAGCGTGTCTGAGCCGTGGGTGTAGTGAATGCGTGAATTGTATCCGGCCTGTGAGGAGAAGGTGACGATCTTGCCGTCGAGTTCTGCGCCTTCCGGCAGCATAAAGTCGTAGGCAAAGTTGCCGTTGCTGGTGGCGATTTCAAGGGTGTCATGCTCAGTCAGCAGCGCTTTGAAAGCGTCCTTGCCGGACTCATAGGCGATGGCATCAATCGCCTGTTGTGACGAGATGCGGTGGGCGTAGGTTTCCGGCACGACAATGTCGATGTCGATATCAATCTGACCCGTAGGCTTTGGTTGGGCCGAAGGTGGCAGCAGGGTGGTGCGGTGCACTTCTTCGCCCTGGCTGTTTTTCACCACCACGGCGATGTCGCTGTTTTGAAGCGCTCCAGTGGCGTGAGGCTCAACGATCAACAGTGCTTTACGCAGTGCGACCAGATGTGGCTGGCGATCGCCTTCGATGCCGTGGAGGGTTGGCATGATCACGCTCTGCGCCATGCTGACGCTGGCAGCCAGTGAGCCTTGGGTATCTGAAGGCAGGGATTTCTGGTTGAAGTAAACGGTTTGAGAGCTTGGTGTGCTGGCGAAGGCTGTTGAGCAGCTTGCCCCAGCGAGCAATGCCGGAATAAGGCAGGCTAATTGTTTCTTGATCATTGTCGTCGTTGTGGTTGTTGAAACTGGGGGCGGAATATATAGAGGGAGTTATCGGGTGAGTGAGCGAGAAAATCCGTTATTTGAAGCAGCCCCTCAGTTCATCAGAACGAATTGGTAGTGAATGCACAGTGATGACGTTTCTATGGCGTTATTACAGGGGTTTACGAAGTTTTGACGCTGTCTGGAAAGGCGGTCTATGAGGTGTATTTTCAAGACAGAAAGCGCAGCTTTTATCGGCTGCGCTTTTGGGGTGATGCGTTTATTGGCTTATCACTCGTCGGTCACATCCGGCACAAAGCTTTGGCTTTCGAGCGGCACACGGACATAGCCCTCTTTGTTGATCTCGGGCAGTTCGATGGTGTCATAGCTGATCGCTTCATACGGAATGCTGGAGAGAAGATGGGAAATACAGTTCAGGCGCGCCCGCTTTTTGTTGTCGGCTTCCACCACCCACCATGGAGATTCTTTGGTGTCTGTGTAGGAGAACATTTTGTCTTTCGCTTCGCTGTATTCTTTCCAGCGGCTTCGGGACTCCAAATCCATCGGGCTGAACTTCCAGCGTTTGATCGGGGTATCGATGCGTTCTTTAAAGCGTTTTTCCTGCACTTCATCAGACACTGAGAACCAGTATTTCAACAGGATAATACCGGAGCGTTGCAGCATACGCTCGAATTCGGGGCAGGTGCGCATGAACTCGTCGTATTGCTCGTCGCTGCAAAAGCCCATCACGCGCTCTACGCCCGCACGGTTATACCAACTCCGGTCAAACAGGACGATTTCGCCTGCAGCAGGAAGATGCGAAACGTAGCGTTGGAAATACCATTGGGTGCGTTCGCGTTCGGTGGGTTTATCCAGCGCGACAATGCGGCAGACACGCGGGTTGAGCTTTTCGGTAATGCGCTTTATCACGCCGCCTTTTCCCGCGGCATCGCGCCCTTCGAAGACGACGACCACTTTCAGGCCTTTGAGTTTGACCCATTCCTGAAGTTTGACGAGTTCCGTCTGTAGCTCAGCGAGTTTGTTTTCGTAGGCTTCGCTGCTGAGTTTCCCTTTCTTCTTTTTCGTTGGCTGGTTTTTATCTTCGCTCGCCATGTGCCACGTCCTTTTCCTCGGGTTTGTCCTGCCACCCTAAAAAAGAAAGGAGGATGATTTCAATCCCCCTTTCGGAAAAGTGCGAGGCTCGATCAGGCTTGGGAAATCAGGCTTAAGAAGAGAGCGCAGCCAGTGTCGCTTTGATGGTGTCCGGGTTGGTGACTGTGATAGCGAAATCGTCACCGTTACCCATGGTGGCGTTTTCGTTCTGGAAAGCCATATGGGATTGGCGGGTGGTTTTACCGGAGAGGTGAATTTCGCTGACGCCTGTGGCTTGGACAATGCGTTTTGCGTTATCCGGCGAGACACCGGCGCCCGGCATGATAGAGAGTCGACCTTGGGTGAAGGCCACCATGTCTTTCAGCTTATCTATGCCGTCTTCTGCGCGCTTGGCAAGACCGGAAGTGAGGATGCGTTCTACTTTGTGCGCTATCAGAAACTCCAGGGCATCGAACGGGGCTGAGCAGTGGTCAATCGCGCGGTGGAAAGTGATGCCTATGCCGGAGGCAGCTTTAATCATGTCGCCGACGATGGTCTCATCAATTTTTCCGTCAGCCTGCAGCGCACCGATCACCACGCCGTTAAGGCCTGCCTGTTTAGCGGTGTGAATGTCTTCGAGCATGATTTCTACATCATCACCCGAATAAAGGAAGTCGCCTTCACGGGGTCGGATAATGCCGTAAACCGGAATGCCCGCCACACGCATCGCGGCTTTCATGTAACCCGCACTTGCTGTCAGGCCACCTGTCGCCAGCGAACTACAAAGCTCAATACGCTTTGCGCCTGCTCGCTCGGCAATAGAAAGGGATTCAATACTATCAATGCACACTTCAACCAAAACAGACATACAACACTCCCTGAATTTCGTGCATTCATCATCAATGAGTTGCTGTTGGAATAGAAGATGGGAGGGTGTAAAAGTTTGGTAAAAGTTGGTTAAGAGCAGGCCCTATAAAGTCCTTTTGGAACTCAAAAGTGCGGGCTTTTTCGAGAGGTGATTACATCACCAACCACTGAGGCTTAAATACAAAAAGGGCCCGGTGGTCCGGGCCTCATTCTATTTTATCGCTGACTTTGGCTTTACGCTTACGCGTTTAGGGGGAAACTGCGCGCGCAGCTGTCAACTATTACAGGTCGTCAGTGTGGTTAGCCAGGAAAGATGCAACACCGTCTGGAGACGCTTGCATGCCAGCCTTACCTTTTTTCCACTGTGCTGGACAAACTTCACCGTTCATTAGGTGGAAGTTCAGTGCGTCAACCATGCGCAGCATCTCGTCGACGTTACGGCCCAGTGGCAGATCGTTAATAACCTGGTGACGTACCACACCTTCTTCGTCAATCAGGAAAGAAGCACGGAAAGCAACACCAGCTTCTGGGTGCTCAACGCCGTAAGCATTACAGATTTCGTGCTTAACGTCTGCGACCAGTGGGTATTTAACAGGTCCGATGCCGCCGTCTTTAACAGACGTGTTGCGCCATGCGTTATGAGTAAACTGAGAGTCGATGGAAACGCCAATAACTTCAACGCCTTTCTCTTTAAAGTCCGAGTAACGCTTGTCAAAAGCGATCAGCTCAGATGGACATACGAAAGTGAAGTCCAGTGGGTAGAAGAACACAACCGCTTTCTTACCTTTGGTGAATTCTTTCAGGTTGAAGTTATCTACGATTTCGCCATTGCCAAGTACTGCTGCTGCAGTGAAATCTGGGGCGTGGCGGCCTAATAGTACCATTTCTCAGCTCCTAAAATGTCTAATTTTCAGGCATTAATGCCTTGATTCATTAATGAACGGGACAAACTATAGTGGAAGTGATAAATTGGAAAAAGCAAAATAAACAGATTAATGTAATCGGAAAAGTAGATGAATAAATTCCCTTCTCTCAAACAGCTCCACTACTTGGTCACACTGTATGAGACGCGCCATTTCGGTGAGGCGGCTAAACAGTGTTTCGTCAGTCAGTCTACACTAAGTTCCGGCATTCAGAACCTTGAAGATCTGATTGGCTCTCAGCTTATTGAGCGAGATAACAAAACTCTGGTATTTTCGGCTATTGGTGAAGATGTGGTATCTCGAAGTCGGGAAATCTTGGCCCGTAGTCAGGATTTAATGGAGCTGACCCAAGTCAGTGAAGGCCCGATGCAGGGCAAGCTGCGTGTAGGCTGTATTCCGACCATAGCGCCCTTTCTTCTCTGTGACTTGGTACAGGCAGTGAATCAGCGTTTTCCTGAACTCGATTTGCTGCTGCGCGAAGACACCACTGCAAACCTGTTGATGGCACTGAAAAGTGGTGAGATGGATGTGCTTATTTTGGCGCTGCCAGTCGAAATTGGCAGCATGCAAAGCCGTATCGTCGGGAAAGACGCTTTCAAGATGGTGCTGAACAGTGCTCAGGCGGAAGGGATACCTGTCCCTATTCACTATTCTGACCTGCCGGATGAGTCAGTATTTCTGTTGGAGCGGGAACATTGCCTGACAGACCACGCAGTCTCGGCCTGCCAGTTGGCAAGCACAGAGAAAATCAATCCTTTTACCGCGACCAGTCTTCACACGCTGGTGCAGATGGTGGCGAATGGCCTCGGTACGACGTTTCTTCCTCAAATGGCGATCAATCACGGCCTCATCGATAATCTCGATTTGGTGGTTATGGAGCCACCAGGGAGGGAGGCTTACCGCGAAATTGGTCTGGTCTGGCGTCCTACTTCGAGCCGCAAACCGACCTTTGAAGCACTCGCAGATCTGGTTGAAACTCTCCTTTAAGCACCATTCTGGAACTAAAATCCGGGGAAGTTTAATCGTTTACATAAGCTTTACAGTGCATAAAACGATGAAATTTCCTCTGCTTTTTCAAGATTCTTTAGCTCTTATTAGGTTTACTAATAACTTTGGTTTTTTGTGCTGATATTCTCTCTTGAAATAGAGCTATTGTCTTTTTACACTTTAGTAACTGTCCTGCGTTTCTGAAATTAAATTCTGTCGGTATCCCTACATATTTCTCGTCAATTATTAAGCACTTAAGTTGCTTGCCCGTTAGCCATAATTACATATAACCATTGTTAAGTTTTTGTTATGGAAAGATTTTCTGCAGAAATTGCCATTGGCTGCTACGTTTAAAATAGACCTGCATGATATTCAACTGGTTTGCTCTTGAAGTAATTTAATTTCGTAAGTGCTTACAAAAATCGCACTAAGGGATGAGAAAGTCACAAACGGAACAACAATCTGAGAATCGTTTTAATTCAGTGTTTTGAGTTAAAACTCTATATTTCATAAGTAATTGATATTTATATATTTAAAAGAATCTACACTTAAGTCCAACCCCTTTGGTAGTGTTGACTGGCGAAAATAAATACGCCAGTTTAGAAAGGTGTTTCGGCGATAAGAAAGCAATCGAAGCAGTAAGGGATTAATTGATATTGTTGTGATTTAGTTACAAATGGAAATGGAGGGCGTTTTATGGAATCACAAGCACAACAAGCTTTAAAGGAATTGTCGTTTGTTCCGCCGATCACTGAGATGGAATCTGATGTACTGACTGATGAAGCGCTCTCCTTCATCCTGAAACTTGCCACCCGCTTTGCACACCGTGTACCAGAACTACTGGAAGCCCGAGAAGCACGTCAGGCGCAATTTGATGCGGGTGCCACTCCTGATTTTCTGCCTGATACGGCGGAAATCCGAAAGGGTGACTGGCGTATTCGCGGGATCCCTGAAGACTTACAGGACCGCCGCCTGGAAATTACTGGTCCGCCAGAGCGAAAAATGGTGATTAATGCCCTGAATGCCAACGTAAAAGTGTTCATGGCGGACTTTGAGGATTCATTCTCGCCGGTATGGGGACCCGTTTTGCAAGGTCAGCGCAACCTGACTGACGCGATTAACCGCACCATTTCTTACAACAACCCGGCGACAGGCAAACACTACGCATTGGGCGAAGACCCAGCGGTGCTGATTTGCCGTGTTCGCGGCCTTCATTTGAAAGAAAAGCACGTGTTGCTGAATGGCACGCCGATTCCAGGTGCGCTGTTGGACTTCGGTCTGTATTTCTTACGCAATCACAAAACCTTGCTGGAAAACGGCTCAGGCCCTTATTTTTACTTGCCAAAACTGCAGGCGCATCAAGAGGCTGCATGGTGGAACGATGTGTTCTGTTTCACTGAAGACGAGTTCAATTTGCCACGCGGTACCATCAAGGCAACCGTGCTTATCGAAACGCTGCCCGCTGTGTTTGAGATGGACGAAATCCTGCACGCGCTGAAAGACCATATTGTGGCGCTGAACTGCGGCCGCTGGGATTACATCTTCAGCTATATCAAAACATTCCGTCACCACCCAGACCGCGTATTGCCGGATCGTCAGGTGGTGACGATGGAAAAACCTTTCCTGAACGCGTATTCGCGCCTTCTGGTGAAAACCTGTCACCGCCGTGGTGCGATGGCAATGGGTGGTATGGCGGCGTTTATCCCGTCAAAAGACCCGGAGAAGAATGCGTTGGTTCTGGACAAGATCAATGCAGACAAATCGCTGGAAGCCAATAACGGTCACGACGGTACCTGGGTGGCTCACCCTGGACTGGCAGACACGGCGAAAGCAGTTTTCGATGCGGCGCTCGGTGAGCGTAAAAACCAACTCGATGTGATGCGCGAGCAAGACGCACCTATCACAGCCAAAGAGCTCACAGAGCCGTGTGAAGGCGACCGCACTGAGGAAGGCATGCGACACAATATTCGCGTGGCGGTGCAATACATCGAAGCTTGGATTTCGGGAAATGGATGTGTGCCTATCTATGGCCTGATGGAGGATGCGGCGACGGCGGAAATCTCCCGCGCTTCTATCTGGCAATGGATTAAACATGAAAAATCGCTAAGCAACGGCAAGACCGTGACCGCAGATTTCTTCCGCGCCTGTTTGGCCGAAGAGATGGAGGTGCTGAAGCAAGAACTAGGTGAAACCGTATTCAACGGCGGGAAATACCAGCAGGCGGCCAGTTTGATGGAACAACTGACCACCAGTGATGAGCTGGCAGATTTCCTGACGTTATCTGGATACGAATTGCTGGACTAACCACTGATTTTACAAACTTGAACATTGAGAGAGGGAAGCACAATGACTCTGACAAGACAGCAGCAAATTGAAGCATTGGAAAAAGACTGGGCTGAAAACCCGCGTTGGAAGAACGTGAAGCGTACTTACACGGCGGAAGAAGTGGTTGCCCTACGTGGTTCATTCGTACCAGAGCAGACTATTGCCCAGCGCGGCGCTGACAAGCTTTGGGAACTGGTCAACGGCAGTGCGAAAAAAGGCTATGTGAACTGTCTTGGCGCACTGACCGGTGGTCAGGCGGTCCAGCAAGCAAAAGCGGGTATCGAGGCGATTTATCTGTCAGGTTGGCAGGTGGCTGCGGACAACAACACCGCATCTTCTATGTACCCTGATCAGTCACTGTACCCGGTAGATTCAGTACCGGCAGTGGTTAAGCGTATCAATAACTCTTTCCGCCGTGCAGACCAAATCCAGTGGTCTAAAGGTGGCACACCGGAAGAAGGTACCGACTACTTTCTGCCAATCGTTGCCGATGCAGAAGCGGGCTTCGGTGGTGTTCTGAATGCTTACGAGCTGATGCGTTCGATGATTGAAGCGGGTGCAGCAGGTGTTCACTTTGAAGACCAGCTGGCATCAGTGAAGAAATGTGGTCACATGGGTGGTAAGGTGCTGGTTCCTACCCAAGAAGCCGTCCAAAAACTGGTTGCAGCGCGTCTTGCTGCCGACGTTGCAGGCACCACCACCCTTGTGATTGCACGTACTGATGCGAATGCAGCAGACTTGCTGACTTCAGATTGTGACCCTTACGATAAAGACTTCATCGAAGGTGAACGCACTTCAGAAGGTTTCTATAAGGTTCGTGCAGGTATCGAACAGGCGATTTCTCGTGGTCTGGCTTACGCACCATACGCTGACCTTATCTGGTGTGAAACGGCGACGCCGGATCTGGAAGAAGCGCGTCAGTTTGCTGAAGCTATTCACGCTCAGTACCCAGATCAACTGCTGGCTTACAACTGTTCGCCATCGTTCAACTGGGAGAAAAACCTGGACGCGCCAACCATCGCGAAGTTCCAGCAGGCGCTGTCTGACATGGGCTACAAGTACCAGTTCATCACTCTCGCGGGTATCCACAACATGTGGTACAACATGTTCGATCTGGCGCACGCTTATGCGCAAGGTGAAGGCATGCGTCACTACGTGGAGAAAGTACAGCGTCCTGAGTTTGAAGCGGCTGAGCGTGGTTACACCTTTGTTGCTCACCAGCAGGAAGTGGGTACCGGTTACTTCGATAAGATGACCAACACTATTCAGGGCGGTAACTCTTCTGTGACAGCTCTGACAGGTTCTACCGAAGAAGACCAGTTCTAAAGCGTTATCCCAATCGGGCTGATAATCCAGCCATACCTGTTAGCCCGATTGTTTTTTTATAACATGCAATGAACCTAGCAGTTCAGGAGCCGTTAGAGCTTCAATATCCACGCTTTGAGCGACCTTCGGGTCGCTTTTTTGTGCCTGTGATTTGGTCAACAGACCTTAGTGGTGAAAATGATGCGCAGCGCTCAGCACATCTCTGTATAGAGAGGGAAAAGCATTCAGCAATATTTGTCGATGAGCGACTAAGGTCTCTGCCGTTTCAGCCAACGGCCCCATCCGAGGGCTTCGGGCTGACATTCGCTTTAAAGCAAAGGGTAGGGTGTTGATGTCCTCGTAAGAAGGGAGCCAACCTTCGCGCCAGATTTTATCTGAGAGAAAAAGATACCTTTCCGGCAGTGGATTGGGTTCTTGCTGAGTCGCGGTACGGCAGTCTTTCTCGGCGCAGGCGACAAACTCATCGAAACCGACGTTATTGAAGGCATCCCAATGATGGACGAGCGCATGATCCCAGAACATATCGAGGGCGATGGCACTGAAGCGGTAAAGGTGTTTGGGAAAGAGCGCACGACAGGGCTTGATGGCCTCATGGCTATCGATGTAGCGATCCACAAACCGGTGAAGATAGATAGCCTGCGTTGTCTCTGGCAGAAATTTACCGTCGGGCTTGCCGCGAACAAAATCTGCCATCAGGTTTCCCATCAACTGGCTGTTGCAGTGTTTGGCAATGTGTAAATGTGCCAGATAATTCACGCGCCCTCGGGATCTTTCCTTGAAACGGAAGGCTTAGCCTATCTTAAGTGATACGTGTTTGTCGTTATCAGACCGTTTCTCCCTCTTCTTCCATTGGCTCAGTCTCTTCCTGGATCTCCAGAAGGTTGATGGCGATGGCGACGAAATCGCTGTCTGTGATAATACCAACCAGTTTGTCGTCCTCTACGACAGGCAAGCATCCAATCTTGCGCTTCTGCATATATAGCGCAGCCTCTTTGAGACCGGCACAGTGGAAAAAGGTAAGGCTGGCATGCAAGCGTCTCCAGAAGGTGTTGCATCCTTCCTGTCCAAGCACACTGACGACCTGTAATAGTTGGCTAACTGCACGCGCAGCTTGCCTTGCATCGGGCCTTAACTGACTTGCGCCAGCTCCATTAAATCCTGACTACGTGCCAAGATTTCACGACTTCGAGGCACCACATCTTCAAGGTTCTGAATGCCGGAACGTAGTGCAGACTGACTGACGAAACACTGTTTGGCCGCCTCTCCGAAATGGCGCGTCTCATGCAGTGTGACCAAGTAGTGGAGCTGTTTGAGAGAAGGGAATTCATTCATCGATCTTTCCGATTGTATTAATCTGTTTATTTCGTTTTTTCAAATTGCTGGAAGTGTCTTATTCTTAGAAGTGAGAGTGATGAGGTCGCTACTCATCATGTCATATACGATAAATATTCTGCCTCCATATACACACTAAAGTAAGCCTATATGTCAAATATAGCTAAAAAGGCAGGGAGTGTAGGCGACGACATTCAAGCTTCCACCCGGAACTTCTGAATGATACCAAGGTTGTTTCAAGCAGTAGCAACGCACCGGGGCGCAATGGCGTCCAGCAATACCTTTTTGTTTGTAGGGGTGAAGATAATGCGAATGAAACTGATAGCGACACTGGTATTTCTGATCTCTTTTTCGGGGTACGCCTTAGAACCTGAACCCCGTGTAGTTGGTGGGGCAGATGCTTCCATTAGTGATGCGCCATGGCAGGCATTTATTAGGACAAGTAAATACACATGTGGTGGTGTTGTCATTTCCAGTCGGTGGATTCTGACGGCAGCGCATTGCCTTGATACTAACGGCGATGATGACCCGTTTTCTTTGGTATCAGCCAGCTCGGTCACGGTCTACACAGGCACAGCGGAAATCAACGGAGCAGACTTCTCCAGCTTCCAATCTTCTGTTGAATCTATCTATGTCAACATCGGCTACGACAAAAAAACGCTCCAAAATGACATTGCATTGATCAAACTTTCTTCTGATATTCACCCAAACGCGTCAAGCGTTATGTTACCGAATCACACAGTTCAAGCTGCCGTCGATGCCACGGGGAACCTCAACAACAATGATATGCAGTTAACGGGGTGGGGTTTTACCGACAAAGGCCGCTCTCAAAGTACAAATAGGCTCCAAAAAGCGACAGTCTCTGCCGTAACTGACGCTAGTTGCGCTTCAGCTTGGGGCTCTACTCTGACCGGTATTTCTGATTACCAGTCCAAATTCTTTTGTGCTCAGGCAAATGGCGTCGGGTCCTGTAACGGGGATTCCGGCGGCCCATTGATTTGGTATGACCCATCCCGCGCGGGTGATGCTGATGGTGGAGCCACCTTGGTTGGTGTGGTGAGCTTTGGTGTCGCTTCACAGTGCGCATCTCTAATTGCTCCAGACGTATTCACCCAGGTTGCTAGTTACACTGACTGGATTTCTAGTTGTCAGGGAGGGAGCTGTGCGAGTCAGTCTCCGACAGCGACTGAAAGCTCTGGCGGGGGAGGGAGTGTTCCAATATTTTTTATAATAAGTATGGCTCTTTGTCTCTTTAGACGAGCAAAGTAAATATAAGGCCATTTTGATTCATATTTGAGAATACTAATGCCACTGTATTAGCTTTTAGCCGAAATCTACAAACCAATACGTTATTGTGTAACCTGTGTTTATATTTATCTTGAAGTGAATAGGATGAAATTAAAGCAGGGATTCGCAGTTTTTGCCTTGGCGGCGTTGTCTAATTTTAGTCATGCATCTGAAGAAAACGTAAGGCAGCCACACATAGTAGGTGGCAACAATGCCAATATTAGTGCGTTACCTTGGCAGGTATATATTGATATTCCCTCAAGTGGATGTGGGGGCGTTATCATTTCGAATGACTATGTCTTAACGGCCGCGCATTGCGTTGAAGGACTTTTTGCGTCCGACATATCTGTACTTGCGGGCTTTACGGATTTAAGCTCTCCGCGAAGTCCTATTCCGGTTGCTAATATTCAGGTGCATCCTGACTACAACAATGCGAATTTAACCGCTGACATTGCTATTTTGAAACTTGCTGGATCGCTTCCCTCTAACGCCAAATCTATTCCTCTTTTGATGGCAGAAAATCAAAGTGAGATGGATAACGAGTTTCAAGTACCTAAACTGGATAACCTTGTTTCCTCGGGATGGGGTGCAACAAGAACAGGGGGGGCAGGAAGCCAGTCTCTTAAGATGGTGGCGTTAACAGGTGTCCCTGACAGTAGTTGCTCTTGGACAACGTTTAGTAATGGGAGTGTGTCGCAAGCATTCTCAGACGCGTATGTCTGTGCAAACAATACTACCACTGAAGGTATTTGTTCTGGGGACTCCGGAGGCCCGCTTGTATGGCAAAATCCAAGCAACGCGTCGGATGCAGACCGCGGATATCGACTCGCAGGACTTGTTAGTTTCTCAAGCAGAGATGATGGCTGTGCAAGTCCAAATGCGGAGGATGGTTTTACACAGGTGAGTACCTATTTCTCTTGGATTGATGCCAACATGGACGGAGGCTACAGTGCACCAAGTGTTAGCTTCGCCGAAGATATCTTCGCGCTCGCCACTGCTGAAAACAATTCTGGAGGGGGAGGGGGTGGAGTAAATCCTCTTCTACTTTGCTTAGTGTTTCTATTTCGTATTTTTAAAAAAAGATAGTGTAATTGTTATTTGAATAAGCCAACCTATTCGGGTTGGCTTTTTTGTTTATTGAATAAGACAATTCTTGTTATTGAAATAAAGCATTATATTCAACTTGTTTTTTAAGGTCTTGTCTTATCAATAATAAACTAATGTTAAGATCACAGAGAGAGCAGGTGAAACTAACTAGTGTTTGTTTTATACAGGAAAATGAACGAACTTATACATGTTGGTTAGAAATAAAGGCATAGGTATTCAATTGGATTCATTATGCCATGCTCGATGTATAAGGATGTAGTTATGAGCGATATTGAGAATAAAAACGAAGCCTCCCTGAATGCCGAAAATCAAGAAAAGCCTTCCCCCGAAGTCCTCGCTGCTGTTGAGGAAATGCGAACGAAAATCCGCGAATCATTTGGCAAGATTGCAATGACCATGATGATGTTGCCTCGCTACCGTCACCAAACCATTGCAGATCTCCAGCACCTAGTATTAGACCCTCTCGTTCAAAACCGTATCGCTCTTGCTTACCCCGGTGAGAAAAAAGAAGACGAACTGCAGGACTTGGTCGGCATGGCGATTTGGGCCAGTGTGTCTGAAGAGGTCGATGCCAAAATCCGTGACCAAATCAAGGGTGGTACTTACCCCGTTCGACTAAAGTCGGAAGACTGGAACAGCGGAGAGATTAACTGGCTATTCGATGTTATCGCGCCCAACAAGGACGCAACAGCGAAGGTGATCCGCAACTTTAAGCAAGTAGTGAAAGAAGGGGATCTAAAAATTCATCCATTAGTGGCAAAATTGGTTGAACCGTCTGTACTTGAAGGTATGGGCGCAATGCCAACCAAGAGAAAAGAGAAGGAATTACATTAATGGCTGCCACCCTTTACAAGTCTGATCGCTGGCTTGATAAATCTACCCCCTCATTTATTCCTAGGTTCCTAGAACACGACGAGGCGACGTTGAAGGCGTTTGGCAAAGAAGCATCGAGAGAAGCCCGCGCAATTTATCATACCGCGCAACAGTTAGGGGGAGAAAAAACGAATGCCAAGCTGACACGTATTGACGCACATATCAATGCTTTTGCAAAAGAGATTCCTGAGAGTAAATTACCTCAGAAGGTCATTTCCAGAGAGGGGGCTCCCCCCTATGATTTCACCCCACATAATTTCGCTGATTTCCCCTCAGCGATTATCAGTGAGCGATTTGCGGCGTGTTTGATGGAACTGGAGCCTGAAAAACATCAACTTTCTCCTTTGGTTGTTGTAGACGAAAAAGGAGATGTGGTGGGCCAGGCTTACTTTTGGTGGCCTATGGTGATATTGGATGCGATTGACTTAAACTCGACACGGATCGTTTTTATGAAAAAAGCAGACCCGGAAAATTCTACGCTAATGTTGGAGCCTGGCGATGGAAATGCCGTCAAAAAAGATGTGATTAAGGGCCATCTGGCATGGGCTGATGCAAGGTTTCGTTCAAATATATTCATTTCAGATGCATTTCTTGAAATACTTTCCAGCAGACAAATTGATGATTTTTCGACAAGGTTTACTTTAAAAGAAGTATAGCTCTCTCACCAAGCTTTTAATACATTTCATTGGAGTTACATCTTTAAATAGGTGAGAATTCCTACGTTCAAAATTGATGTTTTCAGGAATTAAAAAATGACTGATGAAGAGATAAAAAAACTCCTTGAATTTAACAAGAGTACTATTCATAGTTCAAAGCTTCCCAAGCACAGCATGATCATGACTGGGCAAAAAGAGATTAGTGCTGAGGAATATTTTACTCTTTCTGGTGAAAAAACTACTGGAAGGGATTTCGTCGTTCAACTGCATCACCTAACACCAAATGAAGTATTTTTAGACCATTATGATAGTTTCTATAAATACATCATGTCGGAGGATGTCGATTCGGCCTATCGATATGATCATGCCGACTTTCGTATAAACGGCGCAGCATTAGCGTCACAATATAAAGACTCTCTTCTTGTTCAAGCGGCAGCACACTCAGGACAGCATGATCAATATAATCAATACATGAATGAATTGGTCAGTGAAATAGAGGAGAAAGGTATACGTTTTGAGAGCGAATATATTGACTTTATGGAGAGAAAAATTCGCTATGAAAATAATGGCATTATTACTTTTGAACAAGCGGAAGAAATTGAGAGAAATGGCGAAAAATTAAAAATAGAATATTGGGCGAAAGCACAATTAGGTATTAATAAATTTGCATATATGGCGCTCCAAGATGGAGGAGTTATTGAAGGTGATAGTACCAAGTCATTGTTGCTCTTAAGGAAGGATGATCCTCGATTAGAGGGGGAGTCAATTTCTGAATATTATAACAGTGTTAACTCTACTTGGACTATAAATAAAATTGATGGTGGAGCTGACTTCACCATAGAAGATAATGGAAGTTATCGTTTAAATTTTGATAATGCGCTACTTTCTTTTCAAGCTGGCGTTAATAAAAAAGAGCTTCCCAATGATAAGCTGTTTTTTAATGACGCTATTGACTCTGATGGTAGTTCTTATGGATATAAAGCTAGGCCAGAGGATAGTGACTTTATTTCATCACCAGATGAAGATTACCGGATTAAGTACCAAGCTGATATTATGGCATTGAATACTTTTCGGTCAATTATATCTGATCCTGATGAATTACATCTAAGCATACAAGAAGCTAAAAAAAATGGTGATTTTTCGAAGCTTTCTGATAGTTATCTAGAGTCATTAAAAAAACTTGATATACCAAGTGGAAAGCCTTTACCCAATAACATTGCTGATCTTACTAATAGGATAAGAACAGATGGTGTAGTAAAGGATGGTTTGGAGAATAGTAAAAATAATACTAATATTGTCATTTCTGAAACATCAAAAATTGTATTGAATTATGGTGATGAAGCAACCCTAAAACATACTGCGGATGTTAACAAATCATTTGGATTTACTAACCACCTCGATTTATCCAAAGGTGGCACACTGGGCTCTATGGCTTTCGATGCTTATCTTATTTATTTCCAGTACCAATTACTCAAGGAAGAAGGAGTAGAGTTCGAAGATTTCGTTGAAGAAAATAGTGCCAAGTTGAGTGCCGATTTCGGTTATATGATGTTGACTTCAGCGGTAACAGGTATAGCACTGGCTGGTATCGGTGCTATATCTGGACCAGTAGGTTGGGCATCATTTGCAGTATTAGGTACTTCTGAAATATATGTGGGATTGAAAGATTATCTCAGGACTTATATTGAAGTCCATAGAGATGAAACAGATAGCTGGGGATTAGCAGCGCATCAAAGTATTTTGGGCTTTTTGGATGCGATAGAAGTTTATGTGCCGCTAGAGAGTATTGCCTCAGAGGTGGTTGGATTTACCCAAAGCATTCCAACGAAATTATTTGGGATAGAAGCACCTGGTGCCGTATTGACAGGCGGGCAAGCTGCTGAAATTGTTGCAACTGAAGAGATGGGTACCATCTGGGGCTGGGGATATGATGCGGCAAAGATTACAGGTAATGAGCAAAACAACTTACTTCTTCATAGTGGATATGGCGAAATAAAAGGCGCAGGTGGTGATGATATTATTTTAGGCTGGATGCCTGAAAAACGGTTACAAGGTGAATATATTGGTGGCGATCCAATCAGAGGCTACCTAGAAGAGGATACCCGTGCAGTAGCGCAGCAAGATCTTATACAAAAGCTAGATGGTGGTAAAGGAAACGATATTATATTTTCCTTTTTTGGCGAAGAAGATAGTGTCCAAATTATTGGTGGAGAAGGTAAAGACTGGATTTTCAGTACTACTACTGGTGCGAAAATATATGGCGATACTATAGATGGTCTTGACAGTAATGGTAATGAGATATCCGGAGAAGCGCATTCAGATATTTTTTGGTACTGGCCTAATACCCATATTATGGATGCAGATAAATATGACCATTTAAAGTTTTTTGGTTTTCCGTTAGTTGGGGGGACAAATGATATTCCTGCGCTCTATGGTGGTTTCTCTGTTGCAAACAGCTTGTTGGGAGGAGCAACCGCATTAGCTACATATACTAGCCCTATATATTTTGATAATTTTCTTCCTTTTATCACTTATACATACGATGGTGAAAATCTATATGTAACAAACCTCCTTCAGTTGTTCAGTGACGCCATTGATGAAGATATTCCCAATACTCATAATGGCCACTCTAATGAGGGTAGCCTTGTCATACAAGACTACCAATCACCAGGAGCTGCTGTATTTTCTAGCGCATTTTTTGATGAGTCTGGCGGTATTCGTGATGAAGCTATTGGCGATATGGGAATGATCTTTAAAAATGCCAACCCATATTTCTCTCTTGTTAGCATGATTGCACCAGGAATTTTGGGTGGATTAGCTTCTATAAAATCAGTTGAAGACAAGCTTCTTGGAGTCATCGCTGCTTCACTTCAGCTACTTGAAAGCACTAAGTGGTCTCAAGATGACTCTGGAGAGAGTGGGGGATCCAGTGAGGGAAATAACTCTGAAAATGAAGAGAATGAAGTTTACTATTTAGATGATTTCATTAATCCAATTGTTTTAGATTTGGATGGTGATGGACTAGAGACAAGTAAAATTAATGATGTTGATATTTATTTTGACATAGATTCAGATCTTTTTTCTGAAAGGGTTGCGTGGATTGATCCAGATGATGGAATCATTGTTACTGATGTAAATAATGATGGATTGATTCAAGATGCAGATGAAATAATTGGCTCAGCGGCAAGATCTGGATTCGAACAGCTTTCTAATCATGATGACGATCAAAATGGACTGATAGATATAAGAGATAGTGTTTACGCAGAACTTCGCATATGGAGAGATATCAATCAAGATGGAAAATCTAATACTACAGAACTCTATACTCTTGAATCCTTAGGTGTTGTATCTATTAACCTCAATCCTTCTTATATAAATAAGTCAACGCCTCAAGGTAATGACATTGTTTCTGTAACTGAAGTTATTTTTGTTGATGGGTTGTCGTCAAACGCCTTTGAGGTTTCTTTAGCTGTAAACGATTCTGACACTGAGTATTCAGTCACCACACAAGCACCGCTTTGGGCAACTCAGTCTATTGATGTTAAGGGCTTTGGAAATGTCACGAATCTTGCTATTGCAGCACAAAATGATTTCGAACTTTCGCAATTAATTGCTTCTCAAAGCGCTAATATTACTTCTCCTTCATTATCAGGTTTGCTTGATGAATCTGCAGATATATTGAGTCATTGGGGACAAGCGCTGAATACCTCTAAAGAGCTGGTTGCGGTGCTGGTTGACAAAAGTGGCACGCAGCTTCTCGACCGAGCTGTTTATACAGAGGATGAATTGGGGGGGTATTGGTATCTTGAAAGCGGTGGTTCAGTTCTAAATGAATCAGGTCAAGCGATTGAAAGAGTCTCACTTCAAGATGTGCTGTCACAACATACTGGATCTGATAAGTCGTGGAGTGTTGAGTTATCTTGGTCACCAGTTTCACGTAGCAATGTTCTTTCTTATCGGGATGAAGCGCCTTATCTGACATCGATTGTAAATGATCACTTGGTTGTGGATGATTTTGCTTATAAAAACGAGCATGGCCACTGGGTATTAGCAAGCGGTCGTCCAATCATTGATGACGACGGTCAAGTGATTGTATCACCGAGCACTGATGATATTTTGGCTCTTCCCAAAGAAGAAGGACAGTCTTGGAACCTTGAATCGATTGGCGTGAACCCACTTGCAGGTGTGTCTGTAGAAAATATCGGTGTTTATGTTATCGACGGTATTGCTGTTGATTACACGGTTCAAGTCAATGATGAAGACGGCTCTTTCTTCGTATGGTCTCGTCACCTTGATAGGGCGTTAGAGCTTCAGTTTTATCACGGAGACAGTAATGGGTTTAACCTCCGAAATTATGAGATTGATTTTGACTCGATTGATGAGGTCAATTCATCTTTAGATAGTTCTTACCGCGTTGAGCTTCTGTCTCCTGGCCAATTCCAATTTGCGACATCTTTGTTGGGTGTTGATTTTCAAACCGAAATGTTGAACGCCCATATTAGTTCTTCCGGCATTTTAAACTATTCCATTAATGATGTTGACGATGGTAGTGGGAGTTTGTCTAAAACTGAGTATCAAAGTGCTATTTCACCGATGTTAGACACGCTTGCTCAGTTGATGGATACCTACATGAAGGTGGGTAGTGCATTGGCCGTTCGTCTAGCGGCTCAAGGAGGGCTAAAAGAATACTTTGAAGGTGTTGAATTTATAGCTGAAGAAGATGTGTTTAAGCCTACTTCAGATTATCTGTTGACGCCTATGTTTGAAGCTATTTTTGAAAAAGCGCCTCAACATTATGAGTTTGGCACTCCAGAACACAAAGAAGAAGTTTACGAATACCTCCAAGGGTGGAACGAGATTCTTTG
This sequence comes from Grimontia marina, assembly GCF_900060185.1. Lineage (GTDB taxonomy): Bacteria > Pseudomonadota > Gammaproteobacteria > Enterobacterales > Vibrionaceae > Enterovibrio > Enterovibrio marinus. The sequence continues at coordinate 4,452 of NZ_FIZY01000002.1, read as the reverse complement.
GCAGGTGTATTCGGATTTCGAACATACTGACGGGAGTGTTGAAATCGACCAGCGTACGGTCACACAAATGGTGTTACCAGTATATGAGGCAGTTCCATTAGGCGTTGAATTATCAACTGTTTTAAATGCTCTACAGGTTGATGAAACACAGATTGCAACGCTCTCTGAAAGTGAAAACGAACTTATTGGGACTAGTGGTTCTGATTTCATCATTCTTTCTGGTGATGGAACCAGCTTCAAAGGAGGTGCCGGCAGGGATGTGTATTTTGTTGGAGAAACCTTTAACGACATCGTTATCGAAGATATCGATTTTGGTGAGGCTGATGAACTTCGCTTTACCGAGCTAACATCCAGTCAAGTATCCGTATCCCGTGATGGGCAAGATCTGATCATAGAATCTCTCGTATCAGATAGTCGCCTGACTGTCCGGAACCATTTTCTTGGTGAACTGAATCCGTCCTTTGGCCGAAGAACACAAGATACTGAAACGACCGCCATTGTATTTGCAAATGGTGTGGTATGGGATTCATTTTCCATTGCCTACCGTACTGCGGATCCACAAGATACTGATGATGTCATTGTTGGTTCTGGCGCGCTTGACGTCCTCATCGGTGGAAAAGGCAACGACGTATTGCGAGGTGGTACGGGGGGCGATATATACCTTTTTGAACGCGGCCATGGCCAAGATGTCATCGATGAAGATAATTCAAAAGGAATGAACCCATTCAAGGCGGGCTTAGATTTTATTCAGTTCAAAGGTGATATCTCTGGGAGAGATTTGCATCTTGAGCGATTTGGTGAAAGTACTGACTTACATATCACTTTAAAGGACAGTGAAGGTAACCTGACTTCTGATTCCATTGTTATCAAAGGCCAATTTGATGGCGCAAGATTAAATCTGGATGAATTTGCTAAGTCTTATGGTTCTGTGGCGGGCATCGATGAGTTTGCGAGTTTCGATTTTGATTTTGTCAGCTCCACATCGATAGAGCGGATTCTGTTTGAAAATGGCTCTTCAATAGATTTCGCAAAGTTAGCTCGAGAAGTGGTGGCTAATGCAGTATCGGATGGTGAAGATGCTATCTATGGGTTTGATATTGATGACCGTTTAACCGGTGGAAAAGGTAATGATCTGCTCATTGGGCGGGCTGGTGCAGATACCTATATTTATAATGAAGGCGATGATCTTGAAGAAGTTAAGGATGGCGATTTAAGCATCAAGCTTTTTGGGGGAGGTAAAGGCGATCAGCTTCGTTTTAGTGACCACACTTGGGCTGATATAGACTTTTTGCGTGAGGGCTACTCTGACACGCTAACGCTGTCGATAGCCGGTTCCGACGGTACACAAGGCGTTGTACTCTCCGAGTTTACTAAATATCAGGCTTTCCAAGGCCATATTAATCTTATCGAATCAATTCGGTTCTCTGATGGCACGGAATGGGATTATTTTGAACTTCTGCAACATTATGTCGATCAGTCTCAAACCACGGGTGATGATCGTATTGTTGGCTTTGATTTTTCACAAATACTCAGGGGCGGTAAAGGGAATGACAGACTAGAGGGATTAGAAGGCAACGATACATACATATTCGAGAGAGGCGATGGGCAGGATGTTGTCTTTGATGCTTCCGGAAGTGCCGATAAAGCCATATTTGATGGGCTTTCATTCAATGGTGACATTGTTGTGTCACGTACTGCCCTTGATCTTATCTTCACTGTTAGAGAAACGGGTCAATCAATCACTTTTGAAAACCAATATGTGAGAAGCGACAGGCAGGTTTTTGCTGTTGAAACTTTTGAATTTAGTGATGTAAGCCTCGACTTTAAACAGCTTAACCCTGAATTCATCGACCGGATAGGAACGTCTGGCTCTGAAATACTTGAAGGCAGTGATTTTGGAGAGCGTATCGATGGTAAAGGGGGAGATGATACGTTAATCGGTGCAAGTGGTGGCGATACTTATGTGTTTGATGTTGGCTATGGCAACGATGTTATTGTCGATACGCAAGTACGCTCTTGGTGGTACGGAAGGGAAGGCTTCGAGAGAGAGCAGAATGACAAAGTTCAGTTTGGTAGCTTAATCAGCCGCGATATTGTTTCCTTCAGTAAAGATGGTGATGACCTTGTTATTACACTCTCTGGCTTTGAGGACTCCCTGAGAATTCGAAATCAATTTCGAGATACCGTAGATGGAATCGAGCAATTCCTTTTTGCTGATGGCACATCACTGTCTATTGCTGATGTGGAAGAACTTCTACAAATAGTAGGAGGAAACCGCGGTGATAATACGATTACAGGGATTGTTGATGCACCGAACGTGCTGGATGGTCGACAGGGTGATGATACGCTAATCGGTGGTTCCGACTCTGATATTTATGCTTTTAGTATTGGCTATGATTTTGACGAGGTTATTGAATCTGAATCGCCATTCAATGGCAGTGTTGACCGTATCGTATTTGGTAAGGGGATTACGCTTGATTCCTTGATTGTCCGTCGTATCGACAACGACCTATTACTCGATCTGGGCGATGGTGAGAGTGTTCTCACTATTAAAGAGGGTTTAAGTACACGACAAGTGGAGCTGTTTGAATTTTCAGATGGAACATCAGCGACACTGGAAGATATACGTCTCAGCATGCTTTCAGGAAGCGATGGCCACGACAACATTAGCGGCTTTGATGATAGAGATGACGTGTTAAACGGTGGAGCAGGTTCCGATACACTTGAAGGCGGCTTGGGGAATGACAAATATCACTATGGCTATGGTTCGGGTCATGACTCAATATTTGATAGCGGTGGTGTTGATCAAGTCATCTTCTCACCGGGTATTAGACGCCACGATGTTAGCTTTAGTGCCGTTGAAGGGAATCTACTGATAACCCTTAAAGAATCCAATGAAACATTGGCTGTTTTGTCTGGAGCAGAATATGGTGGTCAACACGGCATTGAATCATTTGTATTCGAAGATGGAGAGACCCTTAGCCTAGACGAAGTACTGTTTAGGATTTTAAGAGAGGAAAATTGGGCTACTTCAAACAGAATTAACCTTGACGGACAAACGCTTCCTTATGAAATTTCTCCAGGACGAGGTAATGATTGGTCTTATTTTTCGGCAGATACTGAATACGCTTTTCAAGCCGGTGATGGAATTGATACGGTTGCTTTTAGATACAGCTATAAAGCTAATGTCATAACATTTAGTGACCTTAACTCTACAGAGGTCGTCGTCCGCTATGCCTATTTAAACGATGAGCAGTTTTCGTCTTCTAACCTAGTTTTTGAGTTCCCACGTACTGGAGACAGATTAACGATAGAAAATATCGGCAGCGGCACAATCTTAAAATTTGCTGATGGCGTTGAATGGACAAGACAAGAAGCGCTTGCACAGCTAATGGAGAATCAAGCGAGTGATAGCGATGACTATATCACAGGCAGTAGGTTTGATGACCTTATTCAAGGTGGTAAGGGTGATGATGATATAAGTGGTGGTAGCGGTAATGATGTGTATCGTTATAGTCGGGGGGACGGCCATGACATCATCAGAGATACAGCTGGCATCAATACATTAGAGCTATTTGGCTTTTCACCTGATGAGATTGAAATATCCCAACCGATTTTGGATAGAACTGATATTACGCTGAGTTTTACATCTCAAGAAGGTAGCTTGAGCCTTCAATACGATAGAGACGGAGATGGCATTGATAAAGTTGCCTTCAGTGATGGAACAGTTTGGGATAAAGCGTTCTTATTTGAAAGTGTTATCGGGAAAGGGACAAAATATAATGATAAAATTAAGGGGAGCTCAAATGATGATGTCATTATTGGCTTTGAAGGTGATGACTACTTAGATGGTAAGAGAAGTGGACCCCATTGGTTGGACACACAAGCTAATTTTTTAAGTGTTTGATCCCGCTCATGCTGCGTATCTTTGCCTGCCGAAGTAGGCTTCATCAGGAGTAAGGTCATTGAGTCCCTGATGGTTACGCTCTTCGTTATAGAACACCATGTAGTGGCCGATTTCAAGTTCAGCTTCTCGGGGGGTGGTATAGGCTTTTAAGTAAACCTCCTCATATTTCAAGCTACGCCATAATCGCTCGATGAACACGTTGTCGACCCAGCGTCCTTTCCCATCCATGCTTATCCGTACATCATGGTCGATTAATCTCTGAGTAAACTCAGCGCTAGTAAACTGGCTGCCTTGATCTGAATTGAAGATATCGGGCGGCCCGTAGTGTTGCAGTGCGTCTTCGAGAGCCTCAATGCAAAAGCTTGTATCCATCGTATTCGACAAGCGCCAAGCCAGTACTTTGCGGCTATACCAGTCGATAATGGCCACCAGATACAGGAACCCCTTCGCCATGGGGATGTACGTGATGTCAATCGCCCAAGCTTGGTTTGGATAAGTGACATCGATATCACGCAGCAGGTAGGGATAAACCTTGTGTGCTTTGT
>NZ_FIZY01000001.1 GCF_900060185.1 Grimontia marina | reverse complement strand
GCCACGAGGTATCGGTGCTATGATGGCCATCACTCAGTCCTTTTGTCGGTATGTTTCGGTTTGGCGATTGATCAGATCGCACAAAGCGGACTGAGTTTCTCTTATCTTTGAGATCTACTATTAGGAACAGCTATTTAGCCGCAGCCTCTCAAGGCAAGTCAGTTACTGTAAAAGGTTCTGGTGATTGCGCTGCTTGGGCAGATAGAGAACGCCCTTCTTGGATTATGGTCGATTACTAATCAGGATATAAATCTAATGCGTTATCTCATTTTTCTTTTTTGTTTCTCCCTTTAACAGAATCGGCCATCAAACAAAATTACGACAACTCATCTCATTCAATTATCACGTCCGTGTAATCTTATTCTGAATACGGTGGAGACGATGTGGTTTTTAAAATTAACAACGCCACGCCTGGTTACCCAAACGGCTATTGGCTGCGTAAAACAGACCCCCGCATTTCAAGCCAATTTGTCTATGGTCATCGCTGCATATCAAGCAAAGTCGACTGTTCAAATTCATGGGCTAATTGACGAACCTTGGCACGGCTCCAGCGCTAAGTACTGTCGGGTTTACGCTGTAGGATACCGATAAACTCACTCCGGTCGCACATGCACGGTAAGTATCCGCTTGCTCTCTTTTTTCACCTCCGCACGTTTTTTCCAGCTCCATAATCTGTCTCGGGCCACTTTTGACGCAGCATCAAGTACGATACAAGGCTCTGGATAATCCCCTGCTTCACCGATGCTGATGCCGTACATTTTCTGTTCCAGCGGCGTTAACAGCCAAGGCTCGAACACTAAAGGCGGGGGGAGTTTCTTCAATTCGGGCAACCAGCGGTGAATAAATGCAGCGTCAGGGTCGTGTTCTTGTGCCTGTTTGGTCGGGTTGTAAATCCGAATGGTATTGGTGCCAGTCACGCTTGCCTGCATTTGAAACTGGGCGTAATGAATGCCGGGTTCGAAGTCCAAAAAGAGACTCGCCAAGTGTTTTACACCCCATCGCCAGTCAATATTGAGGTGATGGCAAAGGAAACTGACCAGCATGGAGCGCATACGAAAGTTGATGTAACCGGTCGCGTGAAGGCAACGCATGCACGCATCCACCAACGGATAGCCTGTCATACCTTGCATCCAACACGCTAAATCCTTAGTGATGTCTTCATCTTTTCTGTAAGGAAACGCTTCATAGCCACGGTTAACATGGCGAAACTCCATCTCGCATTCACTCTCAAATTTTTGAATGAAATGACAGTGCCAGTGAAACCGTGATGACAGCGCGCTCAATGACCGTCGCCATCCCGGTACATTCCAATGCTGTAACAACGTTTGGTAGACCTCCCGCACACTGAGGTTTCCCCACGCGAGATACGGCGAGAGTCGGGAACAATGGTTGCGACTTTCTGCAGGCTTGGAGATTTTGAACGCGTACGACTTCCCCCGCCCCTCGTAGAAACTGTGTAGCGTTTTCCACGCTAAGGTGGGACCACCTGTCTGCATCCCCCGCTGTTTGCTTTGCCAGGTTGCTGGTGGCACAAATTCTGTCATGTGAGCAGGTTGGTTGTTAATAAACGCAGCGGCTTCAAGATTCGGCGTAACGACAGGTGCGCGCATGGTTTTGTCCCACGCTTTGTCCCATCCTTCACGGCTGATTGCCCCACGTTTTACCGCGCCGGTTTGATGCTCCTGCCAGTCTATCTCATGTTCTTTGCACCATTTCCCTACCTCTTTGTCCCGGGCGAATGTCTTCATTAACCCCGTTTCCTCATGGGAATAGAGGGTTTTAATCTTGAACTGGGTATGAAGAGATGACAGCGCCTCAATACATCCGCTTCGTACCACCAGCACTTTGCCGCCAAAAGGCGCAAGTTGTTGGTTCAGATCCTCCAGCGATTGCCACACAAACCGCCAATGGCGTTCTGAGTAATGTTCATCCTCAAGCGATATCGGCTCAAAGACATAAAGCAATAGGACAGGTAAGCCCGATGCTATCGCCGCCTGTAATGGCGCATGGTCAGTCAGACGCAAATCGCGTTTGAACCAGACTAGGCTGATAGCATCTCGGTTTTGGGTTGGTGATGAAGGCATCAAGTCAACAGGGTTAAGGGTTTTGACTTTTTACGCTTTACCTCACAGCATCGATCTTCCGTTCGCGCGAGAAACACCAATAAATTCGAATTATCAAAGTGTTGAATCTACGCTTTTAGTAGCACCTCGACCGATAAATGAAATCACAGCTTTCAGGAGGCTTATCATGCCTAAAGTGACCTTCGGTAAAACCGGAAACAGTGTTGAGCTTTCCAGTGGCAGCTCGCTGATTGATTTGGAAGATACCGGAAGAAGTGAAGTACCCTTTGGCTGTCGCTCTGCCGCATGTGGCACTTGCTTGATTGATGTGGAAGCGGGCATGAATAACCTTGGCCCACGAACCGAGGAAGAACAAGATCTTCTTCATGATCTCGATATGGATGGCGACAAACGACGCCTCGCCTGTCAATGTAAGCTCTTTGGTGATGTCACTATCACGCCGCTTAACTGAAATCCCTCTCTGTAGAAAAATGTGCATGTGTGTTTGATCTAAACCTCATGCACGTCCTTCTGATGAGGTAGAATTCTGCCTTTCTCCGGGCTTTCTGCTCGGTTACCACAACCAACTCAATGAAGGTTTTCGCGTGATATCCAAACTGCCCAAATGGGTTGAGTATGGCGCATTTATTCTTGCGCTCACTGCCGGCTTTGTTAACGGAATTGGTTTGCTCGGCTTTGAGCACCAGGCCATCTCCCATCTGTCTGGAACAGCCACATTGATTGGTACGGATATTATCAACGGTCACCCAGTCAAGCTGGTGCACTTGCTTTGCATTCTCGTAGGATTTTTCGGGGGTGCCCTGCTCTCTGGCCTGATCCTGAAAGACAGCACGTTAGCTTTGGGTCGTCGTTATGACTTTCTGCTGCTTGTAGAAGCGGCACTGCTGCTCGGTGCCATTTACCCAATGAGTCAGAACGCAGTATATGGTTTGTATTTTGCTGCCGCAGCTTGCGGTATTCAAAATGGCTTGGTTACCAGTTACAGTGGCGCAATCGTGCGTACCACACACATCACAGGGATCATTACTGATTTGGGGTTAATGTTCGGCGCATCGCTACGCGGGCAACCGTTAAACCAACGAAAAATGGTTCTGTTCATTGTTATTGCTATTGGCTTTATTTTGGGCGGCACAGCCAGTGCCATTGTATTCCCTGTTTTGGGGGCATTTTCTTTCGCTGCACCTGCCGTGGTCTGTGTCTCTCTGGCGATTGTGTATCGTCTGCATATGCGACAGGCGCACATCCGACTGCGTGATATTTGAAATTCTTGAACATTGGCAAATTTCACCTGTGAGGTTTGTGCCATAGTGAGAGTTTTCGACTAAATCAAGCACAAGGACGCAGAATGAAAGACGAAACTCTCTCGATCCACGCTGGCTATCAGACGGACCCAACAACAAAGTCGGTCGCCACACCGATTTATCAAACCGTCGCCTATGAATTTGACAGCGCGCAACACGGCGCGGATCTGTTTAACCTTGAAGTCCCGGGGAACATATACACCCGCATCATGAACCCTACCAACGATGTGTTGGAACAGCGCATGGCCGCACTGGAGGGTGGACTGGCGTCTCTTGTTGTAAGTGCGGGCAGTGCAGCGATTAATTACGCCATCCTGACGCTCGCGGAAGCGGGAGACAACATCGTTTCAACGCCACAACTTTACGGCGGCACTTATACGCTTTTCGCGCACATGCTGCCAAAGCAAGGTATCGAGGTGAAGTTCGCCAAAGATGACAGTCCTGAATCTCTAGCAGAGCTCATCGATGACAACACGAAGGCGGTGTACTGTGAAAGTATCGGTAACCCTGCGGGTAACATCGTTGACCTAGGCCTTGTTGCAGAGCTTGCGCACGAGAAAGGCGTACCGGTTATCGTTGATAACACAGTCGCTACCCCTGTGCTGTGCAAGCCAATTGAACACGGCGCGGACATCGTGGTCCATTCCCTGACCAAATACATCGGTGGTCATGGCACCACGCTGGGCGGTGTGATTGTTGATTCCGGTAAATTCCCTTGGGCACAACACAAAGAACGATTCCCAGTCCTAAACCAGCCAGAGCCTTCTTACCACGGTGTGGTGTATGCCGAAGCCTTCGGTGAAGCTGCTTTTATCGGTCGTGCCCGCACTGTACCTCTGCGCAATACGGGTGCTGCGTTGTCGCCAATGAATGCCTTTTTGCTGATGCAAGGTCTGGAAACCCTGCCACTTCGTATGGAACGCCATGTGGAAAATGCATTGAAAGTAGCGGAATACCTGAAAGGTCACGAGAAAGTCAGCTGGGTAAGTTATGCCGGTCTCCCTGAATCTGAGCATCATGCTCTGGCACAGAAGTACATGGACGGCAAACCGTCGGCAATTCTTTCTTTCGGCTTGAAAGACGGGTACGACGCAGGTGTCCGATTCTACGATGCGCTGGGACTGTTCAAGCGTTTGGTGAATATTGGTGATGCCAAATCACTGGCTTGTCACCCAGCTTCAACAACCCACCGCCAATTAAGCGTGGAAGAACAAGCGCAAGCTGGCGTATCGCCAGAAATGATCCGCTTGTCCGTCGGCATCGAACATATCGACGATATCATTGCGGATTTGGAGCAAGCGCTGAACGCTTAATTCCTATTTTCGCAAACAAGCCCGCCTTAGGTAAGGTGGGCTTTTTATTGTGCATAAGATAACTCGATATTGCTCCACGCTGACCGATAAGATTTTTTCTCTTTTTATTAAAGTATTACGTCGCAATACCGATACATAGGGAGTAAGAAGTCAATGCCAGGTTAACATGGAAATTCACGCGCTCGACAAAGCACAACTCATTTCGGATATACAGCTAGGGGGAAACCTCAATCATGCTGTATGTCAGGGGCGCCGTTCTGATTTTGCCTTGATGCTGGCACTGCTTTCCGGTGATGCCACCGAAACCACTCCGCTCAATCCGCCCTATCCAGAAAAGATGACAGAAGCGCAGCTTCGAAAAACATTTGATCTTCCTGAGCCTATCCGTCTGGTTGCGGAAGAAAGAGACTATGAACTTTGTGGATCCCAAGCGGAGGCCTTTCATAAAGCGGGATTGGCAAGCGCAAAACTTAATGATTGCGTGAATCCCTCTGCACTACATTTTCCAGCAATTGGAACACACAATTTGGGCGAAGATGTTTATCATAATCTGTCTGGACATCAACGAAGACAATTAGATAGCGAAAATGGCAAGACGGCCGCGCTAGATTCGGCAAATTTATATAGTCAATTAGTTACCGCAAAACGTTTCAATGAAATGCATGTTAGGGCGTAATCTTCTGATTTAATTACGATTATCAAACCCACTACCATAGCCAACTCATCAACTCAAGAACTTTAGCCCCAAAAAACCAAACTGTGATCACTTACTAAAAAATTAATTTTGCACACAGGTTGCACAACCTTTTTTGAACAAATTCACACCACTTTCGTAGATCATGGTCCAAGATTGTTATCCATCTCTTAAAAAGCTGGGTGTAAGTTGTTAGTCATCGTCGTATAACAATGAAGTGTGTCGGTAATAAATTAGAAAGGTCAGACAATGGATATTGCTAAATCCGTCATTGTGATTACAGCTGCTGGGACTCCAACAGGTCGCGCTATGGCTGAACATTTTTGTAGACTGAATGCCCGCGTTGCTCTCGTAGATACCAACTCGAATCAACTTCAGTCAACGTATGAATCTTGTATGAAAGTCGGAGGCATTTGCTTTTCCTTCTTACTTGCAAACCGCAATGTTGAGAATATTTCTTACCTGTTTGAGGAAGTAAATCGCGAGATGGGGGCTGTGGATGTACTTATCAACTACTGGCAAGGTGGGTCGCTTCCAAATCTGCTCGCCAGTCAGGAAGCTGCTAATGATGTCGTGAAAGACACTCTCGCTGATGTAGCTTCGAATCTGTACCTGTTTGGACGGGGAGCAGCATTCAATATGCTGAACAAAGGACGTAAGGGTGTGATTGTGAATATTCCCGGTGTTCTGACTCCTAATAATAGTACGCCAACCTTTGACAGTTCTAATGCTGTAATTAAAGGGCTGACCCGCAGTTGGGCGCAAGAACTGGAACATGCCAATATTCGGGTAGGCGGCGTTTTGCCAAGAATGCGTCATAGTGATGAAGGTAACGTTCGTTATCACCCTGCAGTGAACTACGACATGATTGATGGCGCCGCTTACATCGTAGAAAACGACAGTTTCACCGGCCGTATCTTAGAAGCTGCGAGTTAAACGGCCGGTGAGGTTTGCCGTAGCCGCTTCTATGCCCTGTTAAATTGAAGTGATAACACATCAGGCGATTGGATAGGTCCCATCGTCAGGGCGTTTTCACCTCAAAAGGGTATTGCCACTGCCAATAAAAAAGCCCGCTTATGCGGGCTTTCTCTTTATGTTTCAATCAGAAGGTTATGCTTTCGCTGCTTCTTTTTTCGCTTTAGGGGCAGGCTTTACCGCTGCTTCTTGATCTACGCGCTTCTTGATAACTGAAGTGCCTTCTACCGTTTCGCCTTCAACAAATGCTTTACCGTAGTAAGAAGCCAGAAGTACTTCTTTCAGCTCAGTGATCAGTGGGTAGCGTGGGTTTGCACCAGTACACTGGTCATCAAACGCTTCAACTGCCAGCTCATTCAGTTTCGCCAGGAAGTCAGCTTCTTTAACGCCAGCTTCTTGGATTGACATTGGGATGTCCAGGTTCGCTTTCAGCTCGTCCAACCAGCCCAGCAGGCGCTCGATTTTCTGAGAAGTACGGTCACCCGCTTGTGACAGACCCAGGTGGTCAGCAACTTCAGCGTAACGGCGACGTGCTTGTGGGCGGTCGTACTGAGAGAATGCTGTTTGCTTAGTTGGGTTGTCATTCGCGTTGTAACGTACCACGTTAGAAATCAGCAGTGCGTTCGCCAGACCGTGTGGCAGGTGGAACTCAGCACCGATTTTGTGCGCCATTGAGTGACATACACCCAAGAATGCGTTAGCAAATGCGATACCTGCGATAGTCGCTGCGTTGTGAACTTTCTCGCGTGCGATTGGGTCTTGTGCACCGTTCGCATAGCTTGATGGCAGGTATTCTTTCAGCATCTTCAGTGCTTGTAGAGCTTGACCATCAGAATATTCGTTCGCCAGAACAGATACGTAAGCTTCCAATGCGTGAGTGACTGCATCGTAACCTCCGAATGCTGTCAGAGACTTAGGCATGTTCATCACCAGGTTCGCATCTACGATTGCCATTTGAGGCGTCAGTTCGTAGTCAGCCAGCGGGTATTTCGCACCAGTCTTGTCGTCAGTTACAACCGCGAATGGTGTCACTTCTGAACCTGTACCTGAAGTGGTAGTGATACATACAAGCTCAGCCTTTTTACCCATTTTCGGGAACTTGTAGATACGCTTACGGATGTCCATAAAGCGCATTGCCAGTTCTTCGAAGTGCGTTTCTGGGTGCTCGTACATTACCCACATGATTTTCGCTGCATCCATCGGTGAACCGCCGCCCAGCGCGATAATCACGTCTGGCTGGAAGCTTTGCATTGCTGCTGCACCTTTTTCTACCACAGTCAGCGTTGGGTCAGCTTCTACTTCGAAGAAGGTCTGTACTTCCATGCCTTGTGCTTTCAACAGCGCTACCACTTCATCAGAGTAACCGTTGTTGAACAGGAAGCGGTCGGTAACAACCATTGCACGTTTCTTACCTTCCAGATCACCCAGTGCGATTGGCAGGCTGCCACGACGGAAGTAGATAGATTTAGGTAGTTTGTGCCACAGCATGTTTTCAGCTCGCTTCGCTACAGTTTTCTTGTTGATGAGGTGCTTAGGTCCAACGTTCTCAGAGATTGAGTTACCGCCCCAAGAACCACAGCCTAGAGTCAGTGATGGTGCAACGTTGAAGTTGTACAGGTCACCGATACCACCGTGAGTGGTTGGGATATTCACAAGAATACGTGCAGTTTTCAGCTTATCGCCGAAGTATTTGATGCGATCTTGGTTCACGTCTTGGTTAGTGTACAGACCAGAGGTGTGGCCGATACCACCGATTTCAACCATGGTGACCGCTTGTGCTACTGCGTCTTCAAAATCCGTTGCGCGGAACAGACCCAGTGTTGGAGACAGTTTCTCGTGAGCAAATGCATCATCGATAGACACTTTACCCAGGCCTTCACCAACCAGCACTTTGGTGTCAGCAGGAACGGTTACGCCTGCCATTTCAGCGATTGCTGCTGCTGGCTGACCTACGATTTTCGCGTTCAGAGCGCCATCAATCAGCAGAACTTTACGAACTTTTTCGGCTTCATCTTTGCTCAGGACATAGCCTTTGTGAGAAGCAAAACGCTCTTTCACTTCGTCATATACTGCGTCAACAACGATTGCAGCCTGCTCAGAAGCACACACTACGCCATTATCGAAAGTCTTAGACATCAGGATAGATGCAACAGCACGCTTAACATCGGCCGTTTCATCGATAACAACTGGAACGTTACCTGCGCCCACACCGATTGCTGGTTTACCAGAAGAGTAAGCTGCTTTAACCATACCTGGACCACCTGTTGCCAGGATCAGGTTGATGTCATCGTGCTTCATCAGCGCGTTAGACAGTTCTACTGAAGGCTGGTCAATCCAACCGATGATGTCTTTTGGTGCGCCCGCTGCCACTGCTGCGTCCAGAACCAGTTTAGCTGCATCATTAGTCGAGTTTTTCGCACGTGGGTGTGGCGAGAAGATAATACCGTTACGGGTCTTCAGAGAAATCAGAGATTTGAAGATCGCGGTAGAAGTCGGGTTGGTAGTTGGAACGATACCACAGATGATACCTACTGGCTCAGCGATAGTGAAAGTACCGAACTCGTCGTTCTCTTCCAAGATGCCGCAGGTTTTTTCATCTTTGTATTTGTTGTAGATGAATTCAGAAGCGAAGTGGTTTTTGATGACTTTGTCTTCGACAATACCCATGCCAGATTCCGCAACAGCTTGTTGAGCCAGAGGAATACGGGCGTTGTTAGCAGCCAAAGACGCAGCACGGAAGATTTTGTCTACTTGCTCTTGAGAGTAAGTTGCAAACTCTTTCTGCGCTTTCTTTACACGCTCAACCATTGCGTTGAGTTCGGCTACGTTAGTTACAGGCATAGTTGTCTCCTACATACCTAAAGTTTGAAAATTATTTAGTAACTACATGCTCGTTTACTTGGAGGCCTAAGCGTCACACTTCCTCAGTGAGCCTTGGCAAGCATTTAGTAAATAACTTTCAAAACTGATTATAGATTTTCAGAAAGGCAGAAGATTGATCGGGATCATGTGTAGTAAACTTTCACTGAGTTTTTCATCAACCGATTAATAATCAATCGAATTACGCTATAATCGATGTTTTGAAAGCCTAAATCCACAATAAAACTACGAGAATGTAACACATACGCACTGTGTCTCATACACTTGTGTAACTTCTTTGACTACTGTTGTCCCTCTTAGATTTTAAGGTGTGACCAGAATCACATAGATAGACTAGCAAGGCAGCGTATAGACCAGTTTTCAGCCTTACCCAATCGATAATATTTCGGACACTTATTGCTCGGATCGCCCCAAATACCTGACCTCTGGACTTGGAGATATTATTTCTTCCTCGCTCGACGTGTATCGATTGGCATTTCATCTTTCGACGTTATACTAGCGCTCAAGATTGGCACTTTTGCGATCCAAATCTAATCCTTACGTTTCTCAGATTTCGAGTGTTTGGGAATGAACAATATTGAACTTGTAATATTTTTTCAGTTTTTCATTGGTTTGTTTGCAGCCGTGAACCCATTAGGCATTATGCCTATCTTTGTGTCGCTAACAGCGCATCAGGACCCAGTTGAACGGAACAAGACTGCATATACCGCAAGTCTAGCCGTGGCTGCTATTCTGGTTGTCTCATTATTGGCGGGTCAGTTACTGCTGGATTTCTTCAGTATTTCTCTCGACTCTTTCCGTGTTGCTGGTGGTCTGCTACTGGTGAGTATCGCTTTCACCATGATGAGCGGTAAGTTGGGTGAAGATAAGCAAAACAAGCAGGAACAATCTGAATCTGTCAGCCGTGAGCAGATTGGTGTCGTCCCGCTGGCAATGCCACTTTTGGCTGGCCCTGGTGCTATTAGTTCGACTATCGTCTACGCGAGCCGATATCCAAATTCTGTGGATACACTTGGTCTTATTGGCAGTATTTGTATTTTTGCTGCCGGAATATGGGGTTTGCTAAGACTGGCGCCAGCCATTGTGAAATTCCTAGGCCAAACAGGTATTAACGTCATCACCCGTATCATGGGTTTGATTCTGGCTGCCCTTGGTATTGAGTTTATTGCCAACGGGCTCCGCGCCCTCTTTCCAGGCTTAGGCTAAACATTCATTGTTTTAGAGCCCGCTCCTCTCCCGAGTGGGCTTTCCCCTGCTAGACTTCTCATATCTAAATACTTTCCTAGAGCGCTTAACATGAGCAGGAATGCTGTTCAGGAGTCCCTTTACACCACCATTTTCGGTACCGAAACCAGGGCCGGTAAGGCCTTTGACGTTACCCTCATCATTGTTATTCTGGCGTCAATCGCAGTATTGATGCTCGAATCTGTCGGTGATATGCAGGCTAAATATGGGGGTTGGTTCTTTTCCATTGAGTGGGGCTTCACTTTGTTCTTTACTATCGAGTATGCCCTGCGCCTATACTGCTCCCCTGCCCCGAAAGCCTATGCAAAAAGCTTCTATGGTATTGTCGATTTGCTTGCCATTCTTCCAACCTATATCGCAATGCTTTTCCCCGGTGCAAATTACCTCATGGCTATTCGTTTACTCAGGGTACTGCGTATATTCCGGGTGCTAAAACTGATGCGCTATCTTGAAGAGTCAAACATCTTGCTCGTAGCACTCAAATCCTCTGGCAGAAAGATCTTTATCTTCTTTTATGCGGTGATGGTTTTGGTCACCATATTTGGCTCGTTGATGTTTGTGATTGAAGGCCCAGAGCATGGCTTCACCAGCATTCCTTACAGCATTTACTGGGCGATTGTTACCATGACGACAGTCGGTTATGGCGATTTGGTGCCGCAAACAGACATTGGCAAAGCTTTGGCCTCCATTACCATGCTGATGGGCTACTCCATCATTGCGGTGCCTACAGGTATTATCACCGCACAAATGGGGCAACAAATGACCATAAAAAGACAAACCGTTCTATGTCCTAACTGTTCAAAACCGGGACACGAAAATGATGCGGCGTTTTGCAAATATTGCGGCAGCGATTTAAGTGCAACAGGAACAGATAAAAGATGAAATCGAAGCAAGGACACAGTTGGACTTAATCTCGACTTCTTATGTAGGCTAGCTACACATCGAAGCCTCTGGCCCCCACAAACTGCTTAAAAAGTCATCACCAAAGATCAACAGACCCTATGATTCACCATCAATTTTTTGGTTACCTTTGGGAAGCCATTTTTTGCAAAGCTGCCCTACAAAAAAGCGGAGCATCAGCTCCGCTTTTTACTTCTGTAAATCTAGAAATCAGAACGAGTAGCGAATACCAGCCTGCATCTGATCATCATTCTGTTTACCATCGAGACGATTAAACTCATAGCCAGCATACCCGACAAAATTCTCCGTGACGTTATAAGCACCTTCAATGGCGTTGTAATCCACGCGATAATCTACAGGCGTCTTGGCTTTGTTATCAGTATCGCGATAATTGAAGACATAACGGAAAACAAAGTCATTGATACCGTAAGCAGCAGCAATCTCAAATCCATCTACGTCTACATTATCTATTTCACCGTTAACGTATATGCCGCCTATGTAAAAGCCACCCACCTCATAGGAGGCAGCTAAGTTGATTTGATCAACATCTACGTTCTTTCCAAGAACAGCTTGCTTACCTCCGACATAACCTGCACCAAACGCAAAGCCAATCGGATCATCATAGAACAATGATATGCCTGCACTGTCATTGTCTTTTGCATCCGATGCGACATAGTTAACTGTCGCTGTCACCCCAAAAGGAATCTCCAACTCGTATACAAAGTTATTTTCCCTTTTGTCTTGGTTTGCATCGATAAGATCCGCTGCACTGCCTCCAAACGTGTCCATAATATCGGTGACATTAGTCAGTATGACCTGCGCAGAATCCTGCTTACCATAGGAAAATGCACCAAAGTTGGTGTCAAACCCTGCGAACATGTATCGGTCATCAATCTGTGAAGTGCCAGATGCCATTTCACCTTCATAAAAACCAAAAACACTCACGTTATCATTTACCTGAGTTTCACCAGCGAAGTGAAGGCGTGCACGGCTGATATCTTTAAAAGAACTATCACCCGCCTTAACCTCATTTGCATCGGATACATTAAATCTAGGCTCAATACGACCACCAATATCAAGCGCTGACTCATCACTGGAATAAACCGTGTACGCGTAAGTGTTAAAGCCCACTGCCGCGCCAATTATTGACGCTGTTATCATCGTTTTTTTCATTTCAATCCATCCCTGCGGCTTTACAGCCGCTTGAGTTCCATCAAAACAACTGCACGTAATCGCGCCTACAACGATTAGAAAATAATTACGACAAGCGCCTGAACATCACAGCAAGAATCGCTCAAAGCCAGTAAAAATGGGCTCCCATAAGTGAGATTATGAACATAAACTCAATGAAAGAGCGCTCGTATCGACACGCGACTGGTGAATGGACGTCTTCATACAGACCATTTGAGGATAAATATTGTGATAAAAGCAGTGCAGGAGAGAAAGTGAAAACAAAAAATGGAGCACTAGGCTCCGCTTTCTTTCAATTTAAATTGACTTACTTTCGACGCCAGGTTGTGCCGGCTGCGCCATCTTCTAGAACGATCCCCATAGCAGTCAATGCATCACGCGCAGCATCTGCGGCAGCCCAATCTTTGCTAGCACGCGCATCGTTACGCGCTTTGATCAGGGCTTCAATTTCCGCCACTTCATCATCTCCACCTGCATTGCCCTGTAAGAAGGCTTCAGGGTCTTGCTCAAGCAGACCTAGGACTTCAGCCAGTTCACGCATGCGTGCCGCCAGTTTAGATGCCCCTTCTACATCTTCTGCTTTCAGGCGGTTGATTTCGCGTGCCATATCGAACAGCACTGAATACGCTTCTGGCGTGTTGAAATCATCATCCATCGCGGCTTTGAAACGTTCAACGAATTCTTCGCCGCCTTCTGCGGCTACTGAAAGGTCAAGGCCGCGAAGTGACGTGTATAGACGCTCCATCGACGCACGCGCTTGTTTAAGGTTCTCTTCACTGTAGTTCAGTTGGCTGCGGTAATGGCCAGACATCAGGAAGTAGCGAACAGTTTCAGCATCGTAGTGTGCCAGCACATCACGGATAGTGAAGAAGTTACCCAGTGACTTCGACATCTTCTCACGGTCAACCATCACCATACCGCTGTGCATCCAGGTATTTACATACTGGGTGTCATGTGCACAGCAAGATTGCGCGATTTCGTTTTCGTGGTGCGGAAACGTCAGATCTGAACCGCCGCCGTGGATATCAAAATGATTACCCAGAATGGCAGAGTTCATGGCAGAACATTCAATGTGCCAACCCGGACGGCCTGGACCCCATGGAGATTCCCATGTTGGCTCACCCGGCTTGGACATTTTCCACAGTACGAAATCCAGTGGGCTTTTCTTCGCTTCTTCTACATCAACACGTGCACCCGCCTGAAGCTGGTCAAGATCCTGACGTGACAGCTTGCCGTATTCGTCAAACTTAGCCACTTCGAACAGTACGTCGCCGTTAGAAGCAACATAAGCGAAACCGCGCTCAATCAAACGCTCCACCAACGCAATGATTTCAGCAATAAATTGCGTTGCGCGAGGCTCAACGTCTGGGCGCTTCATGTTTAGCGAATCAAAGTCAGCATACATTTCACCGATCAGACGCTCAGTCAAAGAATCACAGCTTTCACCATTTTCAGCTGCTCGCTTGATGATCTTGTCATCGATGTCTGTGATGTTACGAACGAACTTAAGGTCATAACCCAGAAATCGCAGGTAACGTGAGACAACATCGAATGAAACGAAGGTGCGGCCATGGCCGATGTGACACAAATCGTAAATGGTAACCCCACACACATACATGCCAACCTTGCCAGGATGGATAGGTTTGAATTCTTCTTTTTTCTTGGTGAGGGAGTTGTAAATCTTCAACATGGTAGTCGGGTTACCCATTACAAATATTAAATGATAAGAGGAATGGCATATTACACCTTTTCCGCCGAGTTTAGGCAAGGATGAACAGAGGTGCGCGCACAATTAAAGCATGCAGGCGCTAAGCTGAGTCATAAGGCTGATTTTTCTGGTGTGATCAGTTGAATGTCGCGACCACTAGGATAGAATCAAACGTTCAAAGCTAAACGCGAATTTATAGGAACAAATCATGGTTACGCTTCATACCAACTTTGGTGACATCAAAATCCAACTGAACAGCGAAAAAGCGCCAGTGACTGCAGAAAACTTCCTGCAATACTGCCGTGACGGTTTTTACAACGGCACTCTGTTCCACCGCGTCATCGACGGTTTCATGATTCAAGGCGGCGGCATGGCTTCTGGCATGCAAGAAAAAGAAACCAACGCACCGATTAAAAACGAAGCTAACAACGGCCTGAGCAACAAAGTAGCTACCATTGCAATGGCACGTACTATGGAACCGCATTCAGCGAGCTCTCAGTTCTTCATCAACGTTAACAACAACACCTTCCTGGACTTCAAATCTGAAACGCCAGACGGTTGGGGTTACTGTGTATTCGGTGAAGTGGTTGAAGGTATGGACGTGGTTAACAAAATCAAAGACGTTGCTACCGGTAACTGGGGTTACGTTCACCAGGACGTGCCTGTAGAAGAAGTGCTGATCGAAAGCGTGACAATCGAAGAATAAGGCACTGAGGGCGGCATGATATGCTGCCCTTATTATTATCTATGACCGTATTATTTATCTCTGATCTCCATCTCAGCCCTACCCATCCTGAAATTACCCAGTGCTTTTTGCGTTTCCTTAAAGAGGACGCGCCGAAGGCAAGCGCACTTTATGTGCTGGGTGACCTGTTTGAGTCCTGGATTGGTGACGACGACAGAACCCCGCTTCAAATTGAAGTGGCTGACGCATTCAAAGCGCTCAGCGATACAGGGGTACCGATTTACTTCATTCACGGAAACCGCGATTTTCTGGTCGGTAAACGGTTTGCCAGAGCATCCGGCATGACTTTACTCCCCGAACACAAAGTGATCGATCTGTTCGGCAAACCGACATTGATCATGCATGGCGATACGCTATGCATTCAGGATGAAGCTTACCAACGCTACCGCAAGAAAGTGCACAACCCTTTCATTCAGTGGCTTTTTTTCAGATTACCACTGTCAGTAAGACGTCGCATCGGTGAAAAGATCAGAGCTGGCAGTACTAAGAGCAATCAGGAAAAGTCTGAAGACATCATGGATGTGGATCAATCTGAGGTACAACGTGTGATGAAAGAAAGCGGAGTGAAGCAGCTTATTCACGGTCATACCCACCGTCCGGATATTCACGACATTCAACTCGATACTGATCCTGCTCAACGAATTGTTCTTGGAGATTGGTACACTCAGGGCTCAGTTTTGGTCTGTACCGAAGAAGGCTGCGCACTGCAAACACGTGCATTCTAAATTTTCCATTAAAATTATTTACTTATAGTTACATCGTCAAGATGAGAAAAGCATTAGCTCGTCAATTAATTTTCTTCGCGAAATATCAGTCTTTATTAGCACTCTCATATATGAGACATGATGTAAACTTTCTTTTGTAGTTCTCTTCAAGGAATTCTTGGCATTTTATGCGTTCGAACATTGCACGACAGGCTATCTATAACTCAGAGCAAACGGTCGTGGCATACGAGTTGTTGTTTCGGGAAGGCTGTCATGACGCTTTTCCTTGTGTGGAGTCAGAAATAGCTACCGCAAGCGTACTTAATGATCTCTTTTCTGAAGCCAATAAGAGTGCCAAACAAGTGTCCGATGGTCTCCCCTGCTTTGTTAACTTCTGTTACGAAAGTCTGACTCAGGGTAAAACGTTTAACTATCCGGTTGAAGATCTTGTCGTTGAAGTGTTGGAAGACTGCATCACTGATGCTTCTCTATACACTGCGTTGGAACATCTGAAAACACGCGGCTACCAAATCGCCTTTGATGATTTTATTCCGTCTTCTGACTGGCTCCCTTTCCTTCGTTTAGCCGATTACGTAAAAATCGACTTCCGGGCACAGACCCTGAATCAGATTTCCCAGTTTGTCTGCAAATACCGAAAGCGTTTTGACTTTAAACTGCTGGCAGAAAAGATTGAAACAGACGACGAATATCACGCGGCACTTGAGATGGGGTTCGACCTGTTTCAGGGTTATCAACTAAGTAAACCTGAGCGTATTTTCTTTTCAAACGTCGCTTAACGTTCAATCATACCAATCACAGTAGGTAGCTGATCAGAAATAGCGCAGGAAAAATGCTCGAGAACAAGGCGGAAAATTTCGATAAGTAGTTATTCTACAATCAAATTTTTCAACGCAGTTATCGAACATTTTAACAAGCTAGGATGAGCAGATATTTACTACGATTGGTATCAGTACTCCACATGAAAAAAGGAACCGTTCGGTTCCTTTTTTCTTTCAGGCATATTGCCATTATTTCATGGTTGGCATAATAAAATCGGCGTTTGCCCTGAGTCCGGTTGGCCATCGCGCTGTGATCGCCTTGCGTCTAGTGTAGAAACGCACACCATCGGGACCGTGCACATGCAGCGAACCAAACAGCGAACGCTTCCAACCGCCAAAGCTGTGGAATGCCATTGGTACTGGGATAGGCACATTCACGCCAACCATACCTACCTGAATTTCATGGCAGAACTGGCGGGCTGCATCACCATTTTGGGTGAAGATTGCCGTACCGTTACCAAATTCATGTTCGTTGATCAGCTTCACCGCTGTCGCATAATCAGGCACGCGAACGACGGATAAAACCGGACCAAATATTTCATCGCGGTAGATGGTCATCTCCGGCGTGACGTTGTCGAACAGGCAACCGCCCAAGAAGTAGCCGTCTCCACCTTCAGCCTCAATGCCTCGCCCGTCTACAATCAGATCCGCGCCTTCTTCCACGCCTTTTGCCACATAGCCTTCCACTTTGCTCAGGTGTTCTTTCGTCACCAAAGGCCCCATTTCCATGCCTTCAATCACGCCATTACCAACACGAAGCTCTCGGACTTTTGGCATCAGTTTTTCAATTAGGGCATCTGCAACATTACCGACGGCAACTGCGACAGAAATTGCCATACAACGCTCGCCGGCAGAACCATAAGCTGCACCCATCAACGCCGCAACCGCCTGATCCAAGTCTGCATCTGGCATCACCACCATATGGTTTTTCGCGCCGCCCAATGCCTGAACGCGCTTACCGTGCGCCGATGCCGTACTATAGATATATTCTGCAATCGGCGTGGAACCCACAAAGCTGACCGCTTGCACATCTGGGTGAGTCAGCAACACATCTACTGCTTCTTTGTCCCCATTGACCACATTAAATACGCCATCTGGCAAACCCGCTTTAGTCAGCAGCTCTGCGATACGTAGCGTTGAACTTGGATCCTTTTCCGAAGGTTTCATCACAAAGGTGTTACCACACGCAATGGCAATCGGGAACATCCACATCGGCACCATCACCGGGAAGTTGAACGGCGAAATACCTGCCACCACACCCAAAGGCTGATTGAGTGACCAGGCGTCAATGCCTGAGCCAATTTGCTCTGTCATCTCACCTTTCAACAAATGCGGAATACCGCATGCAAATTCCACCACTTCCAGACCACGGGTCAGCTCGCCCTTTGCATCATCCAGTACCTTCCCGTGCTCTTTGGTGATGAGGGCAGCGAGCTCGTCGATGTTTTCTTCTACCAACGCCTTGAACTTAAACATCACACGGGCACGGCGAAGTGGCGACATTTCAGACCATGCTGGAAAAGCCGCTTTGGCAGAAGCAATTGCAGCTTCGGTTTCGGCAACTGATGCCAAAGAGACTTGGCCACTTTGCTCGCCTGTCGCTGGGTTGAACAGCGCTTGTTTGCGCTCGCTTTCCGCTGTGTATTTGCCATCAATGTAGTGCGTTACAGACATATCCTTATATCCCCTTGAAGTTAAATCGCTTGCTTGATGGCGCGTTCCAGCGTGCTAACCATCTGATCGATGTGTTTAGATTCCATGATAAGTGGCGGTGACATAGCAATGATGTCGCCCGAAGCGCGAACTAACAGGCCATCGTAGAAACAGCGCGTAAAAATGTCATAGCCACGCTTGCCAATACCCTCAGTGCTTGGTGCAAACTGAATACCGGCAATTAAACCTGTGTTTCGAACATCAATCACATTCGGCAAATTATCGAGCGAATGCAGTGCCTCTTCCCATTCGGTTTCCAGTTGCCTTGCACGCTCAAACAGATTCTCATCACGATAAATATCCAGAGACGCCAACGCCGCTGCTGCCGCAACAGGGTGACCGGAATAGGTATAACCGTGGAAAAGTTCGATAGTGTCTTCCGGCGCTGCGTTCATACAGGCATCGTAAATACGGTCACTCACCAGAACAGCCCCCATTGGGATCGCGCCATTGGTTAGCGCTTTCGCCGTGGTAATAATGTCTGGAGTGACATCCCAGCGCTGCGAAGCAAAAGCATCGCCCACGCGGCCGAAGCCTGTGATCACTTCATCAAAGATCAGCAGAATGTCATGTTTGGAGGTGATTTCACGAAGACGTTTTAGGTAGCCTTTCGGTGGAAGAATAACACCACCCGAGCCTGACATTGGCTCAACCATCACTGCCGCTATGTTTTCGGCACCGTGCAGGGCAATCAACTGCTCCAGCACTTCAGCACGCTCGATACCGTGTTCGGGTAGGCCTTTAGAAAAGGCATTTCGCTCAATATCCAAAGTATGTGGGAGATGAGCAACACTCGGCAGCAACTGACTGTTAAACGCTTTGCGGTTGTTCACCATGCCGCCGACAGAGATACCGCCGAAGCAGGTCCCGTGATAACCCTGCTCGCGACCAATAAACATAGTCCGGTTAGCATGACCACGAGCGCGTTGGTAAGCCAGTGCAATTTTCAACGCCGTATCGGCAGACTCAGAACCTGAATTGGTAAAAAACACACGGTTCAGATCAGCGGGTGCCAGTTCTGCCAGACGTTCTGCGAGTTCAAACGGAAGCGGGTGCCCCATCTGGAATGTCGGCGCATAGTCGAGCTCTTTAATCTGCTTGCTCACTGCATCAGTGATTTGCTGACGGCTATGACCAGCGTTACAACACCACAGTCCGGCAGTAGAATCCAGCACCGGATTGCCTTCAACGTCGGTGTAATACATGCCTTCTGCTCTAGCGAGTAAGCGTGGCGTGGTTTTGTACTGACGGTTTGCGGTGAAAGGCATCCAGAAGTTGTCCAAACGCGCTCCTTCACTCTGTGGTTTGTTCACTGCCATAGTCCGATATCCTTGCTTGCGTTGTTAACAAGATGTTGCCTAGCGGCTAATATTTGCAATACTATGTCAAATATAACGAACAGTAAACGTGTTTTGTTCAATATCTAAAGAACAAATTACGTCAATTGTAAAATATTTTGAAATGGTGCACAGTGACCACATTCATCGCACATAAAAGGAAAAAGGGGCTGCTATGACTTCGCACAAGTCTCGTCAAGACTGGGATGCACTCGCACAATCTATAACAATTAAAGGACAGGCATTCATCGATGGTGAATACCGCGATGCGGTTTCTGGAGAGACTTTTGCCTGCATCAGTCCGGTCGATGGTCGTGTGCTGGCCGATGTTGCCAGTTGCGATCTTGCTGACGCCAACCACGCTGTCAGCAATGCCCGTGCAACGTTTGAGTCTGGTGTATGGGCTCACCTTCCTCCTGCAGAGCGTAAAAAAATCGTGATCCGTTTTGCGGAATTAATAGAAGAAAACGGCGACGAACTGGCACTCCTGGAAACACTGGACATGGGCAAACCTATCCGGTATTCCAAAGCGGTTGATGTGAACGGCGCCGCCCGTGCTATTCGTTGGTCAGGCGAAGCGGTCGACAAGATTTACGATGAACTCGCTCCTACGCCGCACAATGAAATCGGCATGGTCACCCGTGAACCTGTGGGCGTTGTGGCCGCTATCGTGCCCTGGAACTTCCCTATGCTGATGGCCTGTTGGAAGCTTGGCCCTGCCCTCGCCTCTGGCAACTCTGTCGTACTTAAACCTTCAGAGAAATCACCACTCACCGCCATCCGTCTTGGCGAACTTGCCATTGAGGCAGGTATGCCAAAAGGCGTGCTGAATGTACTCCCTGGTTTTGGGCACACAGCGGGCAAAGCGCTCGCACTGCACATGGATGTTGATACTCTGGTGTTCACGGGCTCGACCAAAATCGCCAAACAACTGATGATTTACGCTGGCGAGTCGAACATGAAACGTGTCTGGCTGGAAGCGGGGGGTAAGAGCCCGAATATCGTCTTTGCTGATGCACCGGATTTAGACGCTGCAGCCTCTGCCGCTGCGTCCGCCATTGCTTTCAATCAAGGCGAAGTCTGTACAGCGGGCTCACGGCTATTGGTGGAAGCGTCCATCAAAGATGTCTTCATCGAAAAGGTCGTCGAAAACCTGAAAGGCTGGCAGCCAGGGCATCCGCTCGATCCGGAAACTCAGGTCGGTGCAGTGGTTGACCAACAACAGCTTGATACCGTGCTGACCTATATTGATAAAGGTGCCCAAGGAGGTGCCAAGATGGTGTGTGGCGGCAGCCGTGTCATGGCAGAAACCGGTGGTTTATTTGTCGAACCCACGGTGTTCGATAATGTGAACAATGAGATGGCGATTGCCCGCGAAGAGATCTTCGGCCCTGTATTGTCGGTGATCACCTTCGACACACCCGAGCAAGCAGTCGCGATTGCCAACGATACCGATTATGGCCTTGCTTCTGCGGTATGGACATCTGACATCGGCAAAGCACACAAAACCGCGAAAGCGCTGCGCACTGGTATGGTGTGGATTAACCACTACGATGGCGGTGATATGACAGCGCCATTTGGTGGCTACAAGCAATCAGGCAATGGCCGCGATAAATCACTTCATGCGTTCGAGAAATACACAGAAGTGAAAGCCACCTGGATTGCGCTTTGATCTGACAATTTTCTAAATCAGATAAAAAAGACCGGCTCGATGAGCCGGTCTTTTTTATTTACCGAAGCCGTATTACTTATCTTTCAGTTCGGTAGTGATAACAATCTTACCTTCCAGCGTTTTGTGAACCGGACATTTATCCGCAATCTCAAGCAAGCGCTGACGTTCTTCATCGGTTAAGTCGCCAAAAAGCTCGATTTCACGAGACATGACCTCCACCTTCGCGTTGTTTTCATCACAATGCTCGCAATCTTCACCGTGCTGACGACTATGCGACAGCGTCACTTTCACATCTTCCAGTGGCAGCTTTTTACGGTTGGCATACATGCGCAGCGTCATGGAGGTACAAGCACCTAAACCAGCCAGCACGTGCTCGTATGGGTCGGGACCAAGGTTATCGCCACTGTAATCAACGGGTTCATCGGCAAACCACTGGTGATGGTCTGTTTGTATAGTCCGGGTAAATTGCTTGTTATGCTCATGCACAAGCACTTCACCGCGCTTCACGCCCTCTTCAACCTCTTTGACCGGCGCAGCTCTGTCTATGTAACGATGAGACCAGGCAGCAATAAGCTCAGCCACATACTGGGCATCGTCTTTATTGGTCAGCAAGTGGTCAGCACTATCAAGGGTGACAAAGCTCTTTGGGTGTTTGGCACGGGTATATATTTTCTCTGCCTCTTTGATCAACACAACGTTGTCGATAGGCGAATGCATCACCAGCAGCGGTACGCGCAGGTTTTCAATATCATCGTTGTCAGCTCGGATATCATCAAGGAACTGCTTTTTGATAGTGAAAGGACGACCAGCCAAAGAAAGCTCTGCTTCACCTTCGGCCTCAATTTTTTCCACATGGGCAGCAAACTGCTTGGACACATGTTCAGCGTCAGCTGGCGCGCCAATGGTGGCAACTGCCGATACTTCTGGAATACGGTGTGCGGCCGACAGCACCGCACGGCCCCCTAAGCTGTGACCAATCAACAATAGCGGTGCTTCATAGTTCTCCCGCAGGAAATCTGCCGCCGCCACCAAATCGTCAACGTTGGAAGAAAAATTGGTGTTGGCAAAGTCACCATCACTCCCGCCCAACCCTGTGAAGTCAAAACGGAATACTGCAAAACCAATGTTCACTAACGCACGTGAAATACGGGAGGCTGCAGCGACGTCTTTACCACAAGTAAAGCAGTGGGCAAACAACGCATAACCCCTCGCATTTTGCTCTGGTGTCTCTAACATCCCAGCCAGCTCAAGCCCCTTACTCAGGAAGGTAACTTTGCTTCTTTTCCCTGCCATTTCCGTCTCCCGGTTGTTTATTATGTGCTTCAAATCATTTAGCTAACGCTAACATTCATAGACAAGACCGGAACAGGGCATAAAAGATAACAAAGCGCCTCAGGCTTAAGCTTGAGACGCTTTCTACGGATGATTTAAGTATGAGGTTTATTGCAGTGCTTCTTTTAGGCGGTGATAAGTCATGCCGATCGCCAATAAAGGCGAACGTAACAGAGGACCACCCGGGAAGGTCATGTGCTTCACTTTAGCAAATACATCAAACCGTTCTGCGGTGCCTGAAATCGCTTCTGCAATAACTTTACCCGCCATATGCGTAGCATT
The DNA here is from genome assembly GCF_900060185.1 of Grimontia marina. GTDB lineage: Bacteria > Pseudomonadota > Gammaproteobacteria > Enterobacterales > Vibrionaceae > Enterovibrio > Enterovibrio marinus. Next base: position 328,323 of record NZ_FIZY01000001.1, on the reverse strand, counting down.
TACGCCGTGACCGGAATATGCCTGTGCATAGAAGATATTGGGGGCATCCGGCAATCGGCCAATTTGTGGAAGACGGTTAGCACCAATCCCTATCATGCCACCCCATTCAAAATCGATACCCACGCCTTTCAGTTGAGGAAATACCCGCTCAAGATTTGGCAGTAAGGCTCCGGTAATGTCTTTCGGATCTTTTCCAGAATAGGTACACAACCCACCGAACAGTAATCGGTTGTCACCGGACAAGTGGTAGTAATCGAGCGCAATGCTGAGATCAGCGAAAGCCATGTTCTTTGGAATGGTGCTGTTGACCTGCTCGACATTCAGCGGCTCAGTAGCAATAAGGTAGCTGCCCGCTGGGAGCACCTTTCCGCCAATATAGGGTTCCAGCTTGTGGCCGATATAAGCGTTACCGGCCAGCAACAGATAGCTACAGGTTACCTGCCCTTGCGCCGTTTTCACGACCGGCTTTTGACCTTTGACTATTTCAGTGGCTGCGCTATCTTCAAACAACTGGACACCAAGGCTCGCTGCTGCCGCCGCTTCTCCTGTTACCAAGTTCAAAGGGTGTAAATGTCCACTGCCCATATCCAGCATGCCACCAATATATCGGTCGGACCCAATCACTTCCGCAAGATCTGCTTTTTCAAGCATGCGGATTTCATGGGGATACTGGTTTGAGCTCAGATCATCAAAATCTTCCTGAAGCTCTTTCATGTGGGAAGGTTTCATCGCCAGATCGCAATATCCCATCGCCAGATCGCAATCGATGCTGAACGCTTCCACGCGATCTTTAACGATCTGCACCGCTTCCAATCCCATTTGACTGATGGCGGCGACACCTTCTTTACCTATCTGGTTGGTGAACTGATCGATGCCATGACCAATACCACGGATCAATTCGCCACCATTTCGACCTGACGCACCCCACCCAATCTTATTAGCTTCCAGAATAGCCACTGAATAGCCGAGTTGTGCAAGCTCAATCGCACTGTTCACACCACTAAAGCCACCACCAACTATACAAACATCCACGCTGATAGATTCAGTCAGAACCGGATAGCGTTGCGGATACTTTGCCGTTGCCGTGTAAAAAGAGGAGGTATGGGGGAGATTTGATGGTGTATGCGCCATGCCTTACATCCTTTGTAAAATATAATTAACAAAGACTATCGTATTTTCATCGTCGTAGTGAAGCAAAAAATATACGCTTTGTTTGCTGCTCAATACCTGAACATCACTCCGTCTGAAGAATGAGATAAGCTTTACTCAAGCTAATTAACCGGTTTTATCAAAGAAAGATATTATTCAATAATATGCATAATTCACTATGTATTGTTGATTTATATTTTTTACATAATGACGATAACATCACAAAATGCTTGATTACTGCCCCAGTGAAAGTAGGATTGCTTGTTCAAAATCTATTACAGTGATTGGGCACGCTTATAAAAACCCAATTCAAGCAGGGAGAATCGAACATTGGACATTGGTGCAAACCTCAAGGCCGTTAGAAAAAGTCGCGGATTATCGCAACGCGAACTCGCTAAACGCGCAGGCGTGACCAACAGTACCATCTCGATGATTGAGAAAAACAGTGTCAGTCCCTCCGTCAGTTCTCTGAAAAAAGTATTGTCCGGCATTCCCATGTCTCTGGTTGAGTTCTTCTCTGCTGACATTGGTCAAACTGAATCTGCACCCGTCATATATCGCCAGCAAGACTTGCTCGAAATCGGCGACGACTCTGTCTCAATGAAGCTGATTGGCAAAGAATTCCCTAACCGCGCTATATCAGTACTTTCTGAAACCTATCCGCCAGGCGGGCATTCTGGTGAAGAGATGCTCCAGCATGAAGGTGAAGAAGCTGGCCTGGTGGTTGAAGGTAAACTCGAACTTACCGTTGGTGACGATATTTTCGTTCTGGAAGTCGGTGACAGCTATTACTTTGACAGTAACCGTCCGCACCGCTTTTCCAACCCATTCGAGTCAATTTGCCGTCTGTTCAGTGCGACTACGCCTGCCAACTTCTGAGCCTACAAACCCGTATTACCAAACGCCCGGATATCGGGCGTTTTGCTATCAGCTAAATGCCAAATTTGTCCCGCACGGTGTAATACCAGGCTCCCAACGCCGAGAACGGCACACTCAGCAAGTGACCACCAGGAAACGGTAAGTGCGGCAAATCAGCGAAGGCATCAAAGCGCTCTGCCTGTCCTTTCAGCACTTCCGACATCAATCTTCCCGCCAAGTGGGTATAGGTAACACCATGACCACTGCAGCCCTGTGAGTAGTAGATATTGCTGCCAATACGCCCCACCTGCGGTAAACGAGACAAGGTCATCAGGAAGTTACCCGTCCAGCGGAAATCAGTTTTCACACTGCCAAGCTGAGGGAAAGTCTTCAGCATTTTCGGCCGGATAATCGCATCTATGTCAGCTGGGTCACGCGCTCCATAAACCACACCACCGCCATAAATCAGTCGCTTGTCACCGGAAAGCCTGAAGTAGTCGAGAAGGTAGTTACAGTCTTCGACACAATAATTCTGCGGCAGTAAGCTTTGCGCCAGTTCATCCGATAGGGGTTCCGTTGCAATAACCTGCGTTCCACAGGGCATAGATTTAGCGCGAAGCTCGGGCATCAGGTTACCAAGGTAAGCATTGCCCGCCACAATCACGAAAGAAGCCGTCACCGAGCCTTGCTCAGTCACCACTTTCGCCGGTTCACCTCGTTCAATGTTCACGACTGGCGAGTGTTCGTAGATTTTTCCGCCCAGGCTCTCCACCGCTGCAGCCTCACCAAGAGCGAGATTCAACGGATGAATATGACCACCGGATTTGTCCAGCAGACCACCAACATAACACTCGGTATCGACTACTGAACGTATATCTCTGTCGCTGAGCATTTCAAGTTGGTTGTTACCGTATCTCTCCCACAGCACTTTCTGGCTTTCGAGCTCATGCATCTGCTTGGCATTGAGTGCAGCAAACACGCCGCCATCTTTTAGATCGCACTGGATGTGATATTTTTCTACGCGCTCACGAATGATTTTTCCGCCTTCAAAGGCCATCTCGCCAAACAGGCCAATTTTTTCCTTACCGACGGTTTTCTCAATCATATCAATGTCACGGCTGAAGCTATTCACAATCTGGCCACCGTTACGGCCAGAAGCGCCCCATCCGACTTTAGCCGCTTCCAACACTACGACATTGAAACCCGCTTCCAACAGATGCAGCGCCGAAGAAAGCCCTGTATAACCCGCGCCGACGATACAAATATCCGCTGTTATGTCTTCCTTCAGTACTTCACGCATCGGTGAAGCGTTAGCCGACGCCGCATAATATGACGGCGCATGAGCTTGGCTGGCCTCCAGCCTAGTTTGTTGAATCTGGTTTTGTGGGTTCTGAATTGAGCTGGCTTGTTCCATGATGACAATCCTATTCCTGAATCTCTTGATTGAGCCGCTTCATGTCTTCCAGCGATTTTTGCTCTGCGCGGCGTGCCACGTACCAAGACAAAAACGCAAACAGAGAAACAACCAGAATGATGATGGTGGCAAGCGCATTGATTTTTGGTGATACACCAAGCCTGACCGAGGAAAAAACCACCATAGGCAACGTGGTAGAACCCGGCCCCGAGACAAAACTTGCGATGACCAAATCGTCGAGAGAGAGACTAAAGCTCAGCAGCCATCCCGCCACCAGCGCAGGGGCAATCATGGGCACAGTGATCACAAAGAAGACTTTGAACGGCGTTGCGCCCAAATCCATCCCCGCTTCTTCAATCGAAAAGTCGAGTTCCCTGAGCCTTGATGAGACCACCACTGCGACATAAGCAGCACAGAAAGTGGAATGTGCAATCCATACCGTGGTCATCCCGCGCTCTGCAGGCCAACCAAACAGGTCGCCCATCTGCACAAACAAAAGCAGCAGTGACAAACCGATAATGACGTCTGGCATAACTAGCGGTGCAGTAATCATATTGGAGAGTGTTAATCGTCCCCATGAACGTCGAAACCGCGTCATCACGAAGGCTGCTAACGTGCCGATGATCACTGCCATCGTAGAACTATAGAAAGCAATCCGGAGACTGGTCCAAACCGCTTGCAGGATTTGTTCGTCTTTGAACAGCGCGGCATACCATTTGGGCGAAAACCCACCCCAGACGGTGACCAGCTTGGATGCATTAAATGAATAAATCACCAGGATCAGCATGGGCAGGTAAAGAAAAACCAAGCCTACCCAAAGCATAACCGTCGAAAATTGCCAGCGTTTCATCGGTCAGCCTCCATGTCCTTGGACTGATAATGGTGGAATAGCGTGATCGGGATGATAAGCAAAAGCAGCATCACAATCGCCAACGCCGAGGCAACCGGCCAGTCACGGTTATTAAAAAACTCCTGCCACAGCACTTTACCTATCATCAGGGTTTCCGGGCCACCCAGAAGTTCTGGGATCACCACTTCACCCACCACAGGAATAAACACCAACATGGAGCCTGCAATAATTCCACCTTTTGACAGCGGTAAGGTCACTTTCCAGAAGGTATTGAAGTTGCGCGAGCCTAGGTCTGCTGCGGCTTCCAGTAAGCTGCCATCCAGCTTCACCAGATTGGCGTATAGCGGAAGCACCATAAATGGTAGATAGGTATAAACAATACCAATATAAACCGCAGTGTTAGTATTCAGGATCTGAATTGGCTCAGAAATCACGCCAAGCCACATCAGGGTGTTGTTAATGATCCCCGTGTTGCTGAGTAGCCCCATCCAGGCGTATACACGGATCAGGAAAGAGGTCCAGGATGGCAGCATGATCAGAAGCAACAATACGGTTTGCATTCTCGCTGGCGCGCGGGCGATTGCGTAAGCCATGGGATAACCCAAAAGCAAACAGCCTAGCGTTGATACAAAAGCGATTTTTACCGAACTCAGATAGGCAAGGTAATAGAGTTCATCGTCCAAAATCCGCAAGTAGTTCTCGAGATTTAGGGTGATTTCGATGACTTCATCTACGTAAGCAACAATGGCCTCGTAGGGAGGAATGGCCAACGCCGCCATCGAAAAACTGATTTTGAATACGATAAGGAATGGCACAGCAAAAAAGAGCAGCAGCCAGAGGTAAGGAATACTCATGGTGATGTGCCGCCCCTTGGGAAACAACATCTTATTTTTGTGCGGCGCATTGCTTGGTGCTGGCGTTTTCGTCTGGGCGTTCGTCAAGGTCGTCATACGCGTAATACCACACCACCGGTGGCCTCCCAGCTGATAAACACCTCGTCATCCCAAGTGGGGCGATCCTGATGGCGAGAAACATTGGCCATACTGCACATCACCACTTTGTTGCTCGATAACTTTACGTAATACATGGAAGTACCGCCAAGGTAGGCGATATCATGGACTGTGCCCTTCGACCAATTATATTCACCGTCCGGTTGCTCTCGGCTAATAAAGGCTTTTTCAGGGCGAACTGCCAGCCACACTTTTCTGTCTTCCACGTTGGTTGCCACACCGTGCCCCACGTAGATTTGTTGCGCTGTTTCGCTGGACGAAATGACACAGTGATCAGTTTCATCCACCACGATTTCGCCTTCAAACAAATTCACAGAGCCAATGAACTCCGCAATCATGCAACTGTTCGGCGACTCGTAAATATCTGTGGGTGTTCCGGTTTGAGCAATCCAGCCTTCATGCATAATGGCAATACGGCCTGCCATGGTCATGGCTTCTTCCTGATCGTGGGTCACCATCACACAGGTCACACCAACACGCTCCAGAATATCTACCACTTCCAGTTGCATCTGGTTGCGTAGTTTCTTGTCTAGCGCACCCATCGGCTCATCAAGCAGCAAGAGTTTTGGGCGTTTGGCCAGCGATCTTGCCAACGCCACACGTTGGCGCTGACCGCCTGATAACTGATGCGGCTTGCGCTTGGCATATTGCTCCATGTGCACAAGCTTCAGCATCTCTTTAACCCGATCTTGAATCTCAGCTTTCTTGAGCTTGTCCTGCTTAAGACCAAACGCAATATTCTGCTCAACTGTCATATGCGGAAACAAAGCGTAGGACTGAAACATCATGTTGATCTGCCTGTCATAAGGCGCCATGTCGGTGATGTCTTCCCCATCGAGATAGATACGCCCGCTAGACGGTGTATCAAAGCCCGCCAACATACGAAGCAAGGTCGATTTACCCGAGCCGGAACCACCGAGCAAAGAAAAAATCTCACCTTTTTCAATCGTTAAGGAAACATCATCCACCGCTCGGACATCCCCGAACAGCTTGCTGACACTATCAATTCTCAACAGCTCCGGCTTTTTCGAGCCTTTGCCATTTCCATTAGAGTTGCTGGTAACCATCCGATCCTCCCTGTGACTACCGCGGAAAACACGAAAGAGGGAGCTGATTTTTCAGCTCCCAACCAAATGTTTATTGGCCTGTTTTCATGCGTGTCCAACTGCGGTTTTTCAGACGGCTGATTTTGAGTGGAAGCACTTCGGAGACAAAGAGCTTGTTCATCACTTCCTGAGGCGGATAAATAGAAGGGTTATTTAGAACTTCTGGGTCAACCAACTTGTTTGAGGCTGGATTTGGGTTCGCATAGGCTACGTAATCAGTGATTGGCGCAATAACCTCGGGACGCATGATGTAGTTCATAAAAGCATGGGCATTTTTGGCATTTTTCGCATCAGCCGGAATCGCCATCATGTCGAACCAAAGCTGCGCGCCTTTGCTTGGAATCGAGTAGTCAATCACCTGGCCATTGCCTGCTTCTTCTGCACGATAAGCCGCCTGGAAAATATCACCGGAGAAGCCGTAAGCCAGACAAATATCGCCGTTGGCTAAATCGGTGATGTAGCGGGATGAGTGGAAGTAGGTCACGTAAGGGCGGATTTTCGCCAGCGCTTTACCCGCTTCCTTGTAATCGCCTTTATTGGTGGAGTTAGGATCTTTACCAATATATTGCAGCACCTGAGGCATCACCTCGTCGGCAGAATCTACGACTGCAATACCACAATCCTGAAGTTTAGCTGCGTATTTAGCGTCCAGCAGTAAGTCCAGCTTGTTTTCTGGGATATCATCGCCCAAACGCTCTTTTACTTTATCGACGTTGTAGCCAATGCCATTAGTGCCCCACATGTAAGGAATTGCGTATTGGTTACCCGGATCTGCCATTTCAAGGCGCTTCATTAGCTTCTGGTCCAGATTGCCACTATTGGTCAAAAGACTCTTATCCAGAGGCTGGAAAGCACCCGCTTTGATTTGCTTGGCAAGGAAGTTATTCGACGGCACGACGAGATCGTAACCTGAGTTACCGGAAAGCAGCTTAGCTTCCAGCACATCGTTGCTGTCGTAAACGTCGTAGGTGACTTTGATACCCGTTTCTTTTTCGAAGTTTTCTATCGTGTCTTCCGCGATATAGTCACTCCAATTGTAGATTCGTAGGATTTCTTCAGCCTGCAGCCCGGTTGAAACCATCAATCCTGCCAATAGCACGGCAGAAACTTTGTTGCGGATTACCATCTTCATGTTTTCTCCTTTTGGCTCGATTCCCCTCGAGCGCGTTACTACATTCCAATGTCCAAACCAGAAAAGACCTTCTGATCTTTGGCTCTGGTTTTGATGGCTTGCCGGCACTTGGGTCTCTTGTTCTTAAGTGCCAGCAGAGTTCAATTCTTTGCGGGTTAGAGCAAACCCTTGTCTGTCAGTACCTGCTGCGTGAGATCCAATGCCAGTTTGGCCTTATGGATAAGCTCGTCCACCTCAGCTCGGGTGATAACTAATGGTGGGCTGATAATCATGGTGTCGCCACAGGCACGCATCACAAGGCCATTTTCCACGCTAATATCCCGGCAGATTCCGCCGATGCCGACTTCCTCATCAAAACGTTGACGGGTTGCTTTGTCCTGAATTAGCTCAATCGCCGCCACTAAACCAACACCGCGTGCTTCACCGACCAGAGGGTGTTCAGCCAGCGTTTGCCACTGGGACTGCAGGTAAGGTCCAATATCTTCCTTCACATACTGAACCAGATTTTTCTCTTTCATCACCTTGAGGTTTTCCAGCGCCACTGCGGCTGCAACCGGGTGACCGGAATAGGTGTAACCGTGGTTAAAGTCTCCGCCTTTCTCTTCGAATGCATTGGCAATGCGGTCGCTGACAATCACACCACCCATGGGGATGTAACCGGAAGTCATGCCTTTCGCAATCGGCATAAAGTCGGGCTTGATATCAAAAGTCTGGCTACCGAACCATTCACCGGTTCGGCCAAATCCACATATCACCTCGTCCGCAATCATTAGGATGTCGTACTTCGCAAGAATACGATTAATTTCCGGCCAATAAGTCGAAGGCGGAATGACAACACCACCAGCGCCTTGAACAGGCTCAGCGATAAAGGCCGCAACCTTGTCTTCACCGATTTCCAGAATCGCTTTTTCGAGCTCTTGCGCCGCTTTCACGCCAAATTCTTCAGGCGTCAGGTCGCCCCCTTCACCAAACCAATAGGGCTGTGGAATATGGTGAATGCCCGGGATAGGAAGGCCACCCTGCTTGTGCATCGCTTTCATGCCCCCAAGGCTTGCACCCGCGACAGTAGAGCCGTGATAACCATTGTGACGGCCAATGATAGTGAATTTTTCAGGCTGGCCTTTCAGTGTCCAATAGTGTCGAACCATGCGCAGTACAGTGTCATTGGATTCAGAGCCTGACCCAGTAAAGAACACCTGGTTCATGTGATCCGGTGCGAGCTCTGCAATCTCTTTAGCCAACTCAACCACAGGTGGGTGGGCACATTGGAAGAAACTGTTGTAGTAAGGGAGCTCTAGCATTTGGCGGTGAGCTGCATCTGCAAGACGCTTTTCGCCATAACCAATATTGGTACACCAAAGCCCTGCCATACCATCAAGAATACGGTTGCCATCGCTGTCCCAGATATACACGCCCTGAGCGCGAACTATCATACGCGCTCCTTTTTCCCTCAACGTTTTATGATCGCTGAATGGATGAAGATAATGAGCGTTATCCAATGCTTGTAGCGTTTGGGTATCTGGGTGTTGTACGACGTGTGTCATTCTGACCTCCACATCCTTGAAGTTTGAAATACTGGCAACCTTTTTGGTTGTCTCCCTTGTAAAACAATGAGTAATCGAATCAGATGGGATTCACATTAAACAGTCAATAACAGGAACTCCCGCTCCCATGAGCTGATGACTCGCTTGAAGTTTTCCTGCTCTTTGCGCTTCACTGCGATATACCCACGGGCAAAGGACTCACCAAGGTATTCAGCTACCTCATCGCAGTTTTCCATCATCTCAAGCGCTGCTTCGAGTGTGTAAGGCAGTACCGGGCTCCGGATTTCATAACCACGCCCCTGTGCCGGAGGCGTCGGTTTTAGGTCTCGAACCATACCGATGTAACCGCACAACAGACTTGCAGCAATAGCAAGATAGCTGTTGGCATCTGCACCAGGCAGGCGGTTTTCAACTCGACGCGACTGTGGTGAACAGCTCGGCACACGAAGACCGCAGGTACGGTTTTCTTCACCCCACTCCACATTTACCGGTGCTGAGGTGTCTGGCAGGAATCGGCGGAACGAATTCACGTTCGGGGCGAACATAGGCAGCATTTCAGGTATGAACTGCTGAAGGCCGGCAATGTGGCCATAAAAGAGTGAAGAGCTGGTGCCATCTTCATTGGTAAACACATTCTTGCCCGTTTTGGCATCAACAATGCTCTGATGCAGATGCATTGCACTGCCCGGTTCGTCAGTAATAGGCTTAGACATGAAGGTCGCCACCACTTGATGCTTAAGCGCGGCTTCACGCAGAGTGCGTTTAAAGAGGAACACCTGATCCGCAAGAACCAAAGGGTCACCATGACGGAAATTGATTTCCATCTGAGCAACACCTTCTTCATGGATCAAGGTATCGATGACGAGTCCCTGTGTTTCACACCATTCATACATATCCTCAAACAGCGGATCGAACTCGTTCGCCGCATCGATAGAGAAGGACTGACGCCCTGTTTCCATGCGACCGGAACGGCCAATCGGCGGCTCGAGGGGTAAATCAGGGTCTTCGCAGCGTGCTGTCAGATAGAACTCCATCTCCGGTGCGACAACGGGTTTCCAGTTTTTCTCTTCATAGAGCTTCAGTACCTTTTTCAACACGTTGCGTGGTGTCAGCTCAATAGGATTCCCCATCTTGTCGAAGGTGTCATGAATGATTTGCGCAGTTTTCTCGACTGTCCATGGCAGGAGGTAGAGGGCGTCTTCATCCGGCTTACAGATAAAATCGATATCTGCTTCATCAAGCAGCGCGTAGTAGATATCATCATCTACATAGTCACCCGTCACAGTTTGCAACAAAACACTCTCTGGAAGGCGCATTTCGCCTTCATTAATGAACTTATCGACTGGCGCAATCTTCCCACGCGCAATGCCTGACAAGTCGCTGACAACGCACTCAACTTCCGTAATCTCGTTTTCTTTCAACCACTTCTTAAGCTTGTCCATATTCTTTCTCACGCTGATTCGCCCTTATTCGGCAGGCTTCCCCAAACATATCGAAGATAGCTGAATAAAAAGGATTATTCGTGACCTTCCACTCAGGATGCCACTGAACACCTAAGGCGAAATTTTTTGCATCGATGACAGAGACAGCCTCTATCAGTCCGTCCGGGGCGTACGCTTCTGGTCGCAGTCCTTTGCCTAGTCTGTCGATGCCCTGGGTATGGACAGAGTTCACGTCAGCAGAGGTGCGACCCCAAGCCTCGTAGAGAAGCCCCCCAGGTTCGATGTTAATGGTGTGAGAAATGCCGTATTGGATATCAACGGAAGCCGTTTTGTCTTCGCGGTGTTCGATGTATCCGCCCACCTCATGAAGTTTTTGATGCAGAGTGCCGCCCATGACGACATTGAGTTCCTGAAAACCACGGCATATAGCAAGTACAGGAACCCCAAACTCTATGGCTAAAGCAAGCATTGGCAAGGTGGTTGCATCGCGTGCTGGGTCGTGATCAGTACCTTCTTCGCTAGGTGCCCCCTGGTAATGATGAGGTTCGATATTGGATGGAGAGCCAGTGAACAGAATGCCATCTAATGACGCCAGCAGACGTTTCATCGGCAAGTCCTGTCCTAACGCAGGAATGACCAGAGGGCAAGCGCCCATGGCATCCGACACGCTTCTGACGTACTTGTCACCAACAATATGGAAGGGATGCAGACCAAGCTGAGAGGTACATCCTGTCACGCCAATCATTGGGATAGTTGAATACTCCATATCTTCCTCTGCATTTCTAGCCGAATCTCAAAGCAAATCACTACCTACTATCAGTATGCTATGCGTTCGTTTTTTTTCACGCTACACGTTAAAAATAAATTACGCAAGTGACACAAGCAACAAAAATGATCTATTTAATTATCATTTTATTAACATCGATAACCTTATGTTCTTTCGAAGCTTATCGTATTGATTTGCCGTAAAAACAGAGATTTTGTGAAGTGAAACGTTGTTGACATAATCAAGGCTTTACTATTCACTCAGAACTACATAACGAGGTGATTGATATAATTTACACTCAGGTAGGTGTTTCATGCGATATCAAACAGACAGGGAAATGTTTGTACCCGAAGATGCAAAGTTACCGGATTCTAACGAGGCCATTGAATTCCTTGCGAAGAATCCAGATATCGAGTTTGTCGATTTGCTCTTACTCGACATGAATGGCATCGTGCGCGGCAAGCGCGTAGAGAAGGATAAACTTCAAAAAGCCTACGAACAGGGGATTGCTCTGCCAATTTCTATTTATGGAATGAATATTAAAGGCACGCCTGTTGAAGAAACTGGGCTCGGGCTCGAAATTGGCGAATCTGACGCCATTTGCTATCCCGTGGCAGGCTCACTTACCCGACAGCCTTGGCAAAAGCGCCCTATCGCCCAGTTAATGTTGGAAATGTACGAAGACAAGGAAACACCACTCTTCGCTGACCCGCGGATGATTTTACGCCGTATCGTCCGTCAGTTTAAAGCCCGTGGTCTGACACCCGTTTCGGCATACGAGCTCGAATTCTACCTAATTGACAGTAAGACACCCGGCAGCGCTCCTCTTCCTCCTGTATCGCCGATCACTGGCAAGCGGCCTGAAAACACCCAGGTTTATTCACTCGATGAACTGGATGAATACGCAGAGCTTCTTACTCAAATCATCGAAGCCGCCCGAGAACAAGGTTTACCGGCAGATACTATTGTCGCGGAATCTGCACCCGGCCAATTTGAAATTAACCTTAAGCACACGGATGACGCCCTCGCTGCCTGTGATCATTCCATCTTACTCAAGCGTGTTATTAAGCAAGTCGCGCACGACAACGATCTCGATACCACCTTTATGGCCAAGCCCTATGCAGATCAGGCAGGCAATGGCATGCACCTTCATATCAGTCTTCTGGATGATGATGGCAACAATGTGTTCGAGCCTCAAGAAGAAGGTGACATGACCGACACGCTGCGCCACGCGCTGGGTGGTATGTTGGAACTTATGCCGCAATACCTCGCAATTATGTGTCCCAACATCAACTCATACCGCCGCTTTGCCCCAGATTTTTATGTGCCGAACGCGGCAACCTGGGGCATCGAAAACCGTACCACGGCCCTTCGTATTCCGGGGGATGTGCCGGCTGCGACGCGCATCGAACACCGTGTAGCAGGAACAGATGCCAACCCATACCTGATGATGGCAGCTTTGCTGGCATCCATCATGTATGGCCTCGACAACAAAATCGAACCTTCCGAACCTGTGGTCGGTAATGCTTACGACTTGGATAACGAGCCACTGCCTACCAACCTTCGCGATGCCTTACGTGAACTCTCAGCTTCTGAAGCCATGCGACAGTTCCTTGGTACGGACTTTGTAGACGTGTTCGTCACCTGCAAAGAAAAAGAGCTTGAAGAGTTTGAGCAGCACGTTACTGCGCTCGAATACGATTGGTACTTGCACGCCTTCTGATTTCTCGCCTTTCCCCAGACCGTTTTTATCGCGGTCTGGGTCGGCACTTCACCTTGACTCACTTCACACTCACTTGGACAATACCGCCGTTATTTATTCAACGCGGTTTCTAGCTATGACAACAGCGCTTTGCCCTTGTGGCAGCCAAAAACCTTACAGCGAATGTTGTGAGCCAATTCATCAAAATCACGCCAATGCCGACCATCCAGAAAAGCTGATGCGTTCTCGCTACTCAGCACACGTAAAGGGGCTGGTTGATTATGTGGTGAAAACCTATCATCCCTCTTGTGGCGCGGAGCAACATCGTGACGCCATTGCAGATTCGGTTAACAGCGAATGGTTGATGCTGGAAGTGCTATCAAGCTCAGTTGATCCGGGTGGAAAACAAGGTTTCATTGAATTCAAAGCCCATTACAAAGACGCTGATAAACAATATTGCCTGCACGAGAAATCTCGTTTCGTCACCGAAGTAAAGGATGGCGAGACACTTTGGTATTACATCGACGGTGAATACCCGAAGGCTGAGAAAGTCGGTCGAAACGATCCCTGCCCATGCGGCAGTGGCAAAAAGCACAAGAAGTGCTGCGGTTAAAAAAACATCAAGCCTTTTGGCTATGAGCCGATATAAAGGGGGAACAATCAAGGAGCATTAATATGACTTGGTTCCCCAACATCTCCGACTATTCACCCCAAAAAGTGAAAAATGTCGTTAAACAGGACAAAACCAAACAGCAGCAGCAAAAGCCTGCGCGTCAAAATCAGCAGGACGAAATGCAGGAAAATGATCATGCTGAGGACGAAAACAAGAAAAGTAGCGGATTGTTAGATGTTTACGTGTAACACCTTCGTATTACCACCTCTCATCCAGTCAGAAATCAATGCGCCTAATCTCAGGTATTTTTGACAATTGATGCAACAAAGTTTCTTGGTCCTACTCCACCCTTATCCTTGAATACATCTTCTTTTTTGGACGTTTAGTATTTAACCAGTATCGAATTCTCTAAACACGCAAATTTCTTGTTGCAATATTTAAAGAGTTTGTTAGTGTTGATGCCAAGCAAACGTTAAATCGTTACAGCACTTAGAGAAGAAAAATATGCAAAAATCGCTCATGACCATTCACCACCATCATCCTGACTAGTCTTTCGGGAGATGTGGTTTCGACTGGAAGACAAGGAGTAAGGTTCTTCCACCGGTCATCAAAGCGAACACAAGATTCAGACCCCCGGAAGAGAACCTTCCGGGGGTTTTTACTTTTAGGATTCAAAAAAATTGCGATGACACTTTAAGGAAACGGGAAGCCGTCATCGCGAAAAAGATACAGGGAATAGATCATGCAAACAGAACGTCTAAGAATTGCCATTCAGAAAAAAGGCCGTCTTGCAAAAGAGTGTCACGAACTACTCAAGCGCTGCGGTGTGAAAATTAACTTTTCCGGCGACCGTCTGATCGTTCACGCCGAGAATATGCCAATCGATTTATTGCTGGTGCGCGACGACGATATCCCAGGCCTCATCATGGATGGTGTGGTTGATTTAGGTGTTATCGGCGAAAACGAACTCGAAGAAGTACGTTTAGAGCGTGTCGCACTGGGCGAGCCAAACGAGTATGTGAAGCTTCGTCGTCTCGACTTTGGTGGCTGCCGCCTGTCTGTGGCTATCGATAAAGACAAAACTTACAACGGCCCACAGGATCTGGCTGGCAAGCGTATTGCCACGACTTATCCAAATATCCTCAAAGATTACCTCGACAAACAAGACGTTAAATTCAGCACTTGTATGCTCAATGGCTCTGTTGAAGTTGCGCCGCGCGCCGGTCTTGCGGATGCTATCTGTGATTTGGTTTCTACAGGTGCAACGCTGGAAGCCAACGGCCTGAAAGAGGCAGAAGTTATCTTCCGCTCGAAAGCGGTACTTATTCAGCGCATGGGTGAGTTCGACGCAGACAAAACTGCACTGATTGAACGCCTGCTGACCCGCATCAAAGGCGTGATCCAAGCAAAAGAATCAAAATACATCATGCTTCACGCGCCAAGCGAAACCTTGGAGCAAGTAGTTGAATTGCTGCCAGGCGCAGAAGACCCAACCATCCTGCCTCTTGCACATGACAAGCAACGTGTTGCGGTTCACCTTGTCAGTACCGAGAACCTGTTCTGGGAAACCATGGAAAAACTGAAGGCCTTGGGTGCGAGCTCCATTCTGGTGCTGCCAATCGAGAAGATGATGGAGTAAGCCATGAAAACAGTGGTTTGGAAATCCCTCAGTGATACACAGCAGGCGAAAGCGCTTGAGCGCCCTGCTATCTCTGAAAGTGCATCAATCACTGAAGCCGTTGAAGGCGTGATCAAACAAGTCCGCACTGGCGGTGATGCTGCGCTGAAAGCACTGACAGAGAAATTCGATAAAGTGGTACCTGAGAATATTCAGGTTTCACAAAACGAAATCGATGCGGCGGAAGCTCGTCTGGGTGAGGAAATCAAAACAGCACTCAAACAGGCTTATGACAACATCGCTTGCTTCCACAAAGCGCAAAAAGCAGAGCCACTGACGGTAGAAACTATGCCGGGTGTGGTATGTGAGCTGGTGACCCGCCCGATCAACCGCGTTGGTCTTTACATTCCGGGTGGCAGTGCGCCGCTGCCATCAACCGTATTGATGTTGGGTGTGCCTTCTCAAATCGCCGGTTGCCGCAAAGTGGTGCTTTGTTCACCACCGCCAATCGCTGATGAAATTCTTTATGTTGCCAAGCTTTGTGGCATTGACGAAGTCTACAACCTCGGTGGCGCACAGGCTGTTGCAGCCATGGCTTACGGCACAGAAACGGTAAGCAAGGTTGATAAAATTTTTGGCCCGGGTAACGCCTTCGTGACCGAAGCTAAGCGTCAGGTCAGCAATGACCACCAAGGTGCCGCGATTGATATGCCGGCTGGTCCTTCTGAAGTGCTGGTGATTGCAGATGAAGACGCTGATGCAGATTTCGTTGCCGCTGATTTGCTGAGTCAGGCTGAACACGGCCCAGATTCTCAGGTTGTGCTTGTCACACCATCGCCTGTGCTGGCAGAGAAAGTGGCTGACGCCGTCAAAGCCCAGCTAAAAGTACTGAGCCGTGCTGACATCGCAAGCCAGGCACTGGGTTCTAGCATCATCATCATCGCAGACAGTCTGACCCAGTGTGTTGCGATTTCAAACAACTACGGTCCTGAGCATTTGATTGTCCAGACCAAGAACCCACGTGAATTGCTACCACTGCTGGATAATGCAGGCTCAATTTTCCTGGGGGCATGGTCACCGGAATCTGTCGGCGATTACGCATCTGGCACCAACCACGTGCTGCCAACTTACGGCTATACGCGCACCTACTCAAGCCTTGGCCTTGCCGATTTCAGCAAGCGCATGACAGTACAAGAGTTGTCATCTGATGGCCTGCAAGCATTGGCTCCGACGGTCGTTGCAATGGCCAACGCTGAAGGTCTGGATGCGCACAGAAACGCCGTGACCCTTCGTGTTGAAAAACTCAATAACAAAAAATAATAAAGGGGAAGCAATGGACATTGAAAAATTAGCCCGTAAGGACGTTCAGGCACTGACCCCTTACATGTCCGCCCGCCGACTGGGTGGTTCTGGTGATGTTTGGCTGAATGCCAACGAATCACCATTTAACAACGAATACACCATCAACGGCGCTGGCCTGAACCGCTACAGCACCTGTCAGCCTGAAGAACTGATCCGTGCTTACGCCGACTATGCAGGTGTTCGCCCAGAGCAGGTCCTGACCTCCCGTGGCGCTGATGAAAGCATCGAGCTTCTCGTGCGTACTTTCTGCGAAGCAGGTGAAGACAGCATTCTGTTCTGCCCACCGACTTATGGCATGTATGCCATCAGCGCAGAAACAACCGGTGTTGCCCGCAAAACAGTCCCGCTGACCGATGAATGGCAATTAAACCTGCCTGAAATCGAAAAGAACCTTGATAGCGTCAAACTGGTGTTTGTGTGTAGCCCAAACAACCCGACCGGTAACCTGATTAACCGTGACGACATTGAAGCGTTGCTGGAAATGACGGCTGGCCGCGCGCTGGTAGTCATGGACGAAGCCTACATCGACTTCTGTCCAGAAGCCTCAACCGTTGACCTGCTGGTACGCTACCCGAACCTTGCGATTCTTCGTACGCTGTCAAAAGCCTTCGCTTTGGCCGGCTTGCGCTGTGGCTTCACGCTGGCGAATCAGCAGATCATTCAATTGATGACCAAAGTGATTGCGCCATATCCGGTGCCAGTGCCTGTTACTGAAATCGCGGTACAGGCGTTAAGCGAAGCAGGCCTTGCCCGCATGAAGTATCAAGTGCTGGACTTGAATGCCAACCGTGCCTATCTGCAGGCGGGTCTTGCGATGTTGCCGGACGTGGAAGTGTTTGATGGCTATGGCAACTACCTGCTGGTGAAATTCCCAGACGCTGACCTTCTGTTCTCAGCCCTTTGGGACAACGGCATTATCTTGCGCCGTTCGCCAATTGAAGGATGCATCCGAATCAGCGTGGGCAACCGCGAAGAGTGTGAAAAGACCCTGACCTTTATCCGCCAGCAACTGGCATAAAGAGCGCAACAAAAGGAATTTGTAGTGAAAGAAAAAATCCTCTTTATCGACCGCGATGGCACGCTGATTGTTGAGCCACCTGTAGATTTTCAGGTCGACCGCCTCGACAAGCTCAAGCTTGAGCCATTCGTGATCCCTGCCCTGCTGGCACTGCAAGACGCTGGCTACAAGCTGGTGATGGTGACGAACCAAGATGGTCTGGGCACTGACAGCTACCCACAAGAAGATTTCGACGCTCCACACAACATGATGATGGAGATTTTCGAATCTCAAGGCGTGAAATTTGCTGACGTTTTGATTTGCCCACACTTCGACCACGAAGATTGCAGCTGCCGCAAGCCAAAACTTGGTTTGGTTAAAGACTACCTCCAGCAAGGCCGTGTGGATTTCAAAACCTCTGCCGTGATTGGCGACCGTCAGACCGACCTGCAGCTTGCTGAAAACATGGCGATCCGCGGTATTCAATACAACCCGGAAACCATGGGCTGGCAGCAAATTCTGAAGGATTTGACCACCAACCCTCGCGTGGCAACCGTTGTTCGTACCACCAAAGAAACGGACATCCGAATCACGGTGAACTTGGACGAAACTGGCGGCAATAAGATCAGCACTGGCCTTGGTTTCTTCGACCACATGCTGGATCAAATCGCGACCCACGGTGGCTTCCGTATGGAAGTGGCGGTTGATGGCGACCTACACATCGACGATCACCACACAGTAGAAGACACGGCGCTCGCGCTGGGTCAGGCGCTGAAAGAAGCGCTGGGTGACAAACGCGGTATCGGTCGTTTCGGTTTCAGTCTGCCAATGGATGAGTGTCTTGCGCAATGTGCTCTGGATTTGTCTGGCCGTCCTTACCTCAAGTTCGAAGCGACCTTCTCTCAGGACAAGGTTGGCGACCTCTCTACAGAAATGGTCGAGCACTTCTTCCGCTCACTGACTGACACCATGGCCTGTACTCTGCACTTGTCATCAGACGGCGACAATACACACCACATCGTGGAAAGCCTGTTTAAAGCCTATGGCCGCACTTTGCGTCAGGCGATTCGCGTAGAAGGTAACGAGCTGCCAAGCAGCAAAGGGGTGCTGTAATGAGCGATGCAAAGATTGTCATCATCGACACGGGTTGTGCGAACGTCAGCTCTGTGCGTTTTGCGATTGAGCGCCTCGGTTACGATGTCACGATCAGCCGCGACCCAGATGTCGTGCTGGCAGCAGACAAACTCTTTCTTCCGGGTGTCGGCACCGCGTCCGAGGCGATGAAAAACCTGGAAGAACGCGACCTGATTTCGCTGGTACGCGAAGTAAAACAGCCTCTTCTCGGCATTTGCCTTGGTATGCAGCTTCTGGGTAAATCCTCACAGGAAGGCAAAGAGCAGGTGAACTGCCTAGGCCACGTTGATGCCGACACCAGCTTGATGGAAACCGGCGAGTTGCCACTTCCCCACATGGGTTGGAACACGGTCACCCCAGTGAACAATCACCCGCTGTTTAAAGACATTCCAGAAAACAGCTACTTCTATTTTGTTCACAGCTACGCCATGCCAGTCGGTGATTACACCATTGGTCAATGCGACTACGGCAAGCCGTTTACCGCAGCAGTGCAAAGTGGCAACTATTACGGTGTGCAATTCCACCCTGAGCGCTCAAGCAAAGCTGGTGCGCAACTGATTAAGAACTTTTTGGAGATGTAATTAAGGATGATTATTCCCGCTTTGGATTTAATCGATGGGCAGGTCGTCCGTCTCTATCAGGGTGACTACGGACAAGTTACCGAATACAAAGTTGACCCAAGCGAACAGTTCGCGATTTACCACAACGCAGGCGCAAACTGGCTGCACTTGGTAGACCTGACCGGAGCAAAAGATACCTCTGCCCGTCAGCTGCCATTGATTGAAAAACTGATTGCCAGCACACCAGCCAACATCCAAATTGGCGGTGGCGTGCGCAAAGAAAGCGACGTGGTAGAGCTGCTACGTGCCGGCGCAAAACGTGTCGTCATCGGTTCAACCGCTGTTAAGCAACCTGAACTGGTTAAAGGCTGGATGGAAAAATACGGCGCAGAGCAAATCGTGCTGGCGCTGGACATCAACATTGATGACAACGGCAACCGTATGGTCGCGGTTTCCGGCTGGCAGGAAGATTCTGGCGTGACCATCGAAGCGCTGCTGGACGATTTCCTGACGGTTGGTCTCAAGCACGTGCTGTGTACTGACATCTCTCGTGACGGCACCTTGGCAGGTTCCAACGTCGATCTATACAAAGACTTGTGTGCAGCGTACCCACAGGTTCAGTTCCAGTCTTCCGGCGGTATCGGCTCACTGGCTGACCTCGAAGCGCTGAAAGGCACAGGCGTCGCAGGCGTTATCGTCGGCCGAGCCTTGCTGGACGGCAAGTTCACTGCAGAGGAGGCATTCGCATGCTGGCAAGAAGGATAATCCCATGTCTTGATGTTCGCGATGGTCAGGTGGTGAAAGGCGTTCAGTTCCGTAACCACGAAATCATCGGCGATATCGTCCCGTTGGCCGCGCGTTACGCGGCAGAAGGCGCAGACGAACTGGTGTTTTACGATATCACCGCATCCAGTGATGGCCGTTTGGTTGACAAAAGCTGGGTCGCGCGTGTGGCAGAAGTCATCGACATTCCATTCTGTGTCGCTGGCGGCATTAAAACCGCAGAGGACGCCAAACGCATTCTGGAATTCGGTGCAGATAAAATCTCCATCAACTCACCTGCGTTGGCTAATCCAGAGCTCATTACCGAGCTTGCGGAGAAATTCGGCGTGCAATGTATCGTGGTCGGTATCGATTCCTACTACGACAAAGACACAGGCAAGTATCAGGTTTATCAGTTCACGGGTGACGAAACCCGCACCAAAGCGACCCAATGGGAAACCCGCGACTGGGTGCAGGAAGTGCAAAAGCGTGGTGCTGGTGAAATCGTGCTGAACATGATGAACCAAGATGGCGTGCGCAACGGCTACGACCTTGAGCAATTAAACATGGTCCGCGAAGTGTGTCACGTTCCACTGATTGCTTCGGGCGGCGCAGGTGAAATGGTGCACTTTGCCGAAGCCTACAAAAAAGCGAATGTTGACGGTGCATTGGCAGCGTCTGTATTCCACAAGCAGATCATCAACATTGGTGAACTGAAACAATACTTAAAACAACAAGACGTGGAGATCCGCTTATGAGCCAGACACAATCAAACGCGGCGCTCGCTGAAAGCATCGACTGGGAAAAAGTCGACGGCTTGGTACCAGCCATTGTCCAAAACTCGCAGAGCGGACAGGTTCTGATGATGGGTTACATGAATCAGGACGCGCTGGCAAAAACGCTCGATACCGAGCAAGTGACCTTTTTCTCACGCACCAAGGAGCGTCTTTGGACCAAAGGCGAAACCTCCGGTAACGTGCTGCGTCTCAAACACATTGCTGTGGACTGCGACAAAGACACCCTGCTGGTGCAAGCCGACCCAATCGGCCCAACCTGTCACCTTGGCACCGAAACCTGCTGGGGAGAAGACGACGCAAACAAACCTGCTCTGGTGTTTCTTCATCAACTGGAGCAGGTGCTGGCTTCCCGTCGAGGATCCGATCCTTCAACGTCTTATACGGCGTCCTTGTATGCCAAGGGCACCAAGCGCATTTCGCAGAAAGTGGGCGAAGAAGGCGTCGAAGTCGCGCTTGCAGCGACGTCGGGCGATAAGGAGGAGCTGATCAACGAGTCTGCAGACCTGATGTACCACTTGATGGTGCTGCTGCAAGACCAAGGCTTCTCGCTCGAAGATGTAGCAAATAAGCTGAAGGAACGTCACAAGTAAGCTTCTCAGCTAATCACAATAAAAGGCAATTTCGAAAGAGATTGTCTTTTTTTTCGTCATCCAATCACGATGTAGGCAATTTTCTCCCACCGAAATTGGCGCTATCAGTTAAAATTTCAATCAGATACTGAGACGAATGCTTAAGGATTGAAATGTTTAACGGCAAGTCGATTTTGATCACCGGTGGTACCGGATCATTTGGAAAGAAATACACCAAGACCATCCTTGCGCGTTACAAGCCTAAGCGACTCATCATTCTCTCCCGAGACGAACTCAAGCAGTTCGAAATGCAGCAAGAGTTTAATGACCCTTGCATGCGCTATTTTATCGGCGATGTACGCGATGCTGGCCGTATGATGGAAGCCATGAATGGCGTGGATTACGTCATTCATGCAGCTGCTCTCAAGCAGGTTCCTGCCGCTGAATACAACCCGATGGAATGCATCAAGACCAACGTACACGGTGCAGAAAATATCATCCGCGCCGCCATCGCTAACAAGGTCGAAAAGGTTATCGCCCTTTCTACTGACAAAGCCGCCAGCCCAAATAACCTCTACGGTGCCACCAAGCTTTGTTCAGACAAACTCTTCGTTGCAGCGAACAACATGACAGGTGGCGGACAAACCCGCTTTGCCGTTGTTCGCTATGGCAATGTAGTGGGTTCCCGTGGTTCTGTGGTGCCGTTTTTCAAAAAGCTGGTTGAAGAAGGTGCAGATTCGCTACCAATTACCCACCCTGATATGACCCGTTTTTGGATCACCTTGCAGCAAGGTGTCGACTTTGTTCTGAAGAACTTCGAGCGCATGCAAGGCGGTGAAATCTTTGTCCCGAAAATCCCATCAGTCCGCTTGATGGACCTAGCGTTCGCTTACGGTAATGGTCTGCCAGTGAAAGAGATTGGTATTCGTCCGGGCGAGAAAATGCACGAAATCATGTGCCCAAGTGATGACTCTCATCTGACGCTGGAATTTGCTGACCACTATGTGATGCGCCCAACTATCAAATTCTATGCGGCTGATTACGACTATTCGGTGAATCCTCTCGGCGAAAAAGGCGAACCTGTTGCGGCTGGTTTTGAATACCATTCAGGCAGCAACCCGGATTTTCTGAACGTCGAGCAGATCCTAGAATTTGAGCAACAAGCATGATCCCTTACGGCAAACAAAACATTAGCCAAGACGATATCGATGCCGTCGTTGACGCTTTAACGTCTGACTTCATCACTCAAGGGCCGCGCGTTACTCAGTTCGAAAACGCTGTCGCTCAAAAAGTCGGGGCGAAACATGCCGTCGCAGTTAACAGTGCGACTTCCGCGCTGCATATCGCTTGCCTGGCGCTGGAGCTTGGCAAAGGTCAGCGTTTATGGACCTCTCCCAACACCTTTGTGGCGTCAGCAAACTGCGGTTTGTATTGTGGCGCAGATGTCGACTTTGTCGATATCGACCCAGCCACCTACAACCTTTGTCCAAAGCGTTTAGCTGAGAAACTGGAACACGCAAAGCTGTCGGACACCCTGCCGCATATTGTGGTCGTGGTACATATGTGCGGCCAAAGCTGCGATATGGAAGCTATCCACCAGCTTTCTGAGCAGTATGGTTTCCACATCATCGAAGACGCCTCTCACGCCATCAGCGGCAAATATCAGGATCAGTATGTTGGCAATTGCCAATACAGCGATATCACGGTTTTCAGCTTTCACCCGGTAAAAATCATCACCACCGCAGAAGGTGGCATGGCGCTGACCAACAATCCAGCGCTCGCCAAAGCGATGGAGAATCTTCGCAGCCACGGTGTTACGCGGGATTTAGAATCTTTGGTCGACAGCAACCAAGGTGCCTGGTACTACGAGCAGCAGTCACTGGGTTTCAACTACCGCATGACGGATCTTCAAGCCGCACTGGGAACTTCTCAGCTGGCGAGACTGGATACATTTGTAGAACGCCGACAAGTACTTGCAGATCGCTACACTGAAAAGCTGTCGGCACTACCACTGACCACACCAACATTGCTTCCCGCCAGTAAATCGGCATGGCATTTGTATGTCATCCAGTTAGCGGAACCAGATTGCCGCCGCAGCGTGTTTGATGAACTTCGCGCGAAAGGCATCGGTGTACACGTGCATTACATTCCGGTTCACACCCAACCGTATTACCGCGAGTTGGGATTTGAGTGGGGACACTTCCCTGCTGCAGAAAATTATTATCAAGCTGCGCTCAGCCTGCCTCTTTACTTTGATATGACGGAAGATGAGCAGGACACAGTGATTCAGGCACTGGCTGACGCGCTGCGCTGAGGACGAAATGAAAGTCTGTATTATTCCTGCCCGTGGCGGCAGCAAACGTATTCCGGGAAAAAATCTCAAGACCTTCATTGGCAAGCCAATCATTGCCTATGCCATTGATGTTGCCAAAAAGTCTGGCCTGTTTGACCGCATCATTGTCTCGACAGACAGCGAGGATATTGCCGGTGTCGCCAAAGAACATGGCGCAGAGGTGCCTTTCCTTCGTCCTGCAGATATCGCGAATGACCATGCGACAACGTTGGACGTGATCAAACATGCCATCGAATGGCTTCAGGAGAACGATACCCGTCCATTGGGCTCGGTCTGCTGTCTTTATGCCACCGTGCCGTTTACCCGCGCCAAGGATTTGGAAGAAGGTCTGGAACTGCTGGAAAAAGAACAGACCCAATACACGTTCGCCGCCACACGCTTTTCATTCCCCATTCAGCGCAGTATCCGAATGAATGGCGAAGGCAATGTGGAAATGTTCTGGCCTGAGCATTTCTCCACCCGATCACAGGATTTAGAGACCGCTTATCACGATGCGGGGATGTTTTACTGGGGCAAGCCGGACGCTTTCCTTTCCGGAAAACCGATTTTCGCACCACATTCCAAAGCCGTTCAGATCCCTCATTTCCGGGTTCAGGATATCGATGAGCCCGACGATTGGATCCGCGCTGAAATGCTCTATCAAATTCTTGAACAGCGGGGAGAGCTATGAAGGTTGCCATTCGCGCCGATGCCTCCAGCCAGATTGGCACCGGACATATCATGCGCTGTCTGGTGCTGGCAAAAAAGCTGATTGAGCGCGGCCATGAGGTTGTGCTTCTTAGCCGCCCTCTGACAGGCAATCTTACCGATTACAGCAAAGCTCAGGGTGTCGACGTCATTTCCCTAAAAACCATTCAGGAAACCTTCTTGCCCGATGCCGGCGATTACAAACACTGGCTTGGCGTGACACAGGAAGCTGATGCAAACGAAAGCTTGGCAGCACTGGAAGGATTTCAGCCTGACTGGATTGCCATGGATCATTATGCGCTCGACAGCGAGTGGCAAAACCTGATGCGTACATCGGGTGCCAGAATCTTTACCATTGACGATCTGGCTAACCGTGAACACAAGTGTGATGTGATCTTGGACCACAACCCGTGGCCGGATTTTGAAAACCGCTATCATCAGGTTGTGCCCAAGGAATGCACTCAACTTCTGGGACCAAAATTTGGCCTGCTGCGTCCACGCTTTTCTGAGCTTCGCCAACAACCTCCGGCGCTCAAGAATGTGGTACTGGCTTTTTTCAGTGGCACAGACCCAAGTGGCGAATGCATTAAGCTTTTAAACGCCAGCAGACACTTCGATTCACTCCCTTTCCGGCTGCATGTTGTGCACGGATTAGCAAATCCGAGAAGAGACGAAATTGCGTCGCTGCCTTTACCGGAGTTCGTAACGCTTTCTGAAAACCTTCCCGACTACGAAGCTGAACTTGCCGCCTGCCGATATGCTTTTGGCGGTGCCGGTGTCAGCGCGATTGAACGCGCGAGTCTCGGTGTGCCGGGAACCCTCGTTTCCGTTGCAGAAAACCAGCGCCAAATGGCCGAACACCTTGGGGCCAGCGGCCTGTACCGTTACCTTGGTGTCAGCGATAAAACCACCGAGCACGATTACGCCAATGAGCTGAAATGGCTGGCGGAACATTGGAAAACTTTGCCTTATCGCTTGGAGAAATCAGACATTGATGGCAATGGTGCGCAGCGTGTAGTCGAAGTCATGGAAAGTTTTTGTCCGCCTGAAACAAATAATGAGATGACATTTCGTCTCATGACGACCGAAGACTTACCCATGGTTCGGGGTTGGCGAAATGACCCTGGCGTTCGCGAGATGATGTTTACCCAACATGAAATCAGCGCTGAGGAGCATGAGCGTTGGTTTGCCAAAGCTTCAACTGACACCACCAAACAGTTTTTTATTGCACACTCTGAGGGAACGCCGGTTGGCATGGTCTCCTTCACTGAGATTGAAAGGAAATCCAACACCGCAGAATGGGGGTTTTATAAATCCCCTAAAGCACCCTCAGGCACTGGCTTTACGCTGTTATCGGAAGCATTGCAGCTAGGCTTTGATAAGTTGGGGCTTGAAAGTATTCGCAGCCGGGTGCTTTGCAGCAATCCAAAAGTCCTTTACCTTCACCACAAGCTTGGTTTTTCAAAGGAAAAGGACACGCAAACCCTAATCACAGCAGAGGGAGACAAAGATTATTTTGCTTTCTTCCTTTCACGTGAAGACTGGAACGGTAACACAGCATCATGACCCCGTTTATTACCATCGATGGCCGTAAAATTGGCCCAGACCACAAGCCTTACATCATCGCTGAAATGTCAGCAAACCATAACGGCTCCATCGAACGTGCTTTCCAGACCATTGAAATGGCCAAACGCGCTGGCGCTGATGCGATTAAGATGCAGAGCTATACCGCTGACACCATCACTCTTAATTGCGATTCTGACGAATTCCAAATCAAAGGCGGGCTCTGGGATGGTCGCACTGTTTATGACCTTTACCAAGAAGCCCATACGCCCTTTGAATGGCACAAGCCGCTGTTTGATAAAGCACGCGACGTTGGCATTACACTGTTCAGCACGCCGTTTGATTTTACAGCAGTAGACTTGCTGGAAGATCTCAATGCGCCCGCATACAAGATAGCGTCGTTTGAAGCAGTCGATTTACCGCTGATCCGTTATGTGGCGCAAACCGGAAAACCGATGATCATCTCCACAGGCATGGCTAACGGTGATGAGATTGCCGAAGCGGTGGCGACTGCCCGTGACAATGGTTGTGAGCAACTGGTACTTCTTCATTGCATCAGCGCCTACCCTGCTCCAGCTTCCCAAAGCCATCTGCGTACCATTCCCGATCTCGCAGAAAAGTTCGGTGTGATAGGCGGTCTGTCAGATCACACATTGGGTACCACAGTGTCTGTTGCTGCTGTTGCGCTCGGCGCGTCCGTGATTGAAAAACACGTCACTCTGAGCCGCAATGACCCAGGCCCAGACTCTACCTTTTCTCTGGAGCCTGATGAACTGGCATCACTCTGTCGGGACACAGAAACCGCGTGGCAAGCATTGGGACAAGTAGGCTATCAACTTAAAGAAGCGGAGAAAGGCAATGTGCAATTTCGTCGTTCGCTCTATGTTGCTCAAGACATCAAGAAAGGTGAAACCCTCAATCCAGACAACGTAAGAAGCGTTCGTCCGGGGTTTGGTTTAGCGCCCAAGCATTTTGATGCTGTCATGGGACGAATCGCGCTCTCAGATATTCCCGCGGGCACGGCCCTTAATTGGGAACTCATTTCCAAATAGCCCCCATCAAGCAACAGAGTTATCAAGACTCTGTTGCTTAGTTCATGCTCCAAATATGAAGCTTTGATGACACTCCCTCCTTTCTGATTGACTCTTATTTTTATGAACCTAATATACGCATATCCATATATGAGGATGCAATTATGTTGCCCCATCAGTTTTTCAAGTTGCTCTCTGACGAAACCCGAGTTCGTTGTTTATTGGTTATCGCTCGCGAGCAAAAAGCGTGTGTCGCGGAGCTAACAACTGCGCTCAACGAGAGCCAACCCAAGATCTCACGTCACCTTGCGTTGCTTCGTTCAAGCGGCTTGATTTTAGACACCCGACAGGGGCAGTGGGTGTTTTACCGTCTGTCTGACCAGCTTCCAGGTTGGATGCGCAAACAAATTCAGGGGCTGGTCGATTCGAACTGCCTTAAACAAGAATACCAGCAAGATATCCAGCGTCTCTCGGAGATGAAATCTCGCCCAGAGTGCTGTGTTTAGAGGAAAATTGAGATGTCTATTAAAGTAGGAATTAATGGTTTTGGCCGTATCGGCCGTCTGGCACTTCGCGCCGCATTCGACTGGCCTGAACTTGAGTTTGTTCAAATCAACGATGTCGCTGGCGACACAGCGACGCTGGCTCACCTTCTGGAGTTCGACTCTGTTCAGGGTCGCTGGCACCACGAAGTCACCACCGATGGCGATGCCATGCTGATCAACGGGAAAACCATCCGCACGACACAGCAGAAGAACATCAGTGATATCGATTGGTCAGGCTGTGACGTTGTTATCGAAGCTACGGGTGTACACCGTAAATCCGAGTTCCTGAATCAATATCTCGAGCAAGGCGTTAAACGCGTTGTGGTCTCTGCACCCGTGAAAGAAGACGGTATTGCCAACATTGTTGTAGGCATCAATGACAACATCTTCGACCCAGAAATCCACCGTATCGTGACCGCGGCATCGTGCACCACCAACTGTATCGCTCCAGTAGTGAAAGTGATCCATGAGAAGCTGGGTATCGAGCAATCTGCTTTCACGACGATTCACGATCTCACCAACACCCAAACCATTCTGGATGCACCGCACAAAGACCTTCGTCGTGCGCGCGCCTGCGGCATGAGTTTGATCCCAACCACCACAGGTTCCGCGAAAGCTATCGTTGAAATCTTCCCTGAGCTGGAAGGTAAGATTAACGGTCATGCAGTCCGTGTTCCGCTGGCGAATGCCTCTCTGACTGACATCATCTTCGATGTGAAGCGCGACACCACCGTAGAAGAAGTGAATGCCCTGCTGAAAGAAGCGTCTGAAGGCGAACTGAAAGGCATTCTTGGCTTTGAAGAACGTCCGTTGGTATCTATCGACTACAAAGGCGACCAGCGATCTACCATCGTAGACGCCCTCTCGACTATGGTCGTTGGCAAGCGCATGGTGAAAGTCTACGCCTGGTATGACAACGAAATGGGCTACGCTACGCGCACCGCAGAGTTGGTTCGCAAAGTGGGCTTGGCATAAACATAAAAGAAACATCAAGAGCTGCAAATGCGGCTCTTTTTTGGGCGAGTTGTTATGCTGTCTCAATTAAATTCCCACGTTCGCCAGTACATGCTGGTGACATTCAATTATTGGAATTTCACCATCACTGACGGTGCACTGCGCATGTTGGTGGTCCTTTATTTTTATGACCTGGGTTACTCCAGTCTGGAAATCGCTTCACTCTTTCTTTTCTATGAATTCTTTGGTGTGGTGACCAACCTGATTGGCGGCTGGCTCGGCGCAAGGTTGGGGCTTAACCGAACCATGAACATTGGTCTAGGCATGCAAATTGTCGCGCTCGCCATGCTGGCAGTCCCGACAGCTTGGCTCAGTATTCCTTGGGTAATGGCAGCGCAAGCCATGTCTGGTATTGCCAAAGACCTCAATAAAATGAGCGCCAAGAGCTCAATCAAAACGCTGGTTCCTGAAGATGCACAGGGCGCACTCTACAAGTGGATTGCGATTCTCACAGGATCTAAGAACGCATTGAAAGGGGCCGGTTTCTTCCTAGGCGGTGCACTGCTTTCCTTGATTGGTTTCCAATCTGCGGTGGCTGCAATGGCTGGCGTCTTGTTGCTGGTATTTATCGGTAGTCTACTGTTCTTGAAGTCGGACATGGGCAAGGCGAAAACCAAGCCTAAGTTCTCTGAGATATTCTCGAAATCCAGCAGTGTGAATATTCTGTCTGCTGCCCGTATGTTCTTGTTCGGTGCCCGAGATGTGTGGTTTGTGATTGCCCTTCCCATCTACCTTGGTACCACCTTTGGCTGGGACCACAGTGCCGTCGGTGCATTTCTGGCGACTTGGGTGATTGGCTATGGCTTTATTCAAGGGATTGCTCCGAAGATCACAGGTAAAGCTTCTGGTAAAACGCCGGATGGCAAAGCCGCAATTTATTGGGCGCTGTTGCTTTCCGTCGTCACAGGGATCATCGCCATCAGTGTGCAACAACAGTGGCATCCAGAAACGGTTATCATTGTTGGCTTGATGGTGTTCGGTGCTGTTTTTGCTGTGAACTCTTCACTGCACTCTTACCTGATTGTCAGTTATGCCAAAGGTGACGGCGTTTCGCTGGATGTAGGATTTTATTACATGGCAAATGCGATGGGACGCTTGATTGGCACCATTCTCTCAGGGTGGGTATTCCAGATCTGGGGATTCGCAGCGTGTCTCTGGGTGTCTTTCGCTTTCCTCGCAACAACCACAGTGATTTCGTTTTGGCTTCCTACTGCCAAAAACGAGTCTATCACCTAGGGGCTGTTGACCTTTGCAATAAACACAAAAAAGCCCGCGCTTGCGGGCTTTCGTTTACTTGCCAAACCGTCAGGTACTTTGTTGCTCTTTCGCTTCTGTCGTTTGAGCACTGCTTTGGCCTTGTACTTCGTCCAGCCAAAGCTTGTGGTGTTGCTTCGCCCAACTTTCATCTACATAGCCTGTTGCCATGCCTTCAAGCGCGCCTTCAGTACCCACCGTACCAATGTAGATGTGCCCTAACGCCGCTGCGAACAGGCCCAAAGAAGCAATACCATGGAGCAGGTTTGCTATTTGCATGTCTTCACGAGTTTGACCGAAAAGTGGGAAATCCATCACCAGACCTGTAACACAGACCACCACACCAACGGTTGCCAGCAGCCAGAACCAGATCTTCTCGCCACCATTACAAAAACCTGCATACGGGTGTTTACCGTTTGGCAAAATACCACCACCCTGCTTGAACCATTCAATGTCGACTTTGTTGATGATATTGTTCTTCATCCACTTCACCAACATACACAACAGTCCAAGCACAAACAGGGGACCCAAGTAGTTATGCGACACTTTAGCCGCATAGATGATGCTGCCCCAAACTGCTTCAGGCGCCACAGGTTTAATAAAGTGCTTGCCATATAGCAAGAGTACGCCACTGAAACCCAAGATCAGAAAGTTGATGGCGGTAAACCAGTGCATGGCGCGCTCAAAAGGCGTCCAGCGCATGACCTTTTTGCCAGTCCGCTTATGCGATAACTCTATGCGTCCTGCCCAAAGGTAAAACAACAGCAAACTACCTAAGGACACAGCGAGAAAAATTAGCCCGAGTGGACTGATCCACTCATTACGAATTTCCCGCCAGCGTTGACCGTCAACATTAATAAGTTGCCCAGCCTCTGCTCCCGTCGCAACCGTATAACCGGATTCCCCACCTCGCACTTCTCTCCAGAATTCAGGGCCAGCCAGTTGCACCATTTCTTTCTGTGGATCCGCCTTGGCACCGTCTTCTGCAAGACTGATTGGAGACCAAAAGGTTGCTATCACCATTAGCATGGCGAGCAATGTTCTAAACATATCTCTCCTCCTGATACTGTGGGACACAACACGTCCCACAGGTTCCATGCTAATCAGCTTTTTGTCGCATCGTAGGCAAGGTCATCGCCCTTGGTCCAGCCTGCTCCTTTTGCGCCACGCTCTACAACGCGTTGACGGAATACTGCTGAGATTTTCTCTGCATCCCCCGCCAACAGTGCTTTGGTAGAACACATTTCAGCACACAAAGGCAACTTACCTTCGGCAATACGGTTTGCACCATATAGCTCTCGCTCTTTTGCCGAACCGTCCGGCTCTGGACCGCCTGCACAGAAGGTACATTTATCCATCTTGCCACGCTCCCCAAATGCCGCCGTTTTCGGGAACTGAGGAGCCCCAAACGGACAAGCAAACAGGCAGTATCCGCAGCCAATGCAGGTCTCCTTGTTGTGTAAGACAATGCCATCTTCTGTTTTGTAGAAACAGTCAGCTGGACACACTGCCATACAAGGTGCATCGGCACAGTGCATACAGGCAACAGAAACTGAGTTTTCGCCCGCCTCGCCATCGTTCAAGGTAACGACACGACGACGCTGCGTTCCCCAGGTCACCACTTCAGAGTTAGCGTTGCTACACGCAGTGACACAGCCATTGCAATCAATGCAGCGCTTGGTGTCACATAAGAATTTCATATCAGCCATAACTATGCGCTCCCATTACGCTGGTAAGATCTTACAAAGGGTCACTTTACTTTCCTGCATCAAGGTCACTGGGTCATAACCATAAGTCGTTGCAGTATTTGCCGCTTCACCAATTACATAAGGGTCAGCACCCTCTGGATATTTTGACCTGAGATCCTCGCCTTCAAATACTCCCCCAAAATGGAACGGCATAAAGGCCAGCCCTTTGTAGACACGAGGTGTAATCATGGCTTTCACTTTCACTCGCCCTTTGTCCGCCCCCTCGACCCAAACATCCTGTCCATCCACAATGCCTAAGTCATTAGCATCAGCAATATTGATTTCCACGAACATTTCTTGCTGCAATTTCGCAAGCCAAGGGTTTGATCGGGTTTCTTCACCCCCGCCCTCATACTCAACTAAGCGACCAGATGTGAGAATGATGGGGTAGTCTTTTACTGCATCAATATCCTGAATGGACTTGTACAAAGTAGGAAGACGGTAGATGTCTGCCTTGTCATCCCAAGTGGCATATTCAGGCAACAGGTCACGGCGCGGTGTATACAGTGGTTCACGGTGCAGCGGCACCTTATCTGGGAAGGTCCAGACAATTGCACGCGCTTTGGCATTACCAAATGGGATACACCCGTGATTGATGGCGACACGCTGAATACCGCCAGACAAGTCTGTTTTCCAGTTTTTGCCTTCAGCCGCGGCCTTTTCTTCTGCAGTCAGATCATCCCACCAGCCGAGTTGCTTAAGCATCTTGTCAGTGAATTCAGGATAACCGTCTTCCAGCTCACAACCCTTTGAATAGCTGTCAACCGCCAGCAAATTCTCACCTTCATACTCCACGCCAAAGCGTGCTCGGAAGTTACCGCCGCCGCGGGCGACTTCTTTCGACGTGTCATAGAGAATGTGCGTACCCGGATGTTTCATTTCCGGTGATCCCCAACAAGGCCATGGCAAACCATAAGTCTCACCATTAACCGGGCCACCTTCCGCTTCAAGTGACGTTTTATTGAAGGTATGCCAATTCTGCTGGTGCGTTTTCAAGCGCTCTGGGCTCTGGCCCGTATATCCGATCGTCCACATACCGCGGTTGAACTCGCGGGTAATGTCTTCAATCAGAGGTTCATCGCCATTCACCTTCACGTTCTTAAACAGTTGGTCTGAGAAACCCAGTTTTTGGGAAAGCAGATACATGATGTTGTGATCAGGCTTTGAATCAAACAGAGGCTCAATCACCTTGTCACGCCATTGCAGTGAACGGTTAGATGCGGTCACCGATCCATAGGTTTCAAACTGAGTGGTCGTTGGCAGCAGGTAAACGCCGTTTTTACGGTTGTTCATGACTGCAGCAACGGTTGGATAAGGGTCGACGATGACCATCATATCCAGTTTTTCCATTGCCTTTTGCATCTCGGGACCACGGGTTTGCGAGTTCACCGCATGCCCCCAGTAAAACATGGCGCGGATATTGGCTTTCTGGGCAATTTTATCAGGGTCTTCCAGCACGCCATCAATCCAGCGTGAAACCGGTATACCGTTGCTGTTCATTGGTTTAGAGCCGTTGTATTCCGTTTGGTCAAAACGCCCTTGAACCCAGTCATAGTCCAGATCCCAGACTTTCGACCAATGTTTCCATGCACCGTTAGACAAACCGTAGTAACCCGGTAAGGTGTGGGACAACACGCCAAGGTCGGTGGCCCCCTGCACGTTATCGTGTCCACGGAAAATATTGGCACCACCGCCTGATTTACCGATGTTCCCCAGAGCAAGCTCCAGCACACAATAAGCGCGGGTGTTGTTGTTACCTGTGGTGTGCTGCGTACCCCCCATACACCAAACCACACAGCCTGGGCGGTTTTCGGCAAGGATTTTCGCCGCCTGATACATGTCGTCACGTCCAACACCGGACACACGCTCTACTTCTTCAGGGTTCCATTTCGCAACTTCTTCACGGATTTCATCCATGCCAAACACGCGCTGGTAAATGAATTCCTTGTCTTCCCAGTTGTTATCGAAAATGTGCCATAGCAGGCCCCAGATAAACGCAATATCGGTTCCCGGGCGGAGGGATACAAAGTGGTCCCCTTTCGCGGCAGTGCGGGTGCGACGTGGATCAGCCACAATAATCTTACAGCCGTTTTTCTCTTTTGCGATAAGGATATGCTGCATCGCAACCGGGTGCGCTTCGGCAGGGTTGGAGCCGACGAAAAGGATCGACTTACAATTATGCATGTCGTTAAAGGAGTTGGTCATCGCACCGTAGCCCCAAGTATTTGCCACACCCGCTACCGTGGTGGAGTGACAAATGCGCGCCTGATGGTCAACGTTATTGGTTCCCCAAAGCGATGCCATTTTACGGAACATGTATGCCTGTTCGTTGCTATGCTTAGCCGAACCTAAGAAGTACACAGAATCCGGACCGTCTTGCTTGCGGATTTCCATACACTTGTCGCCAATTTCATTGATGGCGGTGTCCCAGCTGATTTTCTGCCACTTTCCATCCACCAGCTTCATTGGGTATTTGAGGCGACGTTCACCATGGCCATGTTCACGCAGTGCAGCCCCTTTGGCGCAGTGACCGCCGGCATTGAATGGGTGGTCAAACGCAGCCTCTTGGCCTGTCCAGACACCATCCTGTACTTCTGCATACACGCCACAACCCACTGAACAGTGAGAACAAATCGTGCGCTTTTGTTCAACCGGTTTGTTAGGATCAGCGTCTTTCGCTGCGGCTTTTTTCATCATGCCCGGCGCAAACATCCCTGCCGCTGCAATACCACCTGCGGTAGCCAACGTAGAGTTACGCATAAAGGTACGACGGGAAACACCCAGTTGTTTTTCGTCCTTGCTGACGGTGTCAGACCGTTTCGTCAGTTTCATCATCTCACTCCATCAGCCAGGTTAGAGGGAATCGTAGTAATCGCGAACATGTTGCGTTTCGCGATAGCCCGAGGTGTTTTCCTGTTCCGGCTTAGCCACTGTCACTTCCGCTTGAGCCGCACCACTAACCACTGTGGTGGCCGCTCCAGCTGCTGCGGCAACACCTAATCCCTTAAGGAACTGGCGGCGCGCTTCATTTGGCTTGCCCGTCTCTTTTTGGTTTTCTGACATCACATTGCTCCTTGTACTTTTTATCAGCGCTTCAGTCCGCTTTCTGCCAGGCGGAATTACCAAGGACGCTGGGTAAAACTTATTTTTTCTATCGTTAGGAACTGTTTCGCGAGTGCAGCAACAGAGGAGTAAAATACTGCT
Source organism: Grimontia marina (assembly GCF_900060185.1). Classification (GTDB taxonomy): domain Bacteria; phylum Pseudomonadota; class Gammaproteobacteria; order Enterobacterales; family Vibrionaceae; genus Enterovibrio; species Enterovibrio marinus. The sequence goes on along the minus strand of NZ_FIZY01000001.1, from coordinate 293,539 downwards.
GCATTCGCACGAATCACGTCGTCACACAATCGCTCAAACCACGGCGCAATATGACGGTTGAAAAAAGCCTTTTGGCTTTCTGTATCCTCTTCATCCACCAGCATCGCCATCACTTCCAGCAATGCGGCGATATGATCTTCCGGCTCTTTGGTTTCTTCCTGACGCTCAAACCCCAATCGGCGTAAGTCCTGACGAAGGTGTGCCAAGGGCAGTTCCATCAAAGATCCGGTGAGATACCAGGAACCGAATGGCACCACCTCTCCACGCCCGACACCGATAAACAACTGTTGATACTCATCGGCCGTCTGCATAGGTTTGGTTTTACTTGCGGACAGCTTGAGAACAGACCAGGCCGCAGCCATGCCATTATCTTCGTCGCCTTCCACTTCCAGTGTCGCCAGCCAGTTCAGCACATCCTGGTCAGGTGCCTGTCTGAACAGATGCGCCAGAAGGTGATAAATGTTGAGACGAATTTCATTGTCTTCACGGGTGACATCTTCCACGTTGATGATTTCCTGCATTACCATTCGTCCCTCCTAAACCTTCATCTGTTTCTCTGGGTTGTTGATCATTGTTTCAGCGACAATGTCGCGAACCCGGCAGTCTTCGCACATCGAGAGACGTTTGATGGCGTCACCTTCAAAGTGACTGTGGTTTTGCAGTTTTTCTATCAGCATGTTCACCATGGAAACCGGCGCAAATGGCTTACCGCAACTGGTGCATTTCGCCGCTTCCTCTTCATGTAAGGTTTCTCTTTGTTGACGCGTTTCGGTGTCCCAGTTGTAGCGGGGTTCAAGCGTGATGACAGATTCAGGACAGCTTGTTTCACACAGCCCACATTGCACACAGTCCTGCTCACGGAATGTCATTCCCGGATGGGAGCCTATTGCTAAGAGCGCATCAGTCGGACACACGGCCACACACCCCATACAAAGGGTACACTCGTCAGTTTTCACGTTGACGCGGCCATATGGCGCATTTTGAGGAACCAATGATGTGGTGAGAGTTTGAGCCGATTGCGCAGCCAGTAAGTCCAATGCTTGGCACAGTTTTTCACGCTTGGTACCCGTCAGTTTTTCCGGATGCGTCATCAGCGCGTTGCTGTATTGGGTCAGCGAGGAAAAAGTGTCCAGCGCTTTTAAGGCAATGCGATCCTGCTCAATGTTGAGGTCGTTGAGGAATGAAGAAGCAACCAATAGTTCTTGTTCCAGCACGTGGCGTGTTTTGGCATGCAGATTTGGGGCCATCGCTAAAATTACCTGTGAAGCACCGTAAACCAATGCATTCAGCCAAGTGTCTAAACCCACTGAGGCCAACTCCTCCAATCGCACTGGAATTGTATTGTTAGGCAGCGACGACATCGCTGCGACCAGGGTATCTTCATCCGCTTCCGCGTAGAAAAGAATCGCTGGCACTTCGCCCCCCTGCTGGCGGAAGCGTTGAATCAGGTCGAACACAAAGTGCTGGGTGTTTTCCGGATCTGGCAATGCATAGCTGATGGCTTCTGTTGGACACGTGGTCGCGCATGATCCCATACCTTGGCAAAGGTAAGGGTTGATGGTGATAGTCTGCTCGATAGAACTTAACGCGTCTGCCGGACAGGTATCGATGCAACGGGTGCAGCCCTCCAATCCACGAGCAACATGGGCGCAGCGCTCATTGTCTAGACGGAAGAATTTCGGTTTGTCGAACGTCCCAACGGTTTCTATCACCGCTTCCGAGGCATCGCCAGCCGTTACCAAGCCGCGCCCAACAGCGTGATAACCCAAAGGTGGCAGTTGCGCTGCGTGAATACCTTTTTCAGTTAGGTCAACAATAAGGTCAAAATACTCACGCCCGAAAGCAATTTGCGCCAGATTCTGCAGAGCGCCATTATGGGTGAGCGTCACTAGGAAAGACCCGAGGAAGCCATCAATCTTAACCTCACTGCTAAAGAACAATGTCATGCCTTCAGCAGGGTTTGAAAGCGTGGCACCCGCTTCATTGCACAGCAGCACGATGCGGTCGCGTGTATCATCTGCGATTAATTGACTGAATGAAGAAAGTGAAGAGGCGTTTCCCACGACGAGCGCAAGCCCACGGCTTTCAAAACTCACCGTGGGCGGGATTAAGTTTCCTAACGTGACTGTGCTTCTAAGCGCATGCAGCCTAGCCAATCCATTGGTATCGGTTTGATTTTCAAGATACTGATTGAGTGTTGTTATGTTATTTTCCGTCGACATATGCTCGATTGCTGTAGTTTGTGTAGCCATAGACACCTGCGTTCCTAGCCGGCAAACGGCGTTACTCTGTTTCATGCGATAGTTCTTCAAGGCTGGCATCACGCCGTTTAGCTTTACTGAACAGAGGCTTAGCTACGTCTTAAAGTAAGACTCTTCTGTTGCAGCAAGTAACGAACCAGAATTGAAGGAAGAAAAATGACCTAAACGGAGTCAGGATCCGTCCGAATTCTTATCCACACTTTCATTTGGGACATTTTGTCCCGGCGGATAGGACAAATTGTCCCCTAATTCTTCATGGGTACTTTTTGTCTCACTTTCTTTCAGCGAGTTGAGACTCTCTTCATTAACCGTTTTATCAGTTGAGGTTTCTGGCAGATTTTCCTGTTCATCCTGAGTGGCCTCTTCAAGCTTTTCCTTGGTCCATTTTCTTAGAGAAGCAGCAACGTCAGCCGCGAGGTTTGGCGTATTCGAATAATCAAGGTCGTATTCATTCATGCCATCCAACACATTGTAAGCCTCACTATGAAATAACTTTCTCAGGGCGGCTTTTTTCACTTCTGACGCAACGCCTTTCGCCAAGAATACCGAGGCTGAATCGCCCGCCTTTAGTTGCTCTACGTCTTCCATAGAAGGGGCTTCATCTTCCAACGAATCGTCTTGAAGGGATGGCTCGTCTCCCTCCATTTCAGGTGTTTCTGGAGCAAGGTTTTCTTCTGTTAATTCATCAGTGTTTTCACTTTGTGTCTCTTGCTTGCGCTTTGACCAACGATTTAAAAAAGACTCAGTTGCCACTTGCCCTCCCCGCGCCTCTGCGCTTTTTCTTACGTACTTCGAGAAGCTCTCCGTGGCGACCAATGAAAGCCTCCATCCATGCCTGTACCGCAAGTGGCATCGAAATGGACTGCACCAGATAGTCACCGTCCATAAAGCTTGCTGCGTGAGTTTGAGAGGCTGTCACCTGAAGCGGTTTGAGAGCCTCATCGTCTTCGACTTCAAAAATGAAAAAGAGGTGTGGGTCGCGGGAGCTGAGATTAAATCGATAGTCTGTTCGTTCGTCTTTAAACAGCTCCAAAGGAAGGGAAATCTGGGTGTCTGAACACTCTTCTTCAGTATGAGGCAGGTTTAGGTTCACAATAGACCAACGCTTGGTTTTCCAGCGCCCCACATCGACTTCCATTGCTTCAAGGTCAAATTGCATTAGCCAATATTGAGGGTCTTTTATCGTTTTCGTCACACATCACTCCTTGTGGTTCCAGGCTTCAAAATCACTACCGATGGTTCCGAGAAGTCTGGTTTTCTAACCCCATAAAGCAAAACACATACCATAGCCCCGATGACCCTGCGTGATTGGAACGGGAATTGCTACCTTTACTGATGCCCCAATGACATTCAGTTTTTGTGTCTCTAACACACCCAAAAGGAAGCCGGGTAAATGACCCAACCAAAAATTATCCAAACCCAGACCGACATCCCTCAAACGATTGATGTCACTGTGTTCGACGAATACGGCGAGCCAATGACCAAGCAGATTGCCTGTGAACGCGCCCTGACGGTTTATCTGAATTGGAAGGAGATCGTGACCCTGATGACATTGGGTGCCCGCCCAGATATGCTGGTATTGGGCTACCTCAAAAACCAAGAATTGATTAATGATGCTGACGCGCTAGATTCAGTGATCATAGACTGGGAAACCCAATCCGCTGCTGTGGTCACGGCAGAGCAAAATAAAGATATTGACGAGACGCTCTCCAAGAAAACCGTCACGTCGGGATGCGGTCAGGGCACCATGTTTGGCAACGTGATGAAAAAGCTCGAAGACCTGAAACTACCAGAACACCGCATTACCCAGTCTTCCCTGTATGGCCTGCTGGAAGCGCTAACTCATCACAACGACACTTATAAAGCAGCAGGTGCAGTGCATGGTTGTGCGGTGTGCAAAGGCACAGAAATTCTCTCTTTCGTTGAGGACATTGGTCGCCACAATGCCGTAGATACCTTGTCTGGCGAAATGTGGTTGAAAGGCGAAACTGGCGAAGACAAAATTTTCTACACCACAGGTCGCCTGACGTCAGAGATGGTGATTAAGGTGGCGCAAATGGGTATACCCGTGCTGCTATCACGCTCGGGCGTGACCCAGATGGGTTATGACCTTGCCCAACAGCTTGGTATAACCATGATTGCCCGCGCCAAAGGCCACCGTTTTCAGGTGTTCAATGGCGCCAAGAACATCGAATTCGATGTAAAAGGTGAATCCAATGAGTGATTTTCCGGAGTTCATGAATGCCCGTCAGGTTGCAGAGTATCTCGATCTGAACGAAAAGAAAGTCTACAGCCTGGCTAATGATGGTGTGCTTCCGGCCACCAAGGTCACTGGCAAGTGGCTGTTTCCTAAAAGCTTGCTTGACCGTTGGCTGCTGGAGTCCAGCCACAACGGTGTATTCAGCGACAGGCTTTTGATTGCAGGCTCTGATGACCCTTTGTTGCAACACATTGTGAGCAAAATGGCGAACGCTTTAGGAAGCACGGCATTGGTTGGCTACACCGCCACAGGCACCAAACAGGGTTTGTCGATGCTGGAAAAAGGTCATGTCGATATCTGCGCGATTCACTGGGGAAATGCCGAGGAAGCCAAGCTCCGTCACCCTGCACTTATCCAACAATATGCCGGACACAAAAACTGGGTGTTACTCCATGCTTTCGAGCGCCAACAAGGTCTGATTGTTCGCCCTGAACTCGCCGAGCAATTGAACGACCCGCACCATTTCACAGGAAAAGAATGGCGATGGGCTGGTCGTCAAGGCGGTGCTGGCAGTGCTCGTGCGATGGAAGAATGGCTATTTAGAAACGGTATTACCACTGACATGCTCAATACGGTCACTGTGTGTCTGAATGAGCGGGAATTAGGGTCTGCGATTGCCCGGGGAGCGGCAGACATCGGGTTTGGTAGCCAAAGTGCCGCGGGAGAATTTGGCCTCGCTTTTCATCCCATCGCCAATGAGGCCTTTGAACTGGTCATCCCCAAAAACATCTATTTCCGCTCTTTGGTTCAGCAACTAATGCAACATCTGGATGACGAGGAGATCGTCAAACAAAGTGAGCAGTTCGGCGGTTACAACCTTCAACATGCTGGCAAGCAAATGTGGGCGGCTGGCTAAGCGCCCACATATTTACCCTTACTCCATTACCTGCAGCGAAGTGATTTCATCATCAGTCTGGATTTTCTCACGCAGATAAAGCGTGAAAGTGGTGCCTTCGCCAAGCTTGGATTCCACCTTAATCTCCCCGCCCAAACCACTGACAATGCCGTGGGTTACCGCAAGCCCAAGCCCAGTTCCTGAGCGGCGCGTGGTGAAGAACGGGTCGAAGATTTTGGTGAGGTTTTCATTGGCAATGCCACAACCAAAGTCCTGCACAGAAATGGTCGCTCCGATGGGATTGCCACTCTCATCTAACCAATCAGAGGAACGCACCACCAGCTTCCCTTTGTCATTCATGGCATGAACACCATTCATCTGCAGATTCACCAGTACCTGCAATAACTGATGGCGGTTGATCTCCACACAACACTTGGCATTGAGCTCTGTCACGACTTCCACATCTGACTTCTTGGTTCCCGAACGAACTAAAGTGACACTCTCTTCAATCACCGGATTGACGTGCTGCCAGGTGATTTCATCCTGCACCCCACCCTGGCGGCTGTATTGGAGCAAGCTCCGGGTGATATTGCGAATACGGTCAATCTGCTCCAAGACCGCACTCATTTCTTCGGACACCAACGTCGCGTTTTTGCCCAGCTCATATTCCATCAACTCAATGTTGCCAAGGATCACCGCAGTCGGATTATTGATTTCGTGGGCAATCCCCGCTGTCAGCTCACCCAGAGCAGCAAGCTTCTCATTTAGCAACAGCTTGCTTCGGGTTTGCTCTAACAAGGTGATGTTCTGGCGGAGTTCTTCGGTGGTTTCGTGAAGGCTTGCAGTGCGCTCTTTGACCTTATCTTCCAGCTCCAAAGCATTCTGTCGAATAGCCTCATTTTGCTGTTTGAGCTGGTCGAGCATAGTGTCGAACTGACGGGCAAGAATCGCGAGTTCATGCTGCGGGTCTAGCCCCAACTTGCCAATGCGTACATCCTGATCAAAGCGCACCAGACGTACGACCCGGTGAATGCGCTCAATGGGCCTGAAAAGGTCTTTCGCGCCACGGTACACCAAAAGCCCTGTGACAAACAAAGTTGCCAAAATGCCAAAGCCTAATTCCACCAAATTAGTGAGATAACGAGAGATCAACGGCCATTCGAGATAGCCCGTGTAAAGCATGCCAATCACCCGGTTATTGAAGTCTCGGATTGGCTTGTACGCCGAGATGTACCAAGCATCGTAAACATAAGCCCGATTAACCCACACATCGCCATTTTCTAGCACTGACTTTCGCACTTCATCCGACACGCGGGTACCGATAGCACGGCCAAACTTGTTGTCGGAATCAAGCGGGACATTAGTACTGACACGGATGTCGTCCATAAACAGGGTGACGGTTCCCACGCTGGCATCTGGCAAGGTACCATCAGGGAATACCAAATCGCGGATCCTATCCACCAGCTCTGTACTGTTATTCAGCAATATGCCGCCATCAATGATCCACTCTAGCTCGCCTGCCTCGTTGAAAAGGGGGAGTAAGCTTCGGCTGATCAAACCTCGGGATTCAATCACCTGCTCGTTGAGAAGCGGAATCTCCGCACGTACAGACAAGTCCGGCGTAATCGCTTCCAGTTCAATGTCCGACATCACCTGAAAGAAAGTGCGCTCGCGACCTTCAATCAGTGGTTTTCGTAAGCTTTGCGGGAGTCTGTCTATCTCAGATGCCGGATACACAGCAAGAAAATCGACACCGTATTTATCAGCCCGAGATTGCGCCCATGAGAAAATATGTTTTGGGTCGCGCTCGATTTGTGTTTGGAAATCATAGGAGTCAGCGATAGCGTTCAATTGCTGCCGCTGTTCACGCTGTAACACTTCCATACTGTTACTGGCGACAGCAAGGTCAGCGTTCACGCCCGCTAACGCGCTTTTCCAGGAGTACGCCAAGGTCCAATACATGGTGAGCGCAATCAGTGCAAGTAAAGTAATAATGATAGGAACAGATGTCAGCACCAAGAGGCGGTAGCGCACCATAGTACGAAAACGCTGTCGCCATTTATTGAGACGATTCATCCTTAATGTTCCACCATGTTAATCGTCATTCCACTCTTTAAATTTACGCTCTAGGGTTTTTCGTGCCACACCAAGTTGTCGCGCAGCCGCAGATTTATTTCCTTCGTGAGCATCGACGACTTTTTCGATGTGCGCGCGTTCTACGTCTTTTAATTGCCATTCTTGCGGATAACCATCCTCGCAGACAGTCACGACTTGGGATTCTCCTCCGGAGGTGGCTTTTAGCAATTCTCCGTCACTCCAGTGTCGGGGATCTGGCTTGCCCAGCAGTACCGCCCTTTCAACGGTATTTTTAAGCTCACGAATGTTGCCTGGCCACTCATAGCCTTGCATTGCGGTTAATTCTTCCGCTGACCACACCACAGGTTTCAATCCCATTTCCCGCGAAAGTGATTCGGAGAAATGATTTAGCAACAAACCAATATCTTCAGTACGTTCTCTAAGCGGAGGTAATTCAACAGAAAGTACATTCAGGCGGTAGTAGAGATCTTTGCGGAATCGACCTGCGTTCACTTCTTCCTGTAAGTTTCGGTTAGTCGCCGCAACGATACGTACATCCACCTGCACTTCCCGCTCTGCGCCGACGGGGCGAATAGTCTTTTGTTCAAGAGTCCGAAGCAGTGAAGCCTGCATCGGCAGTGGCATTTCACCAATTTCATCAAGGAAAAGTGTACCTTTGTCAGCCACACGGAAAAGGCCATCTTTGCTCTTGCGTGCGCCGGTAAAGGCACCGGAAACATGACCGAATAGCTCACTTTCCAAAAGCTCCGGCGCTATAGCACCACAGTTTAAAGGAACGAATGGGCCACTGCGCCCGCTCAATGAGTGCAAAGCACGAGCCACTAACTCTTTACCAGTTCCTGACTCCCCTTCAATCAACACTGCAGCGGGCGAAGGAGCAAGGCGGGAGACCATTTCACGCATAGCGAGGGTTTTGGGTGCTTCGCCAATAATGTCGACAGGGAAAGAGCGGGCGACATCACGTTGCAGGGCGACATTACGCCTTTCCATCATGCGTTTATCGAGGCAACGCTGCACAGATTGCAGCATTTGTTCAAGGTTGAAGGGTTTGAGAATGAAGTCTGATGCTCCGGCACGCAGTGCTTTAATAGCCGTTTCCATTTCGGCATAACCTGTCATGAAAATGATGTCGCTGCGTCTTTCATCATCGGTGAAGGCTTCATGCCAATCAATACCTGATCGCCCGGGAAGATTAATATCAACGATCAGCAAATCGAAATAGTTACGTTGCCGCAGCGCTTCAGCTTCTTCCAACGAAGATGCTGTTTCCACCTGAGTGAGCTTCTTTGACAGCGCTTTATTCAAGATTGCGCGCATGCCAGGTTCGTCATCAACGACCAGCGCGGAGAAACCGAATTGCTGTAATGCGTCCTTCATTCAGTCTAAAGCCTTCATGTTTTAGGGTCTGTTGACCTTTGGTGATTGAATTTTATTCTAGCCCTAAGCGTTTGTGGGGATTTTCTGCGGCGTTATCGGCTTCCCATGTAGGCCAGCTACACATCGAAGCCTCTGCCTTGCATAAAACCCCCACAAACTGCTGCAAAAACCATCACCAAAGTTCAACAGACCCTAGAGAGTTTCATCATACATAGGACATTTTGACTCAGTCCAACAAAGCCTTAAATGGATTATGCATATAAAGTCGGTCATTAGATCGAAAAACTGTGACAAACCTATTTAATTTTCAATTATTTATACTACTAAGTACCTATGAGAAATTTTTGGCATTTTTGTTGCTTTATCCAATATACCCAAGCAGGTTAAGCGAAACCTACATAACAAAAAAGCAATCAAATGTCAGGAAGACAGAATGAAATTCAATAAAAACCATAAATTTTTTGCGCTTATCACATTATTAACCGTTTCCGTAACGGCAAATGCCGCGGAGCTTATTAGGCTGGCAACCACGACCAGTACCTACCACTCAGGTTTGTTAGATTATCTGTTGCCCGAATTCAAGAAAGACACCGGGTATGAAGTACAGATCCTTGCAGCAGGCACAGGTAAAGCACTCAAAATGGGTGAAAATGGAGACGTAGATTTGGTGATGACACATGCGCCAAATGCAGAAGCCAGGTTCGTGGGAAATGGCTTTGGGGTACTTCCAAGAGGCCTGATGTACAACGACTTTGTTCTAGTGGGGCCGAAAACTGATCCTGCCAATGTGAAAGAGAACAATGATGTTACCGAAGCGCTGAAAAAAGTGGCAGCAGCCAATGCAGACTTCATTTCACGCGGTGACGACTCAGGCACCAACAAAAAGGAATTACTCCTTTGGGAAGCAGCCGGCCAACGACCAGAGTTTGGCGCCTACAAAGCTGTTGGTCAGGGTATGGGGCCAACTCTTACTATGGCAAACGAAATGCAAGGTTACACGCTGACTGACAGAGGTACTTGGTTGGCGTATCAGAGTAAATTGGATTTGGAAGTGTTGGTGGAAGGCGACAAGCGTCTGTTCAACCCTTACCAAGTGATTTTGATTAACCCAGGTCGCTACCCAAACATGAACTATGAAGGTGCAAAAGTCTTCAGTGATTGGCTTATCAACCCAAAAGCACAAGCGATGATCAACGATTTTAAAGTGAATGGTCAGCAACTGTTTGTGGCGGACGCGGGCTGATGGATATGCTGGAAACAACCCGACAGGCCGCTACCTTGCTGTTTAGCGGCGATACAACACTATGGGGCATTGTCGGAGTATCGTTTTCAGTGTCACTGTTTGCAATTGGGTTGGTGATTTTGCCAGCTCTTTTGATCAGCTTTGCTCTCGCTTATTGGGATATCCCCGGCAAATGGATAGTGTTGTCACTGGTTAACACCCTTCAATCCGTCCCCACCGTCGTCATCGGACTATTGCTTTATATGTTGCTTTCCCGGGCCGGCCCCATGGGCGACTGGAAAATGCTATTCACTCAAAAGGCGATGATCCTGGGACAGATTTTGATCGCCATGCCGATCTTGATTGCCATGATGCATGCAGCCTTTCAGAACAGCGACCGTCGTGCTTGGGAAACAGCCTATACACTGGGCGCTTCGATCCCCCGCGCCATGCTGACACTGATGTGGGAAATCCGATTCCCATTATTAGCCGCGATCATCACTGCTTTCAGTCGCATCATCACAGAAGTCGGCTGCTCCATGATGGTTGGCGGCAATATTTTGAATTATACGCGAAACATCCCAACCGCCATTGCGTTGGAAACGTCTAAAGGGGCATTCGCCCAAGGCGTTGCGTTGGGCATGGTTTTATTGATCCTCGCGCTCACGATGAACTTCTTCATTAGTTATGCGCGTGGCAACGGTCACCTGAGAACGAGTTAGGGGCAAGGATGAGTCAGATAATTTTGGAAGCCTGCGACTTGTCGGTGAAATATAAGCACCGACTTCTGTTTCACATCCCATCACTGAAAATCACTCCCGGCGATGCTATCTACCTCACCGGGCAAAATGGCATCGGGAAAACCTCCTTGCTCAAAGTGCTAGCAGGTATCCAAAAACCCACCAGCGGCGGCCTGAATCTCAGACGTCCTTCTTTGATGCAACGTTTGGCAGGGTTTGCCGGACAAAGTGGTGTCATCTACATGCATCAGGCCGCTTACCTTTTTGACGGGACAGTGGCAGATAACGTCGCTTACGGCCTGAAAGGTAAGCATTTCTGTCAAAGAACCTGTCGCCAGCTTACAATGCAAGCCTTACGAATGATTGGGCTTGAAAGCCTCAGCCGAGAGCATATCTCTCTGCTTTCCGGCGGAGAAAAACAAAAAGTCGCTATGGCTCGTGCTTGGGCACTTAACCCTTCTATTCTTTTGATGGATGAGTCATGTGCCAACCTTGACCCTGATGCTATCGAAGCGCAGAAGGTCATGGTCGAAGATCTGCTAGATCGTGGCTCAAGCTTAGTGATCACCAGCCATCATTCAAATTCGCTAACCGCTTGCTGCAATCAGAACTGGTTGATCGAGAACCAGCGACTGATCCATAAGCCAAAACTCAACTTAATCAACGAGGATAACCATGCAGCCGCTTCCTGAAACCACGTGGGTCATTCTTGCCGGCGGACAAGCCCGCCGCATGGGGGGAAAAGACAAGGGCCTTGTAAGCCTGAATAACAAACCCCTCATCGATTATGTTAATGACCGCCTAAGCGAACAAGGTGCGAATGTTGCGGTCAACGCTAACCGTAATCAGGAAACCTACGCAAAATATGGGCAGGTTTTCAGTGATGTCTTCGAAGGCTTCCCCGGGCCCTTAGGCGGTATTCATGCCGCGATGGCGCAATTGGACAGTGAGTGGTACGGTTTCGTACCTTGTGACTGCCCTAACCTGCCTCATAACCTGCTGGAAAAGATGTATCAAACTATCTCTGATGATACCGAAATTGTGGTCGCCCATGATGGCGAGTCCGTCCAGCCAGTGGTGACTATGTACAAACGCAGTGTGTTTGAGCGATTAGAAAACTTCCTCAATAACGGTGACCGCAAAATCGTTCTGCTCTACGACATTTGTAAGACAGAGTTCGTTGATTTCAGTGATGAGCATGATGCCTTCATTAATCTGAATACACCTGACGAGCTGGAAAAATTCGGGGCGCTTTCATGAGTCTCTCCAACTGTTCCTTACCTGTACTTGGGTTTGCGGCCTTCAGTGGTACAGGTAAAACCACCTTGCTTGAAAAACTCATTCCGCAGTTGGTGGAATCAGGTGTGCGAATTGCGATGGTGAAGCATGCACACCATGAGTTTGACGTCGATAAGCCGGGTAAAGACAGTTATCGCCTCAGAAAAGCAGGCGCATCCCAAATGCTAATCAGCTCGCGCTATCGCAATGCTTTGATGACAGAAACACCGGAAGAAGAATATTCCCTCAACCAACTGCTCGGCCGCCTTGACCAAAACCTCGCCGATCTTGTTCTGGTTGAAGGCTTTAAGCACGAGAGCTTCCCGAAAATCGAACTTCGCCGCGACGAACTCGCAAAGCAATGGCTGTACAAAGAAGACAAGAACATTATTGCCATTGCCTGCGACAGTAACCCTGATTCGGATTTACCAGCACTCGACATCAATGATGTACCGGCAATTTGCGGTTTTATCCTGCGCTGGATGGAAGGCCACAAAGCACAGACAGCCACCTGTGATTCCTTATCCCCCACGATGCTCTCTGTAGATGCTGGAAGGGAAAAGATTTTAGCAGCCATTGATGAGCCAGCCTCCAGCGAATTTCTCCCACTGGAGTCTTTATCTGGACGGGTTTTGTCAGAAGATGTTATCGCACCGGTCAATGTGCCTTCGAGCACCAACTCGGCCATGGACGGTTTCGCGATTCGCAGTGATGATTTAGAGCGCGACAGCTATCAAATCGTAGGCGAAATTTATGCAGGCCATGGTCTTGGCATACCACTGCAAAAAGGCGAGTGTGTCCGCATCATGACAGGCGCGCCTGTTCCCGAAGGCGCTGACACTGTCGTGATGCGAGAGCAAACAGCGATGGACGGCGATTTGGTGATGTTCGACACCCGAAAAGGTGCCATCCGTCCAGGACAAAATGTACGTCAGGCAGGCGAAGATCTTAAAAAAGGTGCTGCGGTATTTAACGCAGGCACCCGCCTTAATGCCGCCTCAGTGGGTATGATGGCATCACTGGGTTTCAATCAAGCCAAGTGTTACAAGCCTCTCACCGTTGCCCTGTTTTCAACCGGTGATGAAGTGCAGGCACCCGGAGCTCCTGCTAAAGAAAGCTGCATCTATGATGCCAATCGTTTTACGGTTCGCAGCATGTTGGAAAACCTCGGATGCCGAATTCTTGATTTGGGCATTATCGAAGACAGTGAGGAAGCACTGACAAACACACTGACCACGGCAATGGAAAAAGCCGATTTGGTGATTTCTTCTGGTGGAGTATCAGTCGGTGATGCGGACTATATCAAGAACGTGCTGGATGCCTTGGGTGACATTAACTTCTGGCGTGTAAATATGCGTCCTGGTAGACCTCTCGCCTTTGGCAAGTTAGGTAACACACCTTTCTTTGGCTTACCTGGTAATCCGGTAGCCGTTATGGTGACCTTCCTTCAGTTTGTAGAACCAGCCATTCGTAAAATGCAGGGGGATATTCACTGGGAGCCCCAATGTTTCTCTGCATTAACCCAAGAGAAAATTCGATCCCGACTTGGCCGCGCAGAGTATACCCGCGGTGTTTATTCCATCAGCGCCAATGGCCAGATTGAAGTGCGTTCAACAGGTTCTCAAGGCTCAGGCATTTTACGTTCGATGCATGAAGCGAATTGCCTGATTGAGGTGTCGCCGGAAGTAGAAAGCGCAGAAGTGGGTGATCGCGTTAATATTATTCCTCTCGCTTCAAGGTTCTAAACTCACCCCCCCAACAAAAATGCCGCTGAATTCAGCGGCATTCTTTATTCAACTCTGGTTTGTAGATGTCCAGATTACTTACCCAGCGCCTCTTTATAGTGCACCCGGCACACCGACACATATTTGTCGTTGCCACCGATGACCACTTGATCACCATCTGCAATGGCATTGCCTTCTGCGTCAGTGCGGATCACCATATTCGCTTTACGGCCACAATGACAAATGGTCTTTAACTCAACCAACTTGTCTGCCCATGCCAACAGGTATTTCGCCCCTTCAAACAGCTCACCACGGAAGTCGGTACGCAGGCCATAACAAAGCACAGGAATACGCAATTTATCTACTACTTCCGTGATTTGATATACCTGCTCTTCGGTCAGGAACTGACACTCATCAATCAGCAGACAATCGACCTTGTTGTTGGCGTTAATATCGCAAACCGTCGCGTAGATATCGTCTTTCGGCGTGTAGAGTTGCGCTTCCGCCTGAAGACCGATTCGAGAGCTGACTTTACCCACACCGTAACGGTCATCGATTGCAGCCGTAAAAATCAGCGGGTTCATACCGCGTTCCTGATAGTTGAACGAGGACTGCAAAAGTGTGGTGGATTTACCTGCGTTCATCGCAGAGTAATAGAAGTACAGCTGGGCCATGGAATTCTCCCGAAATTAAGACTGACGAATGCTACCGAAAAATGGAGAACGGTAAAAGCGGCGCAAAGCGCGTTACAAGAAAAAAGCCCCCGAAATCGGAGGCTCAGAGAGTAGTTTATGCCAGCTTGCCTGGTCGACGTGACATCCAACCAAACACCGTACATACCAAGACGAATACACACATACCTGCCAGCAGGGAAATGCTCAGTGAATCCGTGAAACCCAGCACCAAATAAGACACAGCTGCAATCAGTGCACCAGCCAAAGCGTAAGGTAACTGAGTCGCTACGTGGTCGATGTGGCCACAGCGCGCGCCGGTAGAAGACAGAATAGTGGTATCTGAAATCGGAGAACAGTGGTCACCAAATACCGCACCCGCCAGAACGGCTGACAACATAGGCAGCATCAGCGCGATATCTGTTGCCCCTGCAAGGTCACCCGCGATTGGTAGCATGATACCGAACGTCCCCCAAGATGTACCTGTTGAAAACGCCATTGCCGCTGACAAAAGGAACAGCAGCACTGGCAACAGTTGCGTTGGCAGATTGCCCTGGATCAGGGTCGAGAGGAATTTACCGGTGGCCATGTCACCAATAACACCGCCGATTGACCAAGCAAAGAAAAGGATCAGGATGGCACCGAACATAGATTTCGCACCAATCCAAGTGGTACGAACAATATCAGAGGCTGCCAGACCTTGTTTAGCCACAGTGATCAACGCAGACAGCAAGCCCATCGCACCACCGTATAGCAGCGACATGCCTACATCTGTGTTCTCAAACGCACCCAGTACAGAGAAAGCTTTACCGTCTGATTCCAGCGACTGTGCACCTGAGTAAACCATCCAAGACATGGTCGCCACGATAAGGACGATAATCGGCACAACCAGATCAGACACTCGACCTTTTTCGCTTTCTTCAATACCAAACTCATCATCAATCGGTTCATGGCCGCTTTCTTCATCACCTAAACGGCTCCCAGTTGATGCCTGATATTCAAAGCGGCGCATTGGACCCACATCCATCTGGAACCATGCGACAGCGAACACCATCAAAAGTGCAAACACAGCATAGAAGTTCATTGGGATCATATGTGCAAATGCGCTGAGCGGACTGTATTCTGTCACGCCATGGCTGACCAGAATGCCGCCAATCACAGTGATGATGTAAGCCCCCCAACTTGAAGCGGGCATAATGACACACATTGGCGCCGCAGTTGAATCGAGGATATAAGCCAGTTTTGCTCGGGATACGTGGAAACGGTCAGTGACTGGGCGACTGATTGCACCCACAGCCAGACTGTTGAAATAATCGTCCACAAAGATGAATACGCCAAGGAAAGCTGCCAACAGTTTCGCGCCGCGTTTACTTTTCACCCGACTCTGCGCCCACTCTGCAAACGCACGAGTACCACCGGAAAGTGTCAACAACGCAGTAATTGCGCCCAACAACAGGAGAAAGGCAACGATACTCATATTCCACGAGTTAATACTGCCATCAGAAACAAACAACCCCTTAATCAGGTTGCCGAGATAAGAAGCAGTGCCGATGGCAGAAAAATCATTGAGAAACAATGCGCCGGAAAAGATACCCAATCCAAGAGACAATAAGACGCGACGGGTCACAACCGCGAGTCCCAACGCCAACACGGCGGGAAGCAAAGAAAGAGAAGAAGAAGAAAAATCGACTAAATTCATGATCTCTGTATCAACCTATTCGGTTGGAGATCTACTGCAGAAATGGAAAACCAGACTAAACGAAGACAACGGTTATACACATCATTAAACACTACAGTAGCGCTCCATAGTTAAATCCCATTACTATGGCAGTGTTGTGCCTTTTCGGTCACAACCCCAGCAGAGTCCCTGATAAATGACATTCTGCTTCGGCGCTATCTCCTTTCATTTGTCCTCACTGGCATCACCCTAAGACAAACTAATGATAAACCGCGCACCTCTACGTGTATCAAACTCAAACAACTTTATACGATCAACGGTTTTCGCACCGATATATACACATAAAGTAAGCCCGTTTGAGCATAAAGCTAGCGTATTTTATGTGACAATGGTCTATTTGCAATACAAAGATAATAATTTTTACACACTAAGCTCAAGATGGTTACAAACTAGCCACATTTCACAATTTCGTTATTCTCTCCGCACATAAACTCTCACAAGTATGACGTGTTTATTGTACAGCCTACCGAAAAAGAAGGGATTTCCTATCAAGTCAATGGGAGGCTTAATATTAGATTTGCACTTTAATTAAAATACATATCTAATATGCACGAAGTTTATTTGTTAAATATTGCAAAGAATTATTTATTCTTGCTATTCTTAGTGAAGCAATAAATTATTACATAACGAGAGAATAGGACTGGCATAATGTCTGATGCACTAAAAGTATTGTTAAACCTGCGCAGCCTTCGTGCCGTTGCGCGTGAACTTACTCTGGAACAACTACAAGAAGCTCTGGAAAAACTACAAGCAGTCGTTAGCGAGCGTGAGGAGGCTGAAGCTGAAGCGCGTGAAGCTGAAAAAGAGCGTGTTGAGAAGCTTGAGAAATACCGCGAAATGCTTATCAAAGATGGTATTGATCCAGAAGAACTTTTGGCAACACTTGGCGGTACTAAGCCTAAATCTAAGCGTGCAGCGCGCCCAGCGAAGTACAAATATATAGATGTAGATGGTTCAGAGAAAACATGGACTGGTCAGGGTCGCACACCAAAAGTAATCAAAGATGCAATTGATGCTGGCGGTAAAGTAGAAGACTTCCTGATCTAATCGGGTAACGTCAGATACGAAGATAGAAAAATACTATTGAAAAAGGAGCAAATTGCTCCTTTTTTATGACTGTTGACAAATCTGTACGCTTCTAAGCACAAAGCACAACTGCGGCATACAAAAAAGCGCGTTAAACACGCGCTTTCTTTTTAGTACACTTCTCAGCCAAATTTAATACGATCAGCCAAGTGGCTTACTGCTAGCGCAAAGTAGTGAGAACGATTCCACTTCATCAAGCTTTGATAATTACCATAGACCAAATAGCTACGACCATATTCATCATCAGGCTGAATTAACCAAGCTTTTAAATCGACATCTGGTAACGAAGCATTATTCAAACGGCGTACGCCAAGTGCTTGCCATTCAGCCAAAGTTTTTGCTTTCTCCTGACTTAAACCTGACAAACCTTTATCGAGGTTTTTAGGAACGATAACTTGGCGTCCCCAAGTATATTCATCATCCCATCCGGCATTTTTTAAGTAGTTTGCTGATGAAGCAAACACATCTGGCTTAGAATTCCAGATATCTTTTTTACCATCATTATTCCCATCTGCAGCGAAGGAGATAAAAGAACTTGGCATGAACTGGCACTGACCCATGGCTCCAGCCCAAGACCCTTTCATCTTATCAATGTCAATGTGACCTTCCTGCAATATTGTTAACGCTGAGAAAACTTCATTGCGGAAAAAAGCCTCGCGTCGGCCATCGTAGGCCATCGTTGATAGCGCTTCAATAACATTATAATTACCCGTGAATTTACCAAAGTTACTTTCAACACCCCACAAGGCGACTAAGAAGCGGGGTTGAACGCCGTATATTTCACCGATGCGTTTCAAATCATCGTAATGCTCATCGTAAAGCTTACGAGCCTGGGCAACTTTCCAATCTGGAACTGCGCTCGGAATATACTCATCCAGTGTTAAACGTTTCTCTGGCTGATTTCGATCTGCTTTAACCGCACGCTCGCGATAAGTTAGATTACTGAATGCTTTTCCAATCAGTGCGGTATCGTAGCCCTTTTCCACACTCTCTTTTTTCAGACCTTCAACGTAGCTGTCAAAACTCTGCTTTTCAGCCAATGCTGACGCAGACAAAGATAACGCAGCCCCAATGAGGATCCCAATTAATCCCTTACGCATAGCGCTCCTTTATAACTTGGTGTTTTTTTGTCTAATGTGCTGCAGCGCTGCATCAGGCGCAGGTGGTAGCTGCAGGTAAAATCCATCGTTCTTAAGGTTTTCACGTACTTTATTGATATCGGCAATCGCCAGTTTTTCGCGTTTGTCTAAGTTGACCATCATAACGAACTGCGGGTTCCCGAAAGTTTGTAACAATTGTTCAGGCACGTCTGAAAAATCATCCTTACGGGTTACGTAAAGATAGGTCGATTCCTTTTTCGTGCTCTTATAAATTGCGCAATACACCTTGTACCTCTCACTATTCATGTCAATTTGCAGCAAACGTTTTTTCGCAGCTCCCCATTTGGAGAAATGGCTTAGAAAATCGCAATAAAATCGGCGATTAAAGCAGCATAATCAGCGTTGGCGCTTGCCGCAAAGATGTCATGAATATACCATGCAGGACACTGTCTGATAATGCACGAAACCTGCTTTCTTCCTCCTGAAAATGGCAAACAAATTAAATTTGTCTGCCACCGGAAAAATTGGGTGACGAAAATTCACGTTAGTGTTGTCAAACCCAACAACACCGTGCCAGCTGGATAACTACCCGAATGACCAAAAATGCTGAACTCAAAGGCAGTTCATTTACACTTTCAGTGCTCCATTTAATGGATGACAACTTGGATAGCGCGATGCAAGTGCTGTCTGACAAAGTCAGCAAAGCTCCGGCCTTTTTTGACGGTGCCCCTGTTGTTGTCGACATCTCTCGGCTTCATGCGCAGCTCGATTTTTTTCAGTTGAAAACCACCATCGAAAAGACTGGCATGCTGGTTGTCGGAGTCACAGGCTGTAAACAAAATCAGGTACGTGAAGCAGCCAAGCTCGCCGGGTTGGCTGTCATGAACCCTGCCAAGCAGGCTAATCGTGTTAATGACCCGATCCAAACGCCAACAAAAGTCATCACAACACCGATACGGTCAGGTCAGCAGGTATACGCAAAAAATGCCGATTTAGTTGTATTGAACCACGTCAGCGCCGGCGCGGAAATTATTGCTGATGGCAGCATTCATGTTTACGGCGTGCTCCGTGGCCGTGCAATAGCCGGTGCCAGCGGACAAAAAGAAGCACATATTTTCTGCCAGAACCTGCAATCCGAATTGCTTTCTATCGCAGGCACGTACTGGCTCAGCGAAACCATTCCGGAGCAGTACGCTGCCCGTCCCGTGAAGGTTTCACTGAAAGAAGACTCATTAAACATTGAACACCTCACACTCTAACTTTCCAAAGGACTGAGGAATGACTCGAATAATCGTAATCACTTCTGGCAAAGGCGGCGTGGGTAAAACCACTTCCAGTGCTGCCATTGCTACTGGCCTTGCGCTGTCGGGAAAGAAAACCGCTGTTATCGACTTTGATATCGGCCTTCGTAACCTTGATCTCATCATGGGTTGTGAACGTCGCGTGGTTTATGACTTTGTTAACGTCATCAACGGCGAAGCTAACCTTCACCAGGCTCTGATCAAAGACAAGCGCGTTGAAAACCTATTTGTTCTTCCAGCTTCCCAAACTCGCGATAAAGATGCCCTCACCAAAGAAGGCGTTGCCCGTGTATTGGATGACTTGAAGGCGATGGATTTCGACTTCATCATCTGTGACTCTCCTGCAGGTATCGAAGCAGGTGCACTGATGGCGCTTTACTTTGCAGACGAAGCAATCGTCACAACCAACCCTGAAGTTTCCTCTGTTCGCGATTCAGACCGTATTCTGGGCATCCTTGATTCTAAATCCCGCCGTGCTGAGAATGGCGAAGAGCCAGTGAAAACTCACCTGCTGCTAACTCGCTACAATCCTACCCGAGTTGTACGAGGCGAGATGCTGAGCGTCGCAGACGTAGAAGAAATATTACGCATACCATTACTGAGTGTGATCCCTGAAAGTCCCTCTGTTCTGCACGCGTCAAATAAAGGTGAGCCGGTAATTCTGGATCAGGAGTCTGATGCAGGTCTGGCATACAGCGACGCCATCACCCGTCTGCTGGGTAACGAGTGTCCTTTCCGCTTCCTGGAGGAAGAGAAGAAAGGCTTCTTGAAGCGACTGTTCGGAGGATAATCAATGGCACTGCTGGAGTTTTTCCGTCCAAAGAAGAAGACGTCCGCATCGCTCGCGAAAGAGCGCCTGCAGATTATCGTCGCTGAACGCCGCAGCGCAGGGAGTTCTGAGCCAAAGTACCTACCCCAGCTAAAGCAAGACATCCTTGAGGTTATCCGTAAGTACGTGGATATCTCTCCTGAGCAGGTTTCAGTTGCCCTTGAACAGCGTGACGACGATTTGTCCGTTCTCGAACTCAACGTTACCCTGCCTGAAGACAAATAATCTTATTTGGAAGAGAGAAAAAAACCGGCAAATTCGCCGGTTTTTCTTATTGTGGTCTCGGGCCATCCGTTATTTATCTAGCACCGCCAACACTTTTTCTTCAAGATAAGCTTTACGCCACCCCGAGAGAATATCCGGTGCTTTTTCTGGGTTGCGGTCATTGATCCACGCCCACTTGAGCACTTGGTGAATTTGTTTTTTTGACCCAATGAACTCAGGGACCATACCCAGTTGTTCAGCGACTGCGTTAGTTTGTTCTTTGATGTTTTTCACCGCTTGCTTGTAGCCCGGCATATCAACAAGACGCTGAATCTCTTCTGGGTAATGAGAAGCAGGCGTTTTGTCTGCCTCCTGCGCCATGCGAATCAGGCGGCTGCCATGGCGTTCAATCTCAAATCGGTCAAAGTCTTCATCCGCCATTTTGTCTAAAGAACGGACGTTAAAACGCGCCATTTTCCAAAGGTGCAGTTCTTTCACCACGAAGTTTAACGCCAAGTCCCGACGCTGAGCTTCTCTCAATCGCCAGCTCGCAAGCTTTTGCAGCACGGCAAGTTGTTTAGGACGTAATTGCCACGCATTTTTAATATCAAGGTAGGCTTTTTCCGGATCGGGTGTTTTGCCGCGCTTGCTCACCATCAGTGCACATTCTTGCTTAACCGCTTCGTCCCAGCCTTCTTCAGTAATGCGTTTCGCTAACAGATTGAAGAGAGGCAACAGGTAGTAAACGTCCGCAGCGGCATACTCGAGCTGTTTTTCACTCAACGGGCGCGCACACCAATCCGTTCTGGCCTCCCCTTTGTCCAATGTTACCTCAAGATACTCTTCCACCAACGTCGCGAAGCCCGTTGACAGACCATGTCCCAGAAAGGCCGCCATGATTTGGGTATCTACCATTGGCGTAGGCATTACACCCGCATGATGATGAAAGACCTCCAGATCTTCACTGCATGCGTGTAGCACTTTCAGCACTGACTCGTCCGTCAGTAACGCCCAAAGTGGCGACATGTCTTCAAGCTCTATCGGATCAATCAGAGAGAGCGTTTCGCCATCATAAAGTTGGATAAGACCAAGGCGCGGATAGAGTGTGCGGGTACGCACAAACTCGGTATCCAGCATCACTGCTGGCACCTGGCATGCTTTCTCGCACACACGTTCGAGTTGGGATAGCTCAGTTACAATTTCAAAATTCACGCTGTCATCCACATTTAGGCTCTGCGCTTATTCTATTAGCGCAGAAAACAAACATGCCGGCCTTAGCCAGCATGTTTTCAAAGGCATATCGTTATTCTACGCGCTTAATGGTTTAAGCGCATGCCTGATTATACTTCTGCGCTTTTGGCATCCTGCTCTTCACGAAGAGCCCGACGCAAGATCTTACCGACATTGGTTTTCGGCAGTTCTTCGCGGAATTCGACCACCTTAGGCACTTTGTAACCCGTGAGGTGTTCACGACAATGCGCAAGAAGCTCATCTTTCGTCAGGCTTGGATCGCGCTTAACCACACAAATCTTCACGATTTCACCAGAGGTTTCGTGTGGCTGACCAATTGCCGCCACTTCCAGTACTTTACCGTGCAGCGCGACAACATCTTCAATTTCGTTTGGATAAACATTGAAACCGGAAACCAGAATCATATCTTTCTTGCGGTCAACAATGTGAAGGAAGCCGTCGTCATCAAATTTGACGATATCGCCTGTTGATAGCCAACCGTCCTCGGTGATCACTTCTTTGGTCGCTTCTGGACGCTGCCAGTAACCCTGCATCACCTGAGGACCTCTCACCTGCAACTCACCAATCTGATCGTTTGGCAGCACGTTGCCTTCCTCATCAACGATGCGGACATCGGTTGACGGCACAGGCAAGCCGATAGAGCCGTTGTACTCTTTCAGATCATACGGGTACGCCGCCACCAGCGGAGAACACTCGGTCAGGCCGTAACCTTCCAGCAGGTGTTTACCCGTCAGCTTCATCCAGCTTTCAGCTACAGCACGTTGTACTGCCATACCACCGCCAACTGTCAGGCTGAGATTGCTGAAATCCAATTCATGGAAGTCTTCATTGTTCAGCAGCGCATTGAACAGGGTGTTTACGCCAGTGATTGCTGTAAACGGATGCTGTTTCAGCTCTTTCACAAACGCAGGAATATCACGCGGGTTGGTAATCAACAGGTTCTGGCCACCCATTTCGATAAACAGTAAGCCATTCACCGTCAATGCAAACACATGGTAAAGCGGCAGCGCAGTGACCACTAACTCACGGCCTTCTTTCAAGACAGGCGCATACATGGCTTTCGCCTGGTTCAGGTTCGCCAGCATGTTGTTGTGGGTAAGAACCGCACCTTTCGCAACGCCTGTAGTGCCACCGGTGTACTGTAGGAAGGCAATGTCATCACCCGTCATGAACGGCTTCACGTACTGCATGCGACGGCCTCTTTTCAATGCAAGGCGCATAGAAGTTGCGTGTGGCAGATTGTATTTCGGCACCATCTTCTTGATGTACTTCACCACGAAGTTAACGATGGTTCCTTTTGCACGTGGCAGTTGGTCGCCAAGGCTGGTCAGAATAACGTGACGCACACTGGTGTTATCGACGATTTTTTCCAATGTATGTGCGAAGTTCGACACGATAACAATTGCGGTCGCACCCGAGTCATTCAGCTGATGTTCGAGTTCACGTGGAGTGTAAAGCGGGTTAACGTTAACTACCACACAGCCAGCACGCAGAATACCAAACAGCGCAATTGGGTATTGCAGCAGGTTTGGCATCATGACAGCCACGCGGTCGCCTTTTTTCAGGCCAAGATCATTTTGTAGGTAGGCAGCGAAAGCACGGCTACGCTCTTCCAGTTTGCGGAAGGTCATCACCTGCCCCATATTGATGAAGGCAGTCTGATCAGCATATTTCTGAACAGACTTCTCGAACATTTCTACCAGTGAAGGGGACATATCCGAAGAAATTTCCGCTGGTACATCTGATGGGTAGCGGTTAAGCCAAACCTTATCCACTTGATCTCTCCTATTTTTTGCCGCGAACAGAAAAAGTCCGCGACAGACGCAATAAATTCAAACGAGTGTTTTAACTCGCAATTAGACCAGAAGTAACATTCAATTAACATCGCTAAGCGCTGTGAGATGTAACTTGGTCACAAAATCAATGATCAAAGACGCCGTTTTTGTCTGACTCTGAAGGTGGCAGTGATGTGTACCTTCCACCATTTCTACGGTCAGGTTCTTGAACCACGCCTTACGTTTTTCAGCCATTGGGCTGCGAAGCTCCGGATAACCGTCTTCGCCAATAATCGCCATCACTGGACATTCAATACCACGGACCAAATGCTCGGCATGATGTGTCGACATCCGGTAAATCGATTCCGTCTTCAACTTGGCATCATGACGCCAGCGCCAGATATCGCCCACTTGCTCAATGCCACGCGTCACCAACGGTGTCAGATCTTCAATGCTGACTTTGTTGATACCCCGGCGAAGTTTCAGCGCCGCATCCAGCGAGGGTAAGTCACGAGGCAACTTCATATTTGCGCGGCTTTCAACACCGTGTTTCAGCCTTTCGACGACTTTATCTTCGCGCTCGGACATTGGACCAAGCGCTTCTATCATCACCAACCCTTTCGCCCTTTCAGCGAAGGCAGCACTCCAGCAAGACGCTACCAATGCGCCCAACGAATGCCCGACCAGATAGATCGGCCTGTCGCCCAGCTGAAGGATCAGTTGGTGCAGGTCGTCCACATAATCAAAGAAGGGATAGAAGCTGTCGGCACCTTTATGGTCGGAATAACCGTGCCCGGGCCAATCTGGCATGACTAGATCAAAGTGCTCGCTGAGCTGAGGGGCGAGTGGAGCAAAGCTTCCGCTATTATCTTGCCACCCATGCAACATCAGAAGAATTGGCGTGTTTCGCTCGGTCAGATAAACCTGCGCGGCGAGATCGCCAAACCTCACTGAATATTTTTTTTCTTGTAATGTCATATTGGACCGTTTGAGAGCGCGCGAAGCCTACCACAGAGAGTGCAGGCCAAGTGGTACGAGGAGTTACTTAAACGAAGACATCTACGCCGAACATGGCGATAAGTTCTTCACGACGGGCCTGGTTTTTTACATCCATGTAAGACTCCAGCGCATGGCGGCTGCGCCCATCGGGTAAATCATAATGAATGTTTTGAAACGCATCTTCCGCCATTTCAGGGTTTCGAATTCCATGGGATACCGCTTTTGCCACCACGGAAGGCTCGGAGACATCGCGTGTCTCCTCTTTCTTTTGCGTGGGTTTGCGTCCAGTTTTTCCTGGACGCTGTATCTGCTGCGGTAATCCCTGAATTGAAACCATGAAAGACCTTATCGGTTAGCTTTAAATAAAACTATTCGCGACCTGGTAATTTCTTCCATGCCACAGTATCACGAAGGTATACCGGGCTTGCATGTTCTGCATCCACTGCCTCTCCACGCGCAAACGCATGATGAGCAAGGATTAACATATCCTGCGATTCAGGATACAACACACCGCTGTCGCTTACCGATAAGTGTAGCTGGCCTTGCAAATCAGGGTAAGCTTGCCAGCCTGTTCCTGCTACAAACCACTCACCTTTTGTCAATTCTGGCTTGAACATTTCAGGAGGCAGTACTGCTTCTTCAACGACCGTTTCCCAATCGCTGTTTTCAAGGCGCACATAGCCACCTGCATAGATTTCGTTCATGCGTGCATCGATGGTGGACAGCACATGGGTTGCCTGCTGTTTACGATGAGCTTGCTCCGCCATTGCAGCCAGCGTGGACACACCGACCATTGGCAGGTCGGCTCCAAATGCCAAACCCTGAGCGATACCAATACCAATACGCACACCGGTAAAACTGCCAGGACCACGACCAAACGCCAGCGCATCCAGCTGGTTCAGCTTTAAGCCCGCTTCAGCCAGTACACTATCGACCATAGGCAGGATTTTCGTGGTGTGTTCACGCGGTGCCATTTCACAACGCGCGATAATGTCGTTCCCCACCTTCAGGGCGACGGAGCAGTTTTCAGTGGCCGTATCGACGGCAAGGATCTTAGAAGCCATTTATACCTCTGACGCTGCAGACGATTCTGCAGACTGGTTGTTCGTATCTATTTCAGCAAGAAATTCACTGACTTTTGCCAGATCACGCGTTCGCGGAATTGGCGGTAAGCTGCGCAGGAATGTTTCACCATAGTTTCTGCTCACCAAGCGGTTATCACAGAGAATGAGCGCACCATGATCGTTTCTATCACGGATAAGTCGCCCAACCCCCTGCTTGAGGATAATCACCGCATCGGGGATTTGAACTTGGGAAAACGGGTCGCCGCCCTGAAGGCGACAATCTTCAATCCGTGCTTTTAGTAGCGGATCATCCGGCGCAGTAAAAGGCAATTTATCGATAATAACACAGCTCAGCGCTTGCCCTCTAACGTCTATCCCTTCCCAGAAGGCACCTGTGGCAACCAAAAGCGCATTACCGAGCTCTAAAAATTCAGCGAGTAGTTTCTGTTTCGACATTTCCCCTTGCACCAACACCGGCAAGTCTGACAATTCGCGGAAACGCTCAGACAAATCACGCACCATTTGATGTGAGGTACAAAGGAAGAAACAGCGTCCATTGTTTTGCTCAATCACTGGCTTGAGCATGTCCACCAGCTTGTCAGCCAAGCCATAGCTGTTTGGCTCAGGCAAAAAGCGCGGCACACAGAGAATCGCTTGAGACTCGTAATCGAATGGACTTGGCAGGGTAAACTGCTCTGTGGGCTCTAAACCCAAGCGGTTGCTGAAGTGACTGAAATCATCATTCACCGCGAGCGTTGCGGAGGTAAATATCCACGCCCCTTCCTGCTGCTGAATTTGCTCGCGGAATTTTTCAGCCACGGACAAAGGTGTGATGTTCAGGCTGAAATGATGACGGCTGCATTCGTACCAGTAGGAATAGCCAGGGATAGAGGTATCTTTTACCCGCTCAAGTCTGGCTTTAAATAAAGTCGCACGATCGAAAGCTGCATCTAAAAGCTGGCTTCGACCCAACGACAGTTTCATCACGTCATGGGCAAGCTCAAGTGCATCAGTCAAACGCACTAGTTCTCTTGCCACGGCTGGCGAAGTGCTTATTTCACGCCAGTTACCGCGAAAGCCCGGCTCACCCAGTACAATGCGTAAATCTGAAGCCGATTGAGAGAGGCGATCAGCGACTTTCTCAAGCTGTTTGGTATCGCGAAGTTCAGTGCGATACGCAATGTTGATGTCTTTGGCGAGTTCCTGAAGTTGGCGACTGGAAAGACTCTGGCCGAAATACTGGCTGGCGATATCGGGGATCTGGTGCGCTTCATCGAAGATAAACACTTCCGCTTCCGGGATCAGCTCACCAAACCCTGTCTCTTTGATTGCCAGATCGGCTAAGAAAAGATGGTGATTCACGACCACCAAATCTGCATCCATGGCGCGCTTGCGGGCCTTCACGACAAAACAGTCTTCATAGCTTGGGCATTCTTTACCCAGGCAGTTGTCGTTGGTTGAAGTAATTGCGGGGATGATTGGGCTGTCTTCTGCCAAATCATCGCATTCGCCCAAATCGCCGGTTTTGGTTTCTGAAGACCAGCTGCGTACTTTTACTAACTGGCTGAGCAGCGTCGGATCGGCGTGACCGTCGTGACTCTCAATCATCTGCCGGCTTAAACGTTCTGGGCAAAGGTAGTTTGCGCGCCCTTTCAGCAAGGCAACACGACCCGAGAAGCCGAGGGTGTCGACCATCAATGGTAGGTCGCGGTGAAACAGCTGTTCCTGAAGGTTTTTCGAACCTGTACTGACAATGGTTTTCTTACCACTAAGTAGAGCAGGCACCAGATACGCATATGTTTTACCGGTACCCGTCCCAGCCTCGACCACAAGTTGAGTTTGGTTTTTGATTGAACGCTCAACTGACAACGCCATGTCGGTCTGTGGCTGGCGTGGCTGGAAGCCCTTTATCGCGCGAGCCAACGCACCTGTGGTGGAGAAAACCTTCGAAATCATTGGTCATTTATACAGTATTTGAAAGGATTGCATTATGCCAACAATCCCCCCTTATCGCCAGACATGCAGAACCTCACCGTCAAGTCTTTGACCTTGAGGTCAATTCAGAGTAAAACGTGATGAATAGCAAATTAAAATTCATCACGAGTAATACGTTTCTATGGAAAGAAAAATCCTGCTGACGGACTGCCCTGACGCTCAAGGCCTCATCGCCAAGATCACCAACATCTGTTACAAGCACCAACTCAACATCATTCATAACAATGAGTACGTTGACCATAGTACCGGTCAGTTCTTCATGCGCACTGAGCTGGAAGGGATTTTCAATGATGAAACCTTCTTGATGGATATTGATCAGGCACTCCCTGCAGGCAGTCACCGCAATCTCGTTGACACCAGTCGCCGTAAACGTGTGGTGATCATGGTGACCAAAGAGTCACACTGTCTGGGTGACATCCTGATGAAAGCCTATGACGGCTCACTGGATGTGGATATTGCCGCCGTAATTGGTAACCACGATAAGCTGGCCGCATTAACGGAAAAATTCGATATTCCGTTCCACTTTGTGAGCCACGAAGGCCTGGAACGTGAAGCGCATGAAAACCAAATCATCGACATCATCGAAGGGTATGAACCAGACCATATTGTTCTGGCGAAATTTATGCGCGTGCTGACACCAAACTTTGTTGCCCGTTTCCCTCGCAAAATCATCAACATTCACCACAGCTTCCTGCCCGCATTCATCGGCGCGCGCCCTTATCATCAGGCGTGGGAACGTGGCGTGAAAATCATTGGTGCAACGGCACATTTCGTGACCAACGATTTAGATGAAGGTCCAATCATCGACCAGAACGTGAAACATGTTGACCACACCTTCAGTGCTGAAGACATGGTGAAAGCGGGTCGTGACGTAGAGAAAACCGTGCTGAGTAATGCACTGAGCCAAGTGATCGAAGACAAAGTCTTCGTTTATGGCAATAAGACCGTCATTCTGTAAGCCGGAAATCGACCAAAAAAAAGGAGCCTCAGGCTCCTTTTTCACTTTCTATCACTTGCTCCAGAGTCACCGGGTGGAGCTTGACGCAAACGCCCTTGAACTTGAATGCCACTGTCGGGTTGGCAATACGCTCGCCCTCGCCAGCAGGAGAACTCAGCTTCACCTTCACACCCAGTGATGCCAGTTGATCCCACTTTGCTGCAAGCGCTGGGAACAAACCAAACACATCATCAAGCAACGCTTCTGGTGTTGTCGCCTTTGACGGTACCACCCATTCAGCGTGTTCCCACCCTTCATCCGGATAAAGCTTATCGCCCGGATAAGGCAACTCGACACAATGCGTTTGCCATTGACCGAAAGACAGAGACTCGTTCGCTTTGATCACCACAATTGGACGACCATTGATGTTATTCACGGAAAGTTCTTCACCCGAAGAAAGCCAGGATTGGTGAAGTTCCTCAGCCGCTTTTCTGTCGTTAATGCGCAAAGCGATGTGGTCGGCCTGATAGGCGCTAAGATCCAACTCCAACACTTCTAACAGCGCATCCATACGAGCAGAAAATTCAGGGAGTGTGGCGAAGAGGGATTCGACGGTTAATGCTGACATGGTCATCTCGTTACCTTCAAAGATGACAGGAATTTACCACAGCGTTGATATCACTGGAACGCACACGCTTTTACTTGCTATGAAATCCACCTATTTCGCAGGATTCAGCTTTTAAACTGCGCCTGTTTGTGGGTATTATTACGCCTACATACGCGCATCACACTTTGATGCCCAAGTTTCAGTGCTAAAGCCGTCAACCATGCCCTGTTTGCCTCAAATTGCAGTGGGTATTGTTGACGGATTTTTTGCTTTAACCCGGCTGAATTTTGCCGGGTGTCAGAATTAAGGTAAGCAAGTGAATATTCAAGCCCTTCTTAACGACAAAGTCGCTGCAGCCATGGTTGTTGCAGGTGCACCTGAAGGCAGCCCAGCGGCTGTCCGTCAATCAGCGAAACCACAGTTTGGTGACTACCAGGCAAACGGCATCATGGGTGTTGCCAAAAAGCTGGGTTGTAACCCACGCGAATTCGCGCAGAAAGTGCTGGATGTTCTGGATCTGGATGGCATGGCGGAAAAAACCGAAATCGCAGGTCCTGGGTTTATCAATATTTTCTTGAGCACTGAATGGCTCGCAGCCAAAGCAGACGAAGCACTGGCGAGTGACCGCCTGGGTGTGGCCGAAGCTGAAAAACAAAACATTGTGGTTGACTACTCTGCACCAAACGTCGCGAAAGAAATGCACGTTGGTCACTTGCGTTCAACCATCATTGGTGACGCGGTTGTGCGAACTCTGGAGTTCATGGGTCACAACGTTATCCGTGCTAACCACCTTGGCGACTGGGGTACCCAGTTCGGCATGCTGATCGCAAACCTTGAGCGCCATGAAGCACAAGGCGGCGACATTTCAATGGATCTTAGCGACATCGAAGGCTTCTACCGTGAATCGAAGAAGCTTTACGACGAAGACGAAGAGTTCGCAAAAACTGCACGTAACTACGTGGTTCGCCTGCAAAGCGGTGACGAGTACTGCAAAGAAAAATGGCAGCAACTGGTTAAGATCACCCTTGAACAAAACCAGCGCAACTACGATCGCCTGAACGTGTCCCTGACAGACAAAGACGTGATGGGCGAAAGCATGTACAACAGCATGCTTGCTGGCATTGTTGAAGACCTGAAAGCACAAGGTCTGGCAGTCGAAGATGACGGCGCCATGGTTGTGTTCCTGGACGAGTACAAGAACAAAGATGGAGAGCCTATGGGTGTGATCATCCAGAAGCGTGACGGCGGCTTCCTGTACACCACAACGGATATCGCGTGTGCGAAATACCGCTACGAAACCTTCAACGCAGATCGCGTGCTGTACTTCATCGACTCACGTCAGCACCAGCACCTGATGCAGGCGTGGACTATCGTTCGCAAAGCCGGTTATGTCCCTGAAAGCATGAGCCTTGAGCACCATGCATTCGGCATGATGCTGGGTAAAGACGGTAAGCCATTCAAAACCCGTGCAGGCGGTACCGTTCGTCTGGCAGACCTGCTTGACGAAGCAGAAGTGCGCGCGAAGAAGCTGATTGAAGAGAAAAACCCTGAACTGTCAGCAGAAGAAAAAGACAACATTGCTAACACAGTAGCAATGGCAGCCGTAAAATACGCTGATCTGTCTAAGCACCGCACCACTGACTATGTGTTTGACTGGGACAACATGCTGGCGTTTGAAGGCAATACTGCGCCTTACATGCAATACGCTTACACCCGTGTGGCCTCTATCTTCAACAAAGCTGGCATTGATGCGAACAGCATCGAAGGCCAAATCATTGTGTCTGAAGAGAAAGAAAAAGCACTGGTTTCCAAACTGCTGCAATTTGAAGAGGCTGTTGATGGCGTTGCACGCGAAGGGCAGCCGCACATCATGTGTAGCTATCTGTTCGAACTGGCTGGTACATTCTCAAGCTTCTACGAAGCGTGCCCGATCCTGAATGCTGAAGGTGAAACTAAGCAAAGTAGAATGAAACTAGCCGCACTGACATCACGCACTATAAAACAAGGCCTTGATCTGCTTGGAATTAATACGCTAGAACGTATGTAACCAAATAAAATCAGATTAAGATCACAATTCTCAAAAACCCTGTACCAATGTACGGGGTTTTTTACATCCAGCGTTAAGTTATCGTACATAATTTCGTATCAATAGCGGATATAGTGTTCGCTAAGGAGACATTAATGAGCGATTATACCTTTTTTGAAGCTACCCGTATTTTCAAACGTGCTATACCTCTAATGGTAAAATACAAGGTACCAACAACGCCTCATTATTTCTCTCTTTGGTATACTTATTGCGCTGGTACATACCCTCAACTGAATAAAGCCATCGAAAATAAAATCAGTCGTTTTGGTGCCTGCTCGATTAGACACTGTGACGAAATTATCGATAACTACCTCATCGATGATGCAAAACGCGAAGTGAATAACTTCCGCCAAAAGCTTGAAGCGCTAACGACTAATCTCGGCGAATCCATGGAGCACACTGTATCGGATACTGAAGAGTTTAGAGACATCCTAAGCAACTCGGTAGATAAACTGGAAAACGTGAAAGGTGATATCGCCAAAAACGGCGAAAGCAAGAAAGTGTTGCATGAACTTCTCAAAGGTTCACAGCATTTACTGAGTGCCACCTCCCAATATCAGTTACAAGTTACCTCGCAAAAAACTGAAATTGACGCACTTAAAAAGCAACTTCAGGAATATCAGAAGCAAGCTTCACATGATGCCTTGACAGGCTGCTTAAACCGTCGCGAATTTGAAAAGCAGCTCGATAAAAACGTTAATCAAGACAATGTATTCAGTGTCATGATGGTTGATATTGATCACTTCAAATCGTTTAATGATGAGTTTGGCCATCAAATGGGTGACAAAGTTCTCCAGATTGTCGCAGCGAAACTCAAACAGGTAGTCGATACGTCCGGCGCAGTATTCAGATACGGAGGCGAAGAATTTGTAGCGATTCTGCCGGGCCTTCCACTTAAATCAGCCTTCATTTATGCCGAAAAAATGCGCTTGACATTGGAAAGGCTATCGGTGACAGACAAACGTTCAGGTCAGAAGATAAACTCGATTACGGCCTCATTTGGCATTGCTGAACATAAGAAAAATGAGTTTGGACATGCGCTGGTAGCTAGAGCAGACGAAGCTTTATACAGTGCTAAACACAAAGGCAGAAATTGTGTGATGCCGCAGGTTAGATGAACGAGCCTGCTATTGGGTTAATTTTGCACCGCCACCAGCAAGCCACTTTAATTCAGCCTCGGTAGAGAGTCTGCCCAGAGACGCATTGCGTGTAGGAAAACGTCCAAAGCGTTTTATTACATCAAAGTTGTTACGGGCATGACGAAAAATATTCTCGAATAACCCTGCTTCTTCCTGTCCGGCTGAACTGCAAAGTTGGCTAAACCTGAAAAGTGCTTCCTCCTGATCTTCTATATGCTCAGAGTGCTGTAATGGCATGTAGAAAAACGCACGCTGAACCGTTGGTAACTCGAAATCCTGCGCTTCTGCCAAGCCACGCTTACACACTGCAAGAGCAAACTCATCATAGCGGAATGCCGCGCTTAATCCGCGATAGATGCGGCGACTGAACTGATCGAGCAATATAATAGTCGCCAACGTTCCTTGCGGAGATGAAAGCCACTGACTTAATTTTCCTTCACCAGCCATACTGACATAAGGAAGGAATTGCTCTCGAATATTCCTGTCCAGACTACCACTACCTTCAAACCACATGAAATTGAGTACATCGTCAGTTTTGGGGGCGTCTGGGTCACCAAACCAAAACTCAAGCACTTCTGTATAGTCCATTCGCGCCTCCATGTGACGCTACTTATTACTCTTAAAGCCTAACCGCATATTTAACAAAACGTGGCTCAATGACACAATTGGACCTAGTTTTGTGATTTTACTATGACATTTTCGCAAAGCGCGCTCAGGCAGACAAACAAGAGTTTAATCTTGGTCAAGCTGCCTTAAGGGGTTAGGCTGTTTTTCTAATCTTAAGAAAAGGTAAGTCAACGATTATTTACATTGGCGCTGAATACAAGTAGTTTTGACCTGATTTCCTGACATCAAGAGAAGATGAGATGCCATTCGAACTCCACCCCCGATTGGATGCAGACACCACATGGCTAGGCGATCTGCCGCTCTGTCGAGTGCTATTAAGTAAAGAAGATATTGGCCCTTGGTTGATTTTGGTTCCTAAAGTCGAAGGGATTAGAGAAATTCACCACCTAACGGAAAGTGAACAACAACAGTTCATCAAAGAATCTTCGTTGGTTGCAGAAAAGCTGGAATCACACTCCAACCCTGACAAGCTCAACATTGGCGCACTGGGAAATATGGTTCCTCAACTGCACGTTCACCATATTGCCCGTTTTCAAACAGACATCGCTTGGCCTGGCCCAGTTTGGGGAAACACCAATGGCGTGCAGCGCCATCAGTTGGCTCAAGTTGAAATGGCCGAAAAGTGGCGTAGCCTGTTGTTAGACTCGGCCGGATTTACCCCAGCAGGATAAAAGCAAAGCGCGGAATCATCCCGCGCTTTTTTGTTTTCTACTGATAGACAGTCACACCAAGCTCAGAATCATCAAGCCAGATGTATTGCCTGACTTCCCCCGATGTTCGCTCTGATACAGTCACCTTGAGTTTTCCCCGTTTAATCCACGCACCCAGCATGGCTTCAACACCATCCTCAGAAAGAGCGAACGCTTTTGATAACTCTTTCAATGAGCATTTGGGGTGAGACTGAATATAATCCCTCAAGGTAAACAAAATCATACCGCAACAACCCTGAGCGCATTACTGAAAGAACCCTTACGTTTAAGTAGTGCAACCGTCGCCACCATTAGCGCAATACTACCCGCAATCCAGAGCCCACTAGCCAGAGGCGTCACCATAAACATCATCGATTGATAAGTAATAGTCGCTACGACTATGCCTAGCAGCATGGTCCACCCTGCAATGAACACGGCAAATGGCCGGCCAAATTCACGCACATAAGCGCCCATGGCTGCTACACAAGGCGTGTAAAGCAAAACGAAGACCAAATAAGCAAAGGCACTGGCAACGGTAAAGTTTGCGCTAAGATTAGCAAAAATGCTCAGGTCAACGTCTTGCTCTTCGGCCACCGCTTCATTGTCTGCTAAATTGCCAACCTTAATACCCAGCGGATCTGCATAGTTGAGCCCCATCAGGTTTTCAGGAATCGTCTGCAGTGCTTCGGTCAAGCTACCCAACAAGTCATACTCTGAAGCTTCGTCACCGCTCGGAGAGGCATAGAGATTATTGAGCGTACCTACGACAGCTTCTTTTGCAAAAATCCCCGTAATGATGCCGACAGTAGCCTGCCAATTGTCTTCCTGAATACCAATTGGCGCAAATACAGGCGTAACAAAATGAGCAGCTTTTGCCAGCACTGAATTCTCTGAATCTTCGTTTCCAAACGAACCGTCACTGCCAATCGAGTTAACGAAGCTTAATATGGTTACGACCACAACTATGGTTTTACCTGCACCCAGCACGAAACGCTTCAGTTTCTGCCAGGTTTTCACATGGATGTCCTTCACTCGTGGCCATTCATAGCGGGGCATTTCCATCAGTAAAGCCTCGCTGTCTCCAGGATAAAGTGTTCTGCGCAATACAACCCCAGTGAAAATGGCAACAGCGATCCCCAGAAGGTAAAGGAGGAACACAATGTTTTGACCATTATCCGGAAAAAAAGCGGCGGCAAAGAGCGCATAAACCGGTAACCTCGCCCCACAGGACATGAATGGCGCCATGGCTGCTGCCAGTCGACGTTCACGTTCTTGATCGAGTGTGCGAGTTGCCATAATGGCAGGTACATTACAGCCAAAGCCCAACACCAGTGGAACAAATGCCTTTCCTGGTAAGCCAATTTTTTGCATAGATTTGTCCAATACAAAAGCCGCGCGTGCCATGTAACCTGACGTTTCAAGTAGTGACATGAACAAATACAAACAGGCAATGACAGGTATGAAGGTTGCAACGGTCTGGATACCGCCACCGACGCCATCAGCAATGATCGTCACCAGCCAAACTGGCAAGTGATTATCCAGCACGTAGTGACTGCCATCGACCAATAATGCCCCTGTACCAATGTCGAAGAAGTCGATGAATGCACCGCCAATATTGATGGAAAACATGAACATCAGGTACATCACAGCGAAGAAGATTGGTAACCCGAAGAAGCGGCTCAATACAAGGTCATCAATCGCATCTGTGATTCTCGCTTTGAGTGGGATCAACTGCGCTTTGGATTCTCTACAAATCTCCGCCACACGCGAATAGCGAACATCTGCAACAGTAAGATCAATATCTGTTGAATCGAGTTGGCTGATAACTCCCGACAATGTTTGAATGGTTTCTTCAGAAACCTGTCGTTTTAACCCGCAGTCTCCACAGAGGAGTCGAATCGCATTGGCACGGGTATAAACCTGCCCTTCTTTTTCCAACTCCTTCGAAAGGGTTTCAATGCCTCTCTCTAACTCCTGACCATAATCCAATATTAACGATGCGTCAGATTGAGTCTCGGCCAACGCATTTGATAATGATGCGTTCAGCGAAGCGACAAATTCCATATCCGTTGCTGTTACCGAATAAACCGGACACTGGAGGAGATTTGACAACTTCAATGTGTCAATCTCAAAGCCCTGTGCTTTAACAACATCCATTTTATTGAGGATAACTGCCATAGGTCTGCCGAGTTCACGGAGCTGAAGCGTAAGGTACAAACTGCGCTCTAGGCTACTGGCGTCAAGAACATTGATAATCAAATCACAAGGGAGATTGAACAAAGCAGATATCGCGATTGATTCATCAAGGCTGTTTTCACCGTCGGCATTATCCAGAGTGTAGATACCCGGTAGATCAGTGAGAGTAGCGTCCTGATCTTCCAGGGTTAGTTTGCCTTTCTTTTTATCGACGGTGACGCCCGCCCAATTGCCGATCTCCTGACGGGAGCCGGTTAGTCGGTTAAATAATGTCGTCTTACCTGAGTTAGGATTACCGACAGTAAGTAATTGCTTACCCATCATGAGAAGTCACCTCGATGTTTTGCGCTAAAGATACACGGAGCGCGATGTCACATCCTCTCACCCTGATTTGAACTGGATCTCCCATTGGAGCGTAGCGAACAACACTGATGTCGGTATCAGGCAGTAAACCCATTGCCATCAGTTTTTTTCTTGGAATTGTGGGTACCATGGAAAGAGATAAAACCCTCCCTGCCATGCCGAGTTTGAGTTCGGTGAGCTTCATAAATACAACCAAAATGAGAATCATATACATTTGCAGTCAAAAGTATTGCAAATTGTTTCAGAAAGAAAGTTGTTTTTGATCAACAAAGTTAGGGGAATTGCGCAAAGTTTGGATGGCCTTCCTTTCAGCATCGCCGTCAAAAACGTTAATTTCTTCGTTAACTTCGTAAATTTCCGGCTAAAACTGCATGATTGACGCACATTACTGGCGGGGTTCAAAGAGAAAAACTTCACGTGGATTTTTCGTCAAAAACGTTAAAAGCTCAAAAAGACGCGTTTTTCACCCCACTAAAATTTAGAGTCGGTGCAAAAAAATGGGGGCTTTTTAATCGAAATGAAATAATGGCGGAAAATTACTATCGGCTGAAACGCTGAAACCGCTTTAATAAACCCAAGTTATTTAAAACCTAATTCCAGATGGTGTGTGGTCTCCCACACACCTCCGGCAGCAAGCGAAGGTGTCTTTGACGCCCGTGGTATGGTCAGCAGGCTATACCACGCTCTTTTTTGCCCCCCTTCTACTTTTCAAGCGCTACAATAAACCTAAGTCTCAAGCATATTTATATTTCCCCGCTTATCCGAAAGTATTTGTCTCAAATCACAAGTAAAAACTTTATTGAGGGTGTTTTATCCCCAAACGAGCTGAACATACTCGCATTCAGAGGCCATCAATGCATTTAATTTAAAGCAAGTTTTGCGGGAAATCGTCGTTCTGTTTCCGTGGAATTTAACGAAGAAGTAGGCGCATTGAGGAACGCCGCGATCACAACGCTAGTCAAACTCACTAAATCCTGCATCTTCAGGTTGCTTGGGTATAGTTATGCGTGTTGTTCACTGCCACACGTATCCCTGAACTGTGAGGGTGTGACGCCATATTTCAACTTGAACGACTTAGTAAAGTAGGAAGGCTCATTAAATCCGCAAGCTACCGCCACATCAGTGATCTTGTCTCCCTGGCACAACATTCGCTTGGCATTCTCCAAACGTGTTGCAATCAATACTTCCTTGAAGGTACTGCCAAGCTCCAGCTTGAATCTTCGTTGTAGGCTCCGCTCAGAAATAAATAGCGCTTTTGCCAATAATGCCGTCGAGTATTCAGGGTCATGGAAATGGTTTCCGATTTCGCACAAGATACGCTCCTGCCAGTCTTCGGCTTCTTTATCAACGCTATTGGACACTAAGCCTGTGGTCATACTGTGAGGTATTTCCACTGATTCAGGTTCCAATAGCGTTAATAATGAATCGCGAGAGCCGTTGCAGGGCCGCTTAGTGGATGCCTCTCGCTTATCAATCTCAATGACTTTGCGATGAACGGTTTCCCTTAACTGCTTGTTCTGCGCCCTAATAGCTGTGTTCTTCTTCCTGTAGTACAAAGCGGTGCAGATGATGACAACACATAACACAAACAGGAAGTACCCGATTCGCTCATGCCATGGAGGCTCAATCACAAAACTGATTACACTCACCTCTTGGCCCGGGCCACTTCCTTTTCTCAACTTGAGAACAAGCGTGTATTTGCCAGTATTCAGAGCGCTGAATACCAGTTTCTGATCATTGGTTGTATACCAGCTATCATCACCATTGCCTTCCAGGCGATATTCGACCTTATCGGTAGTGGCAAATGGCATTTGTCCCACTTCAATCGCTACCGTTCCTCTGGTGGATATACTCAAAGGCTTATCTGAAGAAGGTCCCAGCCTCCAAGGAATTCCATTCACGTATATTGCACTAGGAGAAACAGGGGCAGGTGGAGCATTGAAAAGGAAGGCCAACGTTGGCTCGGGTATTGAGAACACACCGAAGTCACCAGCAATCAGCATTTTCTCTTCGTTCTTTTGACAATAGTGGCGGAGCGAAGGGACTGAATTCGGCGCACCCTGAACAAATTGCAACGCCTGGTTTGAAAACTGATGTCGATATATTCCTTTGCTGGTGACGTACAAAGAAGACGCACCGTTTACGACCAAACACTTAGCAATATCATCAGGTGTATTTACGAAGCGCTCTTGCGGCAGCGCTTGCTTTACTGCGTCATAGGTATAAA
Source organism: Grimontia marina (assembly GCF_900060185.1). GTDB lineage: Bacteria > Pseudomonadota > Gammaproteobacteria > Enterobacterales > Vibrionaceae > Enterovibrio > Enterovibrio marinus. The sequence continues at coordinate 254,861 of NZ_FIZY01000001.1, read as the reverse complement.
CCCCACGTTGAGTCAGCATCCACACTTCGCCGTCAGGCCCCACTTTGAGGGACTTTATGGCCCCGACTTGCTCTCGGGTCAGCTTGGGAATAAACCTGCCATCGAAATAGAAATAGAGGCCATTGATCGTTCCTAGCCAAGTACCACTCTCTTCAAGATCTATAACAGAAGTTAACCTGTTGTTGAAAGAGCCCGACCAGTCACTGCCAAAGTCCACCACAGTCTGACCTTTGGGCCAAAAACGCATAATATTAGCCCCTTCAGCGAGCCATAGAGAATGACTGTCACTGATTATACGGTCCACAGGAGTATCCTCGATTGCCTTTGGCACTTTTCCTTCCAGCAACGAAAATGTCTCCGGGTCATAAGCTTTGAGGCCTGAAGCCGAGGCGATCCACAAAACACCATCAAACATGATCATGCTATCGATTGCGGAATCAAACTGTGTCGACTTTAGAGGGTTAAGTTTGTCATCTAGGGCGACTAGTTTATAACGCGTACTTAGCAGGTAATCATTACCATGAGGCACAAGTGCAGAAAGCTGCTCTTCCCCAGGCTCAGGTGACAGAATATACATTGGAAATCGATCAATATGCGTAGCAACCGTGTTGCGGTAATTCAGCCCCACGTCAGTTGCAACCCAAAGCTCTTCCATCGCGCCTAGCTCAAGGTCACGAATAGCGTGCCCGGAAAAGCTAAATACATCATCACTTTGCCCCGCAAGAAGCACGAACTCTTCGTCTTCAGGTTTCTTAAGAAAAAGCCCTGAAGGAGTACCTGCCCATACCCCCTCAGCCGTCACAGCTAAATGGTCAATCCGAATATTGCTAAGATAACGCCTCTGCCCATTTCCTTCTTCAAAGACAAAGATCCCTTGTTCGGTTCCAGCCCAATACTGGTCATTGATTTCCTCAATCGCACTTAGCTCAGTGCTTAATTCAAAAATCAAAGACCCCGAAGGCAACGCAAAGACCTTATCACCGTCCTGGGCAACAGCACGCTCCCCCAACTCGAAGATCCCCGAAAAAGGGACGTCTGAATACGTTTGGGTCTGGAGTGCCTTTTTATCTATCAAATAGGTGTGGGTGACGGTATTAACCCACAAGTGCTCAGGTGTTCCAACAATTTCCGTCACCTTCCCTTTCAAATTGAACGGGGCCAATCGGTTGTTGCTTATGTCATATTGAAGTAGCTGCCCCTTGGAGACCAGCCACAAGTCTCCATTAAACAATTCAATATGCGAAACATCCTGCCCTATGGGTGTAAATGCATCTAGCTTGTGATAGTGGACGCCATCGTAATAGCTAACACGCCCATTGGTATCTAGAAGCCAAACCCCTCTTCGATCCGTATACTCAATCTCTTTAATTTTTGAGGTATCGCTGGCAGAGGGAAATGGAAAGGTATAAAAAATGGGCGACGCCTGAACCGCTACCGACTGCCCGATAAAGGTCAAGATCACCAAGGCGAAAGGTCTATATTTAGCAAGCAAATAGTAAAGCAGTGACATTATTGTTTTGTATGTTTTTTACTGTCACTGCATTTTCGCAGCTTTTCGAAATTGGTCTTCGGCGAAGTTGGAGGTTATGCGAACAATCTCACATTACCTTAGCTCAAATTTCTCCGAAACAAGCCAAATACTGGCTTCCCAATTGATTTAGGAAATCAACGTATTGATCCTTATCTACCTTCAGGTCCGTTCCCATTGGATCAAGAACCAGGACTTTAGCATTAGTCCCTTTTACCAGTGTTGATACCATCGCTGGGTTAAACTGCGGTTCACTGAATACACACTTTGCCTGACCTTTTTTAATAGCGCCTCGAATTGCTACCAAGGTTTTTGCACCTGGTTTACGTTCAGGGTTGATGGTGAGATGTCCCAATGAGTTCAGCTTAAACGCATCTTCAAAATACCCATAGGCATCATGGAAAAGAAAATATCCCTTATTATCGATGACTGAAAAGCGGTTTTGCAGAGAAGATTTCAAATTTTCCAATTCCGTTTTAAACCTGGCGTAGTTAACCTCGTAGTCCTTGGTATTTGAAGGATCAAGTTTGACCAATTTGTCTTTCACTGCCTGGGCAATCACCACACTCTGATTCGGTCCTAACCATATATGACCATCAATTCCGTCATGTGAGTGACCATGATGGTCATGATCATCATGGCCATGTGCACCTTCTTCAAAATAACGCACTGGCATACCTGGGTAAGTCGTCAGACGCACTGCGTTATCCGCGTCACCCAGAAGCTTCTCCAAAAACAATTCCACTTCTGGGCCTACCCAGAATACCGCGTCAGCCTTAGAGATTTTTTTTAAGTCCGACGGTTTAAGCGCATAATCATGCGGAGAAGCACTATCCGGCAGTAAGACTTCCACGTTGGCATGATTACCTGCTATATCTTTGGCTATCAGCCCAAGTGGTTTGATAGTCGTCACCAGATTAGGTTGTGCACTCGTAACAGCCGGAAGGATTAACAAAAGGGCTATGAAAAACGTCTTTGTACTACTGATCATCGTGTCATCCATCATGCGAATTTAAAAACAGCAAGAAATGTTATAATATAACATTTCAATTTTAAACAACTTGTTCAAAATATGTCCTCAGCTCTCGTTAAACTCGACCACGTTTCTGTCATCTTTGATGGAAAAAGTGTATTGGACCGCGTCTCTCTGTCCCTCTACAGAAACAAGATCACGACATTGATCGGCCCAAATGGTGCCGGAAAATCTACGCTTGTTAAGACGGTTATTGGCTTAACAAAACCCTGCATTGGGAAAGTGGAAAAGAGTAAAGGATTGAAAGTTGGCTACGTACCGCAGAAACTCAAACTAAATGAAAGTCTCCCCCTTAATGTGGAACGCTTTTTGAAGCTTTCGCCGGGAGCTAATCGGAAGAGCATTGTTGAAGCGTTGGCACTTGTTGGTGCGACTAAATTGCTCCATGCCAATATGCACACCTTGTCTGGCGGGGAATGTCAACGGGTGTTGTTGGCAAGCGCCGTATTAAAAAAACCTGACTTGTTGGTTTTAGATGAACCCGTTCAAGGCGTGGATGTATCAGGCCAACTTGAACTTTACAGTCTAATAAGCGAATTGAAAGACAAATTACAGTGCTCAGTGCTCATGGTTTCTCATGACCTCCATATTGTGATGGCAAAAACTGACGAAGTTATCTGCCTTCAACACCACGTTTGCTGCTCTGGTGAGCCTGAAGCCATCTCTTCACACCCTAAGTACATTGCTTTGTTTGGTCGTCGTGAATGCGAACAACTGGCACTCTACCAACATCACCATAACCATGAACACGACCTGTCAGGAAGCCCTATTGGTCCCTGCCAACACGGAGACAACCATAATGCTTGAGTTTCTTGCGATCCCACTTTTTGCAGGCATCCTTATTGCTGCAACTGTAGGTCCTCTAGGCTCGTTCGTTGTTTGGCGCAAGATGGCATATTTCGGCGATACGCTGGCACATGGCTCCCTCTTGGGATTAGCTCTTGGATTTATGCTTCAGGTAAACCTGAATATTGCACTGATTTTTAGTTGTGTTGTCATTGGCACTTTGTTGGTTGGACTGCAGCGTAAAAGCAGTGTTTCTACAGATACCCTGCTTGGTATTATTGCTCACACTTCCTTGTCGCTCGGCTTGGTCACGATAAGCTTTGTCGACGATCTGCGCGTCGATTTAATGGCTTATCTGTTTGGTGATCTCTTATCTGTCACAATGGGGGACATTAGTTGGATTGCAGCAGGATGCGTCGTTGTATCTGCTCTTCTATACAAACTCTGGACGCCCTTTCTTGCGATTACCGTTAACGAAGAGATGGCTAGGGTCGACGGTTACAACGTCGATATACTCAAACTTGTTCTGATGCTGTTGGTTGGGTTGGTCATAGCGGTCGCCATGAAGTTTGTCGGTGCGCTTATTACTACTTCGCTAATGATTATTCCCGCCGCAACAGCGCGACGGTTTTCCAAGAGTCCTGAGCAGATGGCGCTACTTGCCAGCGCGATTGGTGTTATTACAGTGTTCGGCGGCATTGCATTGTCGTGGTTTGAAGATACGCCAGCTGGCCCTTCAGTGGTTGTCGCTGCAGGTTTTCTTTTCTTTCTCAGCCAGTTTTACAAGCAAGATGAGTAGCATTTCCTAGATACAAAAAAACCGCTCCGAGGAGCGGTTTTTTAACGTCTGGTGTTTTACCAGCCAGTACGTGAACGCAGTGCTTTACCGATATCGGCTAGGCTTTTCACTGTAGTTACGCCAGCGGCTTCCAGTGCTGCGAATTTGTCTTCCGCAGTACCTTTACCGCCAGAGATGATCGCACCTGCGTGACCCATACGTTTGCCCGGAGGAGCAGTCACACCAGCAATGTAAGAAACAACTGGCTTAGTCACATTCTCTTTGATGAATGCAGCAGCTTCTTCTTCTGCCGTACCACCGATTTCACCGATCATCACAATCGCTTCAGTCTGTGGATCTTCTTCGAACATTTTCAGAACGTCGATGAAGTTAGAGCCTGGGATTGGGTCACCACCGATACCTACACAAGTAGATTGGCCGAAACCTTCGTCAGTCGTCTGCTTAACCGCTTCATAAGTCAGAGTACCTGAACGAGACACGATACCCACTTTACCTGGCTTGTGAATGTGACCAGGCATAATACCAATCTTACATTCGCCCGGAGTAATAACGCCTGGGCAGTTTGGACCAATCATGCGAACGCCAGCTTCATCAAGCTTCACCTTCACTTCCAGCATATCCAGCGTCGGGATACCTTCGGTGATGGTAACAATCAGTTCGATGCCTGCATCAATCGCTTCCAGGATCGCATCTTTACAGAACGGAGCTGGTACGTAGATTACAGTCGCTGTCGCGCCCGTTGCTTCCACGGCTTCTGCCACAGTGTTGAACACTGGAAGACCCAGATGAGTCGTGCCGCCTTTGCCTGGTGATACACCACCAACCATTTGCGTTCCGTACTCGATGGCTTGCTCTGAGTGGAAAGTACCCTGACCACCGGTGAAACCCTGACAGATTACTTTGGTATCTTTGTTAATCAAAACAGACATTATTTGCCCTCCGCTGCAGCAACAACTTTCTCTGCTGCTTCAGTCAGTGAGGTCGCAGCAATAATGTTCAGGCCTGACTCAGCCAGTTTCTTCGCGCCAAGCTCAGCGTTGTTACCTTCAAGGCGCACAACAACCGGTACTTTAACGCCAACTTCTTCTACCGCACCGATGATGCCGTCTGCGATCAGGTCACAGCGCACGATACCGCCGAAGATGTTCACCAGAACAGCTTTTACGTTGTCGTCAGAGAGGATGATTTTGAATGCTTCAGTGACGCGCTCTTTGGTTGCGCCGCCACCAACATCTAGGAAGTTTGCAGGGCTGCCACCATGCAGGTTGACGATATCCATGGTACCCATTGCCAGGCCCGCACCGTTAACCATACAACCAATGCTGCCGTCCAAAGCAACATAGTTCAGTTCCCACTGTGCAGCGTGTGCTTCACGTGGATCGTCCTGAGATGGATCGTGCATTTCACGGATTTTTGGCTGACGGTAAACAGCGTTGCTATCAACAGCCAGTTTTGCATCCAGACAGTGCAGGTTACCCTGGTCAGTGATAACCAGTGGGTTCACTTCCACCAGCGCAACATCGCGCTCGATGAACAGCTTTGCAATACCCATGAAAATTTTGGTGAATTGCTTGATTTGCTCGCCTTGTAGACCCAGCTTGAACGCCAGTTGGCGGCCTTGGTATGGCTGAGGACCAACCAATGGATCGATCGCAGCTTTGTGGATCAGCTCTGGCGTCTCTTCAGCGACTTTTTCGATTTCCACACCACCTTCAGTCGATGCCATGAAAACAACGCGACGTGTACCACGGTCTACTACTGCACCCAGGTAGAGCTCTTGGGCAATGTCAGTACACTCTTCAACCAGGATTTTGCTAACAGGCTGGCCATTTGCATCTGTCTGGTAAGTCACCAGATTTTTGCCCAACCAGTTTTGTGCGAATTCTTTGATTTCTTCTTTGTTGCTAACCAGTTTCACACCGCCCGCTTTACCGCGACCGCCAGCGTGTACCTGACATTTGACAACCCACTTGTTTCCACCAAGTTTGTCAGCGGCTTCAGCGGCTTCTTGAGGAGTGTCACAGGCATACCCTTCGGATACTGGCAGCCCATATTCAGCAAACAGCTGTTTTGACTGATATTCGTGCAGATTCATGATGTTCTATCCGTGTCTATTTCCGTTTTATAGGTTTAATTTGCTTTCCACACAGGGGGCCCCAGCCCCCTGTTATCCGGTAAAAACCGGGCTGCTTATACGTCAAGCAGCAGACGCGTTGGGTCTTCTAAAAGCTCCTTTACAGTCACCAAGAAACCAACAGACTCGCGTCCGTCAATTAAACGGTGATCGTAAGAAAGAGCAAGGTACATCATTGGCAGAATTTCAACCTTGCCATCGACTGCCATTGGACGCTCTTGGATCTTATGCATACCAAGAATAGCAGCCTGTGGTGGGTTGATAATCGGCGTCGACATCAGAGAACCAAATACACCACCGTTGGTGATGGTGAAATTACCGCCGGTCAGTTCGTCAACCGTCAGCTTACCGTCACGGCCCTTGATAGCCAGCTCTTTGATCCCTTTTTCGATCTCAGCCAGGCCCAGGCGGTCACAGTCACGCAATACTGGCGTTACCAGACCACGAGGAGTCGAAACGGCCATGCTTACGTCAAAGAAGTTGTGATAAACAATGTCATCACCATCAATTGACGCATTCACTTCTGGGTAGCGCTTCAAGGCTTCAACAACAGCTTTCACGTAGAAAGACATGAAGCCCAAACGAATACAGTGGCGCTCTTCGAACACGTCTTTGTATTGCTTACGAATGTCCATGATTGGTTTCATGTTCACTTCGTTAAACGTCGTCAGCATCGCTGTGCTGTTTTTCGCTTCGAGCAAACGTTCAGCAACACGCTTACGAAGACGCGTCATAGGAACACGTTTTTCGCTGCGATGACCAAGTGCAGGCTCTTCTTCTTTAGTCGCTGCTGGTGCAGCTACTTTCGCACCACCACTTTTCAGGAACGCATCTACATCTTCGCGAGTGATTCGACCACCAACACCTGTGCCTTTAATTTGCTCAGGAGTTAAATCATTTTCCGCCAGAAGGCGACGAACAGCTGGGCTCAGCGCATCATTCGACTCTTCTGACAGAGATGCAGTGTGACGCTTGTCTGGAGATGCTTCCGAGGACGTTGGAGCATCTTGAGTAGGCTCACCAGCAACAGCGCCAGGCTTAAGCTTAGCGATCAGTTGCTTCGACAGAACCGTTGCGCCTTCTTCTTCAACAATAGCTTCAAGTACGCCATCGTCTGGAGCTGGAACTTCCAGAACCACTTTATCCGTTTCGATATCAACCAGTACTTCGTCACGGCTAACCGCATCGCCTGGCTGCTTGTGCCATGTCGCCACTGTTGCGTCTGCAACAGATTCAGGTAGGTCGGGAACCAGAATTTCGATTGTCATTTCGTTTAATTCCTTAGCTTTCTAGTTCTTAATTCAGGGTAAGAGCGTCTTCAATCAACGCTTTTTGTTGTTTTAAGTGCACCGACATATAGCCTACCGCCGGAGATGCAGAAGCCTCACGGCCTGCATAGCTCAGGGTGGCGTCAGCCGGAATTGCCAAGCGGAAATTGTGCTGGCTACTGTACCAAGCGCCTTGGTTCTGTGGCTCTTCCTGGCACCAGACAAAGTCTTTGGCATTAACATATTCGCTGATCGCAGCCTGTACGTCCTCTTTCGGGAACGGGTAGATCTGCTCAATACGAATGATGGCGACATCTTTAATTTCTTCTTTGCGACGCGCTTCCAGCAAGTCAAAGTAGACCTTACCTGAACACATCACGACGCGTTTGACCGCTTTTGGATCCAGCTCGTCTATCTCGCCGATTGCTGGTTGGAAGTTGCCATCTGCCAGTTCATCCAGTGTTGAAGTACACAGTGGATGGCGGAGCAGTGATTTAGGCGACATCACAATCAGAGGGCGACGCATTGGGCGGAACACCTGGCGACGCAGCATATGGTAAACCTGTGCTGGCGTTGAAGGAACGATAACCTGCATGTTTTGCTCAGCACAAAGTTGCAAATAACGCTCGAGGCGAGCTGATGAGTGCTCAGGGCCCTGACCTTCGTAGCCATGTGGCAGTAGCATGGTCAAACCACACATACGTCCCCACTTTTGCTCACCGGAGCTGATGAACTGGTCTATGACAACTTGTGCACCATTTGCAAAGTCACCAAATTGAGCTTCCCAGACAGTCAAGCCACCTGGCTCTGCCGTCGCATAGCCGTATTCAAATGCCAGTACTGCTTCTTCTGACAAAACAGAGTCAAAAACCTGGAATGGGCCTTGTTTATCATGGATGTTTGTCAGTGGAATGTAGGTGCTAGCATCGTTTTGATTGTGCAATACTGCATGACGGTGAAAGAAGGTACCGCGGCCGGAATCCTGGCCGGTGATGCGAATGCGACGACTTTCATCGACGATTGTCGCGTAAGCCAGTGTTTCGGCCATACCCCAATCCAGGGCTTTTTCACCGTTGGTCATGGCTAAACGATCGTTGTAAAGCTTGTTTACACGACTGTGTAGCTTATGACTCTCAGGATATGTACAAAGGCGTTTAGCCAATTCGACCAAACGCTGTTTATCAAAGGTATTTGGCCATTCAACTGTCCAGTCGTGGCCCAAATAAGGAGACCAGTCAACAGAGTGAAGCGCCATTGGACGGTACTCTTTCACCACGATTTCACCGTGATCCAGAGCATCACGATATCCGTTAACAAGCTCAGTGGCTTTCTCAACGTCAGCAACCCCCTTGTCTGCCAACGCGTCTGCATAGAGCTTGCGTGGTGTGGGGTGCTTTTTGATTTTCTGGTACATCAGCGGCTGAGTTGCATTTGGCTCGTCCGCTTCATTGTGGCCGTGGCGACGGTAACACACCAGATCAATCACAACATCACGCTTGAATTCGTTTCGGTAATCAATAGCCAGACGCGCAACAAATGCCACCGCTTCCGGGTCATCTGCATTCACGTGGAAAATCGGCGCCTGAACCATCTTCGCGATATCAGTACAGTATTGTGTGGAACGGGTATCGTTCGGGTTTGAAGTGGTGAAGCCCACTTGGTTATTAACCACGATACGAATGGTACCGCCAACTCGATAGCCGCGAGCCTGAGACATGTTGAACGTCTCTTGCACCACACCCTGACCTGCAATTGCAGAGTCACCATGGATAGTGATCGGCAGTACCATTGAACCATTTTTGTCGCCAAGGCGATCTTGACGGGCACGTACAGACCCCATAACCACAGGGTTTACGATTTCCAGGTGCGATGGGTTAAATGCAAGAACCAGATGAACATCCCCGCCCGGTGTTGCGAAATCGCTCGAGAAACCTTGGTGATACTTCACATCACCCGTACCCCATGATTCACCATGTTTACCTGCAAACTCGTCAAACAGTTCCGAAGGCTTTTTGCCCAGGACGTTAACCAGCATGTTCAAACGACCACGGTGCGCCATGCCAACAACCACTTCACGCACACCTTGTGTGCCTGAGTGGCGAATGACTTCTTTCACCATCGGGATAAGCGCATCTCCGCCTTCCAACGAGAAACGCTTTGCGCCTGGGAATTTAGCACCAAGATAACGCTCGAGGCCTTCCGCCGCAGTCAGTTCTTCCAACAAGGTCACTTTCTCGTCGTTGGAAAATTCTGGCTGGCCAACGACAGATTCAAGGCGTTGCTGAATCCAGCGCTTCTCTTCTGTGTCGGTAATATGCATGTACTCCGCACCGATAGAACCACAATAGGTCTTGATCAGTGCTTCGTAGAGGTCGGCAAGTTTCATGCTCTCTTGCCCAATGGCAAAAGAACCTACGTTAAATGACTCTTGGAAATCGTCTTCATTCAGACTATGAAAAGATGGGTCTAAGTCAGGCACGCGCTCGCGCTGCCAAAGACCAAGAGGGTCCAGATTTGCTTGTTGGTGTCCACGGAAACGGTAGGCGTTGATAAGTTGAAGAACTTTAACCTGTTTCGCGTCGACGTCCGGATCACTGACTGATGCACTGAAATACGCTGTCTCGGTAGCAAGTCTGCGGAAATATTCACGAACTCTTGAGTGGGGTTGCTCGGTTGCGTTGCCATTCACGACAGGCAGTTCATCAAAAACTGCTCGCCATTCGCTATCTACAGACTCGGGGTCACTGAGGTACAGTTCGTAGAGATCTTCTACGTAAGTTGCATTGGCGCCAGCCAAATGAGAAGACTCAAACCAAGCCTTCATCACGCCATTTTGCATTGTTATCCCTTAACCACTTAGTTTTTATGTTGCTACGACCGGGGGTTAACCGGCGTTCCTTTTAAGCTCCCCCGAAAGGGAGCCTAAATCTTGATATATGTAGGTGTACAGAGGCCGATATTACACTGCGCGTTTGAGCAGCATTGAACGAATATGGCCGATTGCTTTCGTAGGATTTAGCCCTTTGGGACAAACATTTACACAGTTCATGATGCTATGGCAACGGAAAACGCTAAAAGCGTCGTCCAGATCTGATAAACGTTCATCTGTCGCAGTGTCGCGGCTGTCAATCAGCCAACGATATGCAGCCAGAAGCCCTGCAGGGCCTACGAACTTATCTGGGTTCCACCAGAATGACGGGCACGAGGTGGTACAACATGCACACATGATGCACTCATACAGACCATCAAGGTGAGCACGGTCGTCAGGCGATTGAAGGTTCTCACGCGATGGCGGTGTGCCGTCATTAATTAGGTAAGGCTTAACACGCTCATAGTTCTGGTAGAACTGAGTCATATCGACAATCAGGTCACGAACTACTGGCAGGCCAGGCAGTGGACGAATCACAATGCTTGATTTGTCAGTCAAGGCTGACAGCGGTGTGATACATGCCAGACCGTTCTTACCGTTCATGTTAATACCGTCAGAACCACACACACCTTCGCGGCATGAACGACGGAATGCCAACGTTGGATCTTGCTCTTTCAACAGTATCAGCGCATCCAGCACCATCATGTCAGAACCGTCTGGCACTTCCAGCGTGTACCCTTTCATGTGCGGCGCGTCATCAACGTCCGGGTTGTAACGGTATACAGAAAAATTCAGTTTCATACTCTTCTACCTCCCTTAGTAAGTACGCGCTTTCGGTGGGAAAGCTTCACGATGAACTGGCGTCATGTTCACATCACGCTTGGACATCGCTTCTGTTTCCGGGTTGTAGATGGTGTGGCACAGCCAATTTTCATCATCACGCTCTTGGAAATCGAAGCGTGCATGTGCTCCACGGCTCTCCGTACGGTAGTTTGCAGCAACCGCGGTCGAGAAGGCAGTTTCCATCAGGTTATCCAACTCCAGACATTCGATACGCTGAGTGTTGAACTCTGATGATGTGTCATCCAAGCGCGCTTCTTTAAGACGCTCGCGGATAACTTTAAGCTCTTCCAAGCCTTTCGCCATCGCATCGCCTTCACGGAACACCGAGAAGTTATTCTGCATGCAAGATTGCAGGTCTTTGCGGATTTGAACTGGGTCTTCACCTTTCTGAGTCGTGTTCCATCGATTTACTCGCGCCAGAGAGGCTTCAATGTCTGACTCAGTCGCATCACGTGCTTCCACTTGCGCAGCCAAAGTTTCACCCAAGTGCAGTCCCGTTGCGCGACCAAATACCACGAGGTCGAGCAGTGAGTTACCGCCAAGACGGTTTGCACCGTGAACAGATACGCTGGCGATTTCACCACATGCAAACAGACCCTGAACTTCAACATCGTTACCGTTTGCGTCTTGTTTAATGGCCTGACCGGAAACTTGCGTCGGTACACCACCCATCATGTAGTGACAGGTTGGGATAACCGGGATAGGCTCTTTGATTGGATCAACGTGCGCAAAAGTGCGGGACAATTCAAGAATACCTGGCAGACGCGCTTCAAGGACATCTTTACCTAAGTGATCCAGTTTCAGCTTGATGTGTGGACCCCATGGGCCATCGCAACCGCGGCCTTCACGGATTTCAACCATCATCGAACGAGCAACAACGTCACGGCCAGCAAGGTCTTTAGCATTTGGTGCATAACGCTCCATGAAGCGTTCGCCATCTTTGTTGAGAAGGTAACCACCTTCACCGCGACAACCTTCAGTTACCAATACACCCGCACCTGCGATGCCCGTTGGGTGGAACTGCCACATTTCCATGTCTTGCATTGGTACACCGGCACGCAGTGCCATACCTACGCCGTCACCCGTGTTGATGTGCGCATTCGTCGTTGACTGGTAAATACGACCTGCACCGCCAGTTGCGAGAATCGTTGCTTTCGCTTTGAAGTAGCAGATCTCTCCGGTTTCCATGTCCATCGCAGTTGCCCCAACAACTGCACGGTCTTGGTTTTTCACCAGATCCAACGCGTACCACTCAGAGAAGATCGTGGTCTTGTTTTTGATGTTTTGCTGGTACAGCGTGTGAAGCAGAGCATGGCCAGTACGGTCAGCAGCCGCTGCAGTGCGCGCAGCCTGCTCGCCGCCAAATGCTTTAGACTGTCCACCGAATGGACGCTGATAAATACGGCCGTTATCGAAACGGGAAAATGGGAGACCCATTTTTTCCAGTTCGATAATTGATTGAGGGCCAGTTTTACACATGTATTCAATCGCGTTTTGGTCACCGATGTAATCAGAACCTTTAACGGTGTCGTACATGTGCCATTCCCAATTATCTTCATGGGAATTACCCAGTGCTACCGTAATACCACCCTGGGCAGAAACGGTGTGGGAACGGGTTGGGAAAACTTTAGACAGCAGCGCACAAGACAGGCCCTGCTCAGAAATTTGTAGTGCAGCGCGCATGCCTGCACCACCTGCACCGATAACTATTGCGTCGAATTCTCTTACTGGAATACTCACTTACACACCCCACAATACAAAAAAGCCAGTCAACAGGTAGATAAACAGCAGCGCGACAATGCCAAACTGCATAAACATACGCAGCACGGTCGGCTTGATGTAGTCAGTCAATACCTGCCACATACCTATCCAAGCGTGGATAAGTACGCACACTAGCGCCAACATGGTGAAAACTTTGTTGCTTGTTTGTCCCCAGAACTCGACCCAGCTCTGATATGTCAATTCGGGACCAAACGCAAAGAAACCCACCATGTATAGGGTGTAAAGCGTCATGATAATGGCAGTCGCACGGAGCAAGATCCAGTCATGAACCCCGTTTCTGCCGAAAGAAGATACGTGTCCTACCATACTAAAATCCCCGCTAAAACAGACAGCACTGCAGTGATGATGAAACCGATTTTCGCGCTTTGCGAACCACTTTCCATCTCTTCAAAATGGCCCATGTCCATCAACAAGTGACGGATACCGCCAACAATATGATAAGCAAGTGCAGTCAGGATGCCCCAAAGGACAAACTTGGCGAATAAACTATTTACGATGTTCGAGGCGGCTTCAAAACCACTAGGGGATGATAAGGAGAGGCTTAACAGCCATAGAAGGATGGCGACCGAGATAAAGGTGATGACACCCGACACACGGTGCGCAATAGACGCGATCGCTGTGATAGGGAAGCGAATGGTCTGGAGGTCGAGGTTTACCGGTCTTGGCTTTCTTACTTTCACGATATGGCCCACTCAGCTCCATTGAGCAAATTATTGTTATTACACTCTCTGGAATCACATCTCGCTACAGCGCCAGACCTACAACATCATTTATTACGTTTTCACGTGCCACTGCTATTAACTGCAGTTCAAGCACTGAAATCCGCATTGAAAATATCGATTTGAGCCCCGAAACGCCCCGGCATTATGTAATATCCAGAGACCTGCGGGAGAGTATATGCCCCGTAACATTTAAACACAAACCAATAAAATTGACGGAAATCCCGAAACAGAGCATTAACCTAATGCGCACAGAATTTTGATACTTGCGTACACCCGACAAAGTTCACGTCTGCAAATTGACATCTAATGAGACGATCGGTACAACAACGGGGTCCGTATCCGGGATAGGATTATAAAAAAACAAAGGAGAATGTTATGGCAGAGAAGAAAGCTACCCTACAAATTGAAGGGAAAGCACCTATCGAACTGCCGATCAAAGGGGGCACAGTCGGTCCAGAAGTGATCGATGTACGTGCATTGGGTGCGAACGGCTTTTTTACGTTTGACCCAGGTTTCGTTGCAACAGCGTCGTGTGAGTCACAAATTACTTATATTGATGGCACAGCTGGCGTTTTATTGCACCGTGGCTACCCGATTGATCAATTAGCCAATAACGCTGACTATTTGGAAGTTTGTTACATCCTACTATATGGTGAAGCCCCAAGTCCTAAACAATATGAAGAGTTCCGTCGTATCGTAACTCGCCACACCATGGTTCACGAACAAATTGCGAGTTTCTTCCATGGTTTCCGTCGTGACGCTCACCCAATGGCTGTCATGGTGGGTGTGGTTGGCGCACTGGCTGCGTTCTACCACGACTCTTTGGACATCAACAACGACACACACCGTGAAATCACTGCGTTCCGTCTTCTGTCGAAGATGCCAACGCTGGCAGCGATGTGTTACAAGTACTCGATCGGACAGCCGTTCATCTACCCACGTAACGACCTGGATTACGCAGAAAACTTTCTGCATATGATGTTTGCGACCCCTGCAGAAGAGTACGAAGTAAATCCTGTTGTTGCTCGTGCAATGGACAAGATCTTCACCCTTCACGCAGATCACGAGCAAAATGCTTCAACATCTACCGTTCGTCTGGCTGGTTCTTCCGGTGCAAACCCATTCGCATGTATTGCTGCGGGTATCGCATCGCTTTGGGGCCCTGCTCACGGTGGTGCAAACGAAGCATGTCTGCGCATGTTGGAAGAAATCGGTTCTGTCGAGAACATTCCTGAGTACATCGAACGCGCGAAAGATAAAGATGACCCATTCCGTTTGATGGGCTTTGGTCACCGCGTTTACAAGAACTACGACCCACGTGCTACCGTCATGAACGAAGCATGTCACGAAGTTCTTGATGAGCTGAAAATCAACGATCCTCTGCTGGATGTTGCTATGGAGCTGGAAAGAATTGCACTTTCTGACCCTTACTTCATCGAGAAGAAACTCTACCCGAATGTAGACTTCTACTCAGGCATCATCCTGAAAGCAATTGGTATCCCAGTGTCAATGTTCACCGTGATTTTCGCGATGTCTCGTACCATTGGTTGGATCGCTCACTGGAATGAAATGCACAGCGACCCGCAAAACCGTATCGGTCGTCCACGTCAGCTTTACACTGGCTACGACAAGCGAGATTTCAAACCACTGAAAGATCGATAGTAAACTTGCGATAGCTAACCAAAAAACGCCGCTCTGCGGCGTTTTTTATTACTTTTTTAACACGTTAGACTGGGTTATCGATGTCAATAAAGGTCACTTCAAAGCCATGTTGGTCAGCAAGCCACTGCCCCAAAGCTTTCACACCATAACGTTCAGTTGCATGGTGCCCCGCACTGAAGTAATGGATACCTAGCTCTCGTGCAGAATATGTTGTTCGCTCAGAAATTTCACCAGAAACAAACGCATCCATTCCCTTGCTTGCAGCAAGATCGATGAAGTCCTGACCACCGCCTGTACACCATCCGACTTTCTTGATGGGCTTAGCAATAGCGCTTTCAATATGCAGTGGCTCACGGTTTAACTTCGTCGCCAGCAATTTACCAAAATCTTTTGCCGATAATGAACTGGGCAATTCACCCCAAACGGCAACAGAGTTTGGATTGCCATCTTCTAAGCCACCAAGCTGTTCAATCCCCAAAAGCGTCGCCAGTTGAGCATTATTTCCTACTTCAGGATGAACATCCAATGGCAGATGATAGGCATAGAGGTTAATACCACTTTCAATCAAAGACTTGATACGCTTAAACTTCATGCCCTTGAGCGGCTCAGACTCTCCTCGCCAGAAATAACCATGATGAACCAGCAACGCATCCGCGTCTTGCTCAATCGCAGCCTCAATCAAAGCTTGTGAAGCCGTCACACCAGTGACAATTTTTCGCACTTCCTCTTTGCCTTCAATCTGCATCCCATTGGGGCAGTAATCTTTGATTGCAAAAGGCTTTAGAAATTCGTTGAGAACCGATTCCAGTTGGTAATTATTCATTTTCTTCCCGAATCTTTTGTGTCAATTAAGTCTATTCTAACCACCCTATCGATGCAGGTGAACCTCGTTTGCTATATGCTCTCGGTACAACCATCAAGGAAAGTCATCCATGTTCGCAGACAGTGCTCAAGTCCAAAGGGATATTGCTTGGATTCAACAGTCATCAGACATTATCGTTCAAGACGCCGCAAGCGTCGTCCCTCCCACATTCTGGTCTTCTATTTCATTACAGAAATTCCCAGCCTATGAGGGAGGTCAACGGATTGGTTTCTACTACCAATGGCTGATCAAACAATGTTTGCATCACAATGATACTTACCGACTGGTTGCCGAAGAATTACAGGTAGAGAGAGAAAAACGCACACTTAGTGCTGTGGATTTCGTCGTTGCAAGCCCTAACGGAGAGTTGGAACACTGGGAAGTTGCCATTAAGTTTTATCTGGCGTTTGACGGAGAATGGCGAGGCCCGAACGCAAAAGATACGTTGGCGAAGAAGCACAAAAAGATGGTCAAGCAACAGTTGATGCTTACCGATACTGAAGAATACAAAACGCAGTTTTCCCAATACCCGATAGCCAAACGCAGACTGCTCGTTCAAGGCAGACTTTACACCAATCCTTTCTTACCACTCAGTGATTTGCCTTCGCCTCCAGATGTGCAAGAGCAGAGCGTCAATGGATTTTGGTGTTGGCCCTCCCAATTGCCTATAGATGTAAAGTTTTTCGAGCTAACCAGAGCACAGTGGATGGAAGCCCCTTCTTTGGAAGATCTGCCTGTATATTCGCTGCCAGAAACTGTCACGAGGGAAACACATCTTATTGACGAAAACCGTCACCGCTGGTTTGTTGTTCCAGATAATTGGCCTTCTCTTTGAGTCGCCTTGCCTCTTATTTAGATATAAAAAACCACCGCTATGCGGTGGTTTTTCAATTTTTACTTCGCTGAGGAGTATTAAAGCCCGGCAGCCTTAAATACACCACTCACGATGCTTTGTGCTTCTTTCTGGATCAGCGCAAGGTGCTCCTCGCCTTTAAAGCTTTCACAGTAAATTTTGTAAATATCTTCTGTGCCTGACGGACGCGCTGCAAACCAACCAAACTCGGTGGTTACTTTCAAGCCACCAATCGCCTGCCTATTACCCGGCGCATGAGTCAGTTTCGCTGTGATTGTGTCACCGGCCAAGGTTTCAGCCGTAACCATTTCCGCAGAAAGTTTGCTCAACACCGCTTTTTGCTCGCCATTAGCTGGTGCTTGCAGGCGAGCATAGCTAGAGGCACCAAATTTCGCAGCGAGCTCATCGTAGCACTGCTGCGGATTCTTCCCTGTAACAGCGGTTATCTCTGCTGCCAGAAGGCAAAGCAGAATACCGTCTTTATCCGTCGCCCAAGCTGTGCCGTCCATACGCAGGAAAGATGCTCCTGCACTTTCTTCGCCACCAAAGCCTATTTCACCTGAATACAAGCCATCAACAAACCACTTGAAGCCCACGGGAACTTCGCATAATTTGCGACCAAGATTAGCTACCACTTTATCGATGATTGCGCTCGATACCAGTGTTTTACCCACACCGACTTCTGCGCCCCACTGTGGACGATGCTGGTAAAGGTAATCGATACACACAGCGAGGTAGTGGTTCGGATTCATCAGACCTGCTGGCGTGACAATACCATGGCGGTCAAAATCCGGGTCGTTACCGAACGCCAGGTCATACTGGTCTTTGTAGGCGAGAAGACCCGCCATCGCTGACGGTGATGAACAATCCATACGGATCACGCCATCTTTATCAAGTGACATAAAACGGAACGACGGATCCACATCATCATTGATAATCGTGATGTCCAAGTCGAAATACGTAGCAATCGCTTTCCAATAATCAATACCTGAGCCACCTAGTGGATCAACACCTATACGAAGACCTGCTTTTTTGATGGCATCCATATCGACGACAGAAGCCAAGTCCTGTACATAAGGCATGACCATGTCTGTTTCAACAAACAGATCGCTGGCAACTGCTTCTGAGAAAGTCACGCGACGAACGCCTGTCAAACCTTCTGCAATCAGTGTGTTGGCACGCTGCTCAATAGCTTTAGTGAGATCACCTTCAGCGGGACCGCCGTGTGTTGGATTGTATTTGATACCGCCATCTTGAGGTGGATTGTGCGAGGGCGTGATCACAATACCATCCGCTTTGTCGGCATTTTGCTTATTGTGAGTCAGGATCGCATGGGAGATGCCCGGCGTAGGGGTATAACCACCGTCTTTCTGAGCAATCACGGACACGCCGTTCGCTACAAGCACTTCGACCACAGAACAAAACGCTGGCTCAGACAGTGCGTGTGTGTCTTTACCCACAAATAAAGGACCAGTCACACCTTTCTCAGCACGCACCTCAGCAACTGCTTGAGCAATGGCCAGAATATGGTGTTGGTTAAAAGCCACTTTGTCGGCACAGCCGCGGTGACCGGAAGTACCAAACTCCACTTTGTGGGCTGGATTGCTAGAGTCTGGTGTCAATTGGAAGTAGTTCGACACCAACATTGGAATATTATGGAGATCTTGTTGCTGGGCTCGTTGCCCGGCGCGTTCATGGCTAGCCATTTACTCGCATCCTTACAATAATTCTGACGTTAACCAGTTGAGAAGCCGCAGAACCTCTGCACTAAACGCCCAACAGGTCTAGATATAGTGAGAGGCCCGTCAATGACAAGGCCTCTTCATTCATTATGTTTGTTTGGCACCAAACTCTACGAGGTTAAATCTCGCCGACCACTTTCTCAGTGATGTCGTTGGTGAAGCTCATCTTGGTCATCAGTTGCTCAACCATCTGGCGTTTACGTCCAGTATTGGTATTGGTGATCACCCAAAATGGCGTTTTAGGAATGTGTTTCGGTTTGGTCGTCTTGCCGCTTTCCAGTAGCGTCTGCTCATTATCAGCAAAATAAACGCGCGTACGCCCTTTCAACGCTGTCGCTTCAGAAAATGCTTGATTATCAATACGGTATAGGGTCGAAAGTACCAGCATGAATCGGCCAATCGCTTTCTCTTGCGCCGCGAATTCATCTGATATCAACAGGGAGCGCATTTCTTTTACACGATCAACGGTATCGCTTTTGCCCGCGTCTTTACTGACGACAATGCCCTTTTTCTCTGGGCTCGGCGCCAACGTTGCAACGGGTTGTTGCTCCACCTTCGGTGCCATCAGCAGCCTGCGCAGAATGTCCGATGCACTTTCACCAATGTGCTGGGTCTGGCTGGCAATGTACCGGTATAGCTCTTCATCAACCTCAATTGTCTTCATCGTTTGATCATCGTGTCCTGTTTTCAATTCAACACTGTGATTATACAGAGTTAGGGGTACCCGAGCCACCTCAAGATGCTGGTTTCAGCGAGAATAACTCTCTTCGTGATCGAGGTAAGGTTTTGAGTCGCGTTCAGGATCGCTATACTACGCTCAACCATGAATTTAACAGGAAAACCTCTGTGCAATTGAACTTCAAGATCCAGGGCGAAGGAAGCCCGCTCCTGTTGATCCACGGACTGTTTGGCAGTCTGGACAATCTTGGCGGGCTGGCAAAGGTACTGGCAGAACACTATCAGGTCTATCAAATTGACTTACCTAACCACGGCCAGTCTCCGCGCTCCGAAAACGTTGATTATGTATCCCAAGCCACTGCCGTGAAGGATTTTTTAGACCAGCAGAAACTGGAGAAGGTCTCTGTTGTCGGGCACTCAATGGGCGGAAAAGTTGCCATGATGCTTGCACAACTCCATCCAGATCACCTCGAAGATCTTGTGGTTATGGACATTGCCCCCGTTGAATACAAAGTTCGCCGACATGACGCAGTTTTAGCAGGTCTCAATGCCTCAATGGCCCAACCTATTCTAAGCAGAAAAGATGCGGAAGCAGCACTTGCTGAGCATATCCTAGAGCCGGGGGTGCGTCAGTTTCTGTTAAAATCTCTCGCTAAACAAGAAAATGGTACCTTTGATTGGCGCTTCAATGTCCCAACCCTTGAAACACACTATCTGGACATTGCCGGATGGCCTGAGCAGGGTGTTTTCGAAGGTGAAACACTGTTTTTAAAAGGTGCCAATTCAGATTATATTGCAGCCGAACACCGAGCGGATATAGAGCGACAGTTCCCACGCGCCAAAGCACACGTCATTGCGAATACTGGACACTGGCTACACGCAGAAAAACCTGCCACCGTAGCACGTGTGATCACTCGCTTTTTAACAAACTCAGAGCGTTAACAGAGCACTCCCACTTATGCTATAGTGCGCGGCGAAAATGGGTTCCGAACGGAGGCGGTAATGCTATACGAGCACTTCGAATTGCTCGAGAAGATAGGTCTTGATCTGCTATTTGCAGGTATCTTCTTTTTTATTGGTATGGCGATCAAGGACGTGCTCAAAGAGGGAAAAGTTCCACCATTTGGCCGCAGAGTCGTGTGGCTGGTACTTTTCCTCGGGTGCGCAGGTTTTATTACCAAGGGCGTGATCCAGCTTTTCTGGGAAGGGGTAGGCATCTGAGTCTACAGCCACACCACCTTAAAAGATTCCAACGGCAAGAAGGCCGAGCCTTCTTCTACACTTTACATTCTGGGCTGTGTATATTGCGGCTCGATTAACAATAAATAGGTATTCTCTATTATGGCGAGCGTAGGTCTCTTCTTTGGTAGCGATACAGGTAACACTGAAGCTATCGCCAAGATGATTCAAAAACAACTGGGCAAGCAAATGGTCCATGTTCAGGACATTGCAAAGAGCAGCAAAGAAGATATTAATAACTTCGATCTGCTCCTGCTTGGCATCCCGACTTGGTACTACGGTGAAGCACAATGTGACTGGGATGATTTTTTCCCAGAACTTGAGCAAATCGACTTCTCAACCAAGCTGGTTGCAATCTTTGGCTGTGGTGATCAGGAAGACTACGCAGAATACTTCTGTGACGCGATGGGTACCATCCGTGACATCGTCGAAACCAAAGGCGGCACCATTATTGGTCACTGGCCGACGGAAGGTTATGAGTTCGAAGCATCGAAAGCACTGGTTGATGACAGTAACTTCGTTGGCCTGTGTGTTGACGAAGATCGTCAACCGGAACTTACTTCTACCCGCGTAGAAAAATGGGTCAACCAAGTCTACGAGGAAATGTGCCTGGCTGAACTGGAAGGTTAAGTTAAGCAATTACCAAAAACAAAAAACGCGCCCAGTGCGCGTTTTTTATATCTGCTGTAAAGTCTTAAGCTGACTTTTCTTCGCGGTACTTTGGTTTTTTGCGCACATACAATACGCGGCGCACCCGGCTCACCACTTCCCCATTAGCATCTTGCACATTCACGATGAACTCGGGAAACACCTTATCGCCGTTGATAGTCGCTTGCTGAATGGAAGCAACGGTTTCCTCGGAAATCACAAATTCAGCGAACAGATCTGTCGCTCCAGGCTTAATGAAGTTGATGTCAGCCTCTTTGTCCCAAACGAAATACTTTTCACCAAGGATTCCCATCAGCATGAGAGCATAGGTGGGATCTGTCATAGAAAAAATACTTCCGCCATACTGGGTTCGGTTGGCATTTTTATTCCACCAGCGGAGCTTCAAACGCATCTTAACATGCCGAAAATCTTCGCTAATATTCAGGATCTTGATACCCGCTCCCCAGAATGGAGGCCAACAATTCAAGGCGAGTTTCACAATGCCGGGTTTGTAAAATTTGTACACAGGAATCCCTTTTCTGGTCATACCAGCAAATACTGCCAGTTTTACAATGCGACAACAAGCCGCAAAACCAACCAATTAGGCCAGATATTTACCCCTTTGTACTGGCGGCCTCTTATCACATTTGTTACGCTAACTATCAGTTTTCCCGTTCTCTCACACAGGGAAAAGCAATCACGTAGGAAAGAACCGGATGTCAGATAATAACAAGGCACTAAAAGACGCAGGCCTAAAAGTAACGCTGCCTCGCTTGAAGATCTTAGAAGTTCTGCAAGAGCCGGACTGTCAGCACATTAGCGCTGAAGATCTTTACAAAAAGCTTATCGATATCGGCGAAGAAATTGGACTTGCGACAGTATATCGCGTACTTAACCAGTTCGATGATGCCGGTATTGTCACCCGCCACCACTTTGAAGGCGGTAAATCGGTTTTTGAGCTGGCGACACAACACCACCATGACCATTTAGTTTGTCTGGATTGTGGTCGCGTTATCGAATTTACAGACGATGTGATAGAAGAGCGCCAGAAAGATATCGCAAACCAATTCAACATAAGGCTGACAAACCACAGCTTGTATCTTTATGGCCACTGCACTAAGAGTGGATGTAAAGACGACCCTAGCATTCATGACGCTTAATTACGCCGATTGATTGGGACAAAAAAACCGGAGCCAAGCTCCGGTTTTTTGTATTCAAGGCAACTTAATCACCAATTTTCGCCCAGGTGTCACGCAGGCCCACCGTGCGATTGAACACCAATGCGTCCTTTTTGCTGACTTTACTATCTGCACAGAAGTAACCCATACGCTCAAACTGATAGCCTTGCTCTGCTTCTGCCACTTTTAAGCTTGGTTCTACATAGCCATTAACCACTTTCAGTGACTCTGGGTTGATGGTAGCTGCAAAATCATCCGCCGCACCAGGGTTTGGCTGTGTGAACAGGCGGTCATACAGACGGAATTCCGCTTCAACACCGGCATCCGCAGATACCCAGTGAATAACACCTTTTACTTTACGACCATCCGACGGGTCTTTACCCAGCGTCTCTGGATCATAAGTACAGTAAACCGTTGTTATCTTGCCGTCCGCATCTTTGTCACAACGCTCAGCTTTCACCACGTACGCATTACGTAAACGTACTTCTTTACCCAGAACCAGACGCTTGTACTTCTTGTTCGCTTCTTCGCGGAAGTCTTCAGCTTCAATCCAGATTTCTCGGCTAAATGGAATTTCACGCTCGCCCATTTCTGGTTTGTTCGGGTGGTTAGGTGCATTCAGTGTTTCAATTTTACTTTCTGCGTAGTTTTCGATAACCAGTTTGATTGGATCAAGCACTGCCATTGCACGAGGTGCGTTTTCGTTCAGGTCATCACGCACACAAGACTCCAGTGAGCTCATCTCAATAGTGTTATCTTGTTTAGTGACACCAATACGCTTACAGAACTCACGAATTGATGCAGGCGTGTAACCGCGACGACGCAGGCCAGAAATGGTCGGCATGCGTGGATCGTCCCAACCATTAACCAGATTTTCACTGACCAGTTGGCTCAGCTTACGCTTTGACATCACGGTGTATTCGAGGTTAAGACGGCTGAACTCGTACTGGCGTGGCTGGCATTCAATAGTGATGTTTTCCAAAACCCAGTCGTAAAGACGCCGGTTGTCCTGAAATTCCAACGTACACAGTGAGTGAGTAATACCTTCAATTGCATCTGAAATACAGTGAGTGAAGTCGTACATCGGGTAAATACACCACTTGTCACCGGTTTGGTGATGGTGAACAAAACGTACGCGATACAGCACCGGATCACGCATCACCATAAATGGTGAAGCCATGTCGATTTTGGCACGCAGGCAGGCTTTGCCTTCAGCAAATTCGCCGTTCTTCATTTTTTCGAACAGCGCCACGTTTTCTTCCACACTGCGGTCGCGGTATGGGCTATGTTTACCCGGTTCAGTCAGGGTGCCACGGTATTCGCGGATCTCTTCAGCACTTAACTCTTCGACGTAAGCCAGGCCTTTTTCGATCAGCTCTACCGCATAACCATGCAGACGGTCGAAGTAGTCAGACGAATAACAAACTTCACCGTCCCATTGGAAGCCCAGCCAGTTCACATCATTCTTAATAGATTCAACGAATTCGATGTTTTCTTTCTCTGGGTTGGTATCGTCAAAACGCAGGTTGCACTGACCCTGGTAATCTTGCGCGATACCAAAGTTCAGACAGATCGACTTTGCGTGACCGATGTGCAGATAGCCGTTTGGCTCTGGTGGGAAACGCGTGTGAACAGTGTTGTGAACACCACCTGACAAATCTTTATCAATGATTTGACGGATAAAGTTGGTTGGACGAGCCTCAGACTCACTCATCAAAAAATACCTCGTTGGAAGATCCGGATCTTATACTCAGGCGAACTTAATATGCTGCCGATCAGCGCCTAGGTTGGATAGATTTCAAATAACGCCCAATAATCCCCGATCGTGGCTATTTACTCAACCACTACTGAACGCTCTCAAGCCATTTGAACAAAAAAAAGCCCGCGAAGTGCGGGCTTTGATGCTTTAAGGGGGAAATTACAGAGAAACCGCGCGACCTTCGCGTTGTCTATCTGCACTCAATGCACGCACTTCTACGTTAGCATTGTTGTCAATAGCTACTGGAGCGACGAAGTCCATCCAAGATTGACCACCATCCACAGAGTATTGCATTGGCAGACCCGGCATGCTGGTGTTCATGTGCAGTTTGCCGTCTTGCATGATGGCACCTGGAACAGGAATACGGTAGTTGATACCTGATGCATCCAGTTTCGCCATTTCGCGCTGACCCATTACATTGGCAAAGCGCGTCCAGTCTTGCAGTTGCGCATCTTTATTAACGTGCGAAGTCTCCTGGTTGAATTGCTTACCTACTTGGTAATCCAATTCCCAGTCTGCTTTGTGCCATGCACGCTCAGCGGCGGCAATCACACGAGGGAATACCATGTATTCGTATTGCTCATCAGTACGAACGGTTTCACTCCAAAGTTGTGCCGACAGACCGTGGAAGCCTTCGTTGTGTTCAACGGTACCTTTACCATTAAATCCGTTGCCATCGCGGTCCACAGACGTTTCTGCGTTCTGAGGCAGGTTCTCTGGCGCAAACCCAAACATCTTGCGAGTGTCAGTTGCTCGGGTCGCCCAGTAGTAACCACGCTCTTTCGGGTCTACTTCGTATGGCATATCCATGTACACGTAATCAGGGTTAGAGACGATCAGGTCGTAACCTTTCGCAGCCCAGTCGTATGCAGATGCATCACCGCCCCAGTAAAGAACATCCCAGAAATTCACGCGGGTGCTTTCAGTTTTGAACGCTGAAGCATCTTTCGAGTACTTCAGACCATCTTGCCATGCCTGGAAGTTCTCAATGCCTTGCTCAGCAACTGCACCACTTACTTTCTCCGCAAAGAAGCTTGGTAGGTGACCAAAATCAGACACAACACCTTCTTCGATCAACTTCTGGCACATTGGAGACTTAGCAAACGGCTTGTCTTGCTGGCTAAGGTCAATATTGCCTTTCCACGCTACCTGGTCAGTTGCATTGATATCTTGGAAGCCTGCATTCAGTTTGATGTTCTTCGCTTCGTCACCACCGAAATGCCAGGTATTGAGCGGCATACCAGCAGCATCGTGCATCGCTTTTACTTCAGTGATCACTTTGTTTACGAAGTTCATGGACGAGTCCATACATGGGTTGATGAAGCTGCGCTTATCGTAGAACTGAACCGTGGTTACGTTAGACGTATCTTGCGGATCCATCAGACGGAATTCTTCTGCTTTCGCCAGATCACCCTGCTCTGCATATTTCTGGTAACGTGCTTCCATAGAAACCACCGCCGCACGTGAGTGCGCAGGCATGTCGATTTCTGGGATCACTTCAATACCGCGTGCTTTCGCATGACGCAGAATTTCCATGTAATCCGCTTTCGAGAAGTAGCCAGAACCAAAGTTGTCAGTGCTTGGGCCTGAACCCAACTGTGGCAGAAGACATGAGGTTTCGCTCAGGTCGTGGCAGCGGTTTGCGCCTACGTCAGTCAGCTCAGGGAGGCCCGGAATTTCCAAACGCCAGCCTTCATCATCCGTCAGGTGAAGGTGTAGCTTGTTCAGCTTGTATGCCGCCATTTGATCGATAGTGCGCAGCATCGCTTCCTTAGAGTGGAAGTTACGCGCAACATCTACCATCACACCGCGGTATTCAAAGCGAGGTGCATCTTCAATAGCTACCCAAGGCAGCATCTCGTCGTCACCGTTGTCCATCAGCGCCAGCATAGATTGCAGACCGTAGAATGCACCCACACTGTCGAAGCCCAGCACTTCAACACCACCAGCATTCACTGCCAGTTTGTATGCGCCTGATACCTCTTCTTTGCCTTCGAACGCTTTCGCATCAACATTGATGTTCAGCGCGATGTCACCCTCAACATTCACGCCCAGAAGCTCAGCGCGCTTTTCGAATGCCGCCAGTTGGTCAGCGTCCAAAGCGTTGTTGGTTACTGAGAAGCCTGAGGCAATGTGCAGCGCGCCACGCATTTGCTTGGTTTTCAGCGGAGTTGGAATGATAGAGGCTTCAATTGCACCTTCTGCCAGTGCTGCGACATCGCTGTTTTTCGCATAACGCGAAGCTGCAGTCGCCAGCACGTTGTTATCTTCCGGCGTACGCTTCCAGTTCTTGCCTTCGATCTCAGCCACGTAAGCATCGACGTTTTCTGTGTTGAGCGAAGCAATCGTTTTAGGAATAGCATTACCTGCTGTCACGTATGCACGAGGCATAAAGTCAGTTTCAAACAGCGTCCAGTATTCCTGAATAAGAGGGATCTCGATTGTTTCGCCAGCTGCAAAACCCTCGAAGGATGCCGTTGGAGTCATCACATAAAGGTCACCGGTGATGTGTTCAATCGCGAAATCTTTGTTCTCAACATCCAGAATGACACGAATGCTGTGCAAGTATATTTTCCAGTCGTTGCCGGAAACCGCTTCACCGTCGTTAACCACAGTCATCAGGATCTTGTTACAAGAAGCCCACTCTGCGCCCATATCCTGACACGCCATGCCTTCCTGTGCACCGTGGTTTGTCTCCACGTCGTAGCTAATATTCAGCTGAGAAGCCAGTGCATCAACCTTTCCTTGTTGCGCTGCGTCTGACTGCAGAGAACTGCAACCAGCCAGACCTGAAGCAATCGCAACAGACAAGATACCCATCTTAAATGTTTTGTTCATTGTTCATTTTCCCTACGAATAGCCTTAAAAAAGGCCCAAAAAAAGCCGACCCCGTTAGAGGCCGGCTATGTTGACTGTTTAGTCAGTATTTTTTTATTAAGGCAGTTTTACGTCAGACAGGTCTTCAGTAGTGCCGACTTTTTTCATTTCGCCAGCAACGATTTCTGCCAGTGGGCCCAGAATAACCTGAAGGTTGTTGGTACCCAGTTTAACAACACCCATCGCACCCAGTGCTTTCAGTGTTTTCTCGTCGATTTGGCTGCCGTCTTTAACAGTCAGGCGCAGACGAGTAATACATGCATCGATGTTAGTCAGGTTGTCGTGACCACCCAGTGCTTTCAGGTATTGACGAGCCAGAACACCAGTTTCGGCTGAACCTTGAACGTCTGAAGAAGTTTCGTCATCTTCTTCACGACCTGGAGTTGCCAGGTTGAACTTCAGAATAGCTGCGCGGAATACGGTGTAGTAGATAATCGAGAACACCAGACCTTGAACAATCAGCATGTACCAGTTAACCGCCAGTGGGTTACGGGTAGACAGAACCATATCCACCAGACCTGCAGAGAAGCCAAAGCCTGCAATCCACTGCATAGATGCTGCGATGTATACAGAGATACCGGTCAGCAGTGCGTGTAGTACGTACAGACCAGGTGCCAGGAACATGAATGAGAATTCCAGAGGCTCAGTTACACCAGTGAAGAAAGATGCGAAAGCAGCAGCCAACATGATAGATGCAACTTTCTCTTTGTTTTCTGGCTTCGCACAGTGGTAGATAGCCAGTGCAGCACCTGGCAGACCGAACATCATGATTGGGAAGAAGCCCGCCTGGTACATACCAGTCACACCAGCAACACCAGTACCTTCAGCGATAGACTTGGCACCGCCCAGGAAGTTAGGGATGTCGTTAATGCCGGCAACGTCGAACCAGAATACTGAGTTCAGAGCGTGGTGCAGACCAACAGGGATCAGAAGACGGTTGAAGAATGCGTATACACCCGCACCCAGCTCGCCCATACCTTGAATACCTTCACCGAAGCTTACGAGACCGCCGTATACAGTTGGCCATACGTACATCAGGATGAATGCGATGAAGATACCAGCAAAAGAGGTCAGGATTGGTACAAGTCGCTTACCAGAGAAGAACGCCAGTGCTTTGTGCAGTTCAACGTGAGAGAAACGGTTGTAAAGCTCAGCAGATACGATACCAACCAAGATACCTACGAACTGGTTGTTGATCTTACCAAAAGCTGCAGGTACCGCGCTTGGGTCAATACCCTGAATTTGCGCAACTGCACCTGGAGAAAGCAGCGTGGTTACAACTAGGAAGCCAACGAAGCCTGACAGTGCTGCCGCACCATCTTTATCTTTAGACATACCGTACGCAACACCAACCGCGAACAGTACAGACATGTTATCGATGATTGCAGCACCAGCTTTGATCAGGAATGCTGCCAGTGCGCTATTCGCACCCCAGCCATTCGGGTCAATCCAGTAACCAACACCCATAAGAATTGCAGCGGCAGGAAGCGTGGCGACTGGCACCATAAGTGCTTTACCTACTTTTTGGAAATAACCGAGAATATTCACCTTTGTTCCCCCTATAGTGGTTCTTTCTCAGATGTGTAATGACAACATGGGACTTTTTTTACTATCCAATGTGAGTCAGGAGGAGTTTATTCCATTAATTTCGCCCCGCAAATTAAAACGGATGCAATTGTGATTATCGTCACTCAAAACACTATGAGATCGGGTTTTTTGCTAGCACGCTCATAAAACTTATTTTATGATGAAAACTAAGATATAAATCCACTTTCATGTATAGTCAGATTTTGAATTAACTGAGAGGTGTCCCGTGAGACTTATCCCACTACAAACAGCACATGAAGTAGGCCTTTGGTCAGCACGTCATATCGTTGATACGATTAACAAATTTTCCCCAACCAAAGATCGCCCTTTTGTTCTTGGCCTGCCAACTGGTGGCACCCCTCTGAACACGTACAAGCAACTGATTGACCTTCATAAGCAAGGCGAAGTAAGCTTCAAACATGTTGTGACTTTCAACATGGATGAGTATTGCGGCATCCCGGCTGACCACCCAGAGTCATACCGAAGCTTCATGTATAACAACTTCTTTAATCACATTGATATTCAAGAAGAAAATATCAATCTTCTGAACGGCAACGCGGAAGATCATTTCGCTGAATGCCAACGTTATGAAGACAAGATCAAGTCTTACGGCAAAATCAACCTGTTCATGGGTGGCGTTGGTAACGACGGTCACATCGCATTTAACGAACCAGCGTCTTCTTTGTCTTCACGTACTCGCATCAAAACTCTTACTGAAGACACGCGCATTGCAAACTCGCGCTTCTTCGATAACGATATTAACCAGGTACCTAAGCATGCGCTGACTATCGGTGTTGGTACTTTGCTTGATGCTGAAGAAGTTATGATACTTATCACCGGTCATAATAAAGCACTAGCACTGCAAGCAGCTGTTGAAGGCTCAGTTAACCACCTATGGACTGTATCTGCGCTGCAACTGCACCCTAAAGCACTGATGGTATGTGATGACCCATCAACTGCGGAGCTGAAAGTGAAGACAGTTAAGTACTTCCAAGAGCTGGAAGCAGAAAACATCAAGAACTTGTAAGGTAAGGAAGTATTCATGTACGCACTGACAAACTGCCGAATTTTCACCGGTAGCGAAGTGCTGGATAAGCATGCCGTTGTCGTTAAAAGCGGTCTGATCCAGAACATCTGTCCAGAAAAAGAATTGCCAGAGGGCATTGAAATCCGTTCACTGGACGGCGCATTCCTGACTCCTGGTTTCATCGATCTGCAACTGAACGGTTGTGGCGGTGTCATGTTCAATGACAAAGTGACAGCGGAAACCATCCGCACGATGCACCTGGCAAATCTCAAGTCTGGCTGCACCAGCTTCCTGCCTACCCTCATCACATCTTCTGATGAAGATATGAAAGCATCTGTCAGTGCGATTCGTGATTACCAGGAGCAATACGCTAACCAAGCGCTTGGTCTGCACCTTGAAGGCCCTTACCTGAACGTTGCCAAAAAAGGTATTCACAGCGTGGATTACATCCGCCGCTCTGACGACGCGATGATTGATTTTATCTCGGCTAACGCAGACGTTGTAACCAAAGTCACGCTGGCACCTGAGCTGACACCTTCTGAACATATCGAGAAACTGGCGAAAGCAGGCATCGTGGTTTCAGCAGGCCACACCAACGCAAGCTATGTCGAGGCGCGCAAAGGTTTCAAAGCTGGTATCACATTCGCAACTCATCTGTTCAACGCGATGACACCAATTGCAGGTCGTGAACCTGGTATGGTTGGCGCAATCTACGATACACCTGAGGTTTACACTGGTGTTATCGCAGACGGTTTTCATGTCGACTATGCAAACATCCGCATTGCACACAAGCTCAAGGGTGAAAAACTTGTTCTGGTTACCGATGCAGCAGCGCCTGCAGGAGCGGACATGGATCACTTTATTTTTGTAGGTAAGAAAGTATATTACAGAGATGGCAAGTGTGTTGATGAGAATGGCACACTTGGTGGTTCGGCATTGACCATGATTGAAGCAGTACAGAACTCTGTCGAACATGTAGGCATCGCTTTGGATGAAGCGGTACGCATGGCAACCTTGTATCCTGCTCGTGCAATCGGCATGGATAACAAGCTGGGCGCTATCAAACAAGGATATGTAGCCAACCTGACCGTGTTCGACCGTGAATTCAATGTCAAAGCGACTGTGGTTAATGGCGAATATACATTGAATTAGGAAATTTATGACAGGCGGACAAATTGGTAACGTAGATCTGGTTAAACAGCTAAACGGTGCCGCCGTTTACCGACTCATCGACCAACAAGGGCCGATTTCTCGAATCCAAATAGCTGATGTAAGTAGTCTTGCGCCAGCCAGTGTTACCAAAATTACCCGCCAGTTACTGGAGCGCGGCTTAATTAAAGAAGTCGCGCAACAGGCATCCACTGGTGGTCGACGAGCTATTTCTTTGACCACAGAGTGCGCACCTTTTCACTCCCTTGCCGTCCGCCTTGGACGCGACCGCATTGAGCTTACACTGTTTGACCTTGCCGGTAACCCGCTTGCAGAACACGAAGAGCCATTCCACTATCCGAATCAGGATACGCTGATTGAAGGTCTGATCTACAAACTGCATACCTTCCTTGCCTCACATCAAGATGTCTTGAAAGAGCTGATCGCCGTTGCTGTTTCCCTGCCTGGTCTTGTTGATGCAGAGGCTGGTATTGTGGAATACATGCCACATATTACGATCGACAAATTACCGTTAAGTGACTTAATTCGTGATGAATTTGGCGTTCAGTGTTTTATTGGAAACGATACCCGAGGTCAGGCTCTTGCGGAACATTATTTCGGGGTAAGTAAAAATTACTACGATACACTGCTGGTAAGTGTCCACAATGGTGCAGGCGCAGGTATTATCGTGAATGGTCAGGTATTTTTGGGATATAACCGCAACGTCGGTGAAATAGGCCATATTCAAATTGATCCACTGGGTAAGAAATGCCAGTGTGGAAACTTTGGCTGTCTGGAAACTGTTGCTTCAAACCCGGCCATTATTGAGCACGCTCAACAACTGCTGGCACAAGGCCACGAGAGTATGCTTCAGGGTAAGAAAGATCTAAACGTATCAGACATCTGTCGTGCCGCTGTCGCAGGTGATGAACTGGCGCGTCAGGTTCTGGTGAAAGTGGGCAATCATTTAGGCAAAGCTATTGCCATGACCATCAACCTGTTCAATCCACAACAGGTGGTTATTTCGGGTGAAATTACGGAAGCTAAAAGTGTCGTCTTCCCAGCAATCCAACGTTGTGTAGAGAACCAATCTCTGCGCACCTTCCATCAAAACCTGCCTATCGTGGCTGCTGGTCTCTCAGGGACGCCAACACTTGGCGCTTTTGCTCTGGTCAAGCGTGCAATGCTAAACGGCGCACTGCTCCAGCGACTGTTGGAAGACTAACACTCAAACCGGCGCGGAATTAAGCGCATAGTTTGCAAAATGTTACAAAGGCAATACTGGTGACCAGTGTTGCCTTTGTTTTATCATTGATACCAACTTTCCAGAGTTGATACTCAGTCTTTCCGTTTTCCACGGCATCAACTCCCCCGATTTTAGGACATTTACTGCTTTATGGATCTAGTGATTATTGCCGTCGCATTTATCAGCGGCTTCCTTATGTTGCGCTGCCATATGCCTCCGTTAGTCGGCTTTCTGATAGCAGGGTTCGCGCTTCACGCTTCGGGATACACCAGTACGCCACTGATTCAGACTCTGGCAGATCTTGGCGTCACCCTGTTACTGTTTACCATCGGCCTCAAACTGGATGTAAAGTCTCTCCTAAACAAAGAAATTTGGCTGGGTGCGACGCTTCACAATATAGCGACCACTGCTCTGTTCACTCTTTGTTTGGTTGGTCTTAAAGCTATCGGTATATCGACATTTGCCAGCCTGAACCTCAATGATCTTGCTCTGATTGCTTTTGCCCTTTCTTTTTCCAGCACTGTTTTCGCCATCAAAGCACTACAAGAAAAAGGCGAGATGAATGCCACTTACGGCACCCTCGCCATCGGCATCCTGATTATGCAGGATATTTTCGCGGTGATTTTCTTAACGATCGCCTCGGGTAAAGTGCCGGGCATTGAAGCACTGTTACTCTTCGCATTACCATTGGCTCGCCCTATCCTTTTCAGGCTATTAGATCGCGCGGGGCACGGCGAAGTATTGGTGCTTTATGCTGTATTTCTCGCGCTGGTTGCCGGGGCAGGTTTGTTCGATGCGGTTGGCATGAAGCCGGATCTGGGTGCACTGATCCTAGGCATGCTGATGGCTGGGCACGCCCGTGCGTCTGAAATGGCAAAGTCCCTTTTTAATCTGAAAGAGCTCTTTCTTGTTTGTTTCTTCCTCAACATTGGCCTTTCAGAGCAGCCAACTGTTCAGGGCTTTTTCATCGCCATAATCCTCCTTCTCCTACTCCCTTTGAAAGGCGCGCTGTACTACCTGATTTTCAGTGCTTTCAAATTCCGGGTTCGTACATCACTGTTCGCGACACTGACCTTATTCAACTACAGCGAATTTGGCCTCATCGTCGGCGGTATCGCTTATCAAATGGGCATCATGCCAGGTAGCGTCTTGGTTGCTATTGCGATTGCTGTTTCCCTCTCCTTTGTTTTAGCAGCTCCACTCAACACCTTCAGTCACAAAATCTATGCGTATGCATCTGGTAAACTTCATGACCCCAACCCGAATAAGCTTCACCACAACGACCAGCTCATCTGCCTTGGGAATGCGCGAGTGGTGATTTTGGGGATGGGACGCATAGGTACGGGGGCATATGACGAGCTATCAGAAGACTACTCTGAAGCAGTGTTAGGCATTGAGGCTCGTGAAGACTCTGTCGAGCGTCATGGCAATGAAGGGCGCAAGGTTATTCTGGGAGACGCAACAGACCCTGATTTCTGGTCGCGGGTAACATCTTCAAAGCAAATAGAACTCATCTTACTAGCGATGCCAAACAGCCACGCTAATACCATTGCCATGGAACAGATTAATCAACTTAATTTTAAAGGCAGAGTTGCTGCTATCGCCCGTTACGCTGATGAACTGGAACAGCTTAAGGCGCTCGGCGTGGATGAAGCCTATAACATCTACCGAGAAGCAGGATCAGGTTTCGCACGTCACGTGAAAGAACAGTTAAATCGTTAAGCAGATTCTTCGCCTGCTAGATACTTTAAAGCGCCATTTCGCCCCGTCGATTGGCGCTTTTTCCATCATGCGCTAACATTTATTCATCAAAAGACCACTTTAATCGAATATTTTCTAATCACACACCAAGTTTGATATTTTTTTTCTCGCTCTTGCTTGCTTTTTTTGTCTAAGTTGGCAAATTGAACACAACGCAAAATAAAATGCGCCTTGAAAAGGCGGCAGTAGGAAGTTTGGAGAGGGATTTATGTGTTCTGTATTTGGCATTCTGGATATTAAGTCAGATGCGTCTGCACTTCGCGAAAGTGCTTTGGAAATGTCCAAGAAACTGCGTCACCGTGGCCCAGACTGGTCAGGTATTTACTCATCCGAGCGTGCTATTCTTGCTCATGAGCGCCTTGCCATCGTCGGTCTGAATTCTGGCGCCCAGCCTCTCTATAGCCCAGACGGCAAAGTGGTACTGGCTGTTAACGGTGAAATCTACAACCACAAAGAAATTCGCGCACGTTATGAGGGAAAATACGAGTTTCAAACTGATTCCGATTGTGAAGTAATCCTGGCTCTGTATCAGGACAAAGGTGCAGATCTTCTTGAAGAGTTAAACGGCATTTTTGCTTTTGCACTCTACGATGAAGAGAAAGATGAGTACCTTATTGGCCGTGACCATATTGGTATTATTCCTCTATATCAGGGTTATGATGAGCACGGCAACTACTATGTTGCGTCAGAAATGAAAGCACTGGTTCCAGTATGTAAAACCATCAGCGAATTCCCTCCAGGTTGCAGCTACGGCTCTAAAGATGCTGAGCCTGTTCGTTACTATGTGCGCGATTGGAATGAGTTCGCAGCGGTTGAAAACAACACCTCAAGTAAAGAAGAACTTACAGCGGCGTTAGAGGCTGCGGTTAAGCGACAGCTGATGACTGATGTTCCATATGGTGTTCTGCTTTCCGGTGGTTTAGACTCTTCTATTACTTCAGCAGTGGCTAAACGTTTCGCCGCAATGCGTGTTGAAGATGATGACAAGAGCGCTGCATGGTGGCCTCAGCTTCACTCCTTTGCGATTGGCCTGGAAGGCGCGCCGGATCTGAAAGCAGCTCGTGAAGTGGCAGAGAAAATTGGTACTGTTCACCACGAAATGACTTACACCATTCAGGAAGGTCTGGATGCTATTCGTGATGTTATCTATCACATTGAGACTTACGACGTAACAACTATCCGTGCATCCACGCCGATGTACCTGATGGGTCGTAAAATCAAAGCAATGGGCATCAAAATGGTACTGTCCGGCGAAGGTGCAGATGAAATCTTCGGTGGATACCTATACTTCCATAAAGCACCAAACGCCCAAGAGTTCCATGAGGAGACAGTGCGTAAACTGCTAGCTCTGAATATGTTTGACTGTGCCCGTGCGAACAAATCACTGGCGGCATGGGGTGTAGAAGGTCGTGTTCCTTTCCTCGATAAAGAGTTTATCGATGTAGCGATGCGCCTGAACCCGAAAGACAAGATGTGTGGCAACGGCAAGATGGAAAAACACATCCTGCGTGAGTGTTTTGAGCACTACCTGCCAGATTCAATCGCATGGCGTCAAAAAGAGCAGTTCTCGGACGGTGTTGGCTACGGCTGGATTGATACTCTACGTGCTGTTGCAGAAGAGAAAGTCACTGTTCAGCAAATGGAATCAGCCAGCTTCCGCTTCCCTTACAACACACCACAAACCAAAGAAGCTTACGTTTACCGTGAGATCTTTGAAGAGCTGTTCCCACTGCCATCAGCAGCAGAATGTGTACCAGGCGGCCCATCAATCGCCTGTTCAAGCGCCAAAGCGATTGAGTGGGATGAGAGCTTTAAAAACAGTGCAGACCCATCTGGTCGAGCTGTGGCAGCTGTTCACAACGAGGCTTACGCCAAGGCTTAAGATTAATCCATTATCGTTAAATAAAGGCTTTCCCAAGTGGAAAGCCTTTTTCTATACCGCAGCTCCAGATACAGTCCTATCACCTACATAAATAACACATATGGTCGCGAACAACTTGACCAAAATTAGTTCCGACTTCTTGCATTTCGTACCAAGACGATACTTATATGTTTCAAATGCATTACTCTTCACAATAATCATCTACTCAATAACAACAACAGCCACCCTTGTATCTAAACCTCACTAGGCATATTGAATAAGTCCGCTATTAACACTCTTGTTTATAGTTAACTCTATATATTTAGCTAATTTTATTTAGTTTCTCGTCGAGTTAATTTTATTTTTCTATATATCAGTTACATTCATTTGTGTGGCATCACGCACGAATGATTTATCGTCAAATCAAACACTCAATATCTATATAAACCCGTAATTTTCTGATGTTAATATCCTGCCATCTATTACTGCGTCAAACTTATGACGCGACAACTCTTTTTATTATCAAAACAATCAATAAGCGACTTTTTTATTTCGTACTTTGGGAACGACACTCAAGGGCGGTAGCGTCGAAAATCACAAGCCAACGATGGATCATCGATTAGTTATCTAAGGTCAGAGAAAATGGATTCCACTCTTAAATTACATAGTAACTACGGCGCACTACACGTTCTATATAGAACAATTGACTGTCTCATCATCTTATTGACACTTTACGTAATATCTACGTCCTATACCAATCAGTTCATCCAAAAAGACTTACTATTAGGAAGCTATGCGATTTTGGTATACATGCTCGTAGCAGAGAAAAATGAACTCTATCGCTCTTGGCGAGTTCATCTTTTTAGGGAAGAGGCGCTAAGTATCAGTAAGGCATGGTTTATTACTTTCATTGCGCTAGTTTTTCTGGCTTTCTTTACTAAAACAAGCACTGATTATTCACGTGTTGTTACTGGCGTTTGGTTGATAGCTACACCAGTAATACTGATTACTTGGCGATATGCAGCCAAACAGACTTTAAAGAAACTGCGCGATTACGGATATAATAAGAAAGAAGCCATCATCATAGGGGTGACAGAAAATGGTATTCGACTCGCTCACCAATTGAAAAAACACCCTGAACTTGGCATCAAAGTGAGCGGTTTTTATGATGACAGAGAAGCCAGCCGTCTAGATATCGACAATCTTCCAGCCCCATTTAAAGGCAATGTTCCTTCAGCGTTAGAGCTTGTTAAAAGTGGTGATGCCCAGCATGTCTACATTTCGATGCCACTGAAGGCAAATGAACGTATCACTGCGTATCTGAAAGACTTTTCAGATACCACTGCAAATACCTATTTGATACCGGATTTCTTTGTCTACAACCTTATCCAATCTCGATTGAGCGCCATTGGAAATATACCCACCATCAGTATTCATGATACCCCTTTCTACGGCACCAATGGATGGTTTAAGCGCGCTCAGGACATAGTACTTGCTTCATTGATTATTCTACTGATCAGCCCTGTACTTATCGGTGTCGCCATCGGCGTCAAGTTATCGTCACCTGGCCCAATCATTTTTAAACAATACCGCTACGGGCTGGATGGGCGCCGAATCAAGGTTTGGAAGTTCCGCTCAATGAGCACAATGGACAACGGCTCTGTGGTGAAACAAGCCACGAAAAACGACCCAAGGATTACCCCGTTTGGGGCATTTATCCGAAGAACGTCGTTAGATGAACTTCCTCAGTTCTTCAATGTGTTACAGGGCCGCATGTCTATCGTTGGACCCAGACCACATGCCGTTGCACACAATGAAGAATATAGGACCATCGTTGATCGTTACATGCTGCGACACAAGGTGAAACCAGGCATCACTGGCTTAGCGCAGGTTAACGGCTACCGCGGCGAAACAGATACCTTAGAGAAAATGCAGAAGCGCGTCGAATTCGACATCAAATACATTCAGTCATGGTCAACCTGGCTTGATCTAAAAATCATCTTTAAGACCGTGTTCAAAGGCTTTACCGGAAAAACTGCTTACTAAAGGAATGAAAATGAACAGCCCGAAGAAAACACTTATTGCTTTGGCTTTGTTAAGTACTAGCAGTTGGGTAGTCGCTAATGAAGATAATGGATACACCACAGAGTCAGGGATTAAAATCACCCCTCTCTTTGAAGCTTATTATGAATACAACGACAACGTCGGTCGCTATTCACCTTCTGAAAGCCTTGAATCCTCCAGTGCGTTGATTGCAAAGCCAGGTGTAATGTTTGAATCTGACCGTAACGGAAACCAATACCAGATTGCATACCAACTATCTTCCGGGAACTATTTTGACAGTGACGTCGACGACTTTCTCGACCACGCTTTCACGACAAACAATTTTGTGCAGATCAGCCAGAGAAGTGGGATTGGTTTTAACTATACGTACTTAAAATCTCACGAAGCTCGCGGTACAGGAATTTTGGCAGGTGACCAACTTACAACTATTGCCACTGAACCTGTTAAATACTCTCTCCACAACGCAAACGTTACCCATGTATACGGTGCAGAAGACGCGACAGGACGACTTGAGTCCAATTTAAGGTACGAAAACAAGAAATATAACAATTATCGCGACCTCACTGCTCCGGGTTTTGTTGCTTTGAGCACCAAGTATAAAGACTACGATGAAATCGCTGGCGGGCTAGCGTTTTACTATCAGATATTTCCAGCGACAGAGCTTTTACTCGAAATAGATTTAGCTGATCGTCAGTACAAGCTTGGTGACCCTATCAGTGGTAGTTCACAGAATAATCTTGATGCTTACTTTCTTGTAGGTACCCAGTGGGACATTACGGGCAAGACCACCGGCAAGCTGAGATTGGGCTTGCAAGACAAGAACTACGAAGATGATGCCAGAGAAGACTTCAATGGTTTCAGTTGGGATTTAGATGTTGTTTGGGAACCCCTTACCTATTCAATGATTGCTTTGTCTGCTGCACAGAGTGCCATCGACCCGGATCAAGGCAACAACTTCATCAATCAAACCAGTTTTGCCGCTAGTTGGAAACACTTCTGGTTATCGCGTGTATATAGCAACATCGCATTCGACATCATCAACGATGACTATTCACAAAGTGCCCGAGAAGACGACCTACTGAGATCCTCTTTCTACCTCGGATACGCGTTCAGGGAAGATACTGAAATTACTGCCGGCTGGCGATATGAAGACAATGACTCGTCAATTGACACCAACCGCTACAGCCAAAATGTATGGTACCTCGGCACTAATCTGGTGTTCTGATTTTACAAAGGATTACCGTTCAAATGACACACATCTATCGCTTACTCGTTACGTTCACCTTTATCCTCGTTTTTCCATTAAGTGCTCTCGCTAGTGGTAATGACTACACCATTGGCGCAGGCGATAAAATTCAAATCATCGTATATGGTGAGGAA
The DNA here is from genome assembly GCF_900060185.1 of Grimontia marina. Taxonomy (GTDB): domain Bacteria; phylum Pseudomonadota; class Gammaproteobacteria; order Enterobacterales; family Vibrionaceae; genus Enterovibrio; species Enterovibrio marinus. The sequence goes on along the minus strand of NZ_FIZY01000001.1, from coordinate 215,524 downwards.
GAGCTAACCATTGAAGAGTTATATATCGATAGCAGTGGCGAATTCGATTACCCCTATCTCGGTCAATTAATGGCAATTGGCAAAACGACCGAGCAGCTAAAGGCTGAAATTATCAGAGGTCTAAAAGGCGATTACCTTGTTTCACCCAAAGTTCGTGTGGGTATAGTTGGTTTCAGGAGTATTTTCGTCAACGGTGAAATCAAAAAGCCTGGCGGCTATGAATATCAACCAGGCCTTACCGTCGACAAGGCTATTGCACTTGCCGGGGGCTTCACAGAACGTGCCGCAAGAAAAAGTATCTACATTACTCGCGAAGATAAAAATGTACCTAAAAACCGGGTAAGCCTTTCTCACATGGTCGCACCTGGGGACATCATTGTTATTGAACAGAGCTTCTTCTAGACCCAGCGCCTCAGACGAATAAATTACCCCTAAGAGGGTATTAAAAATTTGGCTCATACTCCTGAAATATTAAATTTTCAAACCCCTTCTCTGTCGAGCCTTGGTCGATATAAATATCTCACGACAGTGAGAATAAACTGCATTTAAGATGGATTAAATAATGTCAGCTCACCCAAATGAAACTTCAGTACACCAAGAGCAACTGATTGATATTGGATATTATATTCATTTAATCAAGAAACGCTGGCTTTCTATCTCCTTCTTTACGTTACTCTGTACAGCGATTGCAGCTCTTGTGGCGTTATCAATCACACCTACCTATCGTGCTACAGCAACCCTTCTTATTGAGTCGCAACAGGCTAAAGCTATTTCTATAGAAGAAGTCGTTGGCATAGATAGCCGTGCAAACGAATACTATCTCACGCAATTCGAGATACTGAAGTCCAATCAAGTCGCACAGCGCGTTATCGACAAGTTACAACTTAGCCAGATTGAGGAGTTCAACCCATCAATCACTGCAAACAGTGAGCCTGGCTTCAAAGAACAATTCAAAGACTGGTTGCGCTCTCATCCAGTTATTGATTCTTTCTTTTCATCAAAAAAAGAAATGGCCATTGACCCAGAATTAGAAAAAGAGGCGACAAACTTAAAAATACTAAAAACATTTAAATCCAGACTTACAATATCACCAATTAGAAAAACGCAGCTGGTTCATATTTCGTTTGATTCACAGGACCCAAAACTTGCTGCTGAGATCGCGAATGCTGTGGGCTATGCCTTTATCGAAAACAATCTGGAGTCCAAGCTTCTCGCCACGGATAAAGCAAATGGGTGGCTAAACGAGCGCCTCACCGAATTGAAACAAAGCCTCAATTCATCAGAGCGAGCTTTGGTCGAGTTTCTACAACGTCAAGAGCTTATCGACGATAGCGGTATTGCGGCTCTAACCAGTAATGAACTACAAAATCTGACAGACAGAATCGCAGAAGCGACAGACCGAAGAACGAAAACCCAGGCGCTGTATAACGCGCTGAAAAGTAGTCCTAACGCCGATATTGCAACCCTCAGTGCTAACGCCCTGATTTCGAACCACCCGCAAGTGCGTGACATCCGCCTTGCAGAGTCGGAAGCTGAGAAAGAAGTCAGTCAGCTATCCAAGCGCTATGGCCCTAAACACGACAGAATGATTCAGGCCAACGCGAGGTTGAAGTCGGTTCAACGTCGTGCGGAAAGCCTAATTTATAAGCTGATCAATGGGGTCGAAAAAGAACTCGCCAGTGCGAAGGAGCAAGAAGCTCTGCTTAAACAAGAGCTGCTAAGCAAGAAAGAAGAGTTTCAATCTTTAAGTGTTGTTAAAAGTGAATACGATGCACTCAAGAGAGAGGTAGAGAGCAACGCCAAACTATATGACTTGTTCTTAACTCGCCAAAAAGAGACCTCTGCAACCAGCGATTTCAGCGCAGCCAATGCTCGCTTCAGCGACCACGCACTGGTTCCGCAAAATCCTTTTAAGCCGAATCGCAAACTCATCGTGGTCATTGCTTTAGTTGCAAGCATGGGTTTTGCTTGTGTTCTGGTGATTTGCTTAGATGCATTCAACAACACCATCTCTTCTGCCAGAGATTTTGAAAACAAACTCGGCTTGTTGCCTACAGGCACACTTCCTTTGGTTAAAGCCAAGGAGTATAAACGCAATCACATCGATGCTTCCGTTTTCAGCAACAGTAAGTTTGCCGCGTTTCAAGAGTCCATTGACTCCATTCGAACCTCGCTCTACCTGAGTATGCCGAAAACTGAAAGAAAATTTCTGGCACTGTCTTCTTCCGTACCTGGTGAAGGTAAAACGACAACAGCAGTCAATCTCGCCCAGTCTTTTGCAAGTATCGAAAAGGTTCTGCTGATTGATTGTGATTTGCGAAAACCTTCTGTGGGGATGCGCTTTGGACTCCCAAATAGTCATCCGGGACTGACCAACATTTTGGTGATGAATGCTTCACCCGATGACTGTGTGGCGTCCATTGATGGAACAAATCTTGACGTACTGCCCGCTGGGTTGATTGTTGCCAATCCGCAAGAACTTCTGAGTGGCACCTCTTTCCATAAGCTCATTGAAGAGCTGGCCGAACGATACGACCGCATCATCTTTGACACGCCGCCTATTTTGCCAGTGAAAGATGCATTTATCGTCGGGAAGTTGACCAAGGGAATTGTGCTCATTCTGAAAGCCAATAGCACAAGCAAGTCTGTTTATAAGCACACCATGTCCTTATTTACTAAACATCAAATATCTATTGATGGCGTAGTGATTAATCAGGTTCCTCAGCCAAAGAAAGGCACACATACCTACTCTGAGTATTCACGCTATGCCTACGGAAACATGGAAAGCTAAGGAAAGCATATGACAACTGCAATTAAAGTACTGACTGTCTTTGGCACCCGCCCAGAAGCAATAAAAATGGCGCCGTTGGTTCACAAGTTAAGTCACGCTGAGGGTATTGAGGCTAAGGTATGTGTCACCGCTCAACATCGCGAAATGCTTGATCAAGTCTTAGATCTCTTTGAAATTGAACCCGACTTTGACTTAAACGTGATGAAACCAGGACAATCGCTTTATGAGGTGACAAGCAATATTCTTTCCGGCCTAAAACCCGTACTTGAAGATTTCAAACCCGACATTGTTCTTGTTCATGGTGATACCGCAACGACACTTTCTGCCAGCCTAGCTGCCTACTTCCAACAAATTGCAGTAGGACATGTCGAAGCGGGACTTCGTACAGGGAACATCTACTCACCTTGGCCAGAGGAAGGGAATCGTAAACTGACCGGGGCAATATCAACGCTTCACTTCGCACCAACGAAAACGTCAGAATGCAACCTACTCTCTGAGGGAGTCAGCGCCGAGAGTATTTCTATTACAGGAAATACTGTCATTGATGCGCTTTTTCTTGTTAAAGAAAAGCTAGAGAATGACCAGGACCTCAATGACACCTTAACGGCTGTCTTTCCGCAAATAGATAACAACAAAAAGCTTATCCTTGTTACTGGGCATCGCCGGGAAAGTTTTGGCGGGGGATTTGAACGAATTTGTGAAGCGCTCGCTGAGATCGCGATTCGCCACCCAGATAGCCAAATTATCTATCCTGTTCACCTGAACCCTAATGTGAGAGAGCCGGTCAATCGCATACTTAAAGGTGTGAGTAACATTCACCTGATTGAACCACAAGAGTACCTGCCTTTTGTATATCTGATGAATAGAGCCCACATTATTCTCACCGATTCGGGCGGTATCCAAGAAGAAGCACCATCTTTAGGTAAACCAGTATTGGTGATGAGAGATACAACAGAACGCCCTGAGGCAGTAGAAGCTGGCACAGTAAAACTCGTGGGCACAGATACGAACAGAATTATCACAGCGGTTGAGAACCTACTTAATAACGAAGACGAATATGAAAGAATGAGCCGTGCACATAACCCCTATGGCGACGGTAACTCTTGTCAGAGAATTATCGAGAAAATAATGAAAACATTCTCCTAGCGTCTATTTCCTTCGTTGCTGAATAAACTGTCTGTTCTTCGTAATAAATGAAAACACAAATCTAATCCCATTTTATTCATTCTTAATTTTTAAAGCGCATACATGTTAAAAGTATGCCTTGAGGAGCTGTTATGTCCTTTAAAAAGGTTTCCGTCATTGGCTTGGGCTACATTGGTTTACCGACTGCCGCGGTAGTAGCATCCCGAGGCGTAGAAGTTGTAGGGGTCGATGTAAATCCAAAGGCCGTTGATACCATCAACCAGGGTAATATCCATATTGTTGAGCCAGACTTAGATATTGTTGTCCGCGGTGTCGTCAGCACAGGAAACCTTCGCGCAACCACGCAGCCTGAACCAGCTGAAGCTTTTATGATTGCTGTCCCTACCCCCTTTAAAGAGGGTCACTCGCCTGACCTTTCTTATATTGAAGCGGCCGCTAACGCCATTGCGCCTGTTTTAGAGAGGGGAAATTTGGTGATCCTCGAATCAACGTCACCAGTTGGCGCGACAGAAAAATTAGCTGCATGGCTAAAAGCTGCAAGACCTGATCTCACCTTCCCTCAAGACTCAGGTGATGCAGCAGACATCAAGGTTGCGCACTGCCCGGAGCGCGTATTACCAGGTTACGTACTTCAGGAGCTGGTTGCGAACGACAGAGTAATCGGTGGCTTGTCCAAAGCGTGTAGCGAAAAAGCGGTAGAATTATACAAAACGTTCGTGCGTGGAGAATGTATTGTCACCAACGCACGAACAGCAGAAATGGCAAAGCTTACTGAAAACTCTTTCCGAGATGTGAATATTGCGTTTGCCAATGAGCTTTCAATGATCAGTGACAAATTGAAAATCAATGTTTGGGAACTGATTCGATTAGCCAACCGTCACCCTCGCGTCAATATACTTAACCCAGGGCCAGGTGTTGGAGGTCACTGCATTGCAGTCGATCCATGGTTCATTGTCGACAGTTGCCCTGAAGAAGCAAAAATCATCCGACAAGCTCGCTTAACCAACGATTCAAAGCCTCATTACGTTATCGAGCAAGTGGCCAAAGCAGCAGATGAATTTAAACGCCCGGTCATTGCATGTTTGGGCCTAGCATTCAAAGCGGATATCGATGATCTAAGGGAAAGTCCTGCTTTGCAAATTGTTGAAGAATTGGCGAGCAAAAACATTGGGCAAATTTTTGCCGTTGAACCAAATGTAGAGTCAATACCAGAGCGACTTGTGCATGCTGGGGTCGAACAGATGACGCTAGAAGGGGCAATCGAGCGCGCCAATATTATTGTTGTTTTAGTAGATCATAAGCAGTTTAAAGAGTCTGACAAAATGCAATTTGCCACTAAAGTTGTGATTGATACCAGAGGCATCTTCTAGATAGAGCAGAGGTGTATGTCACACGTACAGAATATACATAGTTCGGTGAAGACCAAGTAACAGATAGTAGTTCCATACATACACCTCTATAACCTTTCATTGAACGCATGGAGGTTATATCGAAAAAATATTTTTCACAGGGTTTTCCTATAATCAACCTCTTATCCCTCACCTAACTTTGGTTAAAAAGAATGCCTAACATTTATGTAAATAAAAGACAGTTTATGAATATCAGTCTTTTTGTGTCATTTACATTGCTACTCCTAGGACATAATCTTTTTGATAGAAAAACACTATTCGCTTTATTCTTAATACTATGCATATATAATATTAAAAGAATTCCATTAATCGTCTCTAGGCTCGCAAAAAACGCTCCTATATTAGTTGTTATTGTATACTGCTTCGTTAGCATCAGTTGGTCTTCCTGGATGTATAAAAGTCTAGAAGAAGCGATGATTCAACTAATGCTAATATTAACAATTGCGATGCTCTCTTGTAGTTACACAACAAAAGAAGTCATAGCAATATTAAAAATAAGTCTGTGTACTATTGTATTAGTTAACATCATATCAATTCCATTATTAAACAACGCATCATATACAGCCGCAGGTTTACATGGGATATATCCGCATAAAAATCAACTAGGTTTAATAATGGCGTTGAGTGTAATAGTTTTTGTTTTTGACTATGTGGAAAAAAAATCAGCCACGACCCTAGTTTTTATAGTTCTTTCTGCAACTCTCCTCATCCTATCCATTTCAAAGACATCAATGTTGCTAGTAGCTTTGTCTATCGCAGTAGCTCTAGTAATAAAAAACACAACAATAGACATCAATCATGCATCCGTTCCTTCACTAAAATTATTCACTATAATATCTACGATGATATCTGCGTCATTTCTCATAACTTATAGATACGAGATTTTAGACTATCTTTACTATAACTTAAGTGAAGAATTATTAACAGGAAGGGGAAAGTTGTGGCTAACAATGCTAATTCATTCAGAGGAAAATATAATTAATGGATTTGGATTTCACTCTGTTTGGGGAAAGAATGATTATTCCGAAATATACTTTACTGACTTATATAGAACTAATCCACTATGGATTGAAGCACTAGCTGCTTCGGACAGTGGATACATAGACATAACGGTTTCATTAGGAATAGTTGGTTTATGCCTATTTTTTTTCTTCATCATAAATACGATGATCAATATAATCATTGTGAAAAAATCAATTTACTTCCCAGTATTATTTAGCTTTTTATTTTTTATCGCATTGCACAACATAACCGAAACTTCATTTTTACTTTCAACTAACATACTTTGGGTACTGACGATTTTGACATCTTTTTTAGCAATTAAAGAAAGAGAGAGTTACTAATGTCAAAAATGTCCAACATAAAAAAGGCCGCATGGTATGCCGTAGAAAACACAACAATGGTTGCGTTTGGTTTAATAAGTGTAATCGTTGTAGCTCGAGTATTTGGCCCTGAAAACTTAGGAAAATTAAGCTTTATACAAGCATTATCAGCCACAACAATGTTCTTAGTTGTTCTTGGCTTAGATCATATAATCGTTAGAGAACTAGCTAGAAAAAATGATGACTATGATTTAATTTTCACATCAATGATAATGCAAACCATCGGCTGGATTGCTCATGTGATTCTTGTGATTCTTGCAATATTTGTAATTAGCAACGATCCTATAGAAATAAGCATAATTTATATAACCATATCGGTATTGCTAGCAACTTACTTCGCCAGGGGAACTGTATTAAAGTTGTTTTTCCAAGCAATAAACGTGCCAAAGAAAATTGCAATATCCGCCATAATATCAAGAATTATATCACTGAGCTATCTAACAGCAGCTTTAGTTCTAAATTTAGATTATCACCTAGTAATAATCTTTATCCCAATACAAGCACTCGTTCAATTTTTGGTACTTTTAATACAGTTTTTAAGTTGTAGAAACATTGATATTAAAAGTCTTAAATTTGACCAAAAAAGGTCAAAATCACTAATCAAAGAAGCTCTGCCACTCATAGGCTCTTCGATGTTGTTTCCGGTATTTATGCAAGGTGACATATTGCTGATTTCATCAATTCTAGATGAGAAAAATACGGGGATATACAGCTCTGCAACTAGACTTATTTCTCAGCTAGTGTTTGTTGGTCATATCGTTACCATGACTTTTTATTTAGCACTATCTGATAAATATTTCGAAAAAAGCAACGACTATGAGTCATTTTTAAATGGCCTAATAAAAATTCTTTTCATACTAGGTTTTGGGATGGCTTTGTCTATATACATGCTGTCAGAACAAATCATAATCGCACTTTATGGAGAGAAATTCACCGGCGCAGAGGACATTCTAAAAGTTATATGCTGGAATTTAGTATTTATTTTTCCGGCGGCTTTGTTTTCTAGACTTCTTGTACTTCAAAACCTTGCCAAGTATGAGTTCATAAAGTCATTAACAATAGCAATATTTAGTTTATCGATGAACTTTATATTTATCGAAAAATACGGAATACTCGGATCAGCCGTTGTTTCCCTGTGTTCATATGCTCTTGCCGACCTAATATTCTACTCACTTTTCAAGGAAACGCGCGACATATTCAAAAAGGCCATATCATCTTATGCCACTACGATTTTTAACCCACCTAAAGCAATGAAAAACATCATAAAAACTCTGGAGGCAAAGTAGTGTATCTATCGATAGTTATGCCTGTATATAATGGTGAAGTTTTTATAGTGGAAGCACTTGAATCTTTTTTTACTCAGTATCATGACCAGATAGAACTGATTGTTATAGATGATGGTTCAACTGACGATACATATAAGTTAGTTAGCGAAAACTTCAAGGAACAAATAACTAAAGGCGCTCTGGTATTATGTCATCAATCAAATGCTGGCGTAAGCTCAGCAAGAAATAAAGCAATAGGCATGGCAAGAGGAAAGTATGTGACATTTTTAGATGCTGATGACATTCTTCTAGACAATTACACAAACTCCATAATTAATGTAATTGAGTCCTATGATATGGACGTGATTGAGTTTGGCTTTAAAACATTCATAGACTCAGAAAATATTAACTCATGTGATGATCAATTTGTTCATGACAATTTTGGATTGATCGAATTTAAATCAATCAAAAACGTAGTATACGAAAAATCCATCTGGTATCCATGTATACGTGTATTCCGGAAGACTTTATTCAACAATTATTCATTTCCCGTCGGTGTTCGTTTCTGCGAAGATATGATGGTACTTACAAAAATATATGAGAATGTTGAGTATGTATATCATATTGATTGTGCTCTCTATGGATATAGAATCAACGAGTCCGGCGCGACACGCAACATAAGGCCAGATTATCACTCAAACCTACTGACGTTTTACCATTCATTACCAAAAGTAGACGCTACACATATAGACTACATGAAAATAAATCTATCTTATTTACTATACAAGTGCTACAACGGGACAAAATTACCACTTATAATGAGAATTGAATTTCTCAAATTGTTCCTAAAGTATGCTTTTGATAGAAATTTGAATTCAAGAAAAAAATTAATTTTAGGGTTTCCCAATTCACATCGTTTTCTAAAGAGGATTTTGAGCAAGTGAAAATATTTTTTAGGATTTCTAAGTTGGGATTTGGTGGTGCGGAGCAAGTTTTCTTATCTATAGCAAAGGAACTTAAAAAAATTGTAGAAGCGGAAATCTCCTTTATCGTCGACAGTAAAAATGGAGAAAATGTAAAAACAGCTGAAGAACTTGGTTTTCGCGTCATCAGTTTAGAGGCCAACCGGACAATGTCCTCGATCTTTCCATTGAAACATCTTCTTGATTCTGAAAAGCCTGAAATCATGGTTTCCGCCTACACAGATACCAATGCAGCGTGTTTAATATCAAAGGTATTGTCCAAGTCACACTGTAAGGTTATTGTCAGTGAACACGCATCGTTAAAGGAACATTGGGGAAAAAAGTCAATATTAAAAAGGTATATTTTGCGATTTTATGTTTCTTATATCTACCAATTAGCTTCAAAAGTTATTTGTGTGTCAAACGGCCTAAAAAATCAAGTTGTTTCCTTATTAGGTTCAAATACACCTGTAGAAACAATCTACAATCCCGTTCGATATAGACCTTATGAAAAAATAGTAGAGAGGAATAAAGAGCGTCGCCCTATACTACAATTACTTGCAGTTGGTAGAATAACTGAGCAAAAGGACTATTCAACACTAATTAATGCTATTCCTAAAATACTAAAGTACCGTGAAGTAAGCTTGACAATTGTTGGGGGTATATTCTGCGAAAAGGAATATAGTAAACTAAAAGCTTTAATAACCAGTTTAGGGATAGAGAGTTGTGTGCACTTTGTAGGTTACACCGATAACGTAGCTGAATACTATAAATCGGCAGACATATTCGTTCTCAGTTCTGCTTGGGAAGGGTTTGGAAATGTTATTGTTGAAGCAATGGCTTTCGGATTACCTGTCGTAGCGACCAACTGTAATTACGGCCCATCTGAAATCCTTGAAGATGGTCGATATGGACGATTAGCCCCCGTCTCAGATAGTTATTCATTGGCAAAGGCTATCTTGGAAGAAGCAGAAAGACCTTTAATTAATCGGTCTGATTTGATATCCAGATCCACTGAATTTTCTGAAGAGAACATTGCATCTCAATACTTCACTGCAATTAAAAGCACACTAGATGAAAAAATATAGTTTCATATACTTGATAAAATCAGATCTTTATCGACAAAATGGAAAGGTAAGCTTTTTACTGTTCCTAAAAGATATCTTATTCAGAAAAGGGTTCAAATTTGTTTTTTGGATGAGGGCGGCAAAATACTTTGATACCACACCTGTACTAAAATACATCACCAAATTAATGTTCATCTATTATAAAAGAGCTTATACATCCGATGCAAACTATCGAACAGATATTGGCCCTGGATTCTCCATGTATCATGTTTTTGCGACTGCTTGGGATAAAGAGGTTAAAATAGGAAGCAACGTTACAATTTTACATTCGGTAACATTGGGCAGAAAAAATAATAAGTTCCCCGTAGTACTAAACAATGTATATATCGGACCCGGTGCATGCATCCTTGGGGATGTAGTTATAGGCAATAACGCTATAATTGGAGCCAATGCAACTGTGACTAAAGATGTACCAGACAATGCAGTTGTTGTAGGAAATCCTGCACGTATCGTTTCATATAATGGATCTTCAAGCGCCTTGGTTAATGTGTGGAAGGAGGACAATTGAAAGAGCATATAATTACTATTGGCACGGGAGCAAATGGTGGAATTGATTCTGTAATAAAAGGGTATGAAAAAGATGGTCTTTTCGATTCATACTCGCATATTCGAATCGTTAGCCATCTTGGAAAGTCGAAATTTCATGACCTATGGCTTTTTTTGAATGCACTCCTTTCTCTTTTTAAAGTATTTTTAAAATTAAGAGTTAAGATTTTACATTGCCATATGTCTTATAAGGGGAGTTTTTGGCGAAAACTCACCTTTGTTTTAATTGCAAAGTTATTCAATGTTCGTACACTAGTTCATCTGCATGGTTCTGAGTTTAAACAGTACTACTCTTCTAGAACCAACTTAACGAAAAATTCCATACTATGGCTAATCAGAAATGTTGATGAGTTCGTCGTACTCTCAGACAGTTGGAAACTTTATATAGAAGGGATTTCAGGTCGCAATGTCACTTCAATTAATAACTATGTGAACATAAATAATGTATCCACTAGTCGGCTAGAAGGACATATTCTATTCTTAGCAGCATTTATTCCCAGGAAGGGTATTTATGACCTGTTGAATGCCTGCGCATTACTCAATCGGGATTTCCATTTACATCTATGTGGCGCCGGAGAGGATGAGAAAGTTAGGCAGCTAGTCGGAAAGCTAAACTTAACAGAAAGTGTAACTTTCCATGGCTGGGTAGATGGAAGCACTAAAAAAGATCTTTTAAGTAAGTGCAGTGTAATGATTCTGCCATCATACAACGAAGGGTTACCAATGACGTTAATCGAATCATTGGGTTGCAAAATACCTGTCATCAGCACCCCAGTAGGTGCTATATCAGAAGTTATATTAGACGGCGAAACAGGGTATTTGGTTGAGCCAGGCTCTATTGATCAAATAGCAGATAAATTAAATCATGTGCTTTCCTCCCCACCTGAACTCAAAGCAATCGTAGATAATGGACATCGGAAATATGTCGAGAACTTTACTTCGGAGGTTATCCTGCCAAAATGGCAAAGCATTTATGAAAAGATGTCATAGTGCTCCTAAAATAATTTCCTCACTTATTCTTCTATCTTTATCTACTAAGTCTTTATCTAATCAAAAATCAGAGCAATTGGACAGCATAGCGAAATCTCTTAGTGCAGTTGAACTCATTGAATACTTTGAAGTCGAGTCTTATTATGGGAAAACAATTTTCTCGGAGACTGAAAAACTGAAGTTTTCCATTTCTGGTTCTCAAGAGAAAATAAACAATGGTCGCCGCTCCGAGTTAGCAATCGACTTTCCGTTCAAACTTGAAGATGAAGTCATTTATAGATACGAGTTATTTATTCCAAGTGATTATGAAAGTGATATACAAGGTCGTTGGTCATTAATAACCCAATGGCATGACCAACCTAATCCCAACAAAGGAGAAACATGGTCAAACTTTCCGGGTCGAAGCCCACTTGTCGCGTTATATGAAAAAGTTGACAAAGGTGAAACCAATTTCACAATTGTTTATGGTGGCCAAGTTATATCTATACCAATCAATCTCGGAACATGGAACCAGATTACATACCACTTCCGGTGGTCTAATAGTAATAGTGGGTTTCTTAACTTGAAAGTAAATAACTCAACTTTTACTTTTAATGGTCCCAATATGCACAACGACTATCAGCATTATCTAAAGATTGGACCATATCGGCATCCAGATATTTCCACAGATAATCATATCTATTTTAGAAATCTAAAAATCACCAAAAGAATCTAGGTTAAACATCATGGAACGTATTGAACTTCTAGGTTCTCCAATGCATGTGTCCACAATGGAAGAAACGGTGTCTTTCATTGAGGAAAAAGTAGCAAAGGGAGAATTTTTGCAACATGTCGTCGTGAACGTCGCAAAAATAGTTAACATGAGGAATGATAAGCTATTAGCTGAATCAGTAAAATCATGTGATGTCATTAATATTGACGGCATGGGTGTCGTTTTTGGAGCCAGGTTTCTTGGGCACAATGTACCAGACCGTGTCGCTGGAGTGGACTTGTTTCATGAGCTTCTAAAAATGAGTGCTAAACGCAATTTTCCGGTCTTTTTGCTCGGTGGCACAACGGATGTTGTTACCAAAACTCACGACAAAGTACTCGAACTTTATCCTAATTTAACTATAGCTGGTTTTAATGATGGGTACTTTTGGGATAACGAAGAGGTAGTAGTAGAAAAAATCAGAAACTCTGGTGCAAAGTTGCTTTTTGTAGCCATTACCTCTCCCAAAAAAGAAAATTTCATTAACAAATGGAAGGAAGAGCTCGGCGTTGATTTTGTAATGGGAGTGGGAGGAACGTTTGACGTAGTCGCCGGTAAGGTAAGTCGCGCGCCCCTATGGATGCAAAAGATTGGCCTAGAATGGTTTTATAGGGTTATACAAGAACCACGAAGAATGTGGAAAAGGTATCTAATAACAAACTCAAAGTTCGCAGCATTATTATTAAAAAACAAACTTTTCAAAAAAGCAAAATAAAGTCCCGTCTATTGTCGTAAATGCATCTGTGTTTTGTAGACTAAACTCCATTTTCACTTCATTAGGGATGATAATGAAAAAGATAATTGGTATGGCAGTATTACTCGGCTGTTTTCAAGCATCAGCATTCGAGTCAGAATATAGCGCTTTGGTTTTTGAAAACTTCAGTTCTCCTCACTCCTCCAGTAGCGGCCCTTTGGCAATAGGGAATAACGCCACTCTCGACGGATATGGAATTAACTATGGAAGTTATGATTTCCCCCCTGAGGATTATGCTTTAGTGGTAGGCGGTGATCTCTCTTTTGCTAACGGTCAGGTATATTACGGAAGTATCATTACCGGAGGTGACATTTCAAATGTTTCTGAATCAGTTCGCTCTAGTTTGTCTCCAGGTAGCAATATAAGTGGCAACGCTGACTTACCGATTAACTTTAATGATTTAAGAAACAAAGCAAGGCGTTTGTCTTTAGATCTGAGTAGTAGAAAGGATACAGGTTCGGTTATTTACCAATGGGGCGGGATATATCTAGAGGGTGACTGTTCAAGTGATTTTCATGTTTTTAATGTTGATGGTATAGCGCTTGAGAGAGCACACACCCTCGCATTGAGCTGTGTACCTGAAGATGCAACGGTTATTGTTAACATTAACGGTAATGTCAATGACTTTAAACCATTGAGCAATATCAGTCTTTCAGACTTTATTCCAAATCGCACTAAGACTGTTTTCAACTTGTACGAAGCAACATCGCTTTCCATATCAGGTGTGGCAATAGAAGGTTTACTGTTGGCCCCAATCGCTGACATTTCTGCGCCCTCAGGCTCTTCATCAGTAGGTATCATAGCAAATAGCTGGCAGGGATCTATGTCACTTGCCTACCAACCATTCGCCGCCAGTATACCGGGATCCAATGAGTCAATAGATATGTCTCTGAAATGGCAATGGGATGGTAATGGTTTTATGCCAGACCACAATCAGGTCATGGTTTCCCCAATTATCGGCCAACTCAATGATGATAATCGCGATGGAAAAATCGACAGTCTAGATGCTGCAGATGTCGTCGTCGTTAGCTTCAAGGGAAAGAATTACAAAGGAACCGGTATAGTCCGAGCATTGAGTGGTATTGATGGAGAAGAGCTGTGGTCTTATGAAAATGGTTTTGTATCAGTAGATCCTAGATTCACTCCTGCTCTCGGGGACGTAGATAATGATGGGGTGATAGAGGTTGTTGCAGTCGATGATAGCAACCAGCAATTGGTCATCTTCGACCACGAAGGCAATGTTAGCAAAAGAGTTGAATTGGCTGATACGCTAGCAGGTAATGTCACTTTGACAGATATTGATAGCGATGGCTCTATTGAAATCCTCGCTGGCACGAGCGCCTACAACTATCACACAGGTATGCTATTCAAAATGCACTGGGTTGCTGATCACATTTCGGTAGATGTTGATGGTGATGGTATTGCTGAAGTCTTGTCCGGAAACAAATTGTTCGACAGTAATGGTCAACTATTGTGGAGCCATCGCGCTAACGAGCTAGGTTGGTTTACTTCTGTTGTAGATACAGATCAGGATACTTTTCCCGAATTCCTTGTATCTTTCCCAGATCCAAAAAACGGGGAAAGCAATTTAAGTTTGTTGTCTCATACAGGTAATGTTATTTGGGAAACATATACTTCAGGGCAAGGTGCTGGCGCTCAAGCTATTGGTTCTTTTTTTGGTGCTGACAAACTCGGGATTGCTGTAGCAGGTTATAACTCAGTAGATATGTTTAATACCAAAGGCATGCTCATTTGGAGTAAAGACATTAACGACGAAACAAGTGGTAAAGTTGGTGTAACGTCGTTCGATTTCGACAGCGATGGTATTCAAGAAGTGATTTTACAAGATCATGAGCATCTTTACGTCTTAAACGGTGAATCAGGCGAAGTCAGAGCTAAAGTACCCAATTCAACAGCAACACTTTGGGAATACCCTGTTGTCGCAGATCTCGAAGGTGACAACAATGCAGAACTCATCGTCGTTTCTAACAACTATCACCCGCTCTACTCCAAAACTACAGGTGTTCGTGTATTTGAATCCTCCAATAAAAAAATGCCATGGCAGAACGCCACCCGCATTTGGAACCAGCATTCATATCACCAGACCAACATCACACAAGATGGTAAAGTTCCGCAGTACGAACTACCAAGTTGGCTTTTGAACAATTCCTACCGCTCCAGCACGCTAAGGTAGGGTTAACTTAATGGACTTGGAAGGGTTTAGCGCTCCAAGTCCAGTTTTGTTTTTTAAAAAGGGATAGTCACTTTGGTACGCATTAGGACTCGAAGCTGCATATGAAGCTAAATCTTGTTTCTCTAGTCACATTTGTGCTCGCTTCTCTATTACTTATTGCCAGCCCACTTTCATTGACGAATGCTCTGACTTCGAAAGCAATGACTTCTCGGTTAGAATCGTTTGCTGACCGTCCTGATCAGACGATACGCCGAAGCGATGAGCAGTTAGTGAATGCCAAATTCGGTTTGATAGGAACAGCCCACCAGCTAAACAGTATTGTACTCTTTGACCAGTGGGTGTCTTACCTCAATCAAAGGCATAAGACCTACCTTGATTCAAAATCGCTTCTGCAAACCAGTACCCATATTCGACCGACTTGGTCGAATACTTACGTTGAATTGGCAAAGCTTTCTGAATCAAAGAGCGAGCGTGATAAATATATTCATTTTGCATCGCTGTTTGGCCCATATGCGACATCGAGTCGATTACTCATGATTGAGGATACTTTTACAAAGTGGGAAAAAGCAGATTTGGATAAACAAGTTGGGGCTTCTCAACATCTGGTCTCTCTGGCTCGTATATGGCGTCACAGAGAAGCGCTGGACGCTATGATTTCATATTCCCCGGCAAAACAGAGAATGTGTAGTCTATTGGCTTTCAACGCCATCAGGGTGAAAGCCTGTGCATAGCGTTCAAAAAGTGCCATTTTTTATCCTCGTCGTCATGTTGTCTTTCCTGGGTGGCGCTTCAATACTAAAGTCCACTGGTATTTTTAGTATTCATATAAGAGACACCGAACTTATGTTCGGTGGTGCTATTTATCTGCATATGGTTGGTTCTTTCACACTAGGGGTGCTCTGCCGCCTAGCCTCATCGAAGGGAATTATTTTAGGACTTCCAGTTACAACTCTCTTTGTACTGTTCTTGGTCGTGCTAGACGAATCACTACAGGCCCAAATCCCATCCAGACAGTTTTCCTGGCTGGATATGACCGTCAATGTTTTTGGCTTGCTGCTTGGTACATATTTTTGCAGTGTAATTGCGACATTTCGTTCAAAAACAAAAGCCATTCACTGATTGAGCTTTTCTAATTGCTCTGAATTTATCTTTAATCATCTTAACTTTGATATAGTCTTTTTAATCAGACTCTTGAAAACACTTTCAAGGAAAAACCATGAAGATTACCGCCACCATTTTTGGTGTAACAAGCTTGGCTTTGTCATCAATAGCCTTTGCTTTCGAAAGTGACGAACAGCGTCAATCCATCATTTCACAACTCGGTGACGTTCCAAGCGAAGAAACGTACCAAAGCGTTTTGTTGGAAAACCCGGTGTTCGTGATTGAAATCCTCGCTTTATTGTTGGAGATGGAAGGCGTCGACCCTCAATTCGCGATTCAGGCAGCAATGACCGCTGCGCCGGACAAAGCGATTGAAATTGCGCAGTTTGCCCGAGATGCAGGTATTGCCAACGAAAACATTACGACTGCGGCACTGTTGGCTGGGCTTGACCCAACAGAAATCGCAGAAGCAACCGCGGCTGGTATCCAAACTGCTGCCGCTGGCCCTGCTCCACCATCAGCGCCGGCAGTAGGCGGCCAAGGTGGGGGTGGTGAAGACGTCATCTCTCCAAACTAATCATTTTTAGGAAAGATTCACCCCACCAAAGCCCAGCGTTCGTTGGGCTTTTTGTTGTACTCACATATTGAGTGATTCACATGGCGTCTATTGAAAAATTCTCGTTCTATTCCCTACTCGCGCTCATCATTTGGTTACCTATCCCCCTTGGGAGCAATCGAGATTGGGCATGGTCAATTGCGGAGTTCTGGATAGCATTTCAATCAATACTGCTGATCATCGCCTATCGGGGGAACTTACCTTTCGAGCCGTTAAAGCAGTACAAATGGCTTCTTTCTGGTTTGGCACTGTTCCAGTTATGGGTATTGTTTCAAACTCTTCCTCTTCCTTGGGAAGTACTGGCCTTCTTTTCTGGAAAAAGTGCCGAGATTTACCAACTCGTCGGAGCACCCGAAGGTTTTATTTCCCTTGACTCTCGAATGACTTTGGCATCTCTTTTCAAAGGGATTGCCTACACCATGCTGGTTTTCAATGCCATATATCTCGTGAACTCCAGTAAGCGACTTAAGCAAGTGGTATTGGTCATTGTGGTTAGCGGAACCTTACAGGCCTTCTATGCAGCAATAGCCGTTTTGCTTGATATCAAAGAGAGCCTGGTGTTTGGTTATAGTGAAAAAGGGATTGCCACTGGCTCTTTTGTTTACAAGAACCACTTAGCGAACTACTTGATGATGACGCTCTGTATGGGCATTGGCCTTATCGTCTCTCAGCTTCACACTACCCCTTCCGAATCGCGCCATATGTTTGTTAAAAGACTGATGGAAGGCATTCTCAGCCGGAAAATGTACATACGCCTCTGCCTTGTGATCATGGTGATTGCGTTGGTAATGACACGTTCGAGAATGGGAAATACGGCTTTTTTTGCAGCGACAGCTATCGGTGGTCTACTTGCATTGGTGTTTTATAAGAATAAGCCACGTGCTTTAACCATCTTGGTGGGCAGTGTTATTGCTGTCGACACAATCGTTGTGGGTGCCTTATTCGGGCTGGAAAAGGTTAAACAGCGCTTGGTTGAAACCTCCCTTGGCGCGGAGTCCCGCGATCAGGTGGTGGTATGGTCACTGGATATTATCAGGGACTTCCCTTTAACCGGCACTGGTATGGCGAGCTTTTACACGATCTTCCCCATGTATTCCAAGGCCGATATTGGGTTCTATGACCATGCTCATAACGACTATATCCAGTTTATGGTCGAAGCCGGAATCCCTGCGACATTGCTTTTAGGCCTCGTGGTACTTTTGGCCTTTGCGCGCGCCTTCCATACGATTCGAAAGAGGCATAGCCGAACAATGAAAGGAATAGCGCTGGGTTGTATCATGTCCATCATTGGTATGCTCATTCATATCAGTGTGGATTTTAACCTTCAGCCAATGGCGAATGCGCTGACATTTATCCTGATACTCTTCATTGCCAATGCATGCTCGGCTTTACCAGCGGTGGGAAAATTGATCACTATGCCTCCAAATACAAATCACGCTGAGCGCTTAAAGGAAGCAGAACATGTTTAAACGCATTCTCGTGGTGTGTACTGGGAATATCTGCCGATCGCCAATCGCAGAGGCTCTGCTAAAAAAGCTCTTGCCAGAATTAGTCATTGAATCAGCTGGCACTGCAGTTACCAAGAGCAACCTGACCGATGCGCCTGCTCACCCGTATAGCGAGCAAATTTGTACTGAAAACCACCTTGATATTTCTAACCACAATGCGCGTCAGCTTTCGCCAGAACTTTGCGATGGCTTTGATTTAATTTTGGTGATGTCGCATGAGCATATCGAGGAAGTCGCACTGCTCTCTCCAGGTTCGAGAGGTAAAACCATGCTAATTGGCCAATGGATTGGCCTTGGCGATATCGAAGATCCCATCCTTGAGCCCAAAGCGTCTTTTGATGCCCTTTATCACACACTCTTCCGCGCAACAAACACATGGGCTAAGAAGCTGTCTTAAGCCCAACGACTCCAGTTCATTCGCGTCGCTCTCCCTATCAAATAAAAATCCGCCCAAGTGGCGGATTTTCTTTATGAAATCGGCAATCACAACTTAGATGGTACTTAGACAATGCGATAAAATGATTTCTGCTCGGGAGCTTAGTCCGCTAAGTGACCGAGAGAAATCATGAAATCAACGCCGCATAAGTGCCAAATAAGGCAGTGATTTAGCGTTCCCAGTAGGCCTCTTCGAGCGAATCCTCTTTCTCTGGCAAACCACGAGACAAACGTGGTGAATGCTGTGCCAGTACTTCATAGCTCACACGGTTCGCATATTTACATACCTGAGAGAACGAGCTGTAGGTCAGGAATGAATGGGCGTGCTTGCTGGAGTTTGGCACGTTATCACGGTGATAGCGGTTTGCTGACATATCGTGTAGTACCGCTGACAATGCGCCATCACCCGCACCATTGGTGTTTTTGATACGCTCTGGACCACCCATGTAAGGCGCAATGTGTGAGTAAACCTTAAATGGGTTTTCACAGTCCGCTTTTTTCATTGGGCGGCTGAATTCGTAGCGATTGAATTCGGCAATTGAACCAGGCAATAACGGCAAACTGGTTTCACGCTTGGCTTCTTCTTCCGTATAGCCAGCCATGTAAAGCCCCACAGGACCTGCCGTACACAACACCATATCTACCCATTCAAGGGCCTTGTCTGCCGCCAACAATGGATCAGACTCACCAGTCAGCGCTTCCGCTTCTTCTTCGTTCATCGCAACAACAGAAACATGCTCTGACAAGAAGTCACGCCACCATTGCGGATTGTTCTGAATCACGTACTTGGTACCCATGGTCATCACCACAGGTACATCGTATTTTTTCGCGAACTCGATTGCTTTCATGGTCGCTTCCGGCATCGGGTCGCCCTCTTTACAGCGAACCAGATACGCGGTCAGTACCAATGCAGATGCATTTTTGAAGATATGCTCTGGAATAGAATCAGCGTGAAGCTGGTTCATCAAACCTTCGCTGATAGCGAAAGTACGCTCACCCTCTTCACTGATCAGTGTGTAACAACGACCAATTGGGCCCTGAACCGCCTGTAAGTAGTTAAGGTCCATGCGGCTTGAAGTGTTACAAAGATAACGATATGCATAGCTGCCGATCGTGATGTCTTGGCTCATGACACCAAGCAGAATAGATTTGTCGTCGGCAAGCGTTGAGTAGTTGTGCAACGTATTACCAATAGTACCGCCTGCAAACTCGTGACTAACCATGTTGTTATCTTTTAGTTCTTGATACAGCGCTTCTGCGCGCTTGTCATCAATCACCAAAGAATGCCCTTTGCTCAACTCGTATTTCGCGACGAAATCGTCGGCAACTTTCGCTTCAATATCCACCAGCGTCTGGTCGATACCGATAACGTGTGGACGTTTCAGCTTGCGCTGCTCGCTCGCTCGCACCAAAAGTGGATCGCGTGCATGGACAGGAAAGTAATGCTTAGACTTGCGTTGGCCCGGGAATTTCATGATTCAATGCGTCGTTGTTGTGGCGAAAGTGCGAATTCTATCACACAAATTTCAACGAGGAATCTTTCGGACAAAAATATGCCCGGGTGAAAAATCAGCCCGGGCATAAAACGAAAATGAAAAGAAGTCGTTACCAACCTTTGGTATTTCGTTCTACCAACAGCTTCATCATGTCGATATGAGCAGGAGAATCATTGAGGCAAGGGATGTATCTGAATGACTCGCCGCCAGCTTCCATAAAGCTCTCATGGCACTGTTCGGAAATCTCTTCCAATGTCTCCAAACAATCCGCAGAGAACGCCGGCGTAATCACATCCAGACGCTTCACCCCTTCAATTGGCAATCTTTCTAGCGTTTTGTCGGTATAGGGCTGTAGCCACTCTTCTCGACCAAAACGCGACTGGAATGTCGTTTTCAGTGGTACATCGCTGGACAATCTTACTACCAGTTTTTCTGTTGTCCCTAAGCAGTGCGTTTGGTATGGGTCACCGTTATCTGCGTAGCGTTTAGGAATACCGTGATAAGAGCAAAGCAGCATGTCAGGTTTACCGTGCTCTGCCCAATGCGATTCGACGGATTGCGCCAGCGCTTCGATATAGCTGTCTTCACTGTAGTAGTGGTTCACAAAACGGAACTCCGGCAATTCGGGCGTTTGCTTAAGTGATTTCGCAATTTTATCGAAAACAGCCGCCGTCGTGGTGCGCGAGTACTGCGGATACAGCGGCAACACGAGAATTTTATTACAGCCTCTGGCTTTTAATGCTTCAACAGCGGTGAGAATGCTTGGGTTGCCATATGTCATACCCAGTTCCACAGGCAGTCCAGTTTCACGCTCCAACGCAGCTTTTTGACGCTTGGAGTAAACCATCAGTGGTGAACCCTCTTCCATCCAGACGGTTTGATAGAGCTTTGCCACCTTAGGAGAACGCACTGGCAAAATGATCCCGTGTAATAGCGGACACCATAGCCAACGTGTCATATCGACCACACGCTGATCATGAAGGAATTCGCTGAGAAAGGCTTTTACTGCTTGTGCGGTCGGTGCTTCCGGTGTGCCGAGGTTAGCCAGCAACACTCCTACTTTGTTGTTTTTGTTTTCCATTTCGTCCTGCAACACAGATTGTTTTACCCCGAGGATACCACTACTTTTCTTTGGGAGAAAAAGATCAAAAAAGGGCAATCGTATTGATTGCCCTTTTCTTAAACACTGGGGTATTAATCCAGCGCTTTAGCGATTTCTTCGCTTACTTCAGCAACTTGCTGAGTACCATCAAATTTCAGGTACTTGGTGTTGCCTGCTTCTGCTTCTTTCGAGTAGTAAGCGATCAGTGGCGCTGTTTGGTCGTGGTATACACCCAGACGGGCGCGTACGGTTTCTTCTTTGTCGTCGTCACGAACAACCAGATCTTCGCCAGTCACGTCGTCTTTACCTTCCACTTTAGGTGGATTGTAAACAACGTGGTAAGTACGGCCAGAAGCCAGGTGTGCGCGGCGACCACTCATACGCTCAACGATAACGCTGTCTGGCACGTCGAATTCCAGTACATAGTCAACCACTACGCCGATGTCTTTCAGGCCATCTGCCTGTGGAATAGTGCGTGGGAAGCCATCCAGAAGGAAGCCTTTCGCACAGTCTTCTTGTGCAATGCGCTCTTTAACCAGACCAAGGATGATATCGTCAGATACCAGTTGGCCCGCGTCGATAACTGCTTTCGCCTGTTTGCCCAGCTCGGTGCCGGCTTTGATTGCTGCACGCAGCATGTCACCAGTGGAAATTTGTGGAATACCATATTTTTCCATGATGAACTGCGCTTGAGTCCCTTTACCTGCACCTGGTGCGCCCAGAAGAATGATGCGCATAGTTATCCCCTTTATTGACTTTGGAGTTTCGCAAAAACACGAAACATACACGTATATTGATACCTAAACAACCTCGTGCCCGACGTTTTCAACACAATTGGCGCTGACATCGGCTCAGGTCTCTTAGTTTCTTCATTCGACATTGGGTCGGCAAAAGAAGAGGCTATGGATCACAAAATCGTTTAGGTATTGAAGTTAATAAGCCCAGCATTCCCGCTGGGCTCGGTCATATTAATAACGAAAATGAATCGTTATGCAATTAGCCTTTAGTCAGAAGTTGGTTCACCGCACTCAGGAATTGAGATGGGTCATCCATCGAGCCGCGCTCTGCAAGCATTGCCTGTCCCAACAACATTTCAACCCAACGGCCGAACACTTCTTCGTCCGCTTCGTCAGCCATTTGCTTCACAAGAGTGTGCTCTGGGTTCATTTCAAAGATGTACTTCACTTCTGGCGCTTCCTGACCAGCTGCGGCCAATAGCTTCGCCATTTGTGTTCCCATTTCAAACTGGTCGGTTACTACCACTGCTGGCGTACCTGACAGTTTAAAGGTCGGGCGAACATCTTTCACGCGGTCACCGAGATACGCTTTGGTTCGATCAACCACAGAAGCAAACTCTTTTTCGGTTTCTTCACGTTTTTCTTTCTCAGCGTCGTCTTCAAACTTGCTGAGATCCAGATCCGCTTTAGTGATCGCCTGGAATTGCTTGCCATCAAACTCAGGCAGATAGCTCATCAGCCATTCATCGATACGGTCATACATCAGAATGACTTCAATACCTTTAGCTTTGAATTGCTCTAAGTGAGGACTGTTTTTCGCTGCCTGATAAGAATCTGCAGTCAGGTAGTAAATCTTGTCCTGCTCTTCCTTCATTCGAGATACATAGTCAGCAAGAGAAACTGTTTGTTCACTACTGTCTGTTTCAGTCGAGGCAAAGCGCAGTAAGCCAGCTACTTTCTCACGATTTGAAAAATCTTCCGCCGGACCTTCTTTCAGTACCAAGCCAAATTCTTTCCAGAAGCTCTGGTATTTGTCTGCGTCATTGTTTGCCAAACGCTCAAGCATGGTCAGAACACGCTTGGTGCAGGCGTTACGCAAAGACTGAGTCACTTTATTGTCTTGCAGAATTTCACGGGAAACGTTCAATGGCAGATCGTTTGAGTCAATCAAACCACGGACAAAGCGCAGGTAACTTGGCATGAACTGCGACGCGTCGTCCATGATGAACACGCGCTGCACATAAAGCTTCAGACCGTGTTTATGATCGCGGTTGAACATATCCCACGGAGCTTTAGATGGAATGTAAAGAAGGCTGGTGTAGTCGTTTTTACCTTCTACGCGGTTGTGGCTCCACTGCAGTGGGTCAGCGAAATCATGGGACAGATGCTTATAGAACTCGTTGTACTCTTCATCAGAAATGTCTGATTTTGAACGAGTCCACAGAGCCTGAGCTTTATTGACCTTTTCCCACTTACCTTCGCCCGTTTCTTTGCCTTCTTCGTCGCGTTCCTGCTCCCACATTTCGACAGGGATACCAATATGATCAGAGTATTTACCGATCACGTCACGCAAACGCCATTCATCCAGAAACTCTTTGTCTTCTTCACGAAGGTGAAGAGTAATCGAGGTACCGCGAGTGGCTTTTTCAATGCCTTCGATGGTGTATTCACCTTCACCAGCCGATTCCCACTGAACACCTTCTGAGGCATCAACACCTGCTGCGCGGGTCATAACGGTGACTTTATCTGCGACAATAAATGCAGAATAGAAGCCCACACCAAACTGACCAATCAGCTGGCTGTCTTTCGATTGGTCTTCGGAAAGTTGTTTAAAGAAATCTGCTGTGCCCGATTTTGCAATCGTACCGAGGTTTTCAATCACCTCGTCGCGGCTCATACCAATGCCGTTGTCTTCAACAGTCAAAGTGCCCGCTTCTTTGTTGACGCTCAGACGGACACGAAGATCACCATCACTCTCATACAGTGCAGAATCAGACAGTGCCTTAAAACGCAACTTGTCAGAGGCATCCGAAGCATTAGAGATCAGCTCACGCAGGAAGATCTCTTTGTTGGAATAGAGTGAGTGGATCATCAAGTGCAGCAGTTGCTTCACTTCAGATTGGAAACCACGTGTTTCCTTGCTTTGTAGAGTCGCTTGATCGCTCATTTTAACCCCAAACTAAATGTATTTTTGGTTTAATCACTACCTGTAAATATGGTCACGATTTTCCAATTCAAGGGCAGATAAGGAATTTTTGATTTCTTGAGCTATTTTTCGCACTTCAGGTATAATCGTCTTTATTTTTAGCCAATTTAGGCGCTATTCACCTCTAAGTTCGAGGTTAACCCGCCAAACTTTTCAAGATTCGCGCAGGTAAGTAAATCGAATGTTAAATAAATCGAACCGTTACCTTCTGGGAGAGCGTTTTGTTTTTTCTCCCAGCGACAGTTCTTTGATCGATCTTTATGAAAATGATGAGTTGATCCGACTGGGCAGTAACGAGTGCCGAGTATTGATGGTTCTGATCGAAGAACCCCACGCCATTGTCACCCGAAATCGAATTCACGACTTTGTTTGGCGCAAGCAAGGTTTTGAAGTGGATGATTCCAGCCTGACTCAGTCCATTTCTACCCTTAGAAAAGGCCTGAAAGATTCCACAAAAAGCCCAATGTTTGTGAAAACGGTACCAAAGCGCGGATATCAGGTTGTTTGTTCCGTTGAGCTCTACAACGATCAGGAAGTCGACTTGCCGAAAGCTCCCGCTCCAATCGTTGAGGAAGAGTCAACAGAAGCGGAAATCAGTGCGAACGAAGTCAAAAGCGAAGAGCCTGAAGTCTTGGCAGAAACAACAGCTTTGGTGCCGCAGCCAGAACTCGTGGTCGCCCCCCCAACACCAGTCGCGCTCAAAGTGCCTCTGGGTTCATGGGTAGCTTTTGTCCTAGCACTTTTGGTGCCTTTAGCTTTCTACGTGGCCTCTACCCCTAAATCAGAAGCATTCCGTGAAATCCTGAAGGTGGAGAACGTACCCGTTTACATCCCAGTCACCAATGCCCGTATCACGCAGTGGCAACCCATGGTTCAACGATGTGTGGAAAAATACATCGGCTTTTACCGTCAGGAACGGGACTTGGAAGAAGTCATCGTCACGGGTGGACAGGATAATCAGATTTCGCTGAACTATATCCACAGTGCAAAAGATGCAGATGACAATATCACTTACGTTCTGCTGACAAGCCAAGAGGGGAGTGCTGCACTATGTCGATAAGTCACCACGCACCAAAGCGCCGAGATCAGATCAAGCGGTTTGGCCCATTTGTGCTCTTGTTAGTCTCTTTCGTTTCCAGCTTATGGGTATTTCTCGGCGAAGACATGCGCACCTCAAACTTGCTGCTTTCTAAAGAGTGGAAGTCTCGGACGATTAACCATATCGAAGAGTCTCAGTACCGCGAAGTGACTGGTCTGACGGCAACGGAACAACAAAGTAATATGGTATTTTTGCCGAACAATACCTATTCGCGCGACACTCAAATTGTGTTAAAAAATGAAAAGCAGAATACTCAAGTGGTGATGTCGGTTTCCGAGTCTGGAGAATGGGAAATCAGCGGCGGTTATTTGAAGCTAAAGCTGGGAAGTATTAAAGACGTCACAACAGGCGATACCACCGAGTTCTCTGAAGAGGATTTAACACTGGTGCGTACTTTCTATCGCCTCGGTGCTGAAAAGGTACGTCGTATTGACGTATTGAATGACGGCTCACTGCTGCTTACGAGTTTAAACCACGGTTCACTCGTGCTTTATAGTAAGTCTTGATCAAAGACACGCCGAAGAAAAAGGCCGCTAAGCGGCCTTTTTGCTTTCTATCCCAAACGGTGACGTCCGATAATCGAGTGAGAAAGTGTGGTACCATCCACCAACTCTAACTCCCCTCCCATCGGAACACCGTGTGCTATGCGACTGGCAATCACACCATGCTCGGCACAAAGCTCACTGATGTAATGTGCTGTCGCTTCACCTTCCACGGTCGGGTTGGTAGCCAGAATCAATTCAGACACTGACTCGCTGGATAACCTCTTTTCAAGCAAATCCAGACCGATGTCAGAAGGGCCTATACCATCCAGTGGTGACAAATGCCCCATAAGAACAAAGTAACGACCCGAATACTGACCCGTTGCCTCTATGGCGGCAATGTCTGCCGGGCTTTCGACCACACAGATTTGACCGTTTTCCTGACGACGAGGATTAGCACAAATAACGCACTCTTCCTCTTCAGTGAAGGTTCTGCATTTTTCGCAATGGCCGATATCGGTCATTGCGGCAAGCAAAGCTTCGGAAAGCTTTACACCGCCTTGGCGGTTACGCTGAAGAAGGTGAAAAGCCATACGCTGTGCTGACTTGGGACCGATCCCAGGTAGACAACGCAAGGCTTCCATCAACTGCTCAAGCAATTGGCTTGTACGCATACTTAAAATGGCATTTTAAAGCCTGGAGGCATTTGCATGCCGCCAGTGACTGAAGCCATTTTCTCTTTCTGAGCTTCTTCAATGCGACGCGCTGCATCGTTAAATGCCGCAGCAATCAGGTCTTCCAGCATATCTTTGTCGTCTTCCATCAAGCTGTCATCCAACTCAACGCGACGAACGCTGTGGCTGCCGGTGATAGTGACTTTTACCAAGCCTGCACCCGCTTCGCCGGTAACTTCCATGTTCGCAATTTCTTCCTGCATCTTCTGCATGCGCTCTTGCATTTGCTGCGCCTGCTTCATCAGGTTGCCCATTCCGCCTTTACCAAACATATTCTTCTCTCTATGTAGCTTTAGGCTGAGATTCGGTGAATCGCAGCCCATTAGGTTTATATAGGTCTAACGCTCTCTTCATCTATCTGCGCAGAAAAACGCTGGCAGATGAAGCGAACATTGGGATCATCGCTCAGGCTTTGGGAAGCCTGAGCCAATTTTTCTGTATAAAGTCTGTCGCGCCATTCAAGCGGTGTGGTACCTGCTTCTCCAAGCGTGACCGACAGTGTTAATGAGGTGCCCAGTTGGTTGCTCAAAGCTGCCAATAAAGCTGCCTGCGCCTTATCAGTATTCAAGTGAGCCTGTTCAGAGCGAAGGCAGAGATTAATCTGATTACCATCCCGCTCCATAGAAGCGTTGAGTGCCATCTGCTTCACCAAACGAGGTGCTTCCAACGCGCTGGCAATACGGCTCCATTCATCAAGTTCAATTGACTCTTTTTCGAGCTTATCGCGCATTTCCGGCGTGCGCTCATGTTGAAGCGCCTTTTTGATTTTGTCTGGTGTGACTGAAACGATCTTCTCTTCTGTCGTTTCTACTTTAGTTGGCTTCCAGCGATAAGCTTCATCTTGGGTGGCGGCACTTTCATTCGGCATCAATGCTTGCTGGAAAACAGCAGGATCAGCAGGCTTATGTTTTGCTGCGATACGGTCGATAACCGACAGTGCATCACCGCCGGCTGTTGCCGCACTACCCTTTTTTGGCGATTGGCCCTCTTGCTGACGAACCCGACTTCTCAACATATTGCGGGCTGCAACCAGGCTTCCTGCAGAAGAAGGCGCCGCTGACTGAGGTTGTTCGGGCGCAGCCGTTGGCTGGGCTGGGATATCATAATCTGAATGAGACTCTGTTTCCCGTTGCGCCTCCATTTCCATCGCAGCCATGTGCGCAGACATCTGAGGATCATCCTGAGCCAAGTTTGGCTGAGAATCCGGCGAATGTTGCAGTTGTGGTGGCGTCACTTCTGACTGAGCAGGAGCCGCTTTACTCACTTTTCGGCTGGCTTCTACCTGTGCTTTTAGGGTTTCCAGTCGAGCATTTGACTGGGGGACCGACGCTACTGCTTGCTTATCTGGCTCAGTCAAAGGCTCGCCAACCGCCGAAGGCTGGTACTGCTGAGACGTAACAGGCCTAAACGCCAACATACGCAGTAACACCATTTCAAGACCGGCACGACCATCCGGTGCGTAAGGCAAGTCTTGGCGTCCCTGTAGCGCTATCTGATAGAAAAGTTGCGTATCTTGCGGCGAGATGGATTGACTGAGCATTAAAATACGTTCTGCATCCGGTGATGCTTTATCAACAGACTCTGGCAAGGCCTGTGCCATGGCCACGCGATGCAACTGACCAGCAATTTCTTTTAATAGCCCGTCCCACTCAACGCCCACTTCAGCCAAATGTGTCAGACACTGCATTACATGGTTTGCATGGCCTTCTGCCAACGCCTCAAGCAACAAAATCGCCTGATCGGTACTTAAAGTACCCAGCATCTCTGTTACCTGCCCTTCCTGCACGCTGCCATTACCAAGGGCAATCGCTTGATCTGTCAGAGACAGGGCATCACGCATACTGCCTTCAGCAGCTCTCGCGATAAGGGAAAGCGCTCTGGGTTCTGCCACAACAGATTCTTGCTCAAGAACATATGCCAGTTGGTCTTTAATCTGAGTGGCATCCAAATGCTTCAAATGAAACTGCAGACAGCGCGACAGAATCGTCACAGGCAGCTTTTGCGGATCAGTAGTAGCCAACAGGAACTTTACGTACTCCGGAGGCTCTTCCAACGTTTTTAGCAACGCATTGAAGCTATGACGCGAAAGCATATGTACTTCGTCTATCAGATAGACTTTGTAACGGCCACGAGCGGGTTTGTATTGAACGTTGTCTAGAAGGTCACGGGTGTCTTCAACCTTGGTACGAGAGGCTGCATCAATCTCTAACAGATCAACAAATCTGCCTTGATCGATTTCCTGACAAGTTGAACAAACACCACAAGGCGTGGAGGTGACACCCTGTTCGCAGTTCAAGCCCTTGGCGAAGATGCGGGCGATAGTCGTTTTACCCACACCGCGCGTACCGCTGAAAAGATAGGCGTGATGCAGACGATTATGGTCGAGCGCATTCGCCAAAGCTGTCAATACATGGGATTGGCCGACCACATCGCGGAACTGGTGTGGTCTCCATTTTCTGGCTAGTACCTGATAACTCATGCGTTATAAATTCTTTCTATAGTCTTTTGCCATGCTAGCACAGACACAAAAAGAGCGCGATCTTGGCGATCACGCTCCTTTCACTTTAAGCGCTTTAACGCTCGATTAATGACCGTCAAACTGGCAGATGCTGTATACATCAATACCATTCTGTTGAAGACGCTTCTCACCACCAATTTCCGGCAGGTTGATGATAAAAGCAGCGTGAGCCACATCACCACCCAAACGGCGAATCAACTTGGTCGTTGCTTCAATCGTGCCACCCGTTGCAAGCAGGTCATCAACCATCAGAACTTTGTCACCTTCAACGATAGCATCGGTGTGGATTTCCAGCTTATCTGTACCGTATTCCAGCTCGTAGCTCTCGCTGATCACTTCGCGCGGCAGTTTTCCTGGTTTACGAACAGGAACAAAACCTACACCCAGCTCCAGAGCCAAAGGCGCTCCAAACAGGAAACCACGGGACTCAGTTCCTACGATTTTTGTGAAGCCTTGGTCTTTATATTTTTCGACAAGCAGTTCAATTGTTGCTTTGTACGCTTCCGCGTTCTCCATCAAACTGGTGATGTCACGGAACATAATGCCTGGCTTTGGGTAGTCAGGGATGGTTTTGATGTTGTCTTTGATAAATGCGATTTGATCTTGGCTCATAATGACTCACCACAGTGCGTGGCTTCCGATAATACTGGAAGTAAATGACCCCATTTTCGCCCGCTATCAAAAGCCAGCAGATGGGGAGACGAAGGGGCCATGTTATGTATTTTCTGTGGCGCGGGCAACAGGTTCAATTTCGCGCAAACGGTTAAACCAAAATAAAAGTGCGGCGCACATCGAAGCCAACATAATCTTGTGCCAAAGTTCGGGCACGATCGCTATCGAGAGGGAAAAGCTGAGAACAATAAACAATGTCGCACGACGCTTAATTTTTTTGTCGATGGCGCGATGCTCGTTCCAGTTATTGATGACTGGACCAAAGGTAGGATGATTATGTAACCACTTGGCTATACGAGGTGAGCCGCGCACGAAGCATGCGCTGGCGAGGAGCAAGAAAGGCGTTGTGGGTAACAACGGGAGAAAAATGCCGATGACACCTAAAAATACACAGAGCCATCCAACACTCAGCAAAAATACACGTTTTATCGATTCTTGCACTCTTCCTCCCTAAAGGGTTCTTATCTGCTTAGCATGCCAATCCAAGTGAGGGTTGCAGGCAAGGTTGGGATAAACAGTACTGCAATCATTCCCAAGAAATAAGCAAAGTTAAACGGATCTTTGAAGTTAGCGTCCATCTTTTTACATCCTTTTAGTTCTGACTATTATCGAGCAGGCTGCAAATATAACCGTTAAATCTATGGTTAAATACCGACAAACAGCAGGGTTTATCTCTTTTTGTCTTGATATATATCAGAACAAAGACAGTCGATTTCACTACACTGTCCCGGTTACAACGCGCACCGAGACATCACAATGATTGATACAGAAACTGTAGCACAGCTACAACAAAAGCTCGCGAATGAGAAAGAAGCGGTACGCAGCAGATTAGAAGATGTACTGATTGGCTTAACGGGACTGGACGTTTCAAATGTCCCTACAGCACATCTGATTAAGCTATGTAGAAAAGAAAGAAGCACCAATTTGCATGATGATGGATTAAGACTGGAGAAAATCGACGCCGCACTTTGTGCTATTCATACAGGGCTAATTGGGCTGTGTGCGGACTGTGAGGAAGAAATAGAAGTTGGGGATATTATTTCTGACCCAGCTGAGTCGCGCTGTAGGGCTTGCCGAGAACACAGCCGTTATCACCACGCATAAAAAAACGCCTTGCGGCGTTTTTTTACTCTTGGTCAATTACCCACTTACGGAATGCTTTGCGTTCTTCTTTTGACGCTTTGGTGTACCAGAGTTTGAGTTGTGCAAGTGCATCGCCAGTTAATTCCACTTTGCCAGTTTCAGAAACAGCAACAACAACCTCTTCATTGAGATCTTTTATTTCCTGACCTTCGAAGTAGATACCGTTTTTCTTGTTGTAGGTAGCTAATGCTTTTGGAAGATCATCGTAGGGAAGAAAGCCAGGATTACCAGGAAGCTCATCAAGCTGGAATGGAATATCCTTCCCGTTGGTGTCCTCAATAGACCATTCTACATTGCCTTTTTCAAACGCTTTCTCTGCTTTGATGTATTTACGGAAACGTTCGACAGAGAGTGAAAGATTCTTCGCAGTATTTGTAAACTGAAAAACATAGGGTTTTGACTCAAAAAGCTTGGTTCTTGAACCATCCTTCAGAATAGACTTATAGCGGACAACAATCTGATTATCACCGTCTTTAAGTCTAATCTTATCGCCGCTACCTGCATCAGCCTCTTTACCATTTAGCACATAGGTTTGAATATCCGTACCTATCTCAATAGTTACTGCGTTGGCAAGACTGCAAAACAACATAGTAAAAGCAACACAAAGCGTCCTTATCAAACCGTTTCCCTCCAATAAACAAAGAGCTGCCCACGGGCAGCTCTATAAAAATATTATTATGGTAGTTAAAGATTAAAACTTAACTTCCATACCTACAAGGAAGCCTGTAGCGTCGTCTGAAGAGCCACCTGATGCTTCAACTTCTTCCCAACCAGCTTCGACATACGTTGTCACATTTGCATGCAGCTTGTATGTCGCATTAGCATATACGTTTTGGTACTCGTCGTCGTCGTCAGACTCAGCTAAGTTGTAGCCTAGGTAGTATTGCCAATCACCAGCGCCATAACCAAACAACAACTCGATCAAAGAGCCTGAGTCGCTCTTGTCAGTCGCACCGTTAACTTCGGTTTCGAAGTCGGAGTAGGCAACACCAGCAGTAAACGCGTCTACATTGTACACTGCACTCAGTTGGAAGGCATCGTATTCAGTAGTTGAACTGGAATCACCAGTGATGTAATAACCCGCGAGGTCAACACCTGCTACTGACGTGCCCACACCAAGGTCGGTATGCTCATTGCCTTCGTTAGCTTCGGTCTCTTCGTTCCATGCATCTAGGTCGTGAGCGATACCAAACCAAACATCACCGTCATAACGGTATTTAATTACGTTATTACCAGATGCATCACCAACAACGCCGAATTGGCTCATACCCAACTCAATGTCTTTACCGATACCAGTGTCATCCCAAATAGTAGTCTGGCGACCGACTGTAAATGTACCAAAATTTCCTTTGAAACCAGCATACAAGTCTGAGTTCGAAACGTTACCTTTTTCCCAATCGAAATCAAAATAGCCCAATGCAGTAAGGCTATCGCTGACAGCAACTTCCGTGGAGAAATTCAGATTGCCATCATCAAGGCGCACATCAAGGTTTTTGTCTTCACCGGTAAACTCGTAGTTTTGGATGATTTGGACTTCAGCCGCACCGCCTACAGCTACAGTTACACCATCTTGGTCATAAATAGTTGCTGCATTTACTGCACCAGCAGCCAGCAGAGCTGGTACTGCCATCGCTAAGATAGTCTTTTTCATGTTAATCCACTGCCTTTTCTTTATTAGATTGGAATTCCTGTTCCAGGATCCCTTTTATTTTGTATTTGTCACAACGTCACTAAAACGCCGTTACAAATACGCTTAAACTTCGAAACTTAGAGTGCAGAGAAATCTAAAATCTGTCAAATCAACCAAAATCAACATCAAAAAATAAAAATTGCTTTCAAATACATAAGGTTAAAATATCAACCTTGAGCAAGGTCACGAAAACTAAATAGCATTGTCAAATTTATGTAAAGTTGATCGCAAAGCCTAATCAGAGCAAAAAACCAAATTAGTTTAATTTTAAATAAAAATTTAGAATATTATTCTACATTCAGGCAATCTATGCAGTGAATGGCATTCCCTTTGGATTTCATAGTGATAGCTAATATTAGTTCAATTGATATTCGTGATCTATGTCTCATAATTCAGAATAGATGATCGAATACTTGAACTCTTTCACATTCTCCACACGTGATATACTGCGGTTCTACAACCCAAATTGTGACAATCATGCTTAGCACATCAACTAAAAAAGACATCCGCTCCAGCTACGAGAATTTGAAAGCGCAATTACAGAATTTTATTCCACGAAAAGCACAAAATTACCTCGTCGCAGAAATCGCCAAAACCCTTGCAGGGGACTACAACCCCAAAAGACGCATTCTGGTGGCGGAAGCGGGGACAGGTATCGGTAAGTCAATGGCTTACCTGATGGGATCCATTTGCTACGCCCTCAACAATAATAGAAAGGTGGTGGTTTCCACAGCCACTGTGGCTCTGCAGGAGCAGTTAATAGAAAAGGACCTCCCCCTTTTTCGCTGTGTCGTTCCCCGAGAATTCAGCTTTGTCCTAGCAAAAGGCCGACAGCGTTATTGCTGTGGCGAAAAGTTAGCCGCTGCAGCCAGTGCAGAAGGGCATGGGCAGCAAGCGCTATTTACGGAGAAACCGAAGAAAGCCGATATCGACATGTTTAATACTATGTATAGCGCTTACTCCCTCGGCAAATGGAATGGTGACAGAGATGCCTGGCCCAAAACGATTCCAGATCACCTCTGGCAAACTATTGTGTCCGACAAACATACCTGTCACTTAGGGTTGACCGCTCACCGCAACTGCCCTTTTGCAAAAGCCAGAGAGCATCTGGATAAAGCAGATGTTGTTGTTGCTAACCACAGTTTATTGATGGCGGACTTAGAGCTTGGTGGCGGTGTTATCCTGCCCGAGCCAGAACATGCTCTTTATATGATCGACGAAGCGCACCACTTGCCCACCGTAGCGCGAGACTTTTCTGCTGCGTCCGCCAGCTTGGTTGGCGCAGCATCCTGGCTGGAAAAACTCAATCAAAGCGCATCTAAGATTGCCAATGGCGGCGACATCAAACGCAGTGGCCGTTTTTTAGATGCCTTGCAGTCAGGAATCCAAGTGCTTATTCCCGGGCTTCGAAGCATTCGCGACATGCTGGCTCAATTCCCGCTTAATAATGATGGCGTCTATCGTTTTACCGATGGTGAATTGCCAGACACTTTGCATCTCGAATCTAAAGAAATGCAAAAAGCAGCAAAAAAAGCTAATCAATCGCTAGCAAAGCTTCATGACCTTATCTCAGAACGGGTAAAAGATGGCGAACTTGCATCCCGACTTGCCGACCCACTTCTTGCCGAATCCGCCTTCTTCTTACAGCGTTTGGAAAACCTTGAAAAAGTGTGGACCTTAATGGCACAACCTAATTCGGACAAAGGAGCGCCAATGGCAAGGTGGATTCAAAAATGTTCCGAGCGCGAATCCGACCTTATTGTTCATGTGTCACCGCTGGAAATCGGTTGGCGCTTAGACCAATTGCTTTGGTCACGAGCAGCCGGAGTCTGCTTGCTGTCCGCTACGTTACGCGCATTGAACTCATTTACTTACTTTTGCCGTCAGGTGGGATTAGACGAAAACGATGGCACCACCTTTCTCGCCCTGCCCTCGCCGTTTAATTACCAGGAAAACGCGCGTCTAGTTGTTCCCGCCATGCCTTGCGAACCGCAAGACGAGAAATTCACAAGCCATCTTCCCGGTATATTGATGGAATACATCGAAGGAGAAACAGCAACCCTAGTACTGTTTTCCTCCTACTGGCAGATGAATCAGGTTGCGGAGAAAATGCGTGCTGATATCAAAAAGCTTGGCTGGCATCTTCATGTGCAGGGAGAAGCGTCACGTTCATCTATATTAGATGCGCACCGCAAGTGTTGTGAGAAAGGGCGGGTCAGCATCCTTTTCGGGACGGGCAGTTTTTCAGAAGGCCTCGATTTACCCGGAGAGCAGCTGACCAACCTTATTATCACCAAAATTCCGTTTGCCGTACCTACTTCACCCGTTGAAGAAGCTCATGCTGAGTATCTAGAGCGAAAAGGTGGCAATGCATTCCTCCAGATCTCTGTGCCGGAAGCCAGTAAAAAGCTTGTTCAATCAGCAGGTAGACTGCTGCGCAAAGAACAGGACTCTGGTAGAGTCGTTTTGCTAGACAGACGGGTTGTCACAAGGCGTTATGGGAAAGCCTTGTTGGATTCATTGCCTCCCTTTAAGCGTGTTATGGAACACTAAGTAGAAAAATAAAAATGCTCGAACTTCTGGATCCCAATACCCTCATTATTTTGGGAATGGTGGCACTTGCGGCAGGTTTTATCGACGCTGTTGCCGGTGGTGGTGGCATGTTAATGGTTCCTGCCTTGCTTTCCATTGGTTTGCCCCCGCATATCGCGTTAGGAACCAATAAGCTGTCAGCAACGTTTGCATCATCAACAGCAGCGTTTACCTATTACCGGAAAAAGCTGTTTTCGCCTTCTTTTTGGATTCATTCCTTTATCGCCACTTTCATTGGTGCCATTTTGGGTACTTTGGTTGTGGACTATATTTCCACCGAGTGGCTCGAAAAAGCCTTGCCACTTGTCGTGCTGGCAACCGCCGCCTACACCATTTGGCTTCGCCAACCAAAAGCAGAGAATCACAATCTGCCGAAGGATGAACCTCACTTAAAAGAAAAACAGTGGGGTCAAGGGCTCACCTTAGGATTCTATGATGGGGTTGCAGGGCCCGGAACCGGCGCGTTCTGGACCGTGTCTTCTATGTCGATGTATAAAATGAATATTCTGCTTTCGTCAGGTCTGGCCAAAGCAATGAACTTCGTTAGCAACATCACATCACTCGTTACCTTTATCATTTTGGGTCATGTGAACTGGACGCTTGGGCTGACTATGGGTATGTGCCTGATGGTAGGTGCTTACATCGGCGCACATTCTGCTATTAAGTTTGGCGCTAAGTTTATTCGCCCTGTGTTTGTTACTGTGGTTGTAGTTCTATCCGTTAAACTGGCCATCGACGCTTGGCTTTAAAACCCAATAGGTATTAATAGCTATGGATTTATCATCTCTCAGAACCGAGCTTCAAACGCTGGCAAACCGAGCCGCGGAGATCGACCGTAAGCGCGGTGAGAGTGCAAAGCCGTTGTTCGATGAACGCCTATTCTCCTGTCTCGCTAAGCTGCTTACGCCTTGTGTGTCGGAAGCAAAAAGTGTCGTTGATACCCTTGAACGCGAGCAGGCAAGCGGACGCCTTTCAGCGATGCGTGCCGAGCACCTATGCGAAAAGCTGGTTAATCAAATCGGTGCGCTTCAGAGAGAAATGGCAACACTGTCTATTCGACAGCAAGAAAAAGCCATGACGCCAAAAAGTGGAGCTTCTATCAGCCAGCTCTATCAGGATCTAGCACGGCATCAAGGGTGGGAAAGAAGGCTGGAAGATATGGTACGTGACGCAGAAGCAAAGCTTGGACAGTACGCCAGCTTTACCGAACAGCAACAAGCCCAGAAGCAGTTGCTCGCAATTGAAAAGCGTCTCTCTCGCTGTCGTGAGGCCAGACAAAAAATCGAATCCCGTATTTCTTTCCGTGAGCGTAAAGGCTGAAGTTTTCATGCTGCCTATTGTTTACCATCCGATCTACTCTGACTTTCCATTGCCTGAAGGTCACAGGTACCCGCTGCAAAAATACCAACTGCTCAAGGAGCACATTGATAAGTTGGGCTGGCCAGTAACAACGTTTCAACCAACACGCCTTGAGCACGGACATCTGAAGCGTTTCCATGACGAAGACTATGTCGATGCTTTGGTGAGCGGCTCTTTACCTCTGGTAAAAATGCGACGTATTGGATTCCCCTGGAGTGAGGCACTGATACAACGTAGCCTCACATCACTGGGAGGAACCACTCTCACCGTCGATAAAGCGATTGAGCAAGGTGTAGCGATTCATCTGACCGGTGGCTATCACCATTCACACCGAGACTTTGGCAGTGGTTTTTGCCTATTCAATGATTTGATTCTCGCAGCCGACCACGCGCTTTCCTATCCGAACATAGACAAGGTGCTTATCGTCGATTGCGATGTTCATCATGGCGATGGCACAGCGACAATCGCGCAGGAGAGGGAAGACATCATTACCCTTTCGGTGCACTGTGACAAAAACTTCCCATCACGAAAGCCAGACTCGGACATTGATATCCCGATGCCTATAGGCATTGAGTCAGATGCCTACCTCTCCGAGTTCGTGCCTGTACTAAAGCTTGCTATCGCCCAACACCAACCGGATATGGTCATCTACGACGCAGGTGTTGATATTCACGTCGACGACGAGCTTGGTTATATGAATATTTGTCAACGCGGTATCGCCGAAAGAGATAAAGCCGTCATGGAATCTTGCCATCAAAATGGTGTTCCTATCGCCGCGGTTATCGGTGGTGGATACCGCACAGAGCAGAAAGCCCTAGTTCCACTTCATGCGGAGCTTATAAAAGCGGCGCTCAATACCTATTACCCAAAATGGAGTGCAAAGCCATGAGTCAATCAGGACTGGATAACGCCCCCGATGAAATCAAACTTGCCGTTGATTTAATCTATCTATTGGAAAGCAATGAGGTCGATCCTGAAACTGCATTAAAAGCGCTGGAAATCGTCAGAACTGACCTTGAACGAAAAGTGTCGAAAGCAACGATTAACTCGCAGTAACATCTTCTAACTCCCTCGATTGAGAAGCTAAATTCACACCTCAAAAATGTTAACACTAATAGTAAATAATGTTGTAAAAATATCCTTTTATTAAACTATTTGCCTAACATTTATTCTTTTAGTGAAATTTACAGATGCCAGAAGATTAAATTTAGAGTATTATCCCGCCGCTTTATTTTGCTTATCTTGACGTCAAGAGAGCAAAAAAACGGCCACAGATCATGCTCAAATGGATTTGTAAGTAGCGCAATAGAAGCGCAAATCTGCTGGCTGGAATCTCTGCACGGAAGCGTCGCCAGGACAAGTTATTTGTCCGGGGCAAAGAGCTGAAAAGGAAGTTTCAGATCCCTTGTCTCCTCCTTCTCACTCAACTGCCACTTTAAATTTGACGACAGTAGAGTTTGTATATGACGGAACTAAAAGAACTATTCGTTTCCTTTGTCGACGCCGGGAATGGCTTGTTGTGGGGAAGCGTGCTTATTTACCTGTTGATCGGCGCCGGTCTTTACTTCACTTTCCGCACCGGTTTCCTCCAATTCCGCTCTTTCGGGCACATGTTTGAGCTCATCAAAGGTAGCCGTGAAGGCGCCGACGGTGGTATCTCATCATTCCAGGCATTCAGCACCAGTCTCGCCGCTCGTGTAGGTACAGGTAACATGGCAGGCGTAGCCGTGGCGATTTATCTTGGTGGCCCTGGCGCAGTGTTCTGGATGTGGATTACTGCACTGGTGGGTATGTCTACCAGCTTTGTAGAATCGACACTGGCACAGGCATACAAAATCAATCACAAAGACAACACCTTCCGCGGCGGTCCGGCTTACTACATTGAAAAGGGTTTGGGTCAGCGCTGGTTGGGTATCGCCTTTGCTATCTGTTTGATCATCGCATTTGGTCTGGCATTCAACGGCGTACAGTCAAACTCTATCGCTGCAGCGATGAACACCGCTTTCGGCACTGATAACACTTGGGTAGGTGTGATTCTGGCGCTGGCAACAGCACCTATCATCTTTGGTGGTATGCGTTCTGTCGCCAAAGTAGCAGAGCTGATCGTACCATTTATGGCGATCGGTTACCTCGTTGTAGCCTTCTACGTTATCGGTATTAACATCACACTGCTTCCTGACGTTTTCGGCACCATCATCGGCAGTGCGCTTGGTTTTGAGCAAGCAGCAGGCGGTGCGATTGGTGCAGCCATGATGCAAGGTATCAAACGCGGTCTGTTCTCAAACGAAGCCGGTATGGGTTCTGCGCCTAACGCAGCGGCAACAGCAACCACCCGCCCTAACCACCCAGTGGCGCAAGGCTATGTACAAATGTTGGGCGTGTTTATCGACACCATCGTTATCTGTACCGCAACCGCATCTATCATCCTACTCTCAGGTATGCTGGACACTGACAGCGGTATCACCGGCATTGCGCTGACTCAAGCGGCTCTGGTTGAAGAAGTGGGCGCATGGGGTGCAGGCTTTATTGCTATCGCTATCCTCCTGTTTGCATTCACCTCGCTGATTGCCAACTACTCATACGGTGAATCAAACATCGAGTACATCTTCAAAAGCAAAAAAGCGATCAATGTCTACCGTGTTGCTGTGCTGGCAATGGTAGTGATCGGTGCTGTTGTTGACTTACCGACGGTTTGGGCATTTGCAGACCTGTCGATGGGTATGATGGCTCTCATCAACCTTGTGGCAATCCTTGCGCTGTCTGGCATCGTGTTCGCGCTGCTTAAAGACTATGAAACCCAGCGTAAAGAAGGCAAAAAGCCGACGTTCGACCGCACCAAGTTCCCGAAACTGGACAAGCAGATCGACAAAGACGTTTGGTAATCTAATACCAAACGTCAACAGACCCAAAAAACACAACATCAAAAAAGGGAGCCGATGGGCTCCCTTTCCTTTTTAAGTGGGTTTATTCAGGGTGCGATCTTAAAATGCGCAGCGCTTCTTTCGCATGCTCAACCGCATCTCGACCAATCGAAGTTAAGTAACCACCATCTTTTGCTGTGATCAGCTTTTTGTCATAAAGGCGTTCTGTTGCAGCCACAATATCAGGATCCGCATCGCTGTGAACCTTGATACCCATGAGATCAGAAGAACGAGAAAACTTCACCAGGACGTTCATTTCGTCGACCAGTTCAGACGTAAATGGCATAGCGCCTCCAACATTTATCCGTGTTTCGATACCCTTGAATATAGTTGGTCGTGCCACATAGAATTTGTGCCGAGATCAAGAACTGATCGATAAGCACCATTATGCAGCGACAAATAGACAGGAGTTTGATTCACGCCACATCCTGAGCCCGTTTTCGACCTAAGAAACTGACTTCATTGCCTGATTCTGGCGCCAAAGGCACCATTCGCGACAAAGTCAGTGACCCTAAGGCAAGGCCGGTGCCAACTAAGAAGACTGTTGTTGGAGAATACAACCACACCACGCCCAACGCTGCAGGGATAACCACCGCCGCAATATGGTTGATGGTAAAACTCACACCCGCTGTAGATGCAATGTCTTCCGGATCGGCAATCTTCTGGAAGTAGGTTTTAATCGCAATGGCCATGGCAAAGAACAGGTGGTCTACCACGTATAGCACACCCGCCATCGTGGCACTTTCCACAAAGGCATAGCCAGTAAACACACACGCAAGTCCGACATATTCCACGGTCAGTGCACGACGCTCACCAACCTTGCCAATCCAAGCACCAATTTTGGCCGCAAACAGCATGTTGAAGAGGTAGTTGACAATGAACAGAAGACTCACATCACCCACGGAATAACCGAACTTCTCAACCATCATGAAGCCGGCAAATACGACAAAGATCTGACGACGGGCACCACTAAGGAAAGTCAGGCCATAATAAAGCCAATATCTTTTGC
Source organism: Grimontia marina (assembly GCF_900060185.1). Classification (GTDB taxonomy): domain Bacteria; phylum Pseudomonadota; class Gammaproteobacteria; order Enterobacterales; family Vibrionaceae; genus Enterovibrio; species Enterovibrio marinus. The sequence continues at coordinate 174,787 of NZ_FIZY01000001.1, read as the reverse complement.
GAAGAATCAGCTTACGGGTCTGAGCATGCGGGCTCTCAAAAGAAGGGAAAACGGCCCACAGTGCGAGCACCGCCACCAAGCTGACAAAGCCAAACAGCATGTACACGATGTTATAGCTAACCGCCATCCACTCCATTAACAGCCAAACTGCAGCGTAAGCGATAAGGCTTGCCGCCCCCTTCCAGGCCAGAACCTGTCCCATAAAGTGCGCGCTTTTGTCTTTATCTATCCACTGTAAAGTCAGTGACTGGTTGACGGTTTCGAAATAGTGAAAGCCAATCGACATCACAATCGTCGTCAAATACAGTCCCCATACCGTTGGAAACCAACCTGTCACTGCAACACCGAGACACATCACCGCCAGAAACAGCAAGGCAAATCGCTGCTCTTTAATAAACAACAAGAGATAAATTGCGGTGAACGCCAGAAAACCAGGGACTTCACGCAGACTTTGCAGCATGCCGATTTCTTTACCGGTAAACGCGGCTTTTTCTACCACAAAATTGTTGAGTAATACGTTCCAGACAGAGAAAGCCATAGCCATGATAAAGGCCATCGCGACAAGAAGATGGGCGGGAGTTCTAAAGCGTTCCACGTTATTGTTTCTCGATATTTGTTCAAAGTCGTTTACGCCAATGTAACTGCGAATCAACAAATAAGCTAACGTGAATCATTGAAGTGATTGTTCAATAAAGATGAACAAAAAAAGAGCAGCCACTTGGACTACTCTTGATTAGGGGGATTTTTGCTAAATCATTAGGCTTGAATACCAACAATCAACCAAGGCGCGTTTGCTTGCGTCATATCACGTTCAAGATGCCAAATATCCGTAATGTCTTCTTCAACACCTTCCTGACGGTCAGTGTAGCGGCCACTGAACTGCAAGCTCAGTTGCGCGCGTTTGCTGTCGTAATCAGCACGCACGATTTCCGCGTCTACATACATCACTTCAGTATGCTGCTCACCTTCCAGCTTACGGCGTTCTTCAGCCAGATCGTTATATAGTTCAGGCGTCACGTATTCCTGAATGGTTTCAAGCTGGTTGTGGTTCCATGCACCTTGAAGAATACGGTAGTGCTCACGGGCACCGTTTACAAAACCTGCCATATCGAAGTTCGGCGGGAAGTTGAACGGTACATCGGTATTCACTGCACCAAAACCACCTGTCGAAGATGTCGCCGCTGACTCACGGAACTGAGGCTGCTGTTCCTCGTGGTAGTAACCTTTGTTTTGCGGCTCTTGTCCACCAGCGTAAGCCTGTTGATTTGGTCGGTTCATCGAACCACTCTTGGCCGCCATCATGCTCTTAAAGATCTTAAACAGCACGAATGCGATGATTGCGACAATAAGGAAATCCATCATCTGGAAACCTTCAAACGCACCACCAAACATGGCTGCAATCAAACCACCAGCCAACAGACCGCCCAGCAAGCCGCCCATCAAGCCTTTCTTAGATGACGACTTCGCTGCTGCCGCAGGATCGTTTTGCTTATTGATAGAATTAGTGTTGGTAGGTTGTGATTTTGGCGCTGGCGCCGTCTTGAAGCTTTTGCCGAAAGACTTACCGCCACCGAACTTCTTCGCCTCAGCATGTGGTGCGGATACCACCATCACGAACATCAGCGCGAACAGAGTAAAAAAGCGTTTCATTGCAAACCTTTTGTTTCAATGTCAAATAACGCAACAAGCGTAAGGTAACTCCATGCTATGTCAGCAGCACGGAAAGTCAAACCCTGTTGCGGGCGAAAATGTTACCAATCGTTTAAATTTTCTCTAAATGGCTATACGTAACTGCGAGCAAGATTTCTCCTTTTTGGCGAATTTTTGAGAACAATGAGGTAAACCTTTGAGGGGATGGCGATCCTAGATGAACAATTGCCTTACAATGCAGTCCATATTCATAGAGAGGAAATAAACCCAAAGATGCTCGCATTCAGATTGTTTGGGTGTAACAAAATTAAAGGTTGATGCGATGAATGATACACACAGTAAAGTCGTTGGATACATTTTGTGGATCTTTGGCTTTCTCGGTGCACACCGTTTCTATTATGGTAAACCAGTAACGGGAACGATCTGGCTCTTCACATTTGGACTACTAGGTATCGGATGGCTGATAGACCTGTTCTTGATTCCCTCAATGGACCGTGAAGCAGACCTCCGCTTCAACAGCGGACAAGTAGATTATTCTGTTGCTTGGATTTTGCTGACTTTCCTCGGCGTATTCGGTATTCACCGCATGTATATGGGGAAATGGCTGACTGGCATTCTTTACCTTTTTACCGCCGGGTTTTTCCTTATCGGTGTCATTTACGATTTCTGGACGCTCAACGACCAAGTGTCTATCAAAAATGCTGAGCGCTTCAGCTAAAGTTTGTCTTCGATGCCTCTCAGTAAAGTGCTCATATCTAAACTGAGAGGCTTGTAACTTGCCCTTTCCAGACCCCACTCCTAAAATATCGAACATTGTTCACTATTTGCAGTAAAAGTAATGGCACGCAGAAATGACCATAGCCGCGAAGAGCTGGTAGAAATGACGCTTAATTGCGTTGAAGAGTACTTGAACAACCAGCCTTATCATGCTTTGAGTTTACGAAAAGTCGCTGCTCAAATCGGCTATGTGCCCAGTACATTGGTCAATGTCTTTGGCAGTTATAATATTCTGCTGCTGCATGTTGTGGCACGTACTCTTGATGACTTACGTCATCAGGCTCAACAAAAGCTAACTGGCACCTCTAACTGCCGTGAAGCCTTGTTTACCCTCGCGCACCTTTACCTCGAGTTTGCATCAAAAAATCCTTATCGCTGGCAGTTGGTCTTCGAGCACAGCATGAAGGGCGACAAGCTTCCTGACTGGCAGAGCGATCGTATCCAGAGCATGACAGGTATGCTGGAAAGCTTGCTTAAACAACTTTCTCCGGCAAAGAGTGAAGAGGAAGTGGTAGAGGCAAGCCGCGTACTCTGGGCGGGAGTTCATGGCATCACGCTGCTCGCAGTTGACGACAAGTTCTTCACCTCAGTGCCTGTCAATGGTGCAGAGCTTATTGATAACCTACTGACAGGCTACCTGAAGAGCTGGACTGACGCTTAATAGCCGGGAAAGAAAGAATGACAAGCCAGACCGGGCTTCTGAAACAGCGACGTTTTCTGCCCTACTTTATCACCCAGGCACTCGGCGCATTCAATGACAACGTTTATAAAAATGTCCTGTTGATCCTTGTTGCCTTTGCCGGTCCCGGTGTTATCGGGATCAGTACAGACCTTTTTATCAATCTTGCTGCCGGGTTGTTCATCCTCCCCTTCTTTTTGTTCTCTGCTTTTGCCGGGGAACTCGCGGATAAATTCGAAAAATCGGGATTTATTCGTGGCGTCAAATTGCTTGAAATCGGCATCATGAGTCTCGCTGCCATTGCTTTTATCTACGAAAGCTATATGGCGCTCTTGGTTCTTCTCTTCTTGATGGGAACACAGTCAGCGTTTTTTGGCCCTGTTAAATACGCCTTGCTGCCGCAAACCCTGAAACCCCAGGAATTGGTTTCGGGTAATGCTTTGGTTGAAACCGGTACGTTCCTTGCGATTTTGCTAGGTACCATGGTGGCGGGTGTCATCGCGAATATGGATGGTGCAAGAGATATTGCTGCTATCTCTGTGGTGGTGTTTGCCTTGCTCGGTTATCTGAGCGCCCGTTCTATTCCTGAGGTGGCTGCTGGCGACCCTTCTCTCAAAGTCAGTTTCTCTCCTATCCGACAAATGAAAACCACGCTGGCGATTGCCCGTAAAGATAGAGTTGTGCTGCAGTCGATTCTTGGGATCAGTTGGTTTTGGTTTCTGGGTGCAAGCTACCTTACGCAATTCCCGAATTTCGCCAAGCTTCACCTTGGCGGTAATGAAGCAACCGTTTCCTTCCTGCTGACGCTTTTCTCCGTCGGGATTGCTGTCGGCTCACTACTTTGTGACAAGCTTTCAGGCCATCGTATTGAACCCGGTATCGTGCCAATTGGCGCAATGGGTTTGACCATTTTTGGTATCCACCTGATGGTCTCGACGCCTGCAGCGCCTTCAACTGCTGCAAGCTTTGTAGAATTTATTGCCGACCCGTCACTGTGGTGGGTGTTTGTTGATTTACTGTTGATTGGTATTTTCGGGGGTATTTTCATTGTTCCCCTGTATTCCATGATGCAGGCACGCTCAGAAGATAGTGAGCGCTCACAGGTCATCGCCGCTAATAACATATACAACGCCTTGTTTATGGTCACCAGTGCGATTCTCGCCATGGTGCTGCTAGGTGTTGTCGGCTTGAGTATCCCTGATTTTTTCCTCGTGCTGGCCCTGCTGAATCTCGTTGTCACCCTCTATGTGGGCAAGCAGGTTCCACTGTTCGCTTTACGCTTTGTTATTTGGTTCTTAAGCCACAGCTTCTATCGCGTGACACACAAAAACCTCCAGAACATTCCAAAAGAAGGCGGCGCATTACTGGTATGTAACCATGTCAGCTATGTCGATGCCCTGATTCTGGCAGGCGCTTGTCCGCGCCCTATTCGTTTTGTGATGGACGAAGATTACTACCACCTACCCGTCCTGAACTATTTCTTCCGTGCCAGCCGCGTTATTCCTATCAAACTCACTAGCGGCTCCATACGTTGTGCGCTAAAGGAAGTGAAAAATCAGCTCAGTGACGGCGAAGTAGTGTGTATTTTCCCAGAAGGCCAGCTCACGTCTGATGGTGACATGCAGCCATTCAAACGTGGCATAGACCTAATTCTGAAACAGTCATCAGTTCCTGTAATACCTATGGCTTTGAAAGGTTTATGGGGAAGTTATTTCAGCCGTGAAGGTGGTCGTGCCCTGCTCAAATTACCAAAACGGTTTTGGTCAAAAGTGGAAGTCGAGGCGGGAAGTCCGGTTCAGCCAGAAGATGCAAGATGCGACCGATTGTTTAGTGATGTGAAAACGTTAAGAGGCGATTATCGTTAATCCAGCTGTTCGCTTGTCAGCCAATCAGCTAACGCGCGGCGGGAGATTTTTATCCCGCCGTCTAGCAAGTGCTTCGGTATCGAGTATGCGGCTTTAGGCACCTGATGGGACGGCAGCAACGACTTTGCATAAGCCAGAAAGTCACCTTGATTAACATTGCCCATCACCAACGCAACAGGAACCTGCCCCCACTTGGCATCCGCAACGGGCAATATAAACAGTTGAACTATTCCTTCAAAGCCAGAAAGCACCCTTTCAATACTCTCCGGCTGCACATTCTCGCCGCCACAGATAAACATGTTATCCAAGCGACCAAGAATCTGAAGCTCGCCCTCTACCCATTCACCTTTATCTTTAGTCGCAAACCATCCGTCCGACAAAGGCTCCAACTTTCCGCCAATCAGGTAACCCGATGAAAGCGTGTCTCCTTTCACCATGATTTCACCAAGGCTGGAAAGCATAAGTTCACGATGCGGAAGCGGGCGACCTACCGAGAAAAGTCCATTCGCCCGTTTCGCCGTGATGGTCGATGCCATTTCTGTCATCCCATAGCCACACCAACAGCCAATACCTTTTGCTTCGGCTTCATCCACCAGCGCTTGGGGTATCACTGCACCGCCCAAAAGCACGGATGTTAACGAAGAAGGACGCTCTCCTTGCATCAATCGCTGCAATTGCGTCGGTACCAAGGAAGCGTGAGTCACACCTTCTAAAGCTGAGCGCAACGCATCACCTTTGGTGTATGCAATCTTCAGAGTCGCCCCACGCTGTAACCACCGCCAGATAATGGCAACACCGGAAACATGAAATAGCGGCAGGGAAAGAAGCCAGCAATCACTCTCACTAAATGGCATCAATGAAAACAATCCGCTGGTACTCGTCAAATGGGCATTGGCATTGTGAGTGACCGCTTTGGGTATCCCCGTCGAGCCAGAAGTCAGAACAAGGGTCAGGATATCTTGGGGATTAAATGGCACCACATCAGACTGTTGCCAATATCCAGAAGGACATGCGGTATGCGGGTCGATAACCATCTCAATCCCCGCTTTCTCGAGTACCTCTTTCTGGAATGCTTGAGAGAAAGCCGGATTCAGCAGCAGTGTTTTCAAGCCTTGTTGCCAGGCAGCAAGGATAACCAAAAGGGTTTGGTAATCATTTTGCGAGAGGATGGCTACATAGCGGTTATGCGGTTTGGGCAGCAACGGCATACTGCCTATATCTGAAACAAGGCGCTGCCAACTAATAGCCTCGTCTTCCAGATATAAAGCAGTATGCAGGGGTTTTACCTCACCCCAGTAAAGCCAGGGCCAAGTTTCAAAACTTATGGGTGCGCCTGCCATACTACTTCACAGTCAGTCAGTGTTTTCATTGGTAACTCACAGCCTGGCCACGTTTGCTCTAACTGCTCACCAAACAATGAGACTGTATCGAGCCCCGGAACGCTTTCCGGCGTTAGCCATTGGGCGATGCGCGCCAGTGTGTTGAGGCCAAAACTGGATTCAATACTGGAGCTGATCACCGCTTCCAACCCCATGGTATGTGCCTGTTCAACCAGTACTTTCACTGTTTTCAGTGAGCCCACTAAAGTGGGTTTAATCACTATCGCAGATAATCCGGTTTTGCATTCTAGCGAAAAGCCTTCATCGCGCAGGGTCTCATCCCACGCAATGGCAATGCCGGTTTCTTTACTGAATTCGAGGCTTTGCTCGGGCGTCGGACAAGGCTCTTCTAAAAAGGCGATGCGTGAGCGGAAAGCAGGATTCACATAGTTAGAAAACTGCGCTGCTTTTACCGGTGTCCACTGACGGTTAGCATCCAGTCGAAGGCGCAAATCTGGAAGGATTTCCAGAAACATATTCACCACCATGCCATCACGAATCGGCTCGTAAAGGCCCACCTTAATTTTCGCCACTTTCTCGCCCGGCAATTCTGCAAGCTTTTCAACCAGCTCATCCGGATCGCCGCTACACAAGGGCACAGCGAGGAAATTACCTTCCGCCGGGATTTCACCATCAAGTTCCGCCAGTGCAGCGGACAAACCAAAAGCAACCGAAGGATAGAGCGAGTCCCAATCTATTTCGCCGTCCTCCAGCCACTGCGCTAAACAAAGCTCACTCTGAGTTTGTGCTTGCTCGATGGTTTCAGCACTGAATCCTGGCAAAGGCGCAATTTCGCCTCTGCCCACTTTCTCAAAGTCTTTAAGTTCGACAATCAAGCCATCTCGCTGCGCCAGACGGGAGTGACGCAAAATCACACCACTGTCCATCGGCAACGAATAACGGTAAAGCGTTGCTTGCTTCATCTTCCCGCCCTGTTATGGGTTACGTGGGAATTTGTCGAAGTCTGGGCGACGTTTTTCATTGAAAGCGTTGCGGCCTTCCTGACCTTCTTCGGTCATGTAGAACAACATGGTCGCGTTACCTGCCAGTTCTTGTAGACCCGCCTGACCATCACAGTCCGCATTTAGTGCCGCTTTCAGGCAGCGCAGCGCCATTGGGCTGTGCTGAAGCACTTCACGGCACCAACGAGCAGTTTCACGCTCAAGCTCTGCGTAAGGGACAATGTGGTTAACCAGCCCCATATCCACGGCTTCTTGCGCATCGTAAAAGCGGCAAAGAAACCAGATCTCGCGGGCTTTCTTCTGACCGACGATACGCGCCATGTAAGATGCACCCCAGCCGCCGTCGAAAGAACCGACTTTCGGGCCAGTCTGACCAAATTGTGCGTTATCCGCTGCGATCGTCAGGTCACACATCATGTGAAGCACATGCCCACCACCCACAGCGTATCCTGCCACCGAAGCAATCACAGGCTTAGGACAGGTACGGATTTGGCGTTGGAAGTCCAGCACGTTCAAGTGGTGTGTACCTTCATCGTCACGATAGCCGCCGTAGTCGCCACGGATCCTCTGGTCACCACCGGAACAGAATGCATGCTCACCCTGACCACGCAGCACGATCACACCCACTTTTTCGTCGTATCGTGCATCGGCCAGCGCTTTGATCATCTCTTTCACTGTTTGAGGGCGGAATGCATTACGTACTTCAGGACGGTTGATAGTGATTCGCGCGATACCGTCTTCCGATTTTTCAAAAAGGATGTCTTCATAGCCTTCAGAGCAATCATTCCACACCACTGGTGCATACAGTTCCTGTTCAGTTAAGCCTGTTGTTCTAGCCATAGTGTTACCATTTAAATTATTGAATTAATGAGGTTCAATCAGTTGTCTAACCAGCTGGCAAAACAGCTTGGGCTGTTCTGCATGAATGTTGTGGCCGGCGTCTGGGACAATGGAATAAGACAGCCCCGAATGCATCGCCAATGCCAGAAACTTATTGTCCTTCTCTCCACACAGGTAGTGCACCTTTGCTGGCAACGTTCTAAGCAAATCGCCCAGAAAATCCTGTTGGGATAAGGATGTAGCACGCAGCATGCTTGCCACTTTTGTACCGAGGTTATCACTGCGCTTAACGATCAAACTTTGTCTTTGCGCATGATTTAGTGAGGAAAACACTGGTTGTTGGTACCAATCTTGAAGCACATCAACAATGGGCTCATTTTCAAAACGCACCGCCCATTTTTCATCATGTTCACGTCTTGCCACTCTCTCGGGTTCAGGTAAACCTGGATGCCCATTTTCGATAATGAGCCCAGCGAAAGGTACGCTGGTCACCCCGCGAGAACATGAGCAATGGGTAGCCATATACATAGCAATGCGTGCGCCCAGCGAATAGCCCACCAGCCAGAAAGGTGAAGACAATGTCTCACTGATCGTTGCTATCACTTTGTTGCGGGTATCTCCAAAGCCGACCGCTTCGAAATGTTGGCTGCCGCCGTGCCCCGGCAAATCGATAGCAAGACACAGATATTCTTTGGAAAGCTCTTCGATGACAGGCTGCCAATCCCTATGGTCACCAAGCAGGCCATGAAGGAATACAAGGGCAGGTTTGTCTGCCTGCCCTTGGAGGGAATAGCTCAATCTTTCAGAGCAGTTCTGCATTGGCAATTTCACTAAACAGTGCTTTAAGTGCCTTGCCGCACTCGCCCGCCCGAGTCTTGAGTTCAATCACCGTTGTTCCCGGCGTAGACTGCGCATCGATGCATTGTGATCGCGCGGTTTCCAGCGATGAAGGGCACACATAATTGAGCCCAAACATCGCGGCTGCGTGGGAGAAATCAACACCATGCGGCATGCGATAGTAAGTTTCTTTGTTCGCATCCGGTACCGGAAGCATATCGAAAATGCCTCCGCCATCATTGTTGATGATGATCAGTACAAATGGCTGCGGATTGTTAGCCAGTAACGCGAGGCTGTTAAGATCGTAGAGCGCGGAAGTGTCCCCCATCAGCATTGCCATCGGACGCTGTCTTTCGCGCTGAACGCCTGAAGCCGTGGCAATCAGACCATCAATACCCGATGCACCGCGATTGGCAAACACGGCTTTTTCTGGCAGTTGACTACACATGTCCAACAGGCGGATCGCCATGCTGTTTCCAATAAAGAGGTCGCTCTGTTCCGAAAGCCAATGGCTGAAGTCCGCAGCCAAGCTGACTTCTGACAGCGATTCATCAGACGAACCGTTGAAAGCCGCCAATTGCTCAAAATATTGTTGGCTCGCCACAACCAATGCATCAGCCCAACGTGCTTGTTCGGCATCACGGGTGATTTCTGTCAATGCCAGCGCCATATCAGCCAATGACGCATTGATGCGCAAACCGCCTCGATGACTGGGATCCAGCCTTCCTGGATGTTTCTCTACCAACCAGTAGTTACCCTCAAACTGGTTGATGAATTGGCCTAGGCGTTTTGATACCAAACGGCTACCAAATTGAACGATAACATCAGCCTGTTTTAGCACTTCGGCACACGTGGGGTTTTGCAACCAAACATCAAAACCGGCAAATGCAGAGCCTTGGCTCGCTTGAGGATCACAGAAAATAGGCCATTGAAGCTTCTGCGCTAGCAGTTCAATGGCTTGGCGCTCACGTAAAGAGGCCTTACCCACCACTAACACGCCTTTTTGGTGCTGGAGCTGAGCCCAATCGCGCAAAGGCTGACTTAAATCTTCGCGTGAAGGCATGAAGGACAAGTAAGGCTCATCACTCTCCAGCCAGATTCGTACTGGCTCAAGGTAGGACGAAACGTCTTCCATTTCCCCGTATAAAGGTTCAGGGAATGGACAGTTGATATGATAACTCCCGCCCAGTTCTGACTGACGATGCAGCCCCTCTGACACTGTCGACAATAACCAAGCTGGCGAGATTTGTTCTGTGGGTGACGGCAAGAAACTCGTCACTTCTGCGTGCTCGCTGAAAATGTCCTGCTGGCTGATTGCCTGATTAGCGCCACATTGAATAAGCTCAGGCGGACGATCGGCAGTCAGAAGCACCAGCTTTTCGCGGGTTAAACGGCTTTCTGCCACAGCTGGCAGCAAATTCGCTACCGCTGTACCTGACGTGACAATCACGGCAACGGGTTTGTCAGAGGCTTTCGCCAATCCCAGCGCCAAAAATCCCAACCCGCGTTCATCAAAATGGGTATGCAGGCGAATGGAGGAATCAAGGCTTTGAAGTCTTTCCGCTTCCAGCGTTAGCGGTGTTGAGCGCGAGCCCGGAGCAATACAAATGTCTTTCACACTCGCACGTTGCACTGACATCAAAATCAGTCGCGCCCAGATACGGTTGATGATTGAAGGCTTCATCCGGCTTTTTTCTCCAATTGTTTTTCCGGTGAAGGACCCAAGAGATTTCGAAGTGTCGCCATTTTCCGGTCGAGTTCTTTCCACTCACTCTCCGCCACAGAGCCCGGCACGATACCGGCGCCCGCAAAAAGATGGACTTTGTTATCAACAACCAGAGCACTTCGGATCGCCACACAGAATTCACTTTGCTCAGCGCTGAGGTAACCCACTGAGCCGCTGTACCATCCACGAGCGAAAGGTTCATTCTCGACGATAAAATCCACCGCTCTCTCGCGGGGCAACCCAGCCACAGCTGCAGTTGGCTGTAATAAATCCAGCAAAGTAGAAGAAAGTACATCAGCGACCAAACTCGCCTCAATATCGCGCTTTAAGTGCTGCACATTACGAAGGCGCACTAAATGTGGCGTGACTTCCACATCCAATTGCTCGCTATGGGGTATAAGCCGTTGCGTAATGTCATCAACAACCAGACGGTTCTCATAGATATTCTTGCTGTCATTGAGCAGCCAGTTCGCCAGCGATAGGTCCTCCTCGGCGTCTTTACCGCGACCTATGGTGCCTGCCAATGCTTCGGTATATAGCTCGTCGCCGTTTCGCCAGAATAGACGCTCTGGCGTCGAACCAACAAAGCAGTGCTTTTCATCCAGCGCCAGTAGAAAGTGAAAGTTTGACTTATTACTGTCGAGAGAGGCTTTCAGCAGGCTGGCAGCCGGCAAAGCTCTGTCGAGCTCCAGTGTCGTCTTACGTGCCAATACCACTTTCTGAAGATCAGTTGTTTCAATCGACGACAGAGCATTCCTCATCATGGTTGACCATTGTTTAAACTCTGGCTGATGCTGAGTTGCCAGTACTTCACAGTCCGGATGGGATAGCGGTTGGGACTGGCTGATCAATTTGGATAATGTGGCGCGAATTTTTAATAGGTCATCGCAAACGTTCAGCGTGATGAACCACTGTCCATCACGGCAAACTATCTCGATCTGGGGAAGGAAAAAGAAAGACTTGAGACAACGTTGGTCGCGCTCTGTCCGTCCATCGAACGACCGCCCGCCCCAAATTCGCTGGCCTTTAGCGAGTTGACTCTCTGCACAGGCAGGTTCAGAAAATGTTTTAACCTGTCCAAGTGCTAATACCTGTTCTTTACCATCCCGGGTTTGCCAGTAGAATTTAGGGAACAAGGGCTGCGAGTGAAACCAATCCAGCGGATCAGTATTCATTGACCAACAAAATGGCTCAGATAGCTGAGGCGGTAATGGTGATACCGTTAAAAGGGATTTTATCAGTCTATCAATAGCTTGCCGCAAATTTGTCAAACTAACCTCGCTTAAAGCCACGGCCCACACGCACTAGTTCTTGTAGGTAAATGTTCAAGTTCCCAGAAGTTGATGCTTCGAGGCACTCGCGGTGTGGCTAAGAAAACAATCATTCCTCCTCAATGCTACGATGACCTTTGCATTCATTGCTTTCATCTAGATCAATTTCACGTGCTACTTTTAAAAAAATTAATCCCCAGCCATTTTTACTTGCTACGACCACTCTGGAAGGCCAAATAACTTGTAGCAGCCTATAAAACGGGGAATCACGTGCGCTCATCCATCCGATTTTTACCAACATTTCCTTTTGATAATTAGGACTAAGACACTATCAATTGTGACGAAACTCACCTTCAACAGAACAAAACACCCATACTTAGGATTTAATCACTGATTTTAGGTGTTTTCGCCATTTCTTACTATTGACTACTTATAAATCGACTTTTATTAGTGTAATTTACTGCAAAACAGCAATTTTTAAGCTCAGGAACCAAGATGCAAGAAATCGGGATGTCGACCAAGCTGGACAACGTTTGTTACGACATACGTGGCCCAGTGATGAAAGAGGCAAAACGCCTCGAAGAAGAAGGCCACAAAATTCTAAAATTGAACATCGGCAACCCGGCACCATTTGGTTTCGACGCACCAGATGAAATTCTGGTAGACGTGATCCGAAACCTGCCAACTTCTCAGGGTTATTGTGATTCCAAAGGAATTTACTCGGCGCGTAAAGCGGTGGTTCAGCACTACCAAAAACGCGGCATGCTGGATTTGGATGTTGAGGACGTTTACCTCGGTAACGGTGTCTCAGAACTGATCGTAATGGCAATGCAGGCGCTGCTGAACGGTGGCGACGAACTCTTGGTACCTTCTCCTGACTACCCACTGTGGACAGCGGCAGTATCACTGTCTGGCGGTAAACCCGTTCACTACATGTGTGATGAAGAATCGGACTGGTATCCAGATCTGGATGACATCAAAGCTAAGATCACGCCAAATACCAAAGGTATCGTGCTGATCAACCCAAATAACCCAACGGGTTCGGTTTACAGCCGTGATTTCCTATTAGAGATTGCGGAAATCGCCCGTCAGAACAACCTGATCATTTTCGCCGATGAAATCTACGACAAGATCTTGTATGACGGTGCTCAACACCATTCTATGGCGCCATTGGCACCGGATGTGTTCTGCGTAACCTTCAGTGGCCTGTCGAAATCCTATCGCGTGTGTGGCTTCCGCTCTGGCTGGATGATCCTGTCAGGCCCCCGCCATCTGGCGAAAAGCTATATCGCAGGCTTGGAGATGCTGGCGTCAATGCGTTTGTGTGCAAACGTGCCGATGCAGCATGCAATCCAAACCGCGTTGGGTGGTTACCAGAGTATCAATGAACTGATTCTGCCAGGTGGCCGTTTGCTGGAACAACGTGATAAGGCATGGGAACTGCTAAACCAAATTCCTGGTATCAGTTGTGTGAAACCAAAAGGTGCGCTGTACCTGTTCCCAAAAATCGACACCAAGAAATACAGCATCCATAACGACGAAAAAATGATGCTGGACTTCTTGCTGCAGGAAAAAGTGTTGATGGTTCATGGTACGGGTTTTAACTGGCACAAACCGGATCACTTCCGTATCGTGACACTTCCGCGTGTGGATGATTTGGAAATGGCGATTGGCCGTTTCGAGAGATTCCTGTCGACGTATCGTCAGTAAGATAATAGGTCCTAGGGTCCTAGGGTCCTAGGGTCCTAGGGTCCTAGGGTCCTAGGGTCCTAGGGTCCTAGGGTCCTATAGAGATTTTAAAGTCGTAGCTAAGACGTCAAGCTTTTGATTTCCCTAGGATCTAGGACCGCTCTGCCCAGGACCTTCTTTCCATACCAGCGCAAAAGCCATCCCAACTAACGCGCCTGCCACATGCGCCTGATAGGCAACACCTGCTTCTATCAAATCCGCAGTCATTGCATCTCCGCCCGTATAAGCTTCATATCCGAGTTTTACTATCACACCTGCAAGCATAATCCATCCCAGAGGTACTTTGTTCTGGATATCCCGCACCACACCCCAAACAAACAAGCCATGTAAGACACCTGATAGCCCAGCGTACCAATCAAAAGGACTGACGAACATGACCGCGCCTATCACGACCATCATCACCCAAATCATGGGAATAAGGCTTCGGCTGCCATAGTATTCGCGATGAAGAAAAGTGAGTACCACCAGCCCTGTCAGGTTCATGGCAAGATGGATAAAATTGGTGTGCGTCAGGTTTCCTGTTACGATTCGCCACCACTGCCCAGCAAGAATATCTGTGCGATCCCACACCATGAGTTGGTGAATGATAGGAATTTGGGCAATCAGTATGATGATGGCAAGCAAGCCAACAAACCTAAGATGAGCCAATATGTGCTCCAAGCTTCGTGATATTAGTAAGTTATAGCGTACCGTGGTCATGAACCAGAAAGCCAGTCGATATTGTCCGCAGTGCGGAAAAGCCAACAAAGCCTGCATCTGCCCTTTCATCCAGAAGATTGAAAGTGATATGCCTGTGATCGTCCTCCAGCACCCTTCAGAGGTTAAGCAGCCCATCGGTACGGCGCGTATTCTTTCCCTGTCGCTCCCTAACTGTCGACTCATCGTAGGAGAAGACTTCAGTGACAATGATGAGCTTAATGAACTTCTGGACAGCGATGTTCATTATACCCTGCTCTACCCAGCTGAAACATCTGAGCCGATTAGGGACTGGCACGTTGACACTGGCAAACGCCGCGGTTTGATTCTGCTCGACGGTACCTGGCGAAAAGCCTTTAAAATGTATCAGCTCTCCAAAAACCTGCAGGCACTTCCTTGCGTGAAGCTGGATGATATCCAGAGCGGAAATTACCGCATACGAAAATCCCCAATCGACGGTGGCCTTTCAACCGTCGAGGCCGGCTTCTACGCCCTGTCAGCGATGGCGGGCGACAGCGAACCTTTCAAGCCGCTAATGAATGCTTTCAATGAAATGATTGAGTTTCAGATAAAACAAATGCCGCCCGGTGTGTTTGAGCGGCATTATGGGGGGAAAGATAGGTCCTAGGGTCCTAGGGTCCTAGGGTCCTAGGGTCCTACAAAGATTTTAAAGTTGCAGCTACGACGTCAAGCTTTTGCTTTATCTAGGATCTAGGACCGCTCTTTGCTCTTCCTAGGATCTTCTTTCCCTAGGACCTAAAATCTATCGAATCGGATACAGTGGTCCGTGACTTGATGCGGTAAACATGGTCGCGTGAAGCCTTTGCGCATAACCATCTGTCATCCCGGATATGTAATCCGCGATGGTGCGGCGACCGCTTTTTCCTTCGGCTATTTCCTGTTGCCATTGGGCGCGAATCGCAACAGGTAGCAACCTTTGTGGATCGGCATCAAACGCATCAAAAAGCTCCATCACCAGTTGCTGACCTTTGTATTCAACCACCTGAAGTTCTGGTTTCTGTACCACAAACTCACTGACAAAGGCTTTCAGCACTGACAATACCGTATCCATGATATCTGTCAGCTTGGCGTTCCATTGAAGCAAGGGATCGTCAAAGCGGTTCACACCGTCCTGCACAGAAGGCTCAATCGCTATGGATGTCAGCAGAGTGTTGACCAATGCACCAATAGCATCTTTTCGTTCATAATGTGGACCAAACATTTGATCGCTCAAATGCCCAATGTTCTCTTCCAGCCAAGGATCACCACACTCCGCCAGTTTGCTGGCTACTGCTTCCTGCCATTGGTCGCGGTGAACAATACCCATCACAATGGCATCTTCGAGATCATGAACGCCGTAAGCAATGTCATCCGCCAGCTCCATGATCGAACAATCCAGCGATTTATAACGGGTACGGCCATGTTGGTTTTGCGTTGGTGCCATTCTCAGTGAAGTATACAGAGTAGCATCGGTTTCAGACATGCCATCCAATACCCAGTTAAACCGGTCCAGGTCATCTTGATAGATGCCTTTTGCAGGGTGCCACTCCGAGGCTTTCAGGTGACGAAACTCGACAACATCAGGCGGAAGCGCTGAGCGCAATATGGATGCAATCGGCGCCGGATATTTCAATAACCCCAGCAAAGTACGACGGGCGAGGTTCATGCCGTCATGTTCGGTATAAGGCTCAAGTAAGGTAACGATGCGAAAGGTCTGCGCGTTTCCTTCAAAGCCGCCGTCGTTGCGCATCATATAGTTCAGCGCGATTTCACCACCATGACCGTAAGGCGGATGGCCAATGTCGTGTGCAAGGCACAAGCTTTCCATCAAGCTGGTTGAAGGCAAGATATCACGAAACTCGGGCTGTTTCTCTTTGATTTGGGCAAGAATACCGGTACCTATTTGTGACACTTCGAGCGAATGCGTCAGGCGCGTACGGTAAAACTCGCTATGTTCCGCGCCAAGTACCTGCGTTTTTGCCTGAAGACGTCGGAACGCTGCGGAATGGAGAATCCGGGCACGATCACGCTGGAACACAGAACGCTTGTCGTTGCGACGCTTTTTGTTTTCTTCGGCAAGCCGCGCTTCCCATTCCAGTGAAAGTGTCAGTTCAGTCATCGCTGATTTCATCCAGAGAAAGCTCAAAGCTTGGGGCAAAGGTCGTCATGAAATATTCGGTCGCTTTGCTACCCCTCTCACTCATGGTTGTTTCCAAACGACGTTTCGCCTGCTGAAATTCGTGGTTCCCCGCAGAAAGTTCCTCAAGGCATTTTAAATAGGCACAAATCGCATCAGCTTGTTTCACCAAACGATAATCATCGTCATCGATGGCCTCGCTATCGATAAGCGGCCTGTAGTCTTCCCGGAACTCTTCCGGCAACATGCCAACCAATTTGTCTTCCGCAACACGCTCAATCTTTTTGTATTCATCCGCAATGGCTGGATTGAAGTACTTAATAGGTGTGGGCAGATCACCTGTCAGCACTTCACTGCAGTCATGAAACATGGCAAGAAGGGCGACACGCTCTGGCGAGTATTGCCCACCAAACTTCTTATTTTCTATCAGTGCCAGCGCATGGGCGACAAACGCCACCTGAAGGCTGTGCTCGGAGATGTTTTCATTAGAGACATTGCGCATCAGCGGCCAGCGATAAATAAGCTTCATACGCGCGAGATGGGCAAAGAAATGGCTTGTTTTCTGACTCATGGCTTCCTTGATGTCATTAGAACAGTTCTTTACTCATTCTGTTGTCGTCAGCCGAATTTCTCAAGCCCTATACACACACAACCTGAAAATGCCTCTGAATGAGAGCATCTTCAGGTTGTGGGTATAATCGTGGATAGCGAAAATTGGGGAGAACGTGCTCCCCAGCAAACACCAATAAGGATACTAGGGCCTGTTGAGATCAGAGCACGATGCGGTCGCGGTTCTTCTCAACAATTGAATCGCCAATACCCTTCACGCCTTTCAGATCATCTGCCGATTCAAATGCACCATTGGTGTTTCGGTAATCTACGATCGCTTGGGCTTTTGCTTTCCCAACACCATCCAAATACTTGTCGAGCTCTTCGACTTCAGCGGTGTTAATATTCACTTCTGCTGGTGCAACCAGCGCACCATCCTGAGCTGATGCCAAAGGCGAAAGTATCAGTGTGATGGCAAAAAAGATTGCCGATAGAATTGATTTCATATCTGTTTCCATTGTGTTGTTTAAAATGTTTCACAAAGATACAGATCGGCTTGGGACATGCCATTGGAAGGGATAAAAAAACGACGGGGGACGTAAAGTCCCCCGTTGATGCAACTTATCAATTACAGTCGCTTGGCAATCAAATCAAGTTGGATTGATTTATTGCTCAACAGCATCCAGTGTGTAAGTCACTTCAGTGTTTTCTTTCAACTGCGCGATAACAGACTCCAGATCGATGTTCGCTGTGCTACGCGCCACTCGCTCTGCCATCTGGCTTTGTAGGCTGATTTCTTCAGTCGCAGGCTCTTTCACTGAATCAAGCGCCACTAACAATACATCACCATTGACGTTACGGGTAAAGCCGTATTCCGCTTTGCCTTCTACCGGCGTTTTCATGGTAAATGCCAGCTCTACTGTTTCACGCTCAGGAGAAACGCGCGCCAGCTCTGCTTCTTCGCCAAACGCGTAACCTGAAGCATTCAGACTTGCGTCGTTGCCGTCGCTTAGTTCAGCAACCAGTGTATTTGCCAACGCTTCAGCGGCTTTTTCGCCTTCCTGACGCTTCAGTTGCTCTGTTACCTGAGCTTCTACCTCAGCAAAAGGCAGTATCGTTTCAGGGCGAACTTCGTCGACACGAACCACCACAACATGCTCTGGGGCAATTTCGATGATGTCAGAGTTCAGGCCGTCTTCACGCACCTCTGGTTGTTGCAGCGCCTGGGCAACCAATGGGTTAGCCAGTGCACCTTGCAGTTCAGACAGAGACACGAAATCTGTTCTCTCAACTTTCGCATTGACTGACTCAGCGGCATCTTCCAAGTTGTCTGGCATTTCAAATGCTTTTTCAGCCAGCTCGTTCGAAAGGGAATAAAACTTCTCTACCGCGTGATTTTGTTTCAGTTGAGCCATGATTTCATCACGAACTTCAGCAAAAGGTTTAGCATCCGATGGCTTCACGTCATCCAACTTAATGATGTGGAAACCAAAATCAGACTTAACCACGCCAGAAACATCGCCTTTGTTCTCCAGCCCAAATGACGCTTCTTCAAACGCAGGATCCATCACACCTTTGTCGAACCAGTCCAGTTCACCACCTTGTTCGGCACTGAAGGTATCATCAGAGCGGGTTTTCGCCAGTTCAGCGAAGTCTGCACCGCCTTTCAGCTCAACAAGTACCGCTTCTGCTTTTTCTTTTGCCGCATCGTCGTCACCCTGAATCATAATGTGACTGACTTTACGCTGCTCAGCAGTACCATAGTTTGCTTTGTTGGCATCGTAGTAAGTTTGCGCTTCTTCTTCCGTTACATCAGCAACGTCAGCGATGCCTTCACCAGACAACTCAACATAGGCAATCTTAAACTGTTCTGGGCGAACAAATTGAGACGGGTTTTGCTCGTAGTAAGCCTGTTTCTGCTCTTCGGTGATATCCGCTTTTTCAGCAAAATCAGCCAGAGGCAAAGTCAGTGTGCGAACCATGCGCGTTTGACCTTCGAGCTTATAAAGGGACTCAAGTTCACCTTCCAATGCGAATTCACTGCTGATCAGTGCATTAACAAACTGCTCGCGAACCAGATCCTGACGTACATACTCCGCAAACTGATCAGGTGTTAGACCGTTACGGCGAAGTGCTGCCAGATACAAATCGTTGTCAAACAAGCCTGTTGCGCCACGGAATGCTGGCATATCACGAATAGACTGTTTGATTTGTGCATCACTGACTCGTAGACCGAGGTCCTTGGCTTCCTGATCCAGCAGCGCCTGATTCACCATACGGTCCAGTACATTGCGGCGGAATTGTGCCAGGTAGTTCGGGTCACCCAACAGAGTAGAGAAGAAGTCTCCGGCCTGTGCTTGCATCTGTGCACGCTCATTTTGGTAAGCTTGCTCGAATTGATTGCGGCTAATTTCTTGATCGCCCACTGTCGCAGCAGGTACTACCGTGCCACCTGCCAGGTAGCCGCCAACACCAGCGAAAACAAAGGAAAAGATAATAAGGCCTAAGATGATCTTAACCGCGATGCTGTTTACGCCTTCGCGTAGTCGCTCCATCATAACGCGCCGTCACTCCTGCTTATTGAAACGTTCGTCTTTCACATACCCTCTCTTGCACAGCAAATGGCCGATACACATTCGTGTACACAGTCAATTCTTATCAAGAGGAGTTGTTTCGGTATAAACCAATCAACCTGAAGGTGCAAGAAGGTTGGTTCTAAAACTAAAAAAGCGCATCGAGAGATGCGCCTTTACACTCTGATTGAGCCTGATTATACGCTGATGTCGCATACTTTACAGCTTAAAACTAGGACTGCTGCGACAAAGAGCAAAACGAGACGTTTAAGGTTAGTTAACCGCGTCTTTCAGAGCTTTACCAGCTTTAAAGCCTGGGACTTTAGCAGCTGCAATCTTGATTTCCGCACCAGTTTGAGGGTTACGGCCAGTACGTGCTGAACGCTCACGAACTGAGAAAGTACCGAAACCAACCAGCGCGACTTGGTCGCCTTCTTTCAGGCTATCTGATACAGCTTCAATCAGTGCATCTAGAGCGCGACCTGCTGATGCTTTAGACAGATCAGCATTTTCTGCAATTTTATCAATTAACTGCGACTTGTTCACTTTTTCATCCCCTTTACAAACGAACCACAAATCCCATTCTTTGCGGCGGCAGCCGACATTTTCGGTACCAGTAGTTATCAAACAAGACTTAAAAACGCTGTAGCTGTTATGAATGAAGGGCTTGCAGCGTTTTAATTAACTTAGCCCTCAAAAAAAAAGCTGACAAGCCTTTTACCGACTGTCAGCGCTTTACGTTGCTTAATTTTGCTGCACGTCACTCTTTTGTGGGGTTACAAGCTCGATTCCGAGAGGATTGTCTTGTAATGCAAGAGTGAGAACTTCGTCGATCCAGCGCACAGCATGGATGTCTAAGTCTGCTTTTACGTTATCTGGAATCTCTTCGAGATCACGTTCGTTCTCTTTCGGGATGATAACCGTCTGAATGCCACCACGGTGTGCAGCCAGCAGTTTTTCTTTCAAACCGCCGATTGGCAGCACTTCACCACGCAGTGTAATTTCACCTGTCATCGCCACATCAGCGCGCACAGGGTTACCTGTTAGGCTTGAAACCAGTGCCGTACACATCGCAATACCGGCACTTGGGCCATCTTTCGGCGTCGCACCTTCTGGCACGTGTACGTGAATATCACGCTTCTCATAGAAGTCGTTATTAATACCAAGCTTCTCAGCGCGGGTACGAACAACCGTCATTGCTGCCTGAATCGACTCCTGCATCACATCACCCAGAGAACCGGTTTGTGTCAGCTTACCTTTACCGGGCATTGACTCAGTCTCAATGGTCAGCAGATCGCCACCGACTTGCGTCCACGCAAGGCCTGTCACCTGACCAATACGGTTGCTCTCGTCCGCTTTACCGAAGTCAAAGCGTTGAACACCAAGGTAGTCTTTCAGGTTGTCCTGATTGATGGTGATGGTTTTAGTGTCTTTGTTCAGCAGAATTTCTTTCACTGCTTTACGGCACAGCTTAGAGATTTCACGCTCAAGGTTGCGCACACCCGCTTCACGGGTGTAGTAGCGGATGATGCCAATGATGGCTGAATCTTCGATTTCAACTTCTTTTGGCTTAAGGCCGTTACGCTTAACTTGCTTATCAACCAAGTGCTGCTTAGCAATGTTCAGCTTCTCGTCTTCGGTGTAACCCGACAGACGAATCACTTCCATACGGTCAAGCAGTGGGCCAGGGATATTCATCGAGTTCGACGTCGCCACAAACATGACGTCAGACAGATCGTAATCCACTTCCAGATAATGGTCGTTGAATGCATTGTTTTGCTCTGGATCCAACACTTCTAACAGCGCAGAAGACGGGTCGCCACGCATATCAGAAGACATCTTGTCGATTTCATCCAGCAAGAACAGTGGGTTCTTCACACCAACTTTAGCCATTTTCTGGACAAGCTTACCCGGCAGAGAGCCGATGTAAGTACGACGGTGACCACGGATTTCCGCTTCATCGCGCACGCCGCCCAGTGCCATGCGGGTGTACTTACGGCCTGTTGCTTTTGCAATTGACTGACCGAGAGAGGTTTTACCCACGCCTGGAGGCCCTACAAGACACAGAATAGGTCCTTTAAGCTTGTTCACTCGGTTTTGTACCGCCAAGTACTCAAGGATGCGCTCTTTTACGCGCTCAAGGCCATAGTGGTCTGAATTCAGAATCTCTTCGGCTTTCGCCAAGTCTTTCTTCACTTTCGAGCGCTTCGACCATGGCACGCTCACCATCCAGTCGATATAGCTTCGAACCACAGTCGCTTCTGCCGACATAGGCGACATCATCTTCAGCTTCTGCAGTTCTTGCTCGGTTTTTTCTTTGGCTTCCTGAGGCATCTTAGATTCTTCAATCTTCAGCTTCAGGCTTTCAAATTCGTCAGGCGCGTCATCCAGCTCACCCAATTCTTTTTGGATAGCTTTCATCTGCTCGTTGAGATAGTACTCGCGCTGACTCTTTTCCATCTGCTTCTTAACGCGGCTGCGGATACGCTTCTCAACCTGAAGCAGATCGATTTCTGATTCCATCATGGTCATCAGGAACTCGAGGCGCTCAGCAATATCAATGATCTCCAACACTTGCTGTTTATCATTGAGTTTCAAAGGCATGTGCGCAGCAATGGTGTCTGCAAGGCGCGCGGCCTCTTCAATACCATTCAGTGACGTCAGCACTTCAGGTGGGATCTTCTTGTTCAGTTTGATAAAACCTTCAAACTGACTGATCGCAGTACGCACCAGCACTTCCTGCTCGCGCTCATCCATCTCTGGCGTCAACATGTATTCAGCATCAGCGGTGAAGAAGTCATCTTCATGGAACTTTTTAACTTCCGCACGCTGCAAGCCTTCCACCAGCACTTTCACTGTGCCGTCGGGCAACTTCAGCAACTGGAGAATCGAAGCGACAGTACCAACTTGATAAAGGTCTGAGATTGATGGGTCATCAGTAGCGGCATCTTTCTGCGCTACCAAAAGAATCTGCTTATCATTGTCCATCGCTGCTTCAAGGCAACGAATGGATTTATCCCGTCCCACGAAAAGCGGGATAACCATGTGAGGATAAACAACCACGTCACGCAAAGGCAGGACCGGAATTTCAATGCGCTCGGAACGCTCCAAGTTCATATTTTTCTCTCTTCCGTTTTCGTTATTACTGAGTATATGGGGATAGATTGTCAGGATTCAACGGCATAGTCAGCAGAAAGTAAAAAAGGGAGCCCACGCTCCCTTTTTTTCGATATTTTGTTGGTTAAATAAGCAACTTAACCCTAGGGTCTGTTGACCTTTGGTGGTTAAATTTTGTTCTAGCTCTAAGCGTTTTAGGCGCGACGAGGTGTGTGCCGCCTAGTACTCTAAGCAAATACACCTCAACAAAGCATAAAACGCTTAGAGCAGAACCCTTCGGGCAGCATTTGTGGGGAATTTCTGCTACGTTATCGGCTTCTCATGTAGGCTTGCTACACATCGAAGCCTCTGCCTTGCATAAAATCCCCACAAACTGCTGCAAAAATCATCACCAAAGGTCAACAGACCCTATCAACGTTTTACTCCGCGCCTGCCGCCTGATTTTCTGATGTTTCATAAATCAGCAGTGGATCAGACTCACCTTTAATGACTGACTCATCAATGACAACCTTGGTCACGTCTTTGCTTGATGGTAGGTCATACATGGTGTCCAGAAGTACTGCTTCCACAATCGAACGCAGGCCACGAGCACCTGTTTTACGATCCATGGCTTTCTTCGCAATCGCTGTCAGTGCATCGTCACGGAACTCTAGCTCAACGCCGTCCAGTTCCAGAAGCGCGCCATACTGCTTAGTGAGCGCATTCTTTGGTTCACGCAGAATCTGCACTAATGCATCTTCATCAAGTTCACCCAGAATCGCACTCACTGGCAGACGACCGATGAATTCCGGAATAAGACCGTATTTCACCAAATCTTCTGGTTCTACTTTGCTAAACAGGTCGCTCAGTGTCGCTTCCTGATCTTTTGAACGCACTTCCGCGCCAAAGCCGATACCACTGCCTTTCGCCACACGCTGATCTACCACTTTGTCGAGACCGGCAAACGCGCCACCACAAATGAACAGGATCTTGGAGGTATCGACCTGCAGGAATTCCTGTTGTGGGTGCTTACGGCCACCTTGTGGTGGAACAGAAGCAATCGTACCTTCAACCAGTTTCAGCAGCGCCTGCTGAACACCTTCGCCCGATACGTCGCGGGTGATAGATGGGTTGTCAGATTTACGTGAAATCTTATCGATTTCATCGATGTATACGATGCCACGTTCTGCTTTTGCCACGTCGTAATCACACTTCTGAAGCAGTTTCTGGATGATGTTTTCAACGTCTTCACCCACATAACCCGCTTCGGTCAATGTCGTGGCATCAGCCATAGTAAACGGCACATCCAAAAAGCGCGCCAGCGTTTCAGCCAACAGTGTCTTACCGCTACCGGTAGGACCAATCAGAAGGATGTTACTTTTACCCAATTCAACGCCATCGGCTGTTGTGTCGCCATTGCGAAGACGTTTGTAGTGGTTATATACCGCTACAGACAATACTTTCTTCGCCCGATCTTGACCGATAACGTAATCATCCAGGTGCGCGCGGATCTCTTGCGGAGTCGGAAGCTCGTTACTGTCGCGCTTAGGCATGACCTCTTTTATTTCTTCACGAATGATGTCGTTACATAGGTCAACACACTCATCGCAGATATAAACAGAAGGTCCAGCAATTAACTTGCGTACTTCATGCTGGCTTTTGCCGCAGAAAGAGCAGTAAAGCAGTTTACCGCTGCCACCGTCTTTTCGCTTGTCTGTCATTCGCTAACCTCTTTAGGCCTTAGCCCATGTTTACCATGATCTGAGTCTATAACATCTCGGGGAATTTTTCCGAGCACCGAGAGACTCAATTCAGAGACAGGAAGTGTCAGACGAACCTAACTGTCTCAGAATTAATAATTAATCGCGTTTATTCAGTACTGCGTCAACCAGACCATAGTCCACTGCATCCTGTGCAGCCATAAAGTTGTCACGATCAGTATCGCGTTCAATCACTTCCAGCGGTTGACCCGTGTGCTCAGCCAACAAAGTATTCAGCTTTTGCTTGATGGTCAAAATTTCTTGCGCGTGGATTTGAATGTCGGACGCCTGACCTTGGAAACCGCCAAGTGGCTGGTGAATCATCACACGTGAGTTCGGCAGGCAGTAACGCTTATCTTTCGCGCCACCCGCTAACAGGAAAGCCCCCATTGAACATGCCTGACCCATACAAACCGTGCTCACGTCTGGTTTAATGTACTGCATAGTGTCGTAAATAGACATACCTGCAGTCACCGAACCACCCGGTGAGTTGATGTAAAGGAAAATGTCTTTATCAGGGTTCTCTGATTCCAGGAACAGCAGCTGTGCAACAACAAGGTTCGCCATATGATCTTCAACCTGACCGGTCAGGAAGATCACACGCTCTTTCAAAAGGCGGGAATAGATGTCATACGAACGTTCACCGCGGGAAGTTTGTTCAACCACCATCGGCACCAATGCATCCATGATAGACGGCATTCCGTTTTTTTCTTGAAAGCTCATAGTGTTATATCCCTAAAATAAATGGCCCGGATGAAATTACTTCATACGGACCATTGTTATCAGAAGAGTGAATTCTAAGTCAATTGTCCACTCAACAATTCTAGCACTTATGCTTGAGCTGGGTTCATCAGCTCAGAGAAAGCTTGCTCTTTTTCAGAAACTTGTGCTTTACCCAGCAGTGCATCGATAGCTTGTTCTTCAAGAGCAACGTTGCGCATGTTTTCCATCAGACGCTGGTCTTTCTCGTAGTAAGCAACAACTTCTGATGGATCTTCGTATGCAGAAGCCATTTCTTCGATCAGCGCTTTCACGCGGTCTTCGTCAGCTTTCAGCTCTTCAGACTTGATCACTTCACCCAGAAGAAGACCAACCACTACGCGGCGTTTTGCTTGCTCTTCAAACAGCTCACTTGGCAGCTCTGGTGCGTTTTCCATGTTGCCACCGAAACGCTGAACTGCTTGCTGGCGGAGAACGTTAACTTCTTGATCGATCAAAGCAGCAGGTACGTCGATGTCGTTGTTAGCAACCAGACCATCGATCACTTGCTCTTTCACTTTGTTCTTAACTGCTTGCTTCAGTTCGCGTTCCATGTTTTTACGAACTTCTGCTTTCAGGCCGTCGACACTGCCATCTTCAACGCCGAAGCGTGCTACAAACTCTTCAGTCAGCTCTGGCAGTTCTTGCGCTTCAACTTTGCTCAGTTTGATGTTGAACTTCGCGGCTTTACCTTTCAGGTTTTCAGCGTGGTAGTCTTCTGGGAAAGTCACGTCGATAGTGAACTCTTCGCCGGCTTTCTTACCAACGATGCCGTCTTCGAAACCTGGAATCATGCGGCCTTGGCCCATAACCAGTGCAAAGCCTTCAGCTTTACCGCCTTCGAACTCTTCACCGTCAACAGAGCCAGAGAAGTCCATCGTTACGCGGCTGCTAGCTTCAGCTGCTGCGTCAACTTCTGACCAAGAAGCCTGCTGCTTACGCAGAGTCTCGATCATCTCAGCAACGTCTTCTTCTTTAACGTCAGCCAGTGGCTTAACCACTTCAACTTTGTCCAGATCTTTCAGCGCGATTTCTGGGTAAACTTCGAAAGAAGCCTTGAATACCAGATCTTTGCCTTCTTCAGCGTCAACTGGAGTGAAAGTTGGTGCACCCGCTGGGTTGATTTTCTCTTTGATGATCGCTTCGATGAAATGACGCTGCATCACTTCACCCATCACGTCGTTACGTACTGCTTTGCCGTACATACGTGAAACCATCTTCAAAGGCACTTTACCTTTACGGAAACCATCGAAACGACGATTTTTAGCAATGTTGCGAAGCTCTGCAGTTACTGCGTCTTCGATGTTTGCTGCTGGAACTGTGATTGTCAGGTGGCGCTCTAGGCCTTCTGTGGTTTCAACGGTAACTTGCATTGTATTAATAACCTCAAAACTTACTCAGGGTCGCTGAGTGATGTTGCCCGGCTTCTGCCGGTAGCATCCTTTCGTGCTACAGCGAATCGTTCGCCATAGCGCCTGTGAATCTGGATACACTGCGCGTTTGCGCGGGTATCGATTAGCCTCAACAAACGAGGCATGATTTTTAAGACGCGCCATTATAGCGGCACCGCCCTGTCGAGTCGAGACGGGCTAGGTCCATCGTCATGTTTCTGTGAGATTGGGGCGGGAAAATGGATTTCAAGGGGTGGAATGCAGGTTTTTGGCGTGTATTTGAACCGAATAAAGCGGTGGCAAAACGGGTTACGGATTACGGATTACGGATTACGGATTACGGATTACGGATTACGGATTACGGATTACGGATTACGGATTACGGATTACGGGGAAGATGTTCGATGAGTGTTTATGGAGAAGTCAAGAGAGATAAAGTGGCACGCCCTACAGGATTCGAACCTGTGACCCACGGCTTAGAAGGCCGTTGCTCTATCCAACTGAGCTAAGGGCGCACTTCATTCACACAGTGTGCGAACGCAGGGCAGGATTATAAAGGCACGAGTTTTATCGTCAACGCTTTTCCTTGCGCTTTGCTGTTAAATGCCTAAGAAACAAACACAGTTAATGCCCTGAGACGAAAAAATCCCTTCTTTTATCCTCTACCTTCGTCATTAAAAAACTTACGCACTGACGATAAAATGATTTCATCGAGTTCGCTATTGTTCTTTTTCTGTCTAAAGCGGATATTTCTGCGCCACAAATACCAAGGGTCAACAGCCCCTAGCCAAGAAGAGAAAGAAATGACTGAAATTTGGGATATCACCCCATTTAGCTGGGAAGGCGTGCTCACCTGTGCGGCCTGCGGATGGATTTTAGGCCTGGAACGCCAACTCCGTGGTAAGCCCGTTGGTATTCGAACGGCCATCCTGATCATTCTTGGGACCTACCTCTTTATGCGTCTGGCAATGTCCCTTTCAGACAACTCTTTGGATCATGCCCGTGTATTGGGTCAGATAGTGACAGGCGTCGGCTTTCTGGGTGCTGGCGTGATGATGGCACGTGATGGTCAAATTCAAGGAGTGACATCTGCGGCTGTCGTCTGGCTGATGGCAGGCCTCGGCATGGTGATCGCTTTTGACTATGGACGCCAGGCGATGCTGCTTTGTGCGTTCGTGCTTTTTGTTCTGGTTGGCCTAGATAAAGTGGAAACCACCTTTTCTTCCCTCACAAAAGGCGTGCATAAACACTGGGAGGAAAAGCGGAAAAAGACGGAAAAACATGCAGATATCATCGACTAGTAAGTGGTCATTCTGTGTGACCATTTTCATTAAAAAATTTCATCGTCACCACAAAATTATCTCTCTTTACGTTTGTGGGTGGCGAAACAATAATCACGCCTGAACGCACCTTTCTCTGCGTGAAAACCTGTGCTTCCTGTGCAGGTTTTTTAATTTCAATTCAGACCATTAAGGAAAAACATTGCAACAGAACCCTGTTATGCAGGCTGATCGCAACAGTCCTCTTGTGCCTGTTCTTAGCCTAAGCCTTTTTGCCGTTGCGTCAGGTTTCCTGATGAGCCTCATTCCGCTTGCGCTTGACGCACGTGGCATGTCGGTGAATCTTGCCTCCTGGCTCGCGAGCGTGTTTTACGCAGGCCTGCTTGGCGGTGCGTTGATCAGTGCGCGCATCGTTGGCAAATTTGGCCATCGCAGTTCGTTAGTTGCGTTTTTACTTATCGTCGTCAGTACTGTGGGCTTGATGGCGTTCAGCGCATCACCGGCAGCATGGCTGTTTGTACGCTTTGTGGCTGGTGTTGCCGTAGCCGGTGTTTTTGTTGTTATTGAATCATGGCTGCTGATGGCTGACTCAGAGAAAGCACGCGCCAAGCGTCTGGGCCTTTACATGGCTTCGCTTTACGGCGGCTCAGCGCTCGGCCAGCTTGGCATCGGTATGTTCGGAACCGAAGGCGCGATGCCACTGATTGTGGTCGCCACTTTGTTCTCAGCTGCGATTTTGCCACCACTGGTGTTCAAAAGAGGTCGCCCGAAAGCAGTTGGCCATGCCAGCATCAAAGTCAGCGAAATGAAAACCCTGCCAGTAGCGGCCTACATTGGTTGCATTGTGTCAGGCTTGGTGTTGGGCTCTATTTATGGCCTGCTGCCATTGGAGCTTGAAAGCAATTACAGTCACGATCAAGTCGGCGCATTGATGGCAATCGTGATCTTGGGCGGCATGGTAGTGCAACCTCTGGTGAGCTGGCTGAACTCTCGCATGGAAAAAGCCCTGCTGATGGCCTTGTTCTGTTTCCTGGGCTTGCTTTCCATCGCCATGATTGAAATCGCCACAGTAACAGGCGGCGTGATGGCAGGTATGTTCCTGTTGGGTGCATCAGCATTTGCACTCTACCCGGTGGCTATCACCCTGGCTTGCCGCAACGTCGATGAATCAAAAATCGTGGCAGCAGCAGAGCTGATGCTACTGAGCTACAGCGTGGGTTCGGTGATTGGTCCGATCGTGGCCGGTGAAGCTATGTCCATGAAAGGCGGCCTGATGCTCTACTTCGTGGTCTGTTTCGCGGCAACGCTACTGTATATGCTGGGTTCCACCAAACGTAACCGCTCTACCGGCACAGATGGCGTCGACGAAGCGGTATCTGTCGATATCTAATCATTCAGCCCAACACAAGACGTTGGGCTTTAAATTCGCGACCTACGCAAACGTTTGCGCTATAGCCATGTCACATTTTTTTTGTCAAAATAGCGGCACTTTCCCGTCTATCTTCGCCAAAGGAAAAACATGGCCGCCCAAATCATTGATGGAAAACTTATTTCGCAGACCGTTCGACAAGAAGTTGCTGCACGTGTTGAAGCAAGAAAAGCGGCTGGCCTCAGAGCCCCCGGCCTTGCGGTAGTGCTGGTCGGCGACGACCCTGCCTCGCAAGTTTACGTTGGCAGTAAACGTCGTGTTTGTGAAGAAGTCGGCTTTGTTTCCAAGTCCTATGACCTTCCTTCGACCACCAGCGAAGCAGAGCTTCTGGGTTTGATTGATGACCTGAATGCTGACCCAGACATCGACGGCATCCTGGTTCAACTGCCGCTTCCCGCACAAATGGATCCAACCAATGTGCTTGAGCGCATTCACCCAGAGAAAGATGTTGACGGTTTCCACCCATACAACGTCGGCCGCCTGTGCCAGCGCATGCCAAAGCTACGCTCATGCACACCAAAAGGCATCATCACTCTGCTTGAACGCTACAATGTGCCGCTGCGTGGTAAGCATGCTGTTGTTGTTGGTGCTTCCAACATTGTCGGCCGCCCAATGACGATGGAACTGCTTCTGGCGGGCTGCACCACCACCACGTGCCACCGTTTCACCAAAGATTTGGAAGGCCATGTCCGCCAGGCAGATTTACTGGTTGTCGCGGTAGGTAAACCCAACTTCATTCCGGGTGATTGGGTTAAACCGGGTGCTGTGGTGATTGATGTCGGTATTAACCGCTTAGATGATGGAAAACTGGTCGGTGATGTGGAATACGGTGTGGCCGCAGAGAAAGCCAGCCATATTACCCCAGTACCCGGCGGCGTAGGCCCAATGACAGTAGCAACGCTAATTGAGAATACGCTGCTGGCCTGTGAGCAGTACCATTCTTAAACGAACGATAAAGGGTAGTGATTTGCTACCATAGGGTCTGTTGATCTTTGGTGGTTAAATTTTGTTCTAGCCCTAAGCGTTTTAGGCGCGGCGAGGTGTGTGACGCCTAGTTATTCTAAGCAAATACACCTCAACAAAGCATAAAACGGTTAGGGCAGAACCCTTCGGGCAGCGTTTGTGGGGACTTTCTCCTGCGTTATCGGCTTCTCATGTAGGCCAGCTACACATCGAAGCCTCTGCCTTGTATAAAGCCCCCACACACTGCTGCAAAAATCATCACCAAAGGTCAATAGACCCTAATCTTTTTGGAACAAATCCCGCGTGTAGACTTTATCTTTTACATCCAACAAAGCGTCATCCATTCTGTTAGAAACAATAATATCCACCGCCTCTTTAAACACGGCCAAATCCGTCACCACCAGCGAGTTGAACAAGGTCTGTTCCTTATAAACAGGCTCATAAATCACAATCTCTATGCCTTTCGCCTTCAACCTTTTCATCACGCCAAGAATCGAAGAAGCCCGAAAGTTGTCAGAACCCGACTTCATGATCAGGCGGAAAATACCCACGGTTCTGGGCTTTCGTTTCAATATAGATTCAGCAATAAAGTCTTTTCGCGTGCGGTTCGCATCAACAATGGCGCCGATAATGTTATTGGGTACGGACTGATAGTTGGCGAGAAGCTGCTTGGTGTCTTTCGGTAAGCAATAGCCACCATAACCAAAAGAAGGGTTGTTGTAGTGATGGCCAATCCGCGGGTCTAAACACACCCCTTCAATGATCTGTTTCGAATCCAGCCCCAAAGATTCCGCATAAGAGTCCAGCTCGTTAAAGTACGCAACGCGCATCGCAAGATAAGTATTGGAAAAAAGCTTCACCGCTTCTGCTTCCGTCGAATGCACAAACAGAGTTTGGACTTCTTCTGCTAACGCGCCTTCATTCATCAGTGCCGCGTAGGTTTTTGCCTGCTCAGAAAAATCACCGACGATGATTCGGGAAGGGTAAAGGTTGTCGTAAAGCGCACGACCTTCTCTTAGAAACTCCGGGGAGAACAAAATATTGTCAGCATGATGCCGCTTGCGGAGCGAGTGGGTAAAGCCGACGGGCACCGTCGATTTAATCACGATGGGGATAGCAGGGTTCACCGACAGAATGTCAGCGACAACCGTCTCGACACTACTGGTATCAAAGAAGTTGGTCTCCGGATCGTAATCGGTGGGAGTGGTCACCAAAATAAGCTCCGCCCAATGGTAGGCAGTGTGAGCATCGGTGGTCGCGTAGAATCTCAGCTCTGGGTCTTGGAGAAAATGTTCTATCTCGGTATCTGAGATAGGAGATTGACCTTGATTCAGTAAATCCACTTTGTCCTGAATAATATCAACCGCAACGACGTCGTTATGTTGTGCCAGCAGCATTGCATTGGAAAGACCGACATACCCAGTACCAACCACTGCTACCTTCATCTATCGTCCATCCTCTTTTCATCCCTTCAGCAAAGCACGTAGTCAATTAGCTTCAGGTTAAGTGTCAAGGATGACACTTTTCTTATTATTTAGAGTCATGGAGATGAAGGTTTAGCTCAAAGGTCGAATTCTCCTATCTTCCGGTGATTACGAACCTAAAGGCTAAACAATAGAAAGGCTCCCCAATAGGAACCTTTCCAGATAAAGGGAGTGTTAAACTGGGAAGACATGTTAGTCTTGGTCACTCCTTACCCAACAGCTCATTCGCCTTCTCTTGCCACCCTTTCACTTCGCTTTTCTTATCTTCAAACGCTTTAAGCAAATCGACTGTCAGAAAATAGCCTACGTCACCATCGCGTTCGGTGACGCCGAATGAATAACTGTTTTCGATATGGAACATCAGACCATGACCGAAGTCATCAACGCCCGCCCGGTCGGAATAGGTGCTGACAATCGACGCTCCGCAGGCAAAGTTTGCGCCGAAACAGGATTGCCAGGCATTAATACCTATCCATTCCACAGCCAGTGCC
This sequence comes from Grimontia marina, assembly GCF_900060185.1. Taxonomy (GTDB): domain Bacteria; phylum Pseudomonadota; class Gammaproteobacteria; order Enterobacterales; family Vibrionaceae; genus Enterovibrio; species Enterovibrio marinus. The sequence continues at coordinate 142,444 of NZ_FIZY01000001.1, read as the reverse complement.
GCTTTGAATTGACTGCCATCAGCGGCGTCATCAACGTATTCCATCAACACACTTGGGTGAAAGGCAAAAAACTGGTATTCCGGTGGCAACTGGAAATGACTTTCTTTCAGGTAATCGCTATAGATACCCGCCGTCAACAGCCGATCGAACAATGTTTGTGAGCGTGCCTCTGTAAGATAGCGATCCCAGGCCTCACTGTATGCAATTGATAATTTTGCCATCTGGAGGGCATTTTCTTCCCTCACCGCATTCCGATAAGAAGCCACCGCATCTGACCAACCCTCTAAGTAAGACTGACAGACATTCGTCCCGCCGCCGGGCACTTCACAGCCCATGACTGCAGCACAAGCGGCTTCTCGGCTTTCCGTATCAAAATACACCGTATCTTTGGTATTTTTCGCGCCAAAATGGACCCTATCACCCCGGAGATCGTCCAGATCATCATTGACGGCAAACTTGAGCCCAGCCAAGCTTTCTGTATTTGACTGCCACTCACCATCAACCAGATTCTGTTCAAGCAACAGTGTGACCAGCCTGTCAGCCCCACGCCCCTGCTGAACGCCGAACACAGTATTCACTTCCACCGCACTGCGCTGTATCGACTCCTTCCAATCCCGGGCTTTCTGGATTTCCTGACTGCTTAATGGCCGCGATTCCAACTTCGCCAACAGCAAGGCATCACCCAGTGCTTTTGAAGAGCCTGTCACTTTTTTTGACCAATAGGCGGTGCCACTGTCCGGTACCTTGCAGGTTGCAGCAACCCCACTCACACTGAACAAAGAAGCCAAAAGCAGTACAATTAACTGAACCGATAGTTTCATCATGCGTCTCCTGCTTATAACCAAACAACCTGAAGATACTTGTATTCAGAGGTCATCAATAAATGTTTTGAAATCTTTCAGCATCTTAATGAAGGCACTGAAGTCCTCTACCGAATCTATCTCCTTTACATGGTCACCGATTTGGTCAATCTTAGCGAAAGCACCGACGACACTGTCCCGGACCTGTCTCGCTTCCTCCCTAGGGGGAGAGAAAGTGCCAGAGGGCATCACGCGTCGTAAAAACGGGTCAGCCACTAAGGGGTCGGAAAGGTATCCGCCGAGATCATGAGGGTTCTTTGAAGTGAACAAGTCTTTGGTGCGTATTTCCCGGTAAATTTCCTCAAAATCGTCAGCGGCAACCCAGTTATCTTCAAGTTCCGGTTCAAAACGCTTGAATAGGGTAAAAGGGTCAAAGCGGTGATAGACATTGTAAAAATAGCGAATAGCGCCCGTTCCGGTGCCACTGGGCTTTACCCGGCTGTTATACGGATCGAACCCAGTGCGGATAGGATTAAGCTCAAACAGCAGATTGCTGATATTGGCCACCATCCACAAACTGTCTATTTTGTCTCTTGTCGGATCCAAGGCATACCTGCGACCGGTATTCTGGTCGATAATCCCTCCGGTAAAGGCCTTTTCCAGCGTATCGTGCATGGCAGCCGTTCCCAAAGAGTGAGCCAGAATATGTACATCCCTGTTACCACGCCCGCTCAGCACTTCCACCAGTACTTTTAGCATTTGTACCCGTACCCGCTCACACAGAAGACTGGCGTAAAAAAGCACGTCAGCAAGGTGGGTGGTATAGAAATTATCGTCAGCCAGCTTCCCTTCCAACTTCACCAACTCTTTCACAAAGCGCAGGTCGGCATTGGCCACCGTCCGGAAATAATCACTGACGGGTTTATTGGCTTCAACCAGCCTTTGCCGCTCTTCCTCGAAGATGTTGTTGTATTCAATCGGTACAACATCGACATAGTCTTCAAAGGCCTTATTTTCCTGCTGTAAGCGAGCCTTGATGGTGGGATAACGGTTCAGGGAGAGGTTGGCAGCATCGACCACGGTTTTCTTAAGACTTTGCGCATCATGATCTCCCATTCCGTGAGTCACTATAAGAATGGACTTCTCCATATCTACCTCTACAAATAGCCAGACAAGATGACTGAGTTTTAATACTCGACCAAGTTAGCCTTACAGGGTGTATAGATTTTGATAATACCGGTGAGGGGCTGTTGGAGGGCTGAAGGCGGATGGCTTATTTGCTTGGAGGGAGACTGGAGGTTTTGTGGCTATTTAGGGGGTAGGAGGTGATGGATTACGGATTTTTTCCAATACCCCAACCAGTTCAAGCTTTTCTGGAGTCATCTTTTCCTGTTTCCCATTCTCGTCCCTTAAATCACTTTCTCTTACCCTAGGGGCTGTCTTTTGCCATCACCACCCTCTCCGCCAAACCCCGCTGCTCTATCTCTTTCGCCAGCGCTTCTTGCGCGTCGCTATCACCATGGACGATTCTGATTTCTTTTGGCTTTGTGGGAATGCCTTCGATAAATTGCAGCAGGTCGCTTTGGTCAGCATGGGCGGAGTAACCTGAGATAGCGTGGATGTGGGCGTTGACATCAATCCGTTGATGGTCGATTTCTACCTGCTTTTGCCCGCGTTGTAGTTGACGCCCCAGCGTTCCTCTGGCTTGATAGCCTGCTAATATCAAGTCAGTTCTGGCATCAGGCAATAGCGCTTTCAGGTAGTTTAAAATGCGTCCGCCGTTACACATACCACTGGCAGCGACGACAATCGCAGCCTCGCCAGTTTGTTTAAGGCGGTTAACAAGTGCTTGGTGATCGCGGTGCGAATCGATGGTAATGCATTGTTCAAAAGCAAGTGGATGCCTACCCGCTTCCAATCTGGTTTTCGCTTCTTTTCCCCAAAGGTTTTTGAATTCGCGATACCGTTCAGTCACTTTGGCTGCCATTGGGGAATCGAGTATCACCGGGATTTTCGACCATTCCCGTCTTTCCGGTTCATTCAATTGTGTAGCGAGGATGGCTTCAATATCAAAAAGGAGTTCTTGTGTTCTCCCCACGCTGAATGCAGGAATAAGTATTACGCCACCGTCTAACAATGAACGGTCAATTAAAGCTTTGAGTCTTTGCGCTCTGTGTTCTATTAACTCGTGTACCCCGTCACCATAGGTACTTTCGATCACCAGTACATCTGCTCTTTCAGGTGGCGTTGGGTCTGGGAGCAAAGGCGTATTATTAGGGCCGAGATCACCAGAAAAGACAATCACTTCTTTGCTGGGGAGTTTTATTTCAACATACGCTGAACCAAGGATATGACCCGCTGGCTGAAAGCGGATATCGGCAACCACGCTGCGCTGATGACTCACAGTGTGCCAGGTATGGTAATTGACGGGGACAGTCAGGGATTCAATAAGTTTGAGGATGCGTTGGCGGTCTTTTCTTTTGAGCCCAAGCTGAAGACGAAGCGCATCGTCCAACATCATGGGTACCAGTTTTGCCGTAGCTGGTGTGCAATAAATAGGAGAAGTGAAACCCGTGGCAAGCAGCCAAGGCAGACGGCCAATGTGGTCTATGTGGGCGTGAGTCAGGATCAGGGCATCGATATCATGGACATCAAATTCGATATCAAGTGGCCGGGTTTCGTCACCTTGAAACAAACCACAATCAATGAGCAGCTTTCCGTTTTCTGTGGTGAGTTGATGGCATGAGCCCGTTACGCCGGTTTTGGCACCGTGGTGAGTGATGTGCATGATTTATCTCTGCGATAAGCGGATGTAAACCAGTTTGAACCTTTATAGATTGGAGTAAAGTGAAGGGAAGTTACTGCAGGGAGGAGTTGGTAATTTCGATTGTAATAGATAGGCAGTTTCAAAAGGGATTCGAGCAGATAGGAATATTATGTGGGTGCATTGATAAGGCGCTCCAATAGGGAGCGCTTTTATGGAGAGTTTGATTAGTTTTTGATTCTGTCGCCCGCGCCGCCGCCAGTAGCTGTTTGAATAATGTAGGTAAAGTAAAGTTTCACCGTCAGCGTTTGAATCATCTTTTGATCCCACTCTGCAAGCAACTTGGGTGTCGACATATCAATTTCGTTGACCTGTGCTAAGCCGGTAATTCCAGGTAAAACGTCAAAAACGCCTCTTGAATCGCGCTCGGCAATAAGCTCTTCTTGATTGAAAAGACAAGGACGAGGACCAACTAAGCTCATCTCCCCCTTTACCACATTGATCAGTTGGGGCAATTCGTCTAACTTGGTTTTTCTCAGGAAAGCCCCAAGTTTCGTTACCGAGGAGGCACTGGCGAGATGCGTCGCTACCGATGCTGTGTCCGGTGCCATGGTCCGGAATTTTATCAGGGTAAATGGCTTTTGGTTTTTGCCTACCCGCGTTTGTCGAAAGATTGGAGAACCAGTATCAAAGTAACCAATCACTGTCACGATAAGAAGCACCGGCCAAAGGAAAAGTAGCCCTATTAGGGCAAAGAAAAAGTCAAAGAGTCTTAACATCATTTTTTCTCATAGATTACTTCATTTATCAGACAAAAATGCACTGACAGTTTCCTGAATGCCTTTCTCAAACGAAACAGGAGGTTTCCAGGACAAAGTGTTTAATGTTTCGGTAACGTCTAATTGAAGGTTGCCACAGAGGCGATCAGACAAGTGGGATTTCCCCAACACTTTAGCGCCTACTTCTATCAAGCTCTGCGGTATTGGAATAAGCCGAGAAGGTCTGGCCATACTATCGGCAATCTGCTGCATGAGTTTTGTTGTCGAGACATCATCGTTATCCGACACCAAGAATGTTCTGTTGGCTGCATTCGGGTGCTCGCAACAAGTCAAAATGAGCGAGACGAGGTTGTCTATATAAACCAAGCTACGTTGGTTATTGATTGCGCCAAATGGGAGCGGAATGCCTTTGCGCATGAGCTTCATCATGGATTCAAAGTTGGCTTTAACACCTGGGCCATAAACCAGAGGTGGCCTTATGATAACCACTTCCATTCCCGTTTCTTCAGCTATCTCCCTCAGGCCAATTTCAGCTTCATATTTGCTCAAGCCGTATGGATCTGTCGGGGCATCAGCCAGAGTAGGTTCAAATGCTTCATCTTTTCCGGTTTTCTCCCCATTGACTTTAATAGAGCTGATAAAGACGAAACGCTTAACGCCACTTTGAGCAGCCTGCCGAGCAAGGTTTAATGTGCCTAAGGTGTTAACTTCACGATAAGAAGCCAAAACATCTTCAGGACTTTGGGATTCTGTCATTTGGTGAACACGAGCGGCGCAATGAACAACCACGTCTACGCCTGTTAAAGGAGAAGACCAGTCTGTATCGCCATCAATCGAAGTAACAAACTGCGACTCTAGATTTATCGTTGCGCTGCGCGACTGGTATGTGCACTGCCACCCCAAGGATGTTCCAGCTTCAACAACCCGTCTTCCTACAAAGCCACTGCCACCAGTCACAAAAAAGTTCACCGTTTCACTTACTCTAGGTCTTAAAACGCACGATTCTAGCATGAGACAGTGGCGGCCAGCATCAAACATCCCTAAAATGTCCGCATACTTGGCTTGCTGCTCCATCGTCAACTCATTTAAAAATTATAACGAGAACTACAACACCCAATGTTTACACCGATTCAGTTGCTTCTTAGTGCGCAGCGAAAAAATAAGAGAATTATCAGCATCATATACGACCTCTTAGCTGTCACATTCTCTTTGTACTTCGCAATGGCTTTACGTCTGGATACATTCAACATTTCCTTTGGCCCAGAGGAAATTGCATGTCTGGTTATCACGGGTGGCGTCACTGTCTTTTGCTTTGTGAAGTTGGGCATGTATCGAGCGATACTTCGTTATATGATGATGCCTGCGATTGGCAACATCTTTATTGCAGTCGTGCTATCTTCAATTACTCTTGCCCTCAGTGGTTTTTTCCTGCAGGCATTTATTCCACGAAGTGTTCCTTTTATCTACTCTGGCCTCGCTATGATTATGCTGGGCGCACCACGAATTATCATTAGAACTGTCTATTATCACTACTACCGTCGTCAAAAACCGAATGTGTTCATATATGGCGCGGGTAGCACTGGTCGTGATCTTGCTTATGCACTTATCCAAGGCGACGAATATCACCCGGTCATATTCCTCGATGACGACCCCAAAAAGAGTGGCCAGATAATCACCGGGGTTAAAGTTCATCATGCAGACGAATTCGCACGGTTAAAGTCTCTCTATCAGCCAGTCAAATTACTCCTTGCTATAAACAATATTAATAAGGGTGATAGGTTAAGACTTCTCGACAAACTCTCAACCTGGCCAATAGAGGTACAATCCGTGCCTTCCGTAGAAGACATTGCAGCAGGTAAAGCATTGGCTACGGAAGTTCGAGACCTAGACATTGCTGATTTACTCGGCCGTCAGGCAGTCGAACCTGATTTTGAACTTCTCGGAAAAAACATAATTGGGAAAAATATCTTAGTTACAGGGGCTGGTGGCTCCATTGGTTCAGAGCTCTGTCGTCAAATCCTTGCTCAATCTCCAAGAAAACTGGTTCTTTTTGAGCTTAACGAGTACAACCTTTACTCGATCCATCAAGAACTGACTTCTCTCGCTCAACGCCAGAGTTTTAACGTTGAGATAGTGGCAGCTTTAGGCTCGGTTCAGAAAGAAAATAGAATGACAAAATTGATGGTCAATAACGCCATTGATACGGTTTATCATTCAGCTGCTTATAAGCATGTCCCTCTAGTAGAAGACAACATCATTGAGGGAATTCGCAATAATGTATTCGGTACGCTCCATTGCGCGAATGCTGCTATTGAGGCCGGAGTTAAAAATTTCACCCTAATTTCGACCGATAAAGCGGTTCGCCCAACCAATGTGATGGGTGCCAGCAAGCGAATGGCAGAGTTAGTACTCCAAGCTCTTGCCGACAAGGGAACATCGACTTGTTTCACTATGGTTCGTTTCGGAAACGTACTAGGCTCTTCAGGATCTGTTGTCCCTCTATTCAAAAAGCAGATTCGCGAAGGAGGTCCGGTTACTGTTACTCATCCAGACATTATCCGCTACTTTATGCTGATTCCTGAGGCAGCGCAGTTAGTCATCCAAGCTGGTGCTATGGGACACAACGGCCAAGTTTTCGTACTTGATATGGGTGAGGCAGTTAAGATCGTCGATTTAGCGAAAAGAATGATAAATCTTATGGGGATGAAGGAGTTCTATGATGGTCAATCCGATGAGGGAGATATCGAAATTCGCTTCACTGGGTTAAGACCTGGCGAGAAGTTGTTTGAAGAGCTTTTGATTGGTGAGAATGTAGAAGGCACTAGTCACGCTAAAATAATGACTGCTAGTGAAGAGAAAATGAACTGGAAAGAAATGGAGAATACCTTAAAAGAGCTTGACCAGCACTGTCATGATTTTGAATTTGAATATATTAAGACTATGCTTAAAAAACTACCAATCAACTATAAACCACGAGAAGAAGTTCGTAACGACCAGTGAGTAAAAAGCCACCTGCAGAGCAGGTGGCTTTGAAACGGCCCCCTAGAAGGGGGCTGTCGACATTAATGTTTTATATCTAACTCCATTTGACGTAGCTCCTCCTCCTTGGCAACCTTGTCTTGATATCTTACCTATCTTCTAATTATCTCTTCGTTAGCTCCTACAGAATCGACAAAGTATCCCATTTGCCAGAAGTGGCTACCCCATAGTTTCTTCTTTCTCAGGTACGGAAATTTGGCAAAAAGCTTTATCACTGTTCGACCTTTTACAAATCCTACTAGCTCCGAAACGCTCAAGCTCGGAGGCGTTCTCACCTCTAAATCTGTATTTCGGAGTCCAAACTATATGGTACTGACAGCGATAAAATACATGCGACGATGAGTCATATCTGCTCATGCTACTTACTCCTTCGATTTGCTGGTAACAAACGATGACAGTATCTAGCATGAGCTCTTTACGGGCTTAGCCCCGATTTAACTTAACGATCACCACCTCCATAGGAGGTGGTTTAAGACTGACAATGAAAAATGGCTTTTGTATCATTAAGAACATAGATACTCTTATGCAAAAGCCATTGATTTAATAGTGTTACAGACTTAACTCACGTTTACTACTCAGTTTGTGATAAAAGTTTACCAATTCACGTTATAAATACGACCATCAAAGCAGTCAGTTTCGCCAATTGCATCTCTTATCTGCTTTGGGAAATATTGAGACAGGTACTGAATATCACCAGAATCATAAGTCAAACCAGACAGGTCAAGGTCGTCTGACGCCCTTACTATTATGGATATGTTATAACCATAGGTATGTATAGATGCTTCTCGACAATCAAAGCCAGCAAGAACCATTTGATATAATAATAGACCTGCGTTGTACAGATTAATGTGCCCACCAACAATGTCATGCTTTAGAGGTGGCACTGAAATAGCAACGAGACCACCAGTTTTTGTATCAGACCTGATTTTTTTCAAAAAAAGATTTGGATTAGGTTGATGCTCTAAAACGTGTGATAGCCATATACAGTCGAACTTTTCTTGGGGTTCATATTTCATGTAGTCACAAGTGACTGCAATTTTATCATCTTCCGCTTTTTTAAAATAAATTGATTCACCGTAATCAAGCGCAGTAACTTTCTTTCCACTTTCAATGAACAATTGAGCGTGTCTACCCTCTCCCGATCCTATATCAAGAACTGTTTCAAAGTCATAATCTCGTATTAACTTTATTAGAGCTTCATCAGCCATTAGTCCATAATACTTTGCTGATTTGTCTTGCTCCTTTCTATCAAATTTCTGAACAATATAAGGGTGCTCAGAGAAGTAATCTAATATCTTTAACTTTAGTGATTTGGGGAACAACCGTTTCAATATGGTCATTTTAAAAAACCTTTACTCCATGCTGATAGAAAAATCCAAGCATTGATTTTAGGAAATATGAAATATGCTTAAATCCTTTCTTTCCCGTATGACCACCAAAATGAGATACAACAAAACCTGGGCAGTATACAAGTTTGCCTAATCTTCTTAGTCTAATAGATAAATCGAAGTCTTCGAAATATAGGAAGTATCTATCATCAAAACTACCAATTTCTATCAAGTGCTTTTTGCGCAATAGCATGCAGCAGCCTGTAGCTATTTCCACAGAAGCTGGCTCGTCTGCCTCTAATAGATCTCGACATTCGTAGTCTCGCAATTTTTTACTAAACAGGCCATTCAAAAACTCGTTATTCATAAATCGTAGAGAGAGCACCAATATGGAAGGGTATCGCTTGATACCAGAGATTACGCCTTGTTCTTCATCTACTATTTTAGGAGAAACAAGAATATTATCTTGTGTACATTTGATAAGTTCAAGTGCATGCGTCATGGAATCTTTTTCAAAAATCACGTCGGGATTCAAGACAAGATGATAATATCCATCGCCGATTTCAATACAACGATTGTTTGCTGCACCATAACCTGGGTTTTGATCAAGTGTTAAAAAGTTAACTGCATATTTCAGTTTTACATCAACACTTTCCACCAATAAGCGAAAGGATTTAAAATCGAAATCTCCCTTATTATCTGCAATGTAAACATTAACTTCAGTAAGGAAAGAGCTATCACATGAAACTAAAAGAGATGAAACAACATCAAAGATTTCATTTTTTGAGTGTCCATATACAACTATAGAGACATCTAATGTATTCAGGTTACTATCTAGCATTTTGAGAAAACCTGCGATTAATCTTGACTAGAATACGCTCTAACTTTTCTCCGAATATATAAGCAAAATTAGACTTTATTTGATAAACATGCTTATCAAGTGTGACAGCGGTATCCTTCAAAGACTCTATTTCAAGAATCTTTTTCTCAAGGTGTCTAAGTCGCAAATCAAAACGTTTTTGCTTTAGTCCATTTAAATAGTCGTGGTCTTGGGAGGTTACAATGAAATAGTTCAATATATCATCTAAACATGTTACTTTTGCTTTCTTAGGATTAAAGTAAATCACTTGATATAAGTAAGCTGCGTAAAAAAGTTCTTCTAAAGACCTATTTGCTTTTCGGTTAGAAAAGACCTTTCGATCACTCGTAAGGCCCCACCCCGCATAAAACGGCTTGCCATATACATTCACCTGTTTACCACACATCAAAGCTTCAAACCCCATTTGTGTGGTAGCACAATATACTATGTCTACTTCTTTTAATAACTCTATCGAATTTACATTATCGCTTAGAATAGTTACCCCAAAAGATGAGAGTTCCTCGACAGAGTAATGGCCTTTGCGAATCCCTAAAATTGACTCTGGGTGAAGCTTAACGATAATTTCTTTATCAGGATGCTCAGAGATTGCATCCTTTAGCATATTATCAAAGTCGCTTGTATCTGCACCACCCATTACGATGGACATATCTCCGTAAACCTGATCGATTACTAAAACTTTGCCATTATCAGCATCAGGAAGAGATGGTTTTTTAGGAGAAAGATACTTGGTCAGACTATTATTGACTATTTTAGATATATATTCCGCACACTCACCTTTCTGTGATTCATTCAGCTCAAAATCAGCACTATTTAATAAGTCTAATATGGAAGAATTATGATGGGAGTCATAATAACATCCCTTATTATCCAATCTAATTGATGCAGATACTTCCCCGAAACTCATCGGAAAGAAAGACCTTAGAAAACCATCCTCAATAATCAAGATTGGCTTTTTCTTTATCTGCGCATAGCTAAGTATCTTGGAAGCATTTTCGTCGACTGGTGAAACTCCCCAGATAACAAAGAAGTCTATCTCCTTATCAGCAGGTTCACCTTTGGTATAACAATAAAAATCGGAAACATTGAGTATTTTCTCAGCTAACTTCGGAAACTCGCCGTCAAATTCCTTTTCAATAAAAAGGGACATCCCATATGCACTATGCTTTCCATCTAAAAGCGATAAATCGAAAGGATACTTCCTTAAATGCTCGTCCAATTCTTCTCGAAATTGATTCATGTTATACCTGCATAGCTTTAAGCATTACTTCTGTCGCCTTTTCAATATTAACTCCTGGCAACACAAAGCTAGATTGTTCATAACGTTCTTCTGTATTTGCTATTTTTTCCGAAGCTATAACCAAACTTTCAAACATTGACTGAACATTGTTATCACAGCTAACTATGTTGGAAGAATAGGAAGATAAATCTCGGTTTTCGAATCTGTTAACGACAGTAACTATGCCTGCACGCGGGAATTCTAAACAAGGATACGCAAAGGCTGGCGATATAATACAAGACATACCTACATTAAACTGTTTTAAGAAATTAACGTAATCTCTATAATCCACTTTTCCGTGATTCTTGATTGTAACACCGCGATACTCAATGTCATCAGCCTTCTCACCAATACCAGTTATTTCTAAACCATTTAGCATCTGCGGTTTATTATCAGTAATATGGTCAATAAATAGTTTTAAAGCCTCAACTTTTAGCGCGTAAACATTTTTATCGACTGTAGGCCTAGAATAGAATACAAGCTTGATATCACTTGTGTTCATATTGCTGGCTGGTAAAGGCTTAGTATCGCAAGGTTCACCATGAAGAACTTGTTCGTCATTCCATCCGTCAATAATACCTAGAGACTTCATGTAGCCACACACAAAAACAGAGTTGTTATATATTGGATAGTAGCCTTTGTCTTCTAACGTTGCTTTTGACCGAATGTATTCGCTGCCCCATCTATAAAGCATTGATGGTTCATAATCTTGAATGATGTAAACAAAGTTATCGTTTTCAAAATGTTGCAACTTGCGAAACTTAATAAAATCTTCTGCTGGCTCCCAGAATCCAGCTATGAATTGATCCGATTTGTTAAATCTAATTTGATTATTTCGATACGTTGAAGCACTGATGACTTCTACATGTTCAGATACAATTTTTCCTTCTACCTTGAAGTTTTCATCAACAAAACCAAGAAATTCTTGGATTAACTCTTCCGAATGCAATCCATAATTAATGACCCTTACCTTTTCATTACGAGAAATGATTGTTGGGATCATTTTAAGGATGGTGTTTAGCCCCCCCATTGCCCATTTTTTTTCAATCGTCCAAATACCTATATTGATTCTTTTTTTGACTGAAAAATCCTCGAAAGCTGCAAAATTAACGTCTTTATTAGCTGTTAATACAGCCATTGATATGGATAGTATTCGATTGAATACAGGAATTTTATGGAAAATCCTGTATCTGTTAATTTTCGACAGAACTCTAAACAAAAACTTTAGAGCACTAGGCGGTAAAGCATGGTAAATTGCCTTCATTACTTTAAACAAGGGGCGCATAACGACAATCCCGAAAACTCTTCTTAAAAACAGTACGAACGTAGCCAGATAAAACCTACAGTAGTGATACCAAAAGAACTTAAGCCCATTTTTGTAACTTCCGCTAGAAAAACAATCTTTCAAAATCCCGTTGTTTAATTTTGAAATTTTTTGTCGAATATCACTTTTGCTTTGTTCATTAAACTGACCACACATCCCAGTGTTTACTATTCGATATTTCACTAACACTTCAGGAACCTTCGAGATCAGAAGTCCACGATTAATAGCTCTGTTGTATAGATCCCAGTCTTCTGCAAATACATCCTCTCTGTACATTATTTTTTTAAATGCATCTGTTCGACCAAAAAGAGAACTATGGCAGATTCTTGTTGTTTTGTAGGTTTCAGCGGTTATTAGTTGGGTTGTACGCTCAGTATCGTGAGAAGGATCTATAAAGTTAAAATGAATTTCTTCCATAGCAGACGTCGTAGCGTACGCACTGCCCACATTGTCATCATCATAAAAACATTTAACTAGAGTACCTACGAAAGATAATTCGGGATTACTCTCCATAAAATCAAATTGAGTTTGGAACCTATGAGAGAGGGAAATATCATCGGCATCCATGCGAGCTATGTATTTTCCTCTAGCAGCTCGAATACCAACATTAAGGCTAGCTGGCAGTTTCTTGTTGACTGCATTGTTAATAATGCGGATTCGCGCATCACTAGCTGCATAGCTCTCCAAAATGGAAAGTGAGTTATCGGTGGAACAGTCGTTTATAACAATTAATTCAAACTCTATAAAACTTTGACCAAGAATAGAATCAAGTGTTTCTGCTATATACTTTTCGCCGTTATAAACAGACATAACGACCGAAATAGTTGGATTATCTATATTCATAATTTCCGAGTTTTTAATGTTATAAATTAAAGTTTTGAAAGCGACACAAGATTCGCAAAGTTAACATTATTATCAACTAAAGACTCAAACGAGTCCGTGTCTTCAATTTCACCCCAATTAACCAGTATAATTCGATCAGAGCTTCTTATCGTCGACAAACGATGCGCAATCGCAATAATTGTTGTCTTACCTTTTAAATTACTAATCGCTTTTGATATTTCACTCTCACTTGCGACATCAAGTGCTGAAGTTGCCTCATCTAAAACAATAATTTCTGGTGAGGAATATAAAGCCCTTGCAATAGCGATTCTTTGCTTTTGTCCTCCAGATAACCTTTTACCGGATTCTCCAAGCTTAAAATTGAGCTTCTCAGGTTTTGAATCGAAAAACTCATAGAGACCAACCAGTTTCAGTACTTCATTCACACGATCTTCATCGATATCGGATGTTTGGTTTCCATAAGCAATGTTTTGTTTAACAGAAAGGTCTCCAATAAATGGATTCTGAGGCACATAGCCAATGCTATTTCTTAATGCTCTTACATCGCTCTCTGTTGCTTCTTTGCCATCGATGAGTAACTTACCCTGTCTTGGTTTAAGCAACCCCATCAAAATATCAACTATAGTGGTCTTACCCGAACCAGAATGGCCGACTACGCCCACAAACTCACCTTTTTTAATATCAACGTTGATATTTAATAATACATCTACATCGTTATATGCAAAGTATACGTTATTAAGTGAAATACTCTCTTTAAAAACCGATGACTGCTTATCACTTGTAACACATGTATCTTGCTGGGTTGAGATTTCACTAAACTCTCTAATGAGTACTTTTACGGACTCCATTGACGCACGAACTTGAGAATAGGATGTCAGTATACGGTTTATTACAGGGGTCAATCTGAAAGCGATAGCAACGAGAATAGCTAAACCTGCGAAGTGATTACCATCTCCACTATTGAAGTAAACTGAAGTACAAACCATGACGATTAACGCTAGAATTATAATTATCTCTGTCAAGTAGAGTGGGATATACTGTATTAAATTCGCAAGACGTTCGTTTTCAGTAACCCGGCGATTTGAATACCTAAACAAGTCAGAAAAAAAGGACTCGCGTAAGAACATCTTCGTTTCCTTAATAGCTTCGATTGATTGCTTTAAGTTCCCCAAGTTTTCTTCTTTTACCGCGACACTTTCTCTTGATATTCGTTCGTTGGCTTTTTTCAACATTTTTAGCTGTGCTGTTATAAGCACAAATATACAAACACTTGTAGCAATTGTTGCTTCAGGAAAGTTTGAAACCATGTACAAAATTAAGAAGACAGCTACGATACTGTAGGAAATAATAAAAAGCACTTGTAAAAGAAAACCATTTACTGCAGCTGAAACAGTAGATGTAAGAGTATTTATTATTGATGTTGACGCTTGCCTCAAATGATATCGATAATTTAGATTAAGATATGCTGTCATGAATTTCTCTGACAACTCATTTCGCCATCTGGTTACCAAACTGAACTGATAGTGCTGGAAAGCGAGCATATAAACATCTTTAAGTATAAAGCTTGCACCGCAGAGAAGGCCAATCACATAGATCAAAGATGATGGTGATGCCAATCCTAAGAGTTCGTACAATTTTGAAATAAGGTTACTATTCTCTAGTGTCGACACAGGATCTATGGCTACTTGAACAAATGGCAATATAAGCATAATACCAAACAGCTCAAGCAACCCTGAAATTATTGACCCCACAATAATCATTGAGAAATCAAATGTAAGCCTTTTATCAAAAAGCTTCATAAATCTTAATGTTAAATCAATCATTTCTTACTCGAGATAAGTGCTTACTTATTAATTCAATATTGTAATTTGATACTTTTTTTATCTCCGCTGGCCAATCGTCTAAATCAGGGACATTAGAGGGATTGTCTCTTAATAGCATGACCTTAACGAAGGGGTCGCCAGCATTAATCAACTCCTTCCAGGCGACAAACTTTATATTTGAGTTGTCAGCCAAAGAAAACTCTACTAATTTTGTATAGTAATTTCGTATAAGACTTACAACACCAATAATTTTTTTTCTAAATCCCTTCTCATCCAAAATATTTTTTTTTAGCAGCAATGCGACACGTCTAATTTTGTCTTTATATACCTTACTAGTATCTAACTGAGATACTATTTCTTTTGATTTAATAAGACTGTCCACCTTAAATCCATTAGAAATAAGGCAAGACGTTAGCCCTACTTCATACTTTTCTACGACGTCGAACTTACTTTCCTCATGCTTTATTCCTGTCATAAAGTTTACAAACACATCAGACGAGAATGCCGCCCGGTTAAATACAAGAAAATAGCTTTGTAGGTGATAGCTTATCTGAGAGCTATCTGTTATCCCCCAAACATCGACTCCACGAGTAGACATCTCGTTAAAAACATCTTCAAAAGAGCGAAGGGGTCCATAGCAGCTGTCATTGCACAGAATTAACTCATCAAAATCAAACATGTTTGATTGTGACGCTATGCCCTGACTCCAGCTCATGAAATCATATCCAACATTTTCCCTGACGATTATTTCATCAACAATACCATCTAAAATGTCAAGATTCTTGGGATTACTAACACTTACAAACACTACTTTGTCTACAAAGTTTTTCAGAGACTCTATGTAGGCATAAACATGATCATCTACTAAGTTATCTCGATCATAATGTGCAAAGACAGCTATTCTTTTCATTTTTAAAACTTAGGCTCAGATTTATAAGAAGATAAACATTGTTGTTGTTTATCTTTATCAGACACATTAGCGACAGATAGTTCTATCATCCAATCAATAGCAAGTTCAGTATCGTCAAATCTAATTCCACCTTCACTCGCTGAGTCATAATGCGCATCACAAAGATATACCACCTCAGCGATCTCAGAAAGCACAGAAAAGCCATGTGCAAAACCCGCAGGAATGAATAGCCCTTTCTTGTTTTCTTCTGAAAGTCGAATTGAGAAGTACTTTCCGTAAGAGGGCGACTCCACCCTCAAATCAACAACGACATCCAGAATTTCACCTCTAACAGCTCTTACAAACTTTGCTTGAGGATACTCTCCTCCTTGGTAATGGAGCCCTCGAACTGTGCCATAGCTAGATCTGGATTGGTTTTCCTGAACAACATCAAATTTAATTTCTGCGGTCTTAAATATTTTTTGATTATAACTTTCGAAAAAATAACCTCTACCATCATGAAAAATCTTAGGTTCAAACACATATAATCCAGGGAAATCAACTATAGTCTTTAGCATATGATTTATTCCTCAAAATATTAGAGATAGCTTTACCACATAGTTCCCAACTATATTGACTTATTACATTATAAGAGTTCACGATCTTATCCTCCGCACTTGAACGGTCAGTAAGAATATTGGGAAGTGATATTTCAATTTCGCTTGGAGAGGCTCCGACAAAGTATAAACAACCTTCGTCAAAAGACTTCTTCAGTTCTTCATTATGGTTTGATATCAAGCAGATACCTGATGAAATAATATCTAGTTGATGATAGGAGTAAGTAGGCGAGGTAATAAAACTAATTCCAAAGGAGCAAGATGAATATAACTCTCTGATCTTCATTTTATCCGAAATGTTACCATGAACTATAAACTGTTTATTCAAATCATACTTATTTTTAGATATAGTCTCTCCAACCAAGTGAAATATATAGTCATCACCAAGAAAGCTAGCTACATTTTTTAGGCTAACGATAATTGCTTCGAAACAGTTTCTTTGATGACTTGGCCTACAATACACAAGAACATTTGTTTTTCCACTAGGCCGTTCAATTTCCCTAAGAGATAGTAAAGATTCATCAATACCAGGGCGATAAACAAAACAATCTTTTCCTGATATTTCTTGATATATTTTCTGAATAGAAAATGAGTTAGATATTCCCGTAAAACCAAATGTATAGGTAGATTCTACTAAACTATAATGACTCCCCTTAGCATAGAAGCTTCTCTCATCATCCTGCAACAAGTAATACTTTCTTTTGCATTTATTATATTTCAGAAGAGAAAATGCTGTCGTCCAAAATGTACAAATACCAACACAAGCACTAGGTAAAGTTTTTGGGTTCCCGGACTGAACAACTTCATATTTAATCCCAGGATACATAGAATTAACGGCATCAATCTGTTGTTTATTTATGTTCTTTTCAAACACAAATATGTTATCAATCTCGAGTCTTACACTTAAATATTGAGCAAGCTTCAATATTGTAACAATTCCGCCCGCATTAATATTTGCTATTTGGGGAAGGAACCATATAACATTCCTTATATCACTACAACCAATATTTGAGTCTATTAGAACGAAGTTATCTTTTAATTCAGATTCGGTAAACTGGTAGTATCCAAAAACTTTAATCTTCCTACTTGGAATAAGTATTTCAGCAATTTTATGAATGTCAGATCTCGACAGCATACGGTGTTAACCTTTTGACTTTATATTCTCTAAACATTCGTTAAGAGCATCTCCATAGTGTCTAATCTGAATGGAGAACCTGTCTTTAACCTTCGTTTTACTTAAAACAGAGTAGTTTGGTCTTTTTGCTTTCGTAGGAAATTCGTGACTTAAGATTGGCTCAACTTTACAGTCTAAATTTAGACCTTTCATTATCTGACAAGCCAGGTCATACCAACTACACACACCATCATTACTAAAATGGAAAATTTCCTTCTCTCCCACTCGAAGTTCAGTCGCAATAACTAATAGTGCTTTCGCTAAATCCGGTGCGTATGTCGGCGAACCTATTTGGTCAATAACAACATTCACACTGCTTCGATTAGCCGCTATTCGTTCCATTGTACCGATAAAATCTCTTTTTTGTTCAGAAAAAAGCCAAGCAGTTCTCACGATCGCACACGATTCAGATAATTCTAGTATTGCTTTTTCGCCTTCTGCTTTTAATTGACCATATTTTGAAAGCCCGTTTGTTAGGTCTTCCTCTGTATATGGTGTATTTTTCTGTCCATCAAAGACATAATCCGTCGATATATGAATCAATTTAAAATTAAACAGCTTTGATGCTTCGGCTAAGTTCGAAGGCCCCGACACCGTTATTTCATATCCCCAATCGGGGTTTTCTTCAATAAACTCTGCATCTGCACCTGCTGCACAGTTAATCACTGATGTGAATTCATTATTGCTTTCAAAAAACTCCATAACATCGTTTTTACATGTAATATCTAGTTCTTCTTTTAAAACAAAAATAACATTTTTTCCGTTTGATAGCTTTCTGATTTCGTTAGCTAAAAGCCCATTAGCTCCGGTTACGAGTATCATAGTTCCCTCACATAATATTTATAATTATTCGTTAGTAATGAGACGCTGCAAATATCGACCATATTCGTTTTTACTCATTCCCTCAGCTAACCTCTCTAGTTGGGCGTCAATTAGCCATCCGTTACGCCACGCAATTTCTTCTAAACACGCCACTTTTAGTCCTTGAACATGTTCGATAGTCTGCACAAAAGAAGAGGCTTCGTGAAGGCTTTCATGCGTCCCTGTGTCCAGCCATGCAAATCCCCGTCCCAACAGTTCTACATTGAGTGAACCATCATTCAAATACATTTCATTTAGGGTAGTGATTTCTAGTTCACCCCGATCAGAAGGTTTAACGTCTTTGGCCAAGCTCACGACACGGTTATCATAGAAATACAAGCCCGTGACAGCATAGTTCGACTTCGGCTTCGATGGCTTTTCTTCAATTGAGACCGCACGCATTTGCTCATCAAATTCCACCACGCCAAAGCGCTCTGGGTCTTTCACCTGATAACCAAATACGGTTGCGCCTACCTCTCGGGAAGCCGCATTTCTTAAGGTTTTACTGAACGACTGCCCATAAAAAATGTTGTCACCCAACACCAAACACACACTATCATTACCAATGAATTCCTCACCAATGATAAAAGCTTGCGCCAGACCGTCTGGGCTTGGCTGCACAGCGTATTCCAGATGAATACCAAAGTCGCTACCATCGCCTAGCAGTCGCTTAAAGCTCTCGTTGTCTTCTGGGGTTGTGATGATGAAGATCTCTCGAATACCCGCCAACATCAGCGTCGACAATGGGTAGTAAATCATCGGTTTGTCGTAGATTGGAAGCAATTGCTTCGATACGCCTCGGGTGATTGGGTATAAACGCGTGCCTGAGCCGCCCGCCAGAATGATGCCTTTCATTGATTTGGCTCCTAGAGAAAAAGGTCCTAGGTCCTAGGTCCTAGGTAGGAACTAGAACGTAGAACCAAAAATAAGTGTGACGAGAACTTAATGCCTAGTTTGTACCAAGGCGCTCACGTGAATAAGAGCCGTCCAGTACTCGTGACCACCACGCTTTGTTGTCGAGATACCACATCGCGGTTTTACGAATGCCCGATTCGAACGTTTCTTCCGGTTTCCAACCTAACTCCCGTTCAATTTTTGAGGCATCAATAGCGTAGCGAACATCATGGCCTGGGCGGTCTTTTACGTAAGTGATGAGGTCTTGATACTGCACCACACCCTCTGGCTTAGTTGGTACCAGTTCTTCTAATAGCGCACAGATGGTCTTCACGACCTCGATATTGGCTTTTTCATTATGGCCACCAATGTTGTAGGTCTCACCTATCTCACCTTCGGTAGCCACTTTGTAAAGCGCACGTGCATGGTCTTCTACAAACAGCCAGTCACGGATTTGCATGCCATCCCCATAAACTGGAAGAGCTTTGCCATCTAGGGCATTCAAAATCATCAATGGGATAAGCTTTTCTGGAAAATGGTAAGGACCGTAGTTGTTTGAGCAGTTGGTCACGATGGTTGGCAAACCGTAAGTACGGAGCCACGCGCGAACCAAATGGTCACTTGAGGCTTTTGAGGCAGAGTAAGGACTTGATGGCTCGTACGATGTTTCTTCGGTGAACAAGTCTGTTGTGCCTTCAAGGTCACCGTACACTTCATCGGTAGAGATATGATGGAAACGGAACGCAGCTTTCTTGTCGTTATCCAGAGAGTTCCAATACTGACGTGCTGCTTCTAGCAAATTGTAAGTACCAATGATGTTGGTTTCAATAAAGGCAGCAGGTCCATCAATGGAACGGTCTACATGAGACTCTGCAGCTAAGTGCATCACAACGTCGGGTTGATGCAAAGAAAATATGCGATCTAGTTCTGAACGGTCGCAGATATCTACTTGCTCAAAGGCATAACGTTCGTTATTAGCAACCGAAGCCAAAGACTCTAAGTTGCCCGCATAAGTAAGTTTATCGACATTAACAACGCTATCTTTTGTATCTTCAATAATATGTCGAACGACAGCGGAACCAATGAAACCCGCCCCACCTGTAACTAAAATCTTCATTTCTGATTCCAACATTTGGTTTTCTCTACGCTACCGCCCTTAGGTGTCGTCCCCAAAGTACGCGATAGCATCTATGCTTGTTGCAACTACTTTTTACGAAGTGCCTTATTTTCTGTTGATACTTCAACCTGCCGGCTGATCAGGTTGATCAATAAAATCGAACGAAGTTCCCCATCCGCTTCTTTGTAGATAGCCTCTGCCCCTAAAAACTGACCTGCGAGCACTTCTAGTTGGTCACCGGGCTCGAAGACGTCGCCCAGTGCTTCACGCTGTTCATCGCTGTCTTCGTGAGACATTAGATCCGAGATGAGCTCTATAGGTACGATAGTTGGTATCGCGCCTTGTCGAACAAAGTCGACAACCCCACGTGTCGAACGTACTGTGGTGTAAGAGATTTTTTCAGCGTCAAAGGAAGCAAAAACGTAGTTGGGAAAGAGCGGCTCCAACTCGCTGGAACGCTTGCCTCTGCGGATTTTTTCTACAGTTACCTGTGGGTAGTAACAATCGACGCCTTGTCTTTTGAGGTGCTGCTCAGCGCGTTGTTGCTCGCTGCGTTTACAATAGAGCAGATACCATGGATTCATTTCTAGTCGTTCTCGCCGATTTACCGATTTATTGCTAGCCAATTTTGCATCATCTTTGCGACGCAACGCCTGAGTATATTAGGCTGGGCTTTGTGCAGCAAGCATACAGCCTTTAACTGCTCAAATAGTCTGCACTGCTTCATAGTTTGGAACGCAGAGGTTGATTTTTCATCACGAAAAAAAACCGCCTATCTGGGCGGTTTTTGGGGATTGTTTTGGTTTAATTATGCGCTCAGTCTCTGGATGTCTAAACTGAAGCTGGTGAGACCAATCTCGCTAAGCGATACCCGTACACTCCCTCCGGAAAGGTCGATGGTTTGAAAACGCGTACTCGATGCGTCAATACCTAACAAGTTATCGTTCTTCACAATCAATGCCTTACCAGAACCATCAACCACGGCGTTAAGGCCCGCTGACAGAACGTCCAGTTGGTCGTCTGCAGCGTTTAAAATGCCAAACATGGCCCGGATTGGGCTAGCATAGGTGGAGCGCTTTATGGCATGTTCAATTTGGTGGACAAGGTGAACAAAACCACGCTCGTCGGCATCTTGCGAACGGAGATACTCATTGAAAAAAGCACGGATCATCAGCGTTGTCGCCGTACCATTTTCTCCCGCAGAGGCACTGTCAACCATATAGAACGCCATCTGTCCGTCCATCATCCAGGTGTAATCAAGCACAACCGGGTTGGTGTCAGCAGATTGCAACGAATGATAGGACAGTCGCCAATCGCCTTGCTGGGAATCCTGTTCCGGCATCAAGCCTATTAATAGGTCTCTAGCATTACCGGGGTTGTCCAATAGATCTTCCAGATGCCATTTCAGTTCTTCAGTCAGCGGTTGATCGCCATTTTGTGAGACCTTGAACCATTGCTGCGAAAAATCCGCATCGCTGTTCACACCACCATCTGCATCTTCGAGTACAGAGATAATGGCAGATTTCACGATCATAATGTCTTCGATAGGCTTGATTAAAAAGTCTTTCACACCAAATCTCAGTGCCTGAGCAACATCTGACATGCCACCAGTACCTGAAATAACAATCACTGGAAGCATTGGGTATTCCATACTGACTTCTTCGACGAACTCTAGTCCGGTCATCACCGGCATAGAGAGGTCGCTAAGTAACAAGTCAGGAATACCTTCTCTCAGTGCTTTTAATCCATCTAGTCCATTCCCGGCTTCTCTTACTACGCACCCTTCCTTACGAAGAAAACTACCAATGATGCGGCTGAACACGGGATCATCTTCAACAATGAGAACTTCTTTTCCTTCCAACACAATATGTTCTCCTGTTTTCTCTTGCCTTGCTGGTATCTAATACGGGCGCTTTGCTATTACTAGGATAGTTTGAAAATCAGCACGAGGTTATCACTAGCCTGTATTAGACGACTCGAAAGTGGTTAACTTTCTGTATCCTGAAAAGAAAATAATTTGGATATTTTCTATCTTTCAGTACCGTCACACCACCTTTAGAGTCCCACATATTGACATGAGACAACGAAAAATGACCCAGTTTAATTTGAAATAGCTAAAACAGTACTTTTTTGTTGAAGACCATCGCAAGACAGTGAAATCCTATGAAATTAGATGATTTAAATCTTTTCCGACTGATCGTCGAGAATGGAAGCTACACATCGGCATCAAAAAAGACGGGAATCCCTATTGCTACCCTAACCCGAAGAATTCAGGTGCTAGAAGAAGATCTGAAGATCAAACTCTTGCATCGTGATGCCAGAAAACTGTCACTGACGGAAGCCGGACAAAGTTTTTATGACCGGTGCTCGCCTTTATTGGAGCAATTGGTGGAAGCGACTGAAAACCTGTCTGAATATTGCCAGGGCACTTCCGGTACGATCCGGCTTGCTGCTCCTTCTAATATTGCGATGAAGCTATTGCAGCCCATGTTCAGCGCCTTTCTCGTCGCTTACCCAGACATTAGGATTGATCTGTCACTCTATAATGATGCCTCACCTTCCCTCTTGGATGATAAACATGCTTTTATCAAAATAGGGCCGCAACGCGACTCTTCGATGATCGCCAGAAAGCTTCACACGGTCAGAGATATTCTTGTTGCAAGCTCTAGTTACCTTTCAACAAATGCACCGCTTACGGACGCCTGCGATCTGGAGAAACATCATCTTTTGAAAGGTTGGCCGCTCATGAGATGGCAGCTTTCCAACGATAAGGACCAATATATCTGTGTCTCTCAGCAAGGACGATTTGAGGCAACAGAGCTCAGTGTAGTAAGGGCTGCGGCAAAAGATGGGTTGGGTATCGCACTGATCCCCGATGTTTTGGTGCAAAGAGACATTCAAGAAGGTGAACTCGCCCAGATTTTGCCAGGCTGGACCACTGAACCTCGTGATATCTTCCTGATGTACCATGACAAAACACACCACCCGGCAAAGCTGCGTGCATTCATCGACTTTTCTCTCTCATATTTTCACTCAGAAAACATTGAAGAGTGAAGCTGATCACCAAGTGTCCCAGATTCGATAAGTGATTAAAAAACCACCATACTTTTGGTGGTTAAAACTTGCGAATGACGTCCCTCAGCACCTAATGTTATTAGTATGTAACAAAGCGATCGATCACGTATCGCTGTTGCGTATAAAACATTGCTGGTTACCGCTACAGGAAGGAGCGACCTATGATTTTGGGACATTTGCTCGGCCTTTATACCCATCCGAAAGAAGAATGGAAAAATATTGATGATCTCCACGAAGGGACGGCAAACAGTATGGGACACGCCGCCATTATGGCGCTCATCCCACCTATCTGCGCATATTATTCCAGTGTGCATATTGGCTGGCAAATCGGCGTCGGTGATCCGATTTTCCTCACTCAACAAAGTGCGATCATTATCGCCTGCGCGATGTATTTTGCACTCATCACGGGCGTGATGGCTCTTGCCTATCTCACCCTCTGGATGAGTCGAACGTTTGGTTCCACTCCAACATATACTCAAGCCCTGGAGCTTGCGGCTTATACGGCAACACCGATATTTATGGTAGGTCTGGCTGCTCTCTACCCCATAGTTTGGTTTGTCATGTTAGTAGGTCTGGCTGGTATCGCCTACTCAGTGTATTTGCTTTACACAGGGGTACCGATAATTATGCATATCCCAGAAGAGCGGGGATTTATCTATGCAAGTTCAGTGGTAACGTGCGGTTTGGTGCTTTTGGTTGCGATCCTTGCCAGCACAGTCATCATGTGGAATGTCGGCTTCGGTCCTATGTTTGTCCAATGATTAAATTTGTGCAGTAATTTAAGACTAAAACTAATAAACGCGGCTTGATAGCCGCGTTTATTGTTGGAATAGCTAACCATCAAAGGAGCCAAAACTTAGCTCTCGTTGTAGATTTCGAGGTTAGCCAATTCTTGCTGCTGTTCACGGACCGCTTTAGAGTCGTCGTTACGGAGACTTTCCAGATAATCCAGATATTCCTGATTGATATCGCTAGTGACATACTCGCCACTGAACACCGAGCTTTCAAAGCGTTTCACATCAGGGTTACCGTCGCGCACCGCTTCTTCCAAATCGCTCAGGTCTTGAAAAATCAGGCCATCAGCACCAATAATTTGGCAGATTTCATCGACTTCGCGACCGTGTGCAATCAGTTCGTTCGCGCTCGGCATGTCGATACCGTAAACATTCGGGAAGCGGATCTCTGGTGCAGCTGACGCCATGTATACACGCTTCGCGCCGGCTTCTCTTGCCATTTCGATGATTTGTTCAGATGTGGTGCCGCGAACAATCGAGTCATCCACCAGCAGTACAGATTTGTCTTTAAACTCTGAGCGAATAGCATTGAGTTTACGACGTACTGACTTACGACGTTGCTGTTGGCCCGGCATGATAAAGGTACGGCCAACATAACGGTTTTTCACGAATCCCTGGCGATATGGCTTCTCAAGTACCTGAGCGATTTCCAATGCAATATCACAGGAGGTTTCAGGAATCGGGATAACCACGTCAATATCCAAGTCTTCCCATTCACGACGGATTTTAGCACCGAGCTTTTGCCCCATGTTGATGCGTGCGCCGTAGACTGAAATCTTGTCGATGAATGAATCCGGACGCGCAAAGTAAACGAACTCAAAGATACAAGGAGACAATGCAGGGTTGTCAGCACATTGGCGGGTAAACAGACGACCGTCGAAGGTAATATAGATGGCTTCGCCCGGCGCTATATCACGCACAAAGTCAAAACCAACTGCATCCAGTGCCACAGACTCTGAAGCCACCATATACTCTTCACGACCATTGACTGTGCGCTTGCCCATGCAAAGCGGGCGAATACCGTGTGGGTCACGGAAGGCAACCAGACCATGGCCAATAATCATTGCAACTACGGCGTAGCCACCGGTCACTTGCGAGTGAAGCTCACGAACTGCCTTGAACACATCTTCTTCTGTCAGTTCTTGAGACGCCACTTTGTCGATTTGGTGGGCAAGGACATTAAGAAGGACTTCTGAGTCAGAGGTGGTGTTGAGGTGGCGTCGGTCTTGAGCAAAAAGTGATTCACGAAGCTGATTGGCATTGGTTAGGTTACCGTTGTGAGCCAATGTGATGCCGTAAGGTGAGTTCACATAAAATGGTTGCGCTTCGGAAGCGCTGGAGCTACCCGCAGTTGGGTAACGGGCGTGGCCAATACCCACGGTTCCCTGCAGTCTTTGCATGTGCTTAAGTTGGAAAACATCTTTGACCAAGCCGTTCGCTTTTCTCAGGCGGAAGCGGTTATCGTCAATGGTGACAATCCCTGCCGCATCCTGACCTCGGTGCTGAAGTACTGTCAACGCATCGTAAATTGACTGATTAACCGGGGTCTCGCCCACGATCCCAACAATCCCACACATGTATGCTGTTCCTTGTAACGCGAAATTGAGCCCAGGGAACTTGTGGATTTGCCCGCGAACCTTGCCGCGGGAAAACCTTAGATCACCTTAGGCAGAAAGCTGGAGCTTTGCTCCAAATAATCGAAAAACCATTCAATCACTACCCCAAATTTAGGGATTAACTGCGATTGTTTCCACTCTGGAGAACTGGCAAGGCTGGTGAATGCATCGAGGAAAAACAGTAGTGCAGCGACAATCAGCACGCCACGAATACCCCCAAAAACAATCCCTAACACGCGATCTGTACCTGAAAGGCCAGTTTTTTGTACTAACTGTCCAATCACGTAGTTAACAACCGCACCAACAATCAGAGTGGCAATAAACAGCGCCGCTATTGCTGCGCCGTTTCGAATCATTTCGTCATGAATATTTGTAAAGTAAGCTGCCAGTTGCGGGTAAAAATCACTTGCGACAAAGAAGGCACCAAACCAAATCACCAGCGACAAGGCTTCTTTAACAAAACCGCGGACCAAGCTAATCAGAGCAGAAAAGCTGATCACGCCAATAATGATGTAATCTATCCAATTCATCTTTTAATCATCTGAGCGATTCGCGCGCATTTTAACAGAAAAAATGACGACGCAAACGTTTTCTTATGGGTTGAGTGGGTTAAATCTAAGCAGTTGACCTTTCAAGCCCGTCAAAGACTCTAAATCCGCAGTCATCGACTCTAACTTTTCTTTCGAGACATCAGGACCTACTTCAACACGCGCTAATTCACCTTCTTTGATATCACGTGGCATAAGTTGCGCTGCATACCCTTTACTCCGAAGTGTTGCTACTAGATTATGCGCATTTTCAATGTTACGAAACGTACCTAGACGAATAATCCATGCCGAGTCGGTATAGTTTTCTTTGGGCGCTGAAGCGACATTCGGTGCCGCCGGCGCGTCTATGGTGACGACGACAGGCTCTTCTGGCGGCATAAAGCTTTCAACTTCTTCGGGTGCCATGACAGGCTCGGTCAGCAAGGATTCATCCACTTCCTCGCGCAAAGGGATGGCTTGATAGCTTTCTTCATAATGTGCCTTTTCACCGTCAAACACATCGGGGAGGAAAATAACGCCTAGAGAGACAAGGATGAGCGTCCCGACCAATCGGTTTTGAAACTGGGTTGCCACGATTACTCCTGTTTTTGGAGGTGGTCGGCGATCTCACCGACTGTATGGAAAGAACCGAATACGATAAGGATATCCCCTTGCCAGTCGAGAGCAGCTCTCGCTTTGTCAAAAGCCAGTGCTGGTGTTGCGAAGCCTTGGACACCCTCTGGTAAGTATTCAGCGACCTGTTCCCAGCTCGCAGCGCGGGGACCAGTAAGTGAAGCTGGGTACCAATGGTCAATGACGGACTTCATTTCTTCGATGGTGGCGGCAATATCCTTATCATGGAGCATAGCAACGACAGCATGCACGCAGGCGTTGGATGCCTCTTTCAATTCCCGAATTTGTTTCGCCAGATACGCAGCTGAATGTGGGTTGTGGGCAACATCCATCAAAATCAAAGGTGAATCAGAAACGCGCTCCATGCGTCCAGCCAGTTTTACTGACTTCAGACCATCAACGATGTGCTCGTCAGTGACTTCAAGCTCAGAAAGCCCTAATGCCATGAGTGCCGTTGCTGCATTCGGAAGTGGTAAGTTGGGAATCGGCAAATCACGCAAATCAAACGCGCCGCATTGCCAATGCCAGACATCACCTTCTTTTTCATAGTCAAATTGATACCCTACTTGATGCAGGTTCGCGCCAATATCATCAGCATGGGCAGCAACACTGGCTGGCGGTTCAGGTTGACCGCAAACCGCAGGTTTTCCGGCTCTGAAAATACCGGCTTTCTCGAAGCCAATCACTTCAATGTCATCACCGAGCCAATCGACATGATCGATAGCCAAGCTAGTGATCACTGATACATCATGATCAACAACGTTTGTGGCATCCAAGCGGCCGCCTAAGCCAACCTCTAGTACGACCACATCAACTTGGTTATCAAGAAACAACCAAAGTGCTGCCAACGTGCCGAATTCAAAGAAACTCAGGCTGGTATCACCACGCAGTGCTTCGATCGCGGCAAACGCTTCTGAATGCCTTTCATCATCCAACTCCAAGCCATTGATTCGAACACGCTCGTTATAACGCACCAGATGTGGGGAGCTGTATACGCCAACTTTGTAGCCAGCGTTGAGAAGAATGGTTTCAATAATGGCACAGGTGGAGCCTTTGCCATTGGTACCGGCTACCGTGATGACTGTCGGCGCTGGCTTGGTTAGGTTTCTGTTACTGGCAACCAGTGAAGCGCGGTCCAAACCTAAATCAATTGCGCTGGTGTGAAGAGATTCCAGATACTGCAACCATGCAGATAGCGGTGAATGAGCACCGGGCTTAATGAGTTCTGACATTTGTTATCTATTCAAATTTCCGATACTTTAATCATATCAGCTAAAAGACAAAGAGCGCCATAAGGCGCTCTTTCGATGTGAGATTTGCTAGGCGAAGTTACTCTTTATCTTCTTCCACTGGCTCAGCTTCAATTACTTCACCTTCCAGCGGTTTGTCGACGGACACAACCAATGGAGATTCTTGGTTGGTCATTTTCGCCAGCATACCACCGATGCGCTGACGCATTTCGCGGCGATCAACAATCATGTCAATCGCACCGTGCTCCAACAGAAACTCGCTGCGCTGAAAACCTTCTGGCAGTTTCTCTCGCACGGTTTGTTCAATAACACGTTGGCCAGCAAAACCGATCAAAGCTTTTGGCTCACCGATGTTTACGTCACCCAGCATCGCAAAGCTTGCGGTGACACCACCGAAGGTTGGGTCAGTCAATACAGAAACAAAAGGCAGGCCTTTTGCTGACAGGCGCTCCAGCGCTGCACTGGTTTTCGCCATTTGCATGAGCGACATCAGCGCTTCTTGCATACGTGCACCGCCACTTGCAGAGAAACAAACCAAACCACAGTTATTTTCGATGGCTGCGTCTACCGCTTTCACGAAGCGCGCGCCAACAACCGCACCCATTGAGCCGCCCATAAAAGCAAATTCAAAAGAGGCCGCAACTACTGGCATACCCAGTAGTTCACCTTTCATGACGATAAGTGCATCTTTCTCGCCACTCGACTTCTGCGCTGCAGAGATACGATCTTTGTACTTTTTCGAGTCACGGAACTTGAGCAGATCTTTCGGCTCCAACTCATCACCGATTTCTACACGGTTACCTTCATCAAGGAAGGTTTCCAGGCGCTTGCGCGCGCTCATACGCATGTGATGGTCACATTTCGGACACACGTGCAGGTTACGCTCAAGTTCTGCGTGGTACAGCACCTGTTCGCAAGACGAACATTTGGTCCAGACGCCTTCTGGGATAGAAGCCTTACGTGAAGAACCGATATTGCTTTTTGTCAGAATTTTTTCAAGCCAGCTCATGAACGACCTTTTATATTGGAGCACTCGCCGCTTACATCATTACCATGCACTGTTTCGCTCACCATGAACGCGGTCTGTGCAGAGATGGGCAAGTGGCCTTGATATCTACGAATTCAACAGAGAATTAAAACACAACTTGTTAAGACTTTGGACAAAAAACTGGTACTACCTATTGTTAGTCCCACTTATCTCTACTTTGTTTTGTGACAAAGAGGCGATTTTAGGTACCTCTTTCATGATTAAAGCTGTTCGTCTGGTAGAAACAAAGGGCCTATCGGCGAGGATGGCAATTCATATTCCGTCGGATAATCCACTTCAACCAGATACAATCCTTCTGCCTTTGCTGTCGCTGCTGCCAGGTTGCGGTCTTTAATTTCCAGCAACCACTTCAGCCACTCTGGCTTTTGCTCTTTGCGGCCGACAGCAATCAAGCTGCCAGTGATGTTTCTCACCATGTGGTGAACAAATGCATTGGCCTTGATATCAATGATCACGAAACGTCCCTGACGAGTCACATTTATATGGTGAACATTTCGCCATGGGCTATTTGACTGACACTGAGCTGCGCGAAAAGACGTGAAATCATTCTCACCCAATAAGCATTGGGCCGCTTCATGCATCAGCTTTTCGTCCAATTCACCATGATAGTGGCTCACACCGTGACGGAGAATACCCGGACGCAAAACGTTATTGTAGATAATGTATCGATAACGACGTGCCGTTGCGGTAAAGCGGGCATGGAACTCATCCGGCACCTCTTTCGCCCAACGCACTGCGATTGTGTCAGGTAGGTGTGTGTTGACGCCCATGGTCCATGCTCGTAGTGGCCTTGAGCCTTCAACATCGAAATGAACTACCTGACCTGTGCCATGAACGCCAGCATCTGTGCGACCGGCGCACTGCACTTCAATAGGCTGATTGGCGATTTTGGACAGGGCTTTTTCAAGATGTTCCTGAACGCTTGGCACTTCACGCTGGCGTTGCCAGCCATAAAATTTCGCACCGTCGTATTCCACACCCAGGGCAATTCTCATCGTGTTTTCTCTGTCTTACAGGTTATCTAAGGCGGCGCATTATATAACCTGCTTTCTTCATAAGCCAATCAGCCAATAATTCCTCTAAGTTGAGTTAGCTACCTTTTAACAACATAAAAAAGGCGGGATACCCCGCCTTTTTGGGATCTGTTGGTTAATTAAGCTTCTCAATCATCAATCTGGCTTCATCCTTGAGGTTCGTATCGCCGCTTTGCATTACCTTTTCAAGAAGTTGAATGGCACCGTCAACATCATTCATCTCAAGATAAGCTTTCGCCAAATCCATATTGGTCGCGGCTTCACCACTGCTATCAACATCAGCAGGTTGAATGTCGCTCAGCACGTCTGGAAAATCTTCTAGCCCAACATCCAGATCTATTTTCAACGAGTCAGGGTCTTCCTGGGGCACACCGTCATCTTTCATCAGCTCATCAATACTGATGTAGTCTTCACTCGGCGCGGTCTCTTCAACCAGCTCGCTTTCAACATCATCCAGCAATCCATCCAAGTCACCTTCAAGGTCCATGGACTTGATCTCATCACCCAGAACCTCTGGTTGCTCAGACCAATCTTCGCTTTCAAGCTCCGGCTCCGGCGCTTGCTCCGCGCTCCAAACGTCACTTTCATCCTCAGGGATGTCGAGCTCTTCGGTTTCAAAGTCCCCCAGCCCTGAGTGTTCTTCTTCCAGTTCTTCTGAAAGCAGTGCTTCCATGTTCAAGCCTGCAACCTGATGCTCATCGTCATCGAGTTGCGCTAGCTCATCCAATTCAGCGGCTCGATAAGGCGCTTGCGAAACCGGCGCGGAAGGTTGCGTGAAGCCCTCTTCTTTCGATTGTGGTAGGAATTCTTCCAGCTCTCGTTGTTCATCTAACGCGGCAGACAGTGCATCGTCTTCGTCAAACTCACCCAGTTCATCAAGTCCGATAGGCTCAACTTTCGGGAAAGCCAGTGTATTAGGCTCCGTCGCCGTGAAGGCATGAACCTCTTCCTCGGTTTCTTGTTCCGGCTGAGGTGTATTCAGCGATTCTTCTTGAAGCGCTTCCTCTTCGGCGACGTCACTTTCAACGGACTCAGCTGCGTCTTCCTGGGAGGGAGGAAGTTCGACTTCATATTCCTGCGCTGCATCTTCTTCGGTATATTCGGGGAGATTTTCCAAATCCAGTGGCACGGTATCATCGTCATCAGGCAACACTTCACTGATTGCTTCTGATTCACCTTCACTGTCTGCTAATGCTGCCTCTTCGTCATACTCAGGCAAAGAAGACAGATCGAGCGGCGCTTCATCTTCCGCCTCGAACGCGTCTTCGGCTTCTTGCTCGACGGAGACATCTAATGGTTCTTCTGATTCCGATTCTAACGCTTGAGGCTCTTCAACTTCGTTTTCTGCTTCCGGGCTTTCTGAGATTGAGGATTCAACGTCACTATCTTCAATATCTCGCTCTTCTGAAGCCAGTTCATCAACAGTAAGCTCTTCAGTGATAGCTTCGGCTGTATCTGGCGTCTCATCAAAGGCTACCAGCTCATCCTGTGTCTCGGCTGTCTCTTCTGACGCTTCTGGCTCAATGTCTGGTTGCTCTAGCTCAGTTTGGACAGAGTCAGCTTGCTCTGAATCAAGCTCTTCAGACTCAGTTGAAGACGCATCTTCATCTAGCAGACTATCGAGAAGATCCAAGTCTTCGGCTGTCGCCTCAGGCTCTTCAATCGGCGCTTCATCCAGTGCGGTTTCTTCCGTATCGCTCTCAATATCTTCTTCAGTCTGCTCGTCCTGCTCAAGCACATCATCCAGTAGTTCCAGCTCTGATTCAGAGGCTTCAGGTTCAGGTTCAGCCTCAACAGGCGTATCGTCCACCAGCTCATCCAGCTCAGTCTCTGAACTGCCGTTGTTCAGTGCGTCATCAACCTCAGTAAGATCCTCAACACCCGACTCTTCAGCCTCTGTGTGCTCTTCAGTCTCTGCCACTTCTGGCTCAGGAATCTCCAACTCATCAGAGACTTCTTCCGGCGCATCATCTGAATCGTCACCCAATACCTCACCAGTGATCTCCGGTGTTGTCTCGGCATCAATATCCAGCACACTATCGATGTCCAATTCATTATCAATGTCGACGTCGAGATCAGGGTCTTTATCGATATCAAGCTCGCTATCAACACCAAGATCATCACCAAGCAGATCGTCATCCGGGACTTCATCCAGTAATGCACTTTCATCTTCGAGTGCATCACCGTCGTCAATCAGCTCATCGAGCAAAACATCGGTTTCTCCGAGGTCGACTTCTTCCTGATCTTCTGTTTCACCAAGAACATCGCCCAGCAAATCATCGTCATCAATGGCTTCGTCAAGTAATGCCGTTTCATCAAGCGGGTCTTCGTCATCTTCGCTGACAAACTCGTCCAGCAAGGCGTCTGTTTCAGACAGATCCGCGTCGAGTTCTGGCTCGAGCGATAAATCATCGGTATCGTCTTTTTCTTCTGATGCGACAGTATTGCCATCTTCATCGATGAGATCATCACCAAGCATTTCATCAAGCAGTGCATCAGGGTCTGCGATATCGTCCTCTTCCACGACATCATTACTGATAAGATCTAGGTCATCGTCTTCGCCGAGTGGCTCATCCAGCATTGCCGTATTGTCTTCAGCGCTTGGCTCTGGCTCAGCAGCTGAGCCGATAAGGTCATCGATGTCATCATCAGACAGGTCGATATCCTGAGACAAGTCAACTTCAGGCTCACCATCCAGCACGTTATCGAACAAGGCTTCATTGGTTTCAAGGGCTTCTTCTGAAGCGTCTTCCTCTGCTGACGCTTCAGGCGCTGGTTCGGCTTCTGCAGTGGCTACTTCGTCGCCTTCACTTGACTGTTCTGCGGCCAGTAAAGCATCAATATCATCGACTTCTTCATCACCGCCGCTGAGCGATTGCTCCCACATTGCGGCGAGCGCTTCATCAGGGCTGAGTTCTGCTTCTTCAGGCTGTGAGGACATCTCATCGAGCGCACGTTCCATATCTTCCAAACCGATCGCGTCATCGGTGTTCGCTTCGACATCGGTACTGGTATCAAAGTCATCATCCAAACCAACATCCAAGTTCGATGTCAGATCAGTATCGGCATCGATGTCCAGGTCGCCTTCTTCAGGTTCTTCTGAAAGCTCAAGAGTATCGGACAGGTTGATATCATCAAGATCATCACCCATGTCGTCGCCAAAGAGTTCGTCGGTATCAATATCATCGGTAACTTCAAGTTCTTCATCTTCCAGAACAAGTTCGTCAGTACCGTCATCAACATCGACCATCGCCGCTGGCATATCTGGGGCTGCGCCATCCAGACCTTCCGGCTCTTCAACGTCAACATCTTCGTCTTTGCGGCGACGCATGATGAAGAAGGCTGCGGCACCAATTACTAGCAACGCTGGAATAATTGCCATAGTCCCCAGCATCAATGGGCTTGCCATCACGGATTCAAAGAACGACGGTTCTTTCATTTCCACCTTAGCCTGACGCATACGCTGAACTTCGAGGAACTCACGAATTTCTTCTGTTAGTTCTTCATCAGCTGACATCTGGTCTTTCATGGCAGCCAGCTCATTTTGTACTTCGGCCAGACGGATTTTCAGAATGTGGTTACTTTCAACTAGTTTGCCCATTTGCAGGTCAGATTCGTTGATTTGGTTCTGAACCGCAGACATGTTTGGTTTGGTCGGCGCGCCTGACATGTCACCCTTAGGTTCCATTACCTCCTTCTCTTTCATAGCCGCGTTCTCAGCCATGGCTTCCGGTTCACCGGCTTCCATTTCTGGCTTCGTTTTTTCGACCATTGCAGGTTCAGGTTTTGGCTCAGGCTTAGGTGTTGTTTTTGGTGTGGTCACTGCCGGCGTAGTGACTTGCTGACTTAATGGCTGATTAGCCACGCGTTTTGCGTCTTTACGCGCCTCATCAATTTGCAGGCGGCTCGCAACATCACCAGTACTCTCACGACGAATCTCAGTGAGTGTTGGCATCAACAAGGTACTGCCAGGAATCAAACCGTGGATATTGGCATCTTCAAACGAACCTGGATTCAGGCGAAAAATTGCACCAATGGTCTGATAGACAGTCACTGAGTTGTTCGGCTGATAGCGCGACGCGATAGACCAAAGTGTGTCAGAGTCACGGGTTGGCCCAACAGTCTGGCGTCGGTTCACAGAGGAAAGCGGCGCTTGATTTTGTTGAGTCAGAGGCTCAGTGGCACTGGACGGAGGAGACTCTTCTACCGGGCCAAGAATGCGAATAGCAGACTGCGCAGAGAACGGAATACCGAGGCTCAGCAATAGAGACGAGACGACAAGCGTTTTGCCGATACGACCACGTGATAAGTATGAAAAAAGAGTTCGCTTCATCGCGTTATAAAAATCTGGGTCAGACACTGCCCGCATTCCCCTATGGCAGAATAAAAGGCTTTTCACAATCGCGGTGCGTTTCCCGTACTGAAGTCGCTGGGAGGCAAGGCGTTAAACACCTGCTGCGATTGATATTACTGGTTATTTCCATAACTATATCGGAAGCCCAGCTGAAAACTGTAGTGTGAAGAGATAAAACTGTGTTTTGTGATCAAACAACCGGCACCAGATCACTGCTGCCGGCTGTTGGGTTGAATAAGTCAGGGATGATTACAGGTAATCGCGGATCAAAAATTCAGCAATTTGCACTGAGTTCGTCGCTGCGCCTTTGCGGACGTTGTCAGCAACAACCCACATGTTCAGGCCGTTCGGGTGACTGATATCATTACGCACACGACCGACCATGACATGGTCTTTACCTGTCGCTTCTTTTACCTGCGTTGGGTAGTCTTCGCCATAGTAAACTTCAACACCTTCAGCACGGGATAACAAGTCCATCGCTTCGGTGGCATCCAACGGCTGCTGACATTCAATGTGTACGGCTTCAGCGTGGCCATAGAACACAGGCACGCGCACACAGGTCGGGTTTACCGCCACGGAATCGTCGCCCAGAATTTTCTGGGTTTCCCACACCATTTTCATTTCTTCTTTGGTGTAGCCGTTGTCCATGAACTCATCGATGTGTGGCAGACAGTTAAACGCGATCTGTTTTTTGTAGGTGCCTGGTTCTGCTTCCTGACTGTTCAACAGTTTCACTGTCTGGCCTGCCAGTTCATCAACCCCTTTCTTGCCTGAACCCGATACTGACTGATATGTCGAGACGTTGATGCGCTCGATACCTGCTGCATCGTAAATTGGCTTCAGTGCCACCAGCATTTGGATGGTCGAACAGTTAGGGTTTGCGATGATGTTACGGTTACGGAAATCCGCAATCGCTTCCGGGTTCACTTCTGGCACGACCAGTGGGACATCGTATTCGTAGCGGAAACGTGAGGTGTTATCGATAACCACTACGCCTTCATCAGCAGCAATCGGTGCCCAACGATCAGATGATTCTGCACCCGCTGAGAACAGCGCGATTTGAACCTGGCTCCAGTCAAAGTCTTCCACGTTTTTCACGCGGACACTTTTACCGTTAAAGCGGATGGTTTCACCGGCGCTGCGCTCACTTGCCAGCAAGTGAAGATTGCGCACAGGGAATTTACGCTCTTCCAACACCTCGATAATGGTGCGTCCTACTGCGCCTGTAGCACCTAAAACAGCGACGTCATAAGCCACATCGAATTCTTGTGTCATGATTATTCCTCTACGGTAAAACCTAAATTAGCGAGCGACTCTAACCCAAACGCTGCCTCGCCCGCTAGTGTAATTGCACTGTACTCGCGTCTGTCCCAGTAATTCTTTCGCAAGCGGTCAAAGCTTGCGCGGTGCAGCTCAACGTCAGCCATCGCACGTCGAAACTCGGCGTCATCACGGCGGATGTCATAAATGAGCTGGCACAGTGCCATCAGATCGCTGTCGTCCCAAGGCTTGCTCAGTGATACCTTTGGAATTGGCGCGATCGGCAGCAAAGACGCCGCTTCGACTTTTTCTTCCTGATTATCCAGAAACTCGCAGTAACTGTTGTAGATCATGGTGGTGCCGCGTGCTTTACCTTCCAGTCCGTAACCCGCAACGTGCGGGGTGGCGAAAGCCAGCATGGGAAGAAGTTCCATGTCCACTTCCGGTTCAAACTCGAACACATCTAGCACGGCAGTTAAATGCTGTGTTTTCAGTGCAGCTTTCAGTGCGTCATTACTGACCACTGGACCGCGAGCCGCGTTGATAAGGATTGAACCAGGCTTCAATGCAGCGATCTCCGCTTCACCCATCAGATGATGCGTTGGGTATTCACCGGTCTTGGTTAGCGGCGTGTGGAAGGTCAGGGCATCACACTCTGCAATCAGCGTTTGTAGAGGATGAAACTCGCGTGTGTCGCCTTCCGCTTGTTTGATAGGATCGCATAACAGGTGCGGAATGCTGAGCGCTGACAGACATTTAGACAGGTAGCTTCCCACCTGACCTGCGCCCACAATGCCAACTTTACGGTCAGCAATAGAAAAGCCCTGTTGCTGGCTCAATACCAGCAGCGCGCTTATCACGTATTCGGCCACACCCACTTTGTTACAGCCCGGCGCGGCAGTAAAGAAGATGCCTTTGCTGGCAAGCAAATCCGCATCAACATGGTCTGTCCCTGCGGTTGCCGTACCAACAAATTTCAGTTTATTGGCTTTTTCCAGCAGTACTTCGTCAACTTTGGTGACGGAGCGAATCATCAGCGCGTCAACGTCAATCAGATCATCTGCCTTCAGGGTACGTCCTGCTTTTGCGGTAACCGTACCCAGCTTGCTGAACAGCTCAGCGGCATACGGCATGTTTTCATCAATCAGAATGTTCAAGTGTGTTTACTCTTACATTTATTCTATTGGCGCTATTGTGACGGTTTTCTGCGCCAGATAAAACGAAAAAACCCGGCCAATTGGCCGGGCAAAATCCAGGATCTGAAAGGTAGAGATCGGCTCTCAACGATCTAAACCTGCGTCTGTTGTGGGCATAAAGCCTACGTCCCGGAAAACTAAAGGGCCTGTCTACCTTTGACAGCCAGCAGACCCTGGGGACAAGTGAGACGCTTATCCCTCGTATTTTTTGATAACCAGCGTGGCGTTGGTGCCACCGAAGCCGAAGCTGTTAGACATCACAGTCTTCAACTCAACTTCACGGGCTTCCGACACGATATCCAAGCCTTCAGCGGCTGGATCCAGGTTTTCGATGTTGATGCTTGGTGCAACGAAGTTATTTTCCAACATGATGGTGGAGTAAATCGCTTCGTGAACACCTGCCGCACCCAGTGCGTGACCGGTCATGGCTTTGGTTGCAGAAATTGCAGGGCTGTTGTTGCCGAACACTTCCTGAATCGCCCCCAGCTCTTTCACATCGCCCACTGGCGTAGAGGTACCGTGAGTGTTGATGTAGTCAATTTGATCGACGTCCTGCATCGCCATCTTCATACAGCGAACTGCGCCTTCGCCCGATGGCGCTACCATATCGTAGCCATCTGATGTTGCACCGTAGCCCACGATTTCACCGTAGATTTTCGCACCACGCGCCAGCGCATGCTCAAGCTCTTCGATAACCATCATGCCGCCACCACCAGAGATAACGAAACCATCGCGATCAGCGTCGTAGGTACGTGATGCTTTTTCTGGGTTGTCGTTGTATTTGGTCGACAGTGCACCCATGGCATCAAACATCATGGTCAGTGACCAATCCAGTTCTTCACCACCACCCGCAAAAACTAAGTCTTGCTTACCCAGTTGAATCAATTCGACAGCGTGGCCAATACAGTGCGCGGACGTCGCACATGCTGAGCTCATGGTGTAGTTCACACCACGGATTTTGAATGGTGTTGCCAGACAAGCTGAAACCGTTGAAGACATGGTACGTGGCACCATGTAAGGACCAACACGTTTTACGCCTTTTTCACGTAATGTGTCTGTGGCTGCAACCTGGTTAATCGATGATGCGCCACCAGAACCGGCAACCAGACCGGTGCGGTCGTTAGACACCATATCTTCTGTCAAACCGGCATCTTCGATAGCCTGCTCCATTGACAGATAAGCGAAGCCCGCAGCATCGCCCATAAAACGAAACTTTTTGCGATCAATGTGATCAGCAGGATTGAGCTTTAAATCACCCCAGACATTACTGCGAAGCTTCATGTCTGCGAACTGTTGGGAAAAGCTAATCCCTGATTTACCCGTCTTTAATGACTCCAGCACTTCTTTAACGTTGTTACCGATGCTGGAAACAATTCCCATACCTGTAATTACGGCTCGTTTCATCTTTTGTTCCTACAATTCGAGTTCGCACCGATGATAGCGGTTTTGATACGCCTAAGTGGTCAGCTTTCCTAGAGTACAGGTGTAAGCTGAAATTTTTCACATACTGACACAGACCCGTTGTCGGTTCTGTATATTCCGTCGAATTGGCGATAGAATCCGCGCTCGACGTGCAAATCCCATTTTTATTAAGGTAAGGCTTGTGACCCAAACCCGTATTGAACACGCCCAAATCCATTGGAATGACGCCGGAACACCGGTCTCTGACAACTTTGACGATGTTTACTTTTCCAATGCCAATGGTCTGGAAGAAACGCGCTACGTGTTCCTGCAGCAAAACCAGCTACCAAACCGCTGGGATACCTTTTCACATGACCGATTCGTGATTGCGGAAACCGGGTTTGGTACAGGCCTTAACTTCCTGGCTGTGTGGCAGTGGTTTGCCCAATTCCGAAAGGAAAACCCTGAGGCTCAAGTCAACCAGCTTCATTTCATCAGCTTTGAGAAGTTCCCGGTCTCCGTCACTGATTTAGAAAAAGCCCACGCAGCCTGGCCAGAGTTGGCGGATTTCGCCGAAGCACTGCGCAAACACTACCCAGCAGCGGTTTCTGACTGCCACCGTTTGGTACTGGCAGATGGCATGATCACGCTGGACTTGTGGTTCGGCGACATCAAAGACTGTATGCCACAAGTGTGGACGTCTGATGACGGTATTGTGGATTGCTGGTTTTTGGACGGCTTTGCACCCAGCAAGAACCCTGAAATGTGGAGTCAGACGCTATTTGACGGCATGGCAAGACTGGCCAAACAAGACTGTACCGTCGCCACTTTCACTGCAGCTGGCTTTGTGCGTCGCGGCTTAATTGACGCAGGCTTTGAAATGAAAAAAGCCAAGGGCTATGGCACCAAACGCGACATGATTGTCGGCACCATGGTCGAACGTAACCAGCCACGCCAACAGGCTCCTTGGTATAAACGTACTGCACCACAAAATAGCAATGACATTGCGATTATTGGTGGCGGTGTGGCGAGCGCCACCTTGGCATTGTCACTGGTACGTCGTGGAAAATCAGTCACCCTTTATTGCGAACATGACAAGCCTGGACTTGCCGCATCTGGCAACCGACAAGGCGCGGTGTATCCACTTCTAAATGGCAGTGACGATGCCCTTTCTCGCTTCTTTGCGCCGGCATTTTTGTTCTCCCGTCAGTTTATTGAACAGGCAGCAGAAACGGTTTCGTTTAATCACGATTTGTGTGGCGTTACCCAATTAGGGTGGGATGAAAAAAGCACGGACAAATTGGCGAAGATGCTGACAGGTGGTTTTCCGGAATCTCTTATCCACGGCATCACTAGAGAAGACGCCGAATCACTGACTGGCATTGAAACCGGGCACGGCGGTGTCACCTATCCTCTCGGCGGTTGGTTGTGTCCTCAGCAGTTAACTCAGGGCTTGATAGCCAACGCTGAGGAAACTGGCCTGTTGACCTGTCATTACAGTACCGAAGTGACGAAATCCAGTCATCAGAACGGGGCGTGGATACTGACTGCAAACCAAAGCGAACGGACTCACGATACCGTGGTTGTCGCTAACGGCCATAAGTTCACCCAGTTTGAGCAAACCGCCCCCATTCCGGCCTATGCGGTTCGTGGCCAGGTGTCCCACATCAATACCACGCCAGCGTTAAAGCAGCTCAAAACCGTGTTGTGTTATGACGGTTACCTGACGCCGGCCAACCCAAAAAATGACACTCATTGCATCGGCGCCAGCTACAGCCGGAATGATACTTCCATGGACTTCCGCATGGACGATCAGGCTGACAACAAGCAGCGCCTGGTCGATTGCATTCCTGCTGAGTGGCCAAAAGAGATTGATACTGACCATGGTGGTGGTCGTGTAGGTATTCGCTGTGCCAGCCGCGATCATCTGCCATATGTCGGTGATGTCTGCGACTTTGAAGCCCTGAAAACCGTATACAGTGATTTACGAGATAAGAAAGACAGTGCCGAAGATGTGCCGGTTTACCCGAACCTCTATAGCCTGTTGGCACTCGGTTCGCGCGGTTTAACCTCTGCCCCCATCCTCGGTGAACTTCTGGCTTCACAGCTTTGTGGCGACCCACTCCCCATGCCGGTTGATGTGCTTAATGCCTTGCATCCGGGACGAATGTGGGTAAGAAAACTGCTCAAGGGTAAAGCTCTTTAGTAGAGAAAGATAATTCAAACAAAGAAGGCGCCGATTGGCGCCTTCTTCTTATCTGGTTGGTATTTAACCTGCCTGCTGTTGCAGCGATGCCCAAAGGTTACCCACCAGCACTTGATCGGAAGGGTTCAGCTCGTTTGAGTTCTCTTTCAGGCTTTCGTCAACACGTACCTTCAGCGCAGATACCTCTTCGATACCGTCCTGCTCACAATCTGCGGCCGCCAGCGAGACATGACCACGCAGATAACCGCTGGCAAACAACTCATCATCAGAGGCGGTGTCTACCATGGCATCAATCAGGTCGAGGATTTTCTCTTCGTATTCTTGGATCATTTTTAGCTCTCAGGAAAAGTCTGCTGGCGTTAAAGGAGGACGATTATAAAACGTTCGAAGGGCGTCTGAATAGGTTTTGGCGCGCGTAGGCATGCCGTTTTTCAGATATTTCATCACTTGTTCACGCACTTTTGCGGTAAATACCGGGCGGTCAGGTTCAAAAGAACCGTTTAGATTGTCGCAACTTACCTGAAAGCGAAAGCCACAACTGGCCGACAGAATCCACTCTACCGCCTGAGGTTTGATTTCTACCTTTTCAAACTCGGCTTGCGTCTGCTCATCGCGTCCATCCGGTAGATACCAGTAGCCAAAGTCTTCCAACAAACGGCGTTCAGGCCCGGCAATGCACCAGTGCGACACTTCATGAAGCGCAGAGGCATAAAAACCACGGGCGAAGATGATTCTGTGGTGTGGGTTGTCATCATCCGCAGGCAGATAAATCGGCTCATCGCCGCCCAGCAGCAATTCTGTGTTGAAAGAATCAATAAAAGTCTGATTAAAGACAGAAATAAGGTCGTTGTAATCGTGTTGCATGGCGCGAATTGTAATAATGAAGTTACAGCAAATTCAGTTAAGCGGGCATTTTACCTGCCAAAGCCCCTATTGTCGCAGCAAAAAGCGCCGTTTTAGGCCAATTCCACCAGCAAAAGCATGAATTCAATTCATGGTTGACCTCACAACCTTTCATTGGATTGAGAGATGGATCACAACTATGATTACGCGAAATTATCCCACTCAAATGCAAGTTACTGAATATCATGTTGTTGTCCACGTTATACATCGTTGGAATTACCGCTGAAGCCATGACAGGCGCATTGGCGGCTGGCCGCAGGAATATGGACTGGTTTGGCGTCATGCTGGTCGCTGCCTGCACAGCCATTGGCGGCGGTACCGTGCGTGATATTTTGCTCGGTCACTACCCGCTTAGTTGGGTCGCTAACCCGCATTATCTGGTGATTGTTTGCGTTGCCGGTATCGTGACGACCTGGATGGCATCTTGGGTGGCTCGCAATCACAAGCTTTTGGTCTGGCTGGACTCACTCGGTCTGATTGCTTTCAGCATTATCGGTTGTCGCGTGGGCATGGATA
Organism: Grimontia marina; assembly: GCF_900060185.1. Lineage (GTDB taxonomy): Bacteria > Pseudomonadota > Gammaproteobacteria > Enterobacterales > Vibrionaceae > Enterovibrio > Enterovibrio marinus. The sequence goes on along the minus strand of NZ_FIZY01000001.1, from coordinate 100,223 downwards.
TGGGGCTGTCGCCACTGATTTGTGTGGTGTCCGCGCTGGTCACTGGCATCTTTGGTGGCCTGTTGCGTGACTTGCTGTGTCGCCGTCAGCCAATGGTGCTGCATAAAGAGCTTTATGCCTCTGTCGCTTTCTTAGCCGGCGCTATGTATTGGGCACTGATGACATACGGAAACCAGTTTGGCATTGATGAGAACATCGCGACCATTTCTACGCTGGTGACAGGCTTTGTCTTCCGTATGTCAGCGGTGAAGTTTGGCTGGAGCCTGCCGGTGTTTAGTTTTGAATCGGAAGAAGCTTTAGAGCATAGGTCCTAGGGAAAAGATTGCATAAGAAAGATAACAAACAGGGCTGATGGTGCTAAACCATCAGCCCTTTTTCAAATCTTTGATTTTACAAGAATCTTCTTTCCCAGCCCCTAGGATCTTTCATTTAAATCTTCGGCGTATTGGTATGCACTCCTGCATTCTGTGCGCGGTGACGCAGCAGGTGGTCCATCAATACAATCGCCACCATGGCCTCTGCAATTGGCACTGCGCGGATGCCAACACATGGGTCATGACGACCTTTGGTAATCACATCGACGGTTTCACCATCTACGTTGATGGTTTCACCCGGTACCGTGATGCTTGAAGTTGGCTTCAGCGCAAGGTGCGCAACGATATCCTGACCTGATGAAATACCACCAAGGATGCCACCAGCGTGGTTGGATTTAAAACCTTCCGGCGTCAGTTCATCACGGTGCTCACTGCCGCGCTGGTTGACGACATCAAACCCATCGCCCACTTCCACACCTTTCACAGCATTGATCCCCATCAGGGCGTAAGCAACGTCTGCGTCTAAACGATCGAAAACTGGCTCGCCCAGACCAACAGGCACGTTATTCGCGACCACAGTCAGTTTGGCACCGATAGAATCGCCTTCTTTTTTCAGCGCACGGATCAGTTCATCCAAGGCTTCAAGTTTTGATTCATCCGGGCAGAAGAATGGGTTTTGCTCAACTTGCTCCCAGTCGACCTTGTCGATGGTCACATCACCCATTTGAGAAAGGTAACAACGGACTTCAATACCAAACTCTTGCTTGAGGTATTTCTTCGCAATCGCACCCGCAGCAACACGCATCGCCGTTTCACGTGCTGAAGAGCGGCCACCACCACGGTAATCGCGGTGTCCATATTTTTGATGGTAGGTGTAGTCGGCATGGCCCGGACGGAAGCGGTCAGCAATTTTAGAGTAATCCTGTGAGCGCTGGTCGGTATTTTCGATAACCAGGCCAATCGAAGTCCCTGTCGTTTTACCTTCGAAAACGCCAGAAAGGAACTTCACTTCATCCGGTTCGCGACGTTGAGTCGTGTATTTTGAGGTACCCGGACGACGACGGTCCAGATCGACCTGTAAATCTGCTTCTGAAATTTCAAGTCCCGGTGGGCAACCGTCAACAATGCAGCCCAACGCCAATCCATGACTTTCACCAAAAGTGGTGACCCGAAAAACCTGACCTATTGAATTGCCTGCCATTACTTCCTCTGTTTCTCTCCGGTCGACGTATCACAACCGCATTAGCATGCACCTAATGAAACATAACCGCGATTGAGAAGCAAAAGCTTTTTTTATGTACAGGTGGAAACTCCCTGTAATACTGGGCTGGTTTCAAGAAATGAGGCAAAACCGGAAAGAGAGATATAAAAAAGGCCGAAATCTATAATTTCGGCCTTTTTCTTAGGGGCAAAGACAACAATTAGTCTTTATAGATAGAAAATTCGTCGGCAACACTGACCAGATCCTGATAGGTCATCAGGAAGACACCGTGGCCGCCATTTTCAAATTCCAGCCAAGTCAGTGGCAGGTGCGGATACTGTTCCTGAACGTGAACCATGGAGTTACCTACTTCACAGATCAGAATGCCTTGCTCAGTCAGGTATTCCGGTGCATTGGCGATGATGCGGCGCATCAGTTTCAAGCCATCGGTCCCGGCAGCCAGACCCAACTCTGGCTCGTGACGGAATTCATCCGGCAGCGAGTTCATGTCTTCCTCATCCACGTATGGTGGGTTGGAGACAATCAGGTCATATTTATCTTTTGGCAGATCGCGGAACAAATCTGAGCGGATAGGGAAAACCTGCTGCTCCAGGCCATGTTCCTGAATGTTCATCTCTGCCACTTCCAGCGCATCGGTAGAAATGTCCACCAGATCTACTTCAGCGTCAGGGAACGCGTAGGCACACGCAATACCAATGCAGCCACTGCCGGTGCACAGATCCATGATACGGTTTGGCTCGACTTCCAGCATTGGGCTGAACTGATTCTGGATCAGCTCACCGATTGGTGAACGTGGTACCAGCACACGCTCATCCACGTAGAATTCCAAATCGCAGAAGTACGCTTTGTTTGTCAGGTAAGCCACTGGCGTGCGCTCGTTGATACGACGGACCACACGTTCAACAATACGGTGACGTTCACTGGTGGTCAGACGCGCAGTTTGCGTTTCTGCAGGCACATCGATTGGCAGATAAAGTGTCGGCAGTACCAGTTGTACCGCTTCGTCCCATGCATTGTCCGTTCCGTGACCGTAATAAATTCCTGCTGCATTAAAGCAACTTACCGTCCAACGTAGCATGTCTTGCAGCGTACGCAGCTCGTTGACGACTTCATCAACAATAATTCTATCCAAAATGGCCTCCAGTAGCCTCAACACATCACCGTCAGGGCGATTCCAACAGGAAAGCAGACATTGTTCTTATTTTAAGTAAAATGCAGCTAACAGAATTTGGAAATGACTTATGAGTAAGAAATCCCCGATCCCAGAAGATGACGACATGTCATTGTTCCGCGATGCGGTGAAAGGCGTTAAAAAACTGCAGCAGGATACCATAAACCCGCCAAGACGCCAGACAACAGAGCAAGCGCGCAAGAAGCAGACAGAGTCCGCGGCGCGCGACCATACCTTCTATTTCTCAGACGAGTTTGAACCGCTGCTGAAAGAAGATGGGCCAACCCAATATGCGCGCACAGGTGTCTCCAAATACGAAGTAAAAAGACTTCGCCGCGGTGTTTACGTGCCGGATATGTTCCTGGACCTACACGGCATGACGCAACTGGAAGCCAAGCGTGAGTTGGGCGCTCTGATTGCAGCATGTATAAAAGAAGGGGTCAGTTGTGCCTGTGTCATGCACGGTATTGGCAAACACATACTGAAACAGAAGACACCACTTTGGCTGGCACAGCACCCTGACGTGTTGGCATTCCATCAAGCGCCACTGGAATTTGGTGGTGATGGCGCTTTACTGGTTCTGATTGAAATCCCGGAAAAATAGCCTGAAGCCGAGGGGCTGTTGACCTTTGGTGATGATTTTTGCAGCAGTTTGTGGGGATTTTATGCAAGGCAGAGGCTTCGATGTGTAGCTAGCCTACATGAGAAGCCGATAACGCCGCAGAAATTCCCCACAAACGCTGCCCGAAGGGTTCTGCTCTAAGCGTTTTATGCTTTGTTGTGGTGTATTTGCTTAGACCACTAGGCGGCACACATCTCGCCGCGCCTAAAACGCTTATAGCTAGAACAAAATTTAACCACCAAAGGTCAACAGCCCCTAGACACAAAAAACGCCCTGTGTTGGGCGTTTTTTTATGTTTGCTTAAAGCTGTTTTCGACCTGGCCGTCAGGATGCGTAACCCATCACTTGCGAAGGACTTTTCATCCACAGCACTTCGCTCTGTTCCGTTTGCGGATTGTATTCAATGCAGGAAATTGAAGATGTCGGGAACATCGGCGGCTGCAAATCAGCTTCAAACTCTGCTGTGAGATAACCCACCAGCGGTAGATGAGAAACCAAAAGAATCGACGCTGGATTATCAACGGAAACTAAAGCGCGCAGGTAAGAAGCGACGTGCTCGCTGTCGCCATACGGCGTGATGCCATCTTCCGTCAAAATGCTTTTCGCTTCAGGCAAAACGGCTGCACATGCCGACCAAGTCTGCTGTGCGCGCAAATAAGGGCTCACCAACACTAAGTCCAGTTTTCCCTCTGGCAGCTCTTGTGCCAGCCAGCGTGCCATTTCAACCGATTGTTGCTCACCGCGATCGGTCAGCGGACGTTCTTCATCACTGGCGGCGAAGGTGTGTGCCTCACCGTGGCGCATAATATAAATTCGCATATCACAACAGCTGATTTTGAGTATTCTTCGATATGCTACCAGTCAATTCTTTAATCTGGAACGACTGATCGCACAGATGTTTGCCTCAATTTACTTACGTGGTCATAATTAAGACCTTGCCACTACCAGTGAAGGTGCTTTGTGCAAATCAGTCCCAACGATCATCGTAGCTACCGCCTTATTACTCTCGCCAACAATTTGAGGGTGCTTCTGGTAGAAGATGTGCAAGCACCGCGCAGTGCTGCTGCGTTAACCGTGAATGTGGGACACTTCTGTGATCCTGCTGATCGTGAAGGTTTAGCGCACTTCTTAGAACACATGCTGTTTCTCGGTACAGAGAAATATCCTGATGTCGGTGAGTTCCAATCTTTTATCAGTCGCCATGGCGGTAATAACAACGCCTGGACAGGAACCGAAAACACCACTTTTTTCTTCGATATCCGACACGACCATTTCGAAGAAGCGCTGGATCGATTCGGCCAATTCTTCTCTGCGCCTTTGTTCAACGCAGACGCGGTCGATAAAGAGCGTAACGCGGTTGACTCAGAATACCGCCTGAAACTTCAGGACGATGTGCGCCGGATTTACCAAGTGCAGAAAGAGACCATCAACCCGGCTCACCCTTTCTCCAAGTTTTCTGTCGGTAGCCTCGACACCCTTGCCGATCGCGAGGGCAGTTCGGTGCGTGATGAGCTGATTGCTTTTTACAAAACCCATTACAGTGCCAACCTGATGGCAGCCTCTATCACTGGTCCATTCAGGCTGGACGATTTGGAAACGCTGGCAAACCAAACATTCAGTGATATTCCAAACCTTGACCTGTCGCTGTTTGTGCCAGACGTCCCGTTTGTCGATAAAGCCCAGTTGCAGCAGTTTGTCTGTATCGAGCCGCTCAAAGATGTTCGTAAGCTGACACTGGCATTTTCAATGCCAGCGACCGATGAGCATTACAAAATTAAGCCACTTTCCTACATTGCCCATCTTCTCGGTTATGAAGGTACTGGCAGTGTGATGTCTTTGCTCAAAGCCAAAGGGCTCATCAACAATCTGTCGGCAGGTGGTGGGATCAGCGGTTCGAATTTCCGCGAGTTTTCAGTCAGTGTCAGCCTGACCGAGGCGGGACTGACCAAGATTGACGATATCGTGACTTACATTTTTCAGGCAATCAGTCTTATCCGCGAGCAGGGGCTCGATGATTGGCGTTATAAAGAAAAACGTGCGGTACAGGAAATGGCGTTTCGTTATCAAGAGCCTTCGCGCCCCATCGATACCGTGAGTCATATGGTGCTCAACATGCAGCATTATCAGGATGATGATGTGCTGTATGGCGACTACATCATGCAGGAATATGACGAAACCTTGATACGCCAGATGCTTGGCTACCTGACACCCGAGCATCTTCGCCTGACACTGATTGCCAAAGGCGGCAATTATGACCGCACAGCAAATTGGTACGACACCCCTTACAGCGTGAAACCATTCACCGAAGCTCAGCTCGAAAAATGGCGTGCGGCACATATCTCTCCCGCGCTGGCTTTACCAGAGCCAAACCCTTTTATCAGCTATGAACTCGACCCTGCAGATCTAGAAGCGCCAGAACAACAACTACCTGATATGATTCAAGAGTTACCGGGCTTTTGTTTGTGGCACTTGCAAGATACCGAATTCCGCGTCCCGAAAGGCGTGGTTTACGTTGCGATAGACAGCCCGCATGCGGTGCAATCGGTCAAGAACATCGTAAAGACCCGTGTCAGCGTTGAAATGCTGATGGAGTCGATCAATGAGACGGCCTACCCTGCCGAAGTCGCTGGCCTCAACTACAACCTCTATGCCCATCAAGGTGGCGTGACTTTGAAGCTCAGTGGCTTCAATGAAAAACTGCCGCTCCTGATGGATTTGGTATTGGATAAATTTGCCAAGCGCGATTTCAATCCAGAGCGCTTTGAAATCATCAAAACCCAGCTGCTACGAAGTTGGAAAAACGCGACTCAAAACAAAGCCATTAACCGCTTGTACAATTCGATGACTGGCATCTTGCAGCCAAACAACCCAACGTATGAAGAACTCATCGAAGCGCTGGAACCACTGCAGGTGACAGAGCTACCGGACTTTGTGCATCGCGTGATGTCAGAACTGCATGTTGAGATGTTTGTTTACGGTAACTGGCAGAAACAGCAAACACTGGATTTGGCTGAACCTGTAAAAGATGCCCTTCGCGTGCACAACCAGCGTTATCAGGAGTCCACCCGACCACTGGTTCTTTTAAAAGGTGCTGGCAGTGCGTCATATCATCTAGGATGCGACAGCCAAGACTCAGCCGTGTTGGTTTACTACCAGAGCCACGGCACTGAACCTCAGGATGTCGCCTTGTTTACTTTCGCTCAGCATTTGATGTCTGCCATCTTCTTCAACGAGCTGCGTACCAAGCAGCAACTTGGCTATATGGTTGGCTCTGGCAACATGCCAATGAACCGTCACCCAGGTTTGATTTTCTACGTGCAATCACCTCAGGCTGGCCCAGCGAAATTAATGGAAGCAATAGACGACTTCCTCAATGCTTTCTTCTTGGTTTTGCTTGAGCTTAACGAAGCGCAATGGCAAGCCAGTAAGCAAGGGTTACTCGGACAGATAGAAGAACCGGATGCCAATCTGCGCGCCCGCGGACAGCGTTTGTGGATCAGTATTGGCAATAAGGATACAGAATTCACCCAGCGCCAGAACGTTGCTGCCGCTATCCGCAATATGGATCGCGCTGATATGGTGAAGTTTGTGGTAGAGCAATTGAAACCACGTACATCAGATCGTCTGATCATGCACAGTTGTGGTGGCGCTCACCCTGACGAATGCAGCCTTGAAGGCACAAGGGCAATCGAGTCTGTCACAGCGTTTCGTCGCAATCGCACAGAGCGAATTAACTAAGGTCTATCGACTCGCTGATGCCTTTTACCATGCTTCAGATATAAAAATCCCCGGTCCAGCCGGGGATTTTTATGTTTAAGGATTTATGAGTGGAACGTCTTCCCTTCCGCTGCCATGGCTTTAAGTAGTTCACACGGTGCAAACCGCTCACCGTACTTGGCTTCATGCTGCTCCAGCATTTCCACCAAGCGCTTAATACCAATATGGTCCATATAGCGGAATGGTCCGCCGAGGAATGGTGGGAATCCGATACCGAACACAGCACCAATGTCACCGTCACGCGCTGATTTCACCACGCCTTCATCCAAACACTGCGCAGCTTCATTCAGCATCATCAGCACACAGCGAATCGCCAGTTCATGCGCTGATAGCTGACTTTTCAGCTCAACACCGAGCAAGGCGTAGACACGCTTATCGACTTCTTTTTTCTTACCGTTATAAACGAAGAAGCCTTTGCCACTCTTGCGACCTTTACGGCCATCATTCAGCATCACGTCGAACACATCCGGTGCGCGGAAGCGCTCACCCAGTTCATTCAACAGGATTGGGCTGATCTTCGCGCCAATGTCGATACCCACTTCATCCAGCAGTGTCACTGGGCCAACAGGGAAACCGAAGTCCAACAGCGCATTGTCAATGTGCTCAACCGACTCACCGGACAGCAAAGTCCTCGCCGCTTCATTCATGTAAGGCGCAAGAATACGGTTCACATAGAAACCTGCCTTGTCAGCAACCACAATCGGCGTTTTACCTTGCTTCTTCGCAAGCTTCACCACAGTCGCAACGGCTTCTTCTGACGTGCCCGCATGTGGAATGACTTCTACCAGCGGCATTTTATCGACCGGCGAGAAGTAGTGCAGACCCACAATATTTTCAGGACGCTTCGCACCCTCGGCGATTTGATGGATTGGCAGTGACGAAGTGTTGGTGGCGAAGATGGTATCTTCAGCCAGATTCTCTTCTACTTCCGCAACCATTTGATGCTTCAGGTTCAGATCTTCAAACACGGCCTCAACAACCACATTGTTACGGCTCATACCGGAATAGTCAGTCGTACCGCTAATGCGACCCATCTGCTGTTGCATTTCAGCTTTGGAAATGATGCGGCGCTTGCGCTTTTTATCCAGCAGTTTGTAGCTGTAAGCCATGGCATTAAGGATGCCATCGTTACTGACATCTTTGACGCGGACAGGTGTATTCGCTTTGGTCGCAGAAACATTGGCGATACCAGCTCCCATCAAACCACCGCCAAGCACAGTCACGCCTGTCACAGTGCGAGGCTCAGCATCAGCGCCGCTTTCTTTTTTCATTGCAGTTGTCGCAAAGAAAATGCTGCGCAGTGCGGCAGATTCTGAAGACATCACCAACTCACCAAAGCGTTTTGCTTCCAGTGCCAGACCTTTCTCTACGCCTTTATCCAAGCCGTGTTTGATGACTTCGAGAATAGCTTCGGTAGCCGGATAGTTACCGCGGGTTTTCTCACGGGTTTTCTTCGCGGCCTGATCGAACACAACAGACCGACCAAGTGCATTGCCGCCCATTGCCCAATCCTGCCAGCTACCTTTGCGCTTTGGCTTACCTTTCAGCGCCAACTCTTCAGCAACACGAAGCAACACAGACTGAGGAACCACGTCATCTACCACGCCCATTTTCTTCGCTTTCTTGGCGCGAAGCTGTTTGCCCGTCAGGATCATATCCAACGCGCCCGCTACACCGATGAGTTTTGGAAGACGTTGCGTACCACCGGAGCCTGGCAACAGGCCAAGCTGCACTTCCGGCAAACCTAAACGGGTTTTATCATCATCGCTCGCGACTCGGCTATGACAAGCCAGAGCGAGTTCCAAACCACCGCCCAGCGCTGGGCCATGGATCGCTGCGACGACATGAAATGGCAGTTTCTCGATACGGGAGAACAGCTTCTGACCATGTTCAGCAATAGCCTGTGCATCTTCCGCAGTATTGCACGCATCTAACATGCGAACGTCAGCACCAGCCACAAAGTTATCCGGCTTAGCAGAATGTAATACCAGACCTTTAATATCACTTTTGCTTTCAAGCTCGCTCAGAATCGCACTGATTTCATCAACAGAGGTTGCTTGTAGGGTATTCATGCTTTCGCCCGGGACATCAATACTCAGCCAAGCGATACCATTTTCGCCATAGTGAAGCGAAAAGGCACTATTTGTAGGGGTTGTTTGTTCCGTCATTATTCTGCCTCCAAGATCATCGCTGCACCCAGACCACCTGCTGCACAAGCAGTATTCAATGCTAAACCACCGCCACGGCGGCGAAGTTCATTCAGAGTTTGGGTGATCATGCGCGCACCGGTTGCGGCAAATGGATGGCCATAAGCAATCGAGCCTCCCAGTACATTGAACTTATCCATATCGATTTCGCCAATAGCCTGGCTACGACCCAGCATCTGTTCTGCAAAACGCTTGGAACCGAACATTTTCACGTTAGCCAGCGTCTGAGCAGCAAACGCTTCGTGCATATCAATCAGAGTGAGATCAGACAGCGTAATGCCAGCGCGATCCAATGCGATTGGTGTGGAGTAGGACGGCCCCATCAACATATCTTGCTCAACCTGGATCGCCGAAAACGCGTAAGAGCGAATGTAACCCAGTGGCGTTAGGCCAAGTTCTTTGGCGCGGCCTTCACGCACAAGCATTACTGCCGCTGCGCCGTCGGTCAGAGGTGTACTGTTCGCTGCAGTCACAGAGCCGTGCTTGCGATCAAAGGCAGGACGTAGCTTGGCGTAGCCTTCTACCGTAGAGTCTTCTCGGACATTGTTGTCTTTATCAATCCACTGACGATAAGGTTCCGGGAAAGCAGTCATCACTTCGTCGCGGACCAATCCATCCGCCCACGCTTTAGCTGCGAGAGAATGCGAGCGATGCGCCAACGCATCTTGTTCCTCACGGGTGATGCCGTGGCTCTTTGCCATTTGCTCAGCGGTTTGTCCCATGCTGAGGCCCGTCGAATATTCCGCTACGGCTGGTGGAACAGGCGCTAAGTCTTTGAGGGAGAGTGAGCTTAGGAGTTTTAAGCGTTTGCTCATCGTCTTAGCTTTGCTAAGCGCCAGCAGTGTCGCGGCCATATGCTTAGAGACACCAATTGGCAGCACGGAAGAAGAATCTGCGCCACCTGCGATACCGATATCGACAGCACCGGCCATGATGCTTTCAGTCACATTAACGACAGACTGGAAGCTGGTCGCGCAAGCGCGGCTGACACTGTAAGCATCAGTGTGAACATTCATACCCGTGCCAAGCACTATTTCACGTGCGATGTTCGGCGCTTCCGGCATTTGAACAACCTGTCCAAAAACCAGCTGGTCGATTAGCTTAGGATCAATGTCGGTACGGTTTAGCATTTCGCTAACAACCATCTTGCCGAGATCAACAGCAGGCACATCCGCATATGCGGTCGATTGTCGTGCAAACGGGGTGCGTAAACCCGCGACGACTGCGATACGTTCACCCTGACGCGTAGTCAGATTCTGGGGAGAGTTCATTGCCGCTCCTTGCAATTATTAGAGGTCAGACCAGAGGAGTGTAACTAATTTGTTATCGGATTAAAACGTGCGTTTTAATTAAATATGCCAAGCAAACGTAGACCGTTACGACATTTTTGAAAATAAAAACCAGATTAGAGATTAGAGATTAGCTCGCTGGATAACTGAGAAAAAAAGCAAAAAAAACCACACCTATCAGGTGTGGCAACGTATGTGGAAAGCAATCACGTATTAAATCAATTAACGTAAAGCCAATTGCAAATCAGGTCATAGACCTGAGGAGAAAGTAAAGTCAGCCTTCAAAAAGGAAGTTTGTCATCTTGCTCAACACAGTTTCATGCAACAGATTCGGTAAACCAACGAAGTCTGTAACACGTCACCAGATGACAGTGCCTACTATACCCACGCGATAAGAAGCGATTTTGAAGCAGATCAATTTTTTGTTTGATTAGTCATCGATGGTGTCAAAGAGCACCGTAAGTCGTGAAAGTCTGAGAGCCACATTCATTAAAAATGCACCTTATTGAATATTTCCACTTATTAGAAAAGTGTCAAAAACACTACACTCTTCCTCTAATCGCTTAAATCCAAAATAATTTATCTTCTACAAAGGTGTACCTTAGTTCTTAACATGGTTAACTCTTGGTCAAATCAGCACTACTATAAGACCTGAACAGCCAACCTTCTTAAAGTCAGATCATTACCCAAGACAATTTGACTCTAAAATCCAAAGTAATCAGGATGATAGAATGGTTTTGAAATTATTTGGAAATAAAAAGTCAGAAACCAAGGTCTCTAGTGATATGGAAAAGCAGAGACGATACGAAGCGCTCGTGAGAGCCTGGCACAGAGACCTCTACCGTTATGCATACTGGTTGACTAAAGACCAGCACGTAGCGGAAGATTTGGTGCAGGAAACCTGCCTACGTGCATGGCGCTCGCTTGATAGCCTTCAAGATGACAACGCCGCCAAAGCTTGGCTGATCACCATCCTTAGGCGAGAAAATGCACGCCGTTTCGAGCGTAAACAACTCGAATTGGTCGATATTGATGACCATCAGGTTGCAGACGATGCACGCCCTAGTGAAGAAGCCTCGGTTGAACAGCAATGGCTTCACAAGCAAATCATGCGTCTGTCACCAGAATATCGAGAACCGTTAGTGTTGCAGGTCGTTGCCGGATTTAGCGGTGAAGAGATCGCTGAGATCTTAGACCTAAATAAAAACACTGTTATGACGCGTTTGTTCAGAGCGAGAAACCAATTGAAAGAGTTCATGGACAATCAAACTTCAGGCCAGCGAGGTGCGCTAAATGGATGAGCTCGAATTTCGTCGACGCCTTCTGGCAGACCCTCAGGATAAAGACCCTGAGATTCTGGCCGCTAAATCTGAATCGCCAGCCAACCAAAAACTGGCGTCAGAATTGGACCAACTAGATGCATTGTTGGATCAAACCCTGCGCGTGGAAGTGCCGGATGATTTGGTTGATAAAGTGCTGTTTAAGCAAAGCAGCGACGCAGCAAGAGAAGCGAGAAAGCCTCGCTTCCATTTAGCTATTGCCGCGTCTGTCGCTTTTGCATTTGGCATTATGCTCGGTCAGTTTAACTGGCAAGCACTTCCTGTATTACCCGGACAAGCGAGCCTAGGACAAATTGCCCTCGAGCACTATTACAACGAAGAGAGCTTCACCAACGATGTGTTTGAGGGTGCAACCCTAACGCAAGTGAATGCTAAACTGGCGCCGTTGGGTAATACTTATAATGGTCAATTGCCTGGAGAAGTGTCTTACATTAATCACTGTAGCTTTGATGATAATCACGCTGTGCATATGGTCATCCAAGGTAAAGATGGCGAAGATTTCACTGTGTTTGTTGTGCCGCAGCAATCCCCTACAATGGAAAGCTACAGCGATGGCAATATGGAAGCGATCTCTTTACCTGCAGCGAATGACACTAGTGTGATTGTTGTTGGCAAAGAGGGCTCTGACATTATGCCTGTTGCTGAACAGCTCAAGCTGCATCTCAACCAAAAAGCGTGATACAAACAATTACATTTATTCAGGGAGCTTATGCTCCCTTTTTTTCTAAAAAATAACAGACATCTAGTAACTTATGACACGGTTACCAAACAATGTGTGATAACTGGTCAGATTTCCAATTCGCTACCTTCACAATAGAATCCGCGCTGCTTAAAAACAAGCATAAAACACCAGAAGAATTATAAACTTAATCGGATTAATTCATACTATGAATAAGAAGCGTCTGTTTATCCGCTCAGCAGTGGCAATGGCTGTTGCAGCGAGCTCCACGTCAGCACTGGCTGCTGGCTTCCAACTCAATGGCCAATCCGCAACTGGTCTAGGCCGAGCATTTGCTGGTGATGCAGTGATCGCAGATAACGCATCTGTAATGGCACGTAACCCAGCAGCAATGGCAATGTTTGACTCTCCAGAGTTGTCGTTGGGTGTTGTGGCAATTGATACTGATGTTGTTGTTAAAGATGCTAAGTATGGTTTGGCTGCTGCACCTGAGAGCACATATACATCTCTTGCAGATGAGCAGATTGGCGATACATCTTATGTCCCAAACCTGTTCTACATTCATCCAATCAATGAAAAATTTTCAGTTGGTTTAGGCATTTACTCAAATTTCGGTACTAAGACTGAATTTGGCAATGATTACGCAGCCAACGAGTTTGGTGGTCTGACAGACCTAAAAACCGTCAATTTCGGCCTTAGTGGTTCTTACCGTATCAATGATCAATTTAGCATCGGCGCAGGTGTTGACTACATCACTGGCTCAGGAAAGTTGAAACGTTCTGGCTTACTTTGGGGCGATAATCTGTTGGATGTTGACGCAGAAGGTGAAGGCTTTGGCTGGAATGCTGGCGTCGTTTACGAATTGAATCAAGATAATCGGTTTGGCTTGAGCTATCGTAATAGCCCAGATATCAAGGCTGATGGTGAAATGATGTTCATGCCAGGTTTTGCAAACATCGGTGGCGAACTAATTATGCGCCTACCGGACATTGCTGAGTTCTCTGGCTTCCATCAGTTGAATAAACAGGTTGCTGTTCATTACTCAGTGCAATGGATCGAATGGAATACCTTCGACAAGCTTGCTACCACCAATGGCACCGAGCTTAACGAATATAACTGGCAAGATGGCTGGCATTACTCGATCGGTGGTACTTACACGGTAAATCAAGACTGGACTTTGCGTGCAGGCTACATGTATGACACCAGCGCACAGGATAAAGACAAGTCTATTTCCGTTCCAGACTCAGACCGTCAATGGCTTTCTGCTGGTCTAACTTACAACTGGAGCAAGAGCGCTAATATCGATTTGGGTGTGACTTACCTGATGGGTGAAGACATCAAAGTTGAAGAAACCAACGGTATTACAAGCGTAAACGCCACCACCCGTGCAAATGCATGGCTGTACGGTATCCAGTACAGCTACAAGTTCTAAACGGGACACAGCTATATCAAAGGGGAGCATATGCTCCCCTTCTTGTTCGCTCAAATAAGTCCTAACGCAAACAACTTCAGTAACACCAAGGCTTTTCAGCTTACACTAGTGCGCTTAACTGGCATTTATAATTAACACGTGTTCGCCGAAACTCAGCGTACACCTGTTACAAACCACCGAAAATTAAGTATCTTTTACTGAAATGCATTAATACTTCGATATATTTATCTAAATACATTATCCCCCTATCATCAAAATTGCATATTGATTACCTGTCAGTACCCTGTACCGACCACAATAATCAAGTAAATACTCTAATGAACAAGAACAAACTTCTCCCGCTGGCAATTGCCGCAGCACTTGGCTCTCTTTCTTCAACCTCTGCAATCGCAGCAGGTTTTCAACTGGCGGAGTATTCTGCAACTGGTCTTGGCCGTGCATACGCTGGTGAAGCTGCAATGGCGGATAATGCATCAGCCCAATTCCGCAACCCAGCCATGATGACTTACCTCGACGGCACCCAGGTTTCTACTGGCCTTATCTACGTTGATCCAAACGTGGATGTAGAAGGCACAAACACCAGCTTAACTGGTGACAAAACTGCTACTTCATCTAAAGATTTTGCAGATTCAGCCTTTATTCCAAACTTCTATTTCTCTCATCAATTGAACGAGAAGGTTTATCTGGGTCTGGCACTGAGCTCTAACTTCGGCATGCATACTAAGCTGGATGACACTTTTAAAGGCACCCAGTTTGGTAATGAAGCGTCAGTAATGACCATGGAAATCAATCCAAACATCGCATACAAAATTAACGACCAATTCTCTGTTGGTGCAGGTGTTCGCTATGTGATGGGCGAAGGAAGCATTGGAGCTAAAAGTTCCGGTGGTTTTTTAGCCCCAAAAGGCACCACTCTCAAATACATGGAAGGTGACGACACCACATGGGGTTGGCAGGCAGGTGCAGCCTGGCAGATCAATGAAGACAATCGTCTGGGTTTTAACTATCGCTCGGAAGTAGATTTAGATCTTAATGGTTTTGCTCAAGGTTGGGGGTTCAACTTGGTCAATGGATCTCCACTTCAAGACATGATCAAATATGATGGCAGTATGGCTCTGACTTTGCCTGCAACAGCAGACATTGCAAGTTTCCATCAATTGACTGATACCATTGCGGTACACGCAAGCATCAACTGGACTGACTGGAGTACTTTCGAAAAACTGGAAGCAAATATTCCTTCACTCCGTGAGCCTACTCAGCTGGTTAAACAAGAAAACTGGAAAGATAACTATCGCTTTGCCGTAGGTGCCACTTATCAGCTAAACACCAAAACTCAACTGCGTTCAGGTGTTGCATATGACACGTCTGCGGTGGATGACACCAACCGTACTATAACTATTCCAGAAACCGATCGTCTGTGGTTGAGTTTAGGAGCAGGATACAACTACTCTGAGAATCTAACTCTAGATGCTGGTTTCACTTATATTCATGCTAAAGATGCCAATGTAAAAGAGCCAAGAAACGAGGAATTAGAAGAGGTGTTCCCTTCTTTCTTCGGCGGTTCTTTCGAAGGTCAAACCTCTGGCAACGTATGGCTGGCAGGTGTTCAGGCAACTTACCGCTTCTAAGAGTTGAACAAATCCCAGAGACAAAAATGCCACTCAATCGAGTGGCATTTCTTTGCTAATTTCTTAGTAATCGTCGATTTCGTCGAGCAAATCGTCATCCAGATAACTGTCATCAGGCTCTGCCAAATCTGCTGCTTTTCCACCGCGAGCCTTAAACTCTTTGTTCTGAAGGTAGGCATCTCGTGCGAAAGCATAAGGGTCAGGAGAATTAGTCAACAAACTTTCCTGTTGAACCAGCGCGGCCCTGTCTTCCATCCCTTCAAACAGCCATTTAAGAATAGATTGTGGGAGCGTTAGTAATGACAGTGGTGGATATAAGCCATCGACAACATCCCCTGCCCCTTCCCTTAAAGTGATAGGACCATAGACCGGGAACATAAAGTAGGGGCCTTGCCCAACGTCGTAATAACCCATTGCATCGCCAAATTGGCGGTCAGAAATTTTAGGAAGATTGGCTGCCGAAGCGATATCAATTAAACCACCAAGACCAAACACGGTATTTAGCCAAAACCGGTTAAAGTGAGTGAGAGCGGCTTCGCCATCAAGCATCACAATGCTGTTAACCATGCTTGCGGGCTCTTCAAGGTTACTGAGGAAATTAGAGATACCCGTTCGCGTCCAGCTCGGTACATAGTTGACATAAGCCAACGACACAGGTTTCGCTACATAAGGGTCGAGGTAGTCGTAGTTAACAGTCCACATCGCTCGGTTGAAGCCTTCAAAAGGATCATTGGGATGAGAAATGTCGAATTCAGCATTGGTTTCAGCGTCAGCCTGTAAGTCTTCCGGGGATTGGGCACAACCACTCAGTAAAACCAGCACACCAACTGCCAGAATAAGTTGTTTCCACATTGTTATATGTATTCCATTTGAGTAAAAAGAAGGCTGGTTATCACCAGCCTTTTGTCATTATTTTGGCAGTATAAATCACTTACTGCTTTTGGTTAATCACTAACTGTGAACTTCCGCCGAGCTCAAACGGGTCGGTTTCACCAAACCAATCACCGTCGCGGGTCATTACGTTGCCGTCGTTGTCGATGCGGGCTTTCACCATCACCTCTGGCAATGAAGACATCAAGCGCTCTGGGATCATACTGTCCGCATCTGTCAGTTCAACTTCTACTGGGAAGCGGCTCAACGGCAAACGCTTTGCTGCCACAGGCATAGGCGCACCGTCCGCAGAGTGAACCGATACAATCAATACACCTTCGCTTGGCAATTGGACTTGTTCATCCAGCGAAATTGTCACAGAGACGGATTGTCCTTCGCCAGCGCCCATTTGTGCTTCTGCACGTTGAATGCTGCGCTCCAGCATAGAGATACGTGGATCGTCCGCTGGCAGCAGTTGTTTCATGGTTGACCAAGCAGCCACAGCTTCTTCATAAGCTCCGCGCTCAAAAGCATCAAAGGCCAGCAAAGAGAACGCTTGAAGGTTACCGTGATCGACTCTGATCACTTCGCGCAGCAAGTTGCGTGCGGTATTGCTGTTTTGCTCGTCACCCGACAACATCAATGATTGTGCATAACCCAGCTTCACGTCGCTGTCGTCAGGCATCAGGTTATAGGCTTTTGCCATCGCGCCTTCTGCAGTTTGCACATCACGGTTCGCCAAACCAATACGACCAAGCAGTAACCATCCCATCGCATCATCAGGCGTCTGCTGAAGTTTAGTGCGAAGAGACAATGTCAGATCAGCCATTTCCTGATCAGTCATCGGCTCATTGGTATCGGCCATCAAGCGACGGGAAAGTTCAGGTAAACGAGATGCTGTTTCCTGCCAGGAAACCACTTCACGATAGTTACCCATGGTGCTGTATAGACCATAGCTCATCGCAATCATGATAAGGATACCTGGCACCAAGACGACAAACGGAACTTTGCTTTGTGTCGCTGATTTCTCACTCGCTGGAATATCATCCAACAGCGACTGCTTGAGCTCTACCGCCAATTCGTTCTGGTTTTCTACCAAACCTTCATCGGCTTCTTCATTAAGCTCTTCCATACGATCACGGAAGAAGGCTTTGTTGAGTTCATCGCGGCTTGCCGCTTCGTCCTGTTCTTTACCGCGGTAAATCGGCAGAACAAATAAGCCAACAGAGACCACAATCATTAAGGCTGTGATCAGCCAGAACCACATTTCAGTCATCCGTTGTTATCCTTATTTTTATTATCTGCAGACTCTTCGTTGAGCAACGCATCTAGACGCGCTTGCTCTTCGCTGTCAAGTTCTGCTTTTGCTGTTTTCACTTTTGGCTTGCGACTACGCATCACTAAAACGGTAAAGCCCCCCACCACAAACAATGCCGGACCAGCCCAAAGAATGAAGGTTGAGGCTGTCACTGGCGGGTTATAAGTGACGAAATTGCCGTAACGGTCAACCATATAATCGACAATCTCGTCTTCGTTCTTACCTTGCTTGAGCATTTCATAAACCTTCAAACGAAGGTCCTGAGCCAGACCAGCATTCGAGTCTGCGATGTTGTTGTTCTGACACTTAGGACAGCGCAACTCTTTGCCCAATTTTTTAAAGGCTTCTTCCTGCTCAGGTGTATCGAACTCATACACTTCAATGGCCGCCGACACAGAAAACGCTGCACTCGCAGCCAGCATGATTGCTAACAGAAAACGTTTCATCAGCCTTTTGCCTCCGCCAGCATTTGCTCATACATTGGGCCCAAAGTGTCGTTCCAGTTTCTGTCGTTCACATCACCGACATGACGGTAGCGAATCACTCCATTGGCGTCGATAAGGAAAGTCTCTGGCGCGCCATATACACCAAGATCCAGGCCCAACATACCGTTACCATCAAACAGGCTGATCAAGTACGGGTTACCCAACTGGTTCAGCCAGCCGATCGCTTTTACGCGATCGTCTTTATAGTTAAGTCCAATTATTTTTACACCATTTGCAGCTAACTCATTCAGGTAAGTATGCTCGGCATAGCAGGTTGGGCACCATGTCGCCCAAACATTCAGGAGTAAGGGTTCACCTTTGAAGATATCCTGATCATACAGCTTGCCAGCTTGAGTCAGATCTTCGAGACGAAACTCTGGCACTGCCTTACCTACCAACACAGATTCAAGCTTGGTCGGGTCATCGCCGTCAGCGTTTTTGCCTAATTGAACAAAGAAAACACCAACCAGCACCATAAACAGCGCGAACGGAATAAAGAGTAAAGGTTTGTTCACCTTTAAGCCTCCTTCACTGGCTCAGCAGAGACTTCTGACTGAACCTTCTTACGAAAACGGTAACGTTTGTCAGAGATAGCCAGTAAGCCACCCAGTGACATCACCAATGCACCCAACCAAATCCAACGGACGAAAGGTTTGTAGTAGATGCGCACAGCCCAGGAACCATCATTTAAACGTTCACCCATCGCAACATAAAGATCACGGGTGAAACCGCGGTCAATCGCTGCTTCAGTCATCATCGAGCGCTGCACCGTGTAGAAACGTTTCTCAGCATGCAGTGTGTTTACGCGCTTATCGCCACGGTAAATATCGAAGTCCGCGATATAACCGTCATAGTTCGGACCATCTTTATCGCGAAGACCTGCGAAATGGAAATCGTAGCCTTGCAGTTCAATGCGATCGCC
Source organism: Grimontia marina (assembly GCF_900060185.1). Taxonomy (GTDB): domain Bacteria; phylum Pseudomonadota; class Gammaproteobacteria; order Enterobacterales; family Vibrionaceae; genus Enterovibrio; species Enterovibrio marinus. The sequence goes on along the minus strand of NZ_FIZY01000001.1, from coordinate 80,947 downwards.
CGGTGCCATTTTCACGTCGCGTTCTATGTCATAATTCTGAACCATCGCAATACCAAGCACGGTGATTGCCAGACCGATATGACCAAGCACCATCGCCCAATGGCTACGACCCAATTTACCCAGACCGGTGACAAAATCATGACGGTGCGTTGCCCGCTGATACACTTCAATGCAAGACAGAATGATGACCCAAAGACCCATCACAGCACCCAGTGCCGCCAGCGGCATAAAGACATCAGCGAAAACCCAGACGAGCGCCACACCCAGAACAACGGAAAGCACACCACTAAACAGCAACTCTTTTTTCACATTCTTCAGGTTGTCGCGTTTCCAGCGGATAAGTGGGCCAATGCCGAGCAAAAAGGCAAATGGCACAGAGAGCCAGGTAAACAGTAGATTAAAGAACGGTTCACCGATTGAAACTGAACCTAACCCGAGCTGTTTGTGAACCAGTGGCAGCAGTGTGCCAAGCAGGACAACCACCAAAGCTGCAACCAACAGAATGTTGTTCGCCAACAGAACGTTCTCGCGGGAAACCAGTTCAAAGTTACCACGCACACGGACTTCTGACGCACGCAATGCGTAAAGCAACAGCGAACCACCGATCACTACAACCAAGAAGGCAAGGATGAACAAACCACGGGTAGGGTCAGAGGCAAACGCATGCACCGACACTAATACGCCGGAACGCACCAAGAAGGTACCAAGCAGGCTCAGAGAGAATGCAGACAACGCCAGAAGCACTGTCCACGCTTTGAACGTGCCGCGTTTTTCCGTCACTGCTAATGAGTGCATTAATGCTGTACCGGCGAGCCAAGGCATAAATGATGCATTTTCTACTGGATCCCAGAACCACCAACCGCCCCAGCCAAGTTCATAGTAAGCCCACCAAGAGCCCAGTGCGATACCCAGCGTAAGGAATACCCAAGCCGCGGTTGTCCAAGGACGGGACCAACGTGCCCACGCCGTATCAAGGCGACCTGCCATCAAAGAGGCGATTGCAAAAGCAAATGCCACAGAGAAACCCACATAACCCATGTAAAGCATCGGTGGGTGAACAATCAGGCCTGGATCCTGAAGAAGCGGGTTGAGATCACGGCCATCAACCGGGAAGTAAGGGAGTGTACGTTCAAAAGGGTTAGAGGTCAGAATGATGAACAGCAGGAAGCCGACACCAATCATGCCCATTACTGCCAATACGCGGGAAACAGACTCCAGCGGCATGCCACGGCTGAAAATGGCAACGGCCAGTGTCCAACCAGCCTGGATAAGCACCCAAAGAAGCAACGAGCCTTCGTGCGCCCCCCAGACTGCCGTTAGACGATAGTACCAAGGCAAGGCACTGTTTGAGTTACTCGCCACATAGGTGACCGTAAAGTCGTTAACGTAGAATGCCCAGCTCAATGCAATGAAAGACATAAATAGCATCAGGAACATGCCGATAGCCAGTGGACGCGCAGAACGCATCATGGCCTGGTTTCCGACGTGAGCCCCCAAAAGTGGGTAAATACTCAACAGGACGGAAAAACCAAGGGAGATAATAAGGGCGAAATGCCCTAATTCAGCAATCATTAGTAGCTACCCTGTTTTTGCTGCTCGGTGTATTCAAGCGGTTTATGCCCTTTGCTCATCGCTTCTGCAATTTCAGGTGGCATATATTCTTCATCGTGTTTTGCGAGGACTTCATTCGCAAACACGGTGCGTTCATCAACCAGCACACCCTGTGCAACAATACCCTGACCTTCTCGGAACAGGTCAGGCAGAATACCTTCAAACTCCACCGTAACTTCAGGGCCGATATCCGCCACACGGAAACTCACTTTCAGAGATTCCGGATCACGATCAACCGAGTCAGTTACTACCATGCCACCGATACGCAGACGCTGCCCCAACTCTGGTTTGGTGCCATCCGGCTTACCATTAACCAGTTCAGTTGGCGTGTAGAATAGGTCCATGTTTTGGTTCAGTGCGTAAAGCACCAATCCAATCGTCGCGCCTACACCAAACACCAGTGCAAGAGCCAGCCCCAGTCGTTTCTTGCGTCTCGGGTTCATAGCGTGTTCTCCATTTTTTGGGCATTCTTAATACGTTGCTCTCGGGCAACTTTGTTTTTAATTTCTTTAAACAGTTTGCGTCGGGTGAAACGGGTCGCCAATGCAACCCAAGCCATCGCCACGAATGTAATGCCGAAGGCGCCCCAAACGTAACCGGCGTAACCACCCATCGCCAGAAATTCAGAGAAAGAATCGAAGTGCATAGTTATCCCCTCTCAACCAGTTCACGAACCCAAGGACGGTGCGCTTCACGTTGTAGAATTTTGTTTTTCAGTCCCATCAGCGACACGGCACCAAAGAACATAGCAAAGCCCAGAATATTCAAAAGCAGTGGCCATAGCATTTCTGATGCAATGGAAGGCTTGGCAAACTTAGTAATAGATGCGCCTTGGTGCAGCGTGTTCCACCACTCCACTGAAAAGTGAATGATAGGGAGGTTAATCACCCCCACAATCGCCAGAATACCCGCTGCACGACCAGCAGTGCGGTCATCATCAAAGGCGTTGTAAAGCGCGATCACACCGAGATAGAGGAACAGGAGAATAAGCTCAGAAGTCAGGCGTGCATCCCATACCCACCAAGCGCCCCACATAGGCTTACCCCAGATTGCACCAGTCACCAGTGCAATAAAGGTGAATACCGCTCCTACAGGCGCCATCGCCGCGGCTGCCCAATCAGAGGTTTTGATCTGCCACACTAAGCCGATAAACGCAGCAATTGCCATCGACATGTATGCACCCATTGACCAAATTGCTGCAGGAACATGAATGTAGATAATTCGGAAACTGTCACCTTGTTGATAGTCAGACGGCGCGAATGCCAATCCCCAAATGGTACCGGTTATCAGAGACAGTACTGCCAATACCGCAAACCAAGGTAACAAGGTGTTACACAGTTGGTAAGTTGCCTCGGGCTTGGCATATGGATGAAGCCATTTCCACATTGCAAATATCGCTCTCAGTTAATATGTTGTAATAATTTGGTATTATTGGACACTTACCCGCAAAGCAGCAGACACTGCAAACGGAGAAAGCGTGGCCGAACCGACCAGCATAGCCCCCATAATGGCAAGCTGGCCGTTTATTGGAAATCCTGCGGCAGCCATATCAATCGCCGATGTCGCGAAGATAAGCACCGGAATAAACAACGGCAGGACCAAAAGGCTTAGCAGCGCGCCACCTTTTCGAAGACCAACCGTCAGCGCTACACCAATCGAACCGAGGAAACTCAGCGTCGGCGTACCTATCAATAGCGTGAGCACAACAGCCTTATAAGCTTCCCAGTCTAAAGACAGTAATACCGCTAAAAGCGGACTTATGATCATTAGCGGTAGGCCTGTCAGCAACCAGTGCGCAATAATTTTCGCAAAGACCAGAACAGATAAAGGTTCTGGCATCAGTAACATCTGTTCTAATGAACCATCCATAAAGTCATCACGGAACAGCCTGTCTAATGACAACACCGCCGCCAGCAGGGCCGCCACCCAGATGATGCCTGGTGCGATTTCAGCCAGCAGGTTAGGCCCCGGACCCACCCCTAAAGGAAACAGCGTGATCACGATGATGAAAAACCACAGCGGGTTCAGCATGTCAGATTGACGGCGAAACGCGACGAGGAGTTCGCGGCGAATCATGTGAAACATAACAGTTCCCATTAGACCCCCAACCTGATCCGACGCAACTTTGAGTTACCTTCGAACATATCTTGATGGGTGGTAAACAACACCATGCCTCCATGGTTCACATGATGTTGAAAAAGGTTCTCTAGTACCTTTACACCCTGCTTGTCGATAGCCGTCAAAGGTTCATCCAGAATCCAAAGTTTGGATTGGCTGATCCACAGCCTCGCCAACGCTACTCGTCGATTTTGACCCGCTGACAACTGTGCAGCTGGCACATCTTCTCGTCCTGCTAGACCCACGCGGGCAAGGGCTTCCCAAAGACTATCTTCATCTGCTTCACCATGCATACGCTGGTAAAAAGCAAGGTTTTCAAACGCGGTCATTTCACGCTTTACGCCCGTGCTATGGCCTAGAAACAGCAAGTTGCCATAGAACTCTTCACGGGCTTTACTGACCAATTCTCCGTCCCAGAGTACATTCCCAGACTCAGCCAATCCCAGACCGGCGATGATCCGTAAGAGTGTGGTTTTACCTGCGCCGTTTGGACCTTCAATTTGGACAAGATCACCGGATGACAACGTAAAACTGAGATCTTCAAACAGCACCCTTTCATCACGGACACAGCTGAGCTCGCGCACTTCCAACATGAGAAATTGGCTTTCCCGATAAAGTTATGAAAAATTTGCCCGATAATACCATAGAGGCGTTTAAAGTCGTTAGCCGCAGGGTCTCGCTAATGTCACTCAAGTAATCAAATCCTACTGATTGATGAGGTCTGGGTATATGCGCTAAGCGTTAATAATTGTGAGTAAATATGAAAATCGACAATATCAATCACATCAATACATTAACGCAGGAAACATTGAAAAATGTTCCGGTAAAAAGCTTGCTCGAAGTAGGCAAGCCACTCCAATTATCCGGCAACACAGGCAGTCTGAGTGACGGCCAGCGTTCACAGCTTTCCCAGTTACTCGCCCTAATGCCGCTTTATTCCCTGTTGCAAACAACCAAGTCAGATGCAAAAACACACGCCCCTGTTGTCATTGATCTTCTAAAGCAACTCACCATGCCCAGCGATAGTAAACAGGCTGCCAAATGGCTCGCCGAGCAACAGGCCGACAAAGGATTGCTGGAAGCATTGCGCCACGCAACAACTGCTACCAGCGAACAAGACGGTGCTGGAAAACTTAAGTCTTTACTTATGTTGATGGCAGAGCAGCGCATCAACGAACAAACCAAGCCCGGTGACTACCATTGGCTGTTCCCTTTCAGGGACAACAACCTTTCTCCGGTGCGCATCAACGTCGAGAAAAAGACCGGAAGGAAAAAGAAAAAGTTGCGCTGGTGCGTCACGCTCAACCTGACTCTAGACAAAAACCGTCACCTCACTGCGACAGCAGAACTTGAGGACAATTCCCTTTCTCTCAGTTTTTCCACCGATGCTGATGGCTTAAAAAACCAGATAGAGACTGCAATGCCCAAACTCGAGGAAAAACTTGCCCAGCACCATATCGCACTCGAGCAATGTGATATCAACACCATAGAAAGTGTACAGACAGAAACTATTTCGTCAGGAGTGAACATTCAGGTATGAAGAAGCCCAAAAGCGCAGTGGCGCTTAAATACGACGGTGTCAATGCGCCAAAGGTGTCAGCCAAGGGTTACGATGCATTGGCTGAAAAGCTCATTGAAGAGATGGAAAAGAACGGTGGACTCATCCATAGCGATGAAGCACTGATGAATTGGCTATCGGCGCTGGAAGTAGGTGATGAAATCCCTGATCAGTTATATCTGGTGATCGCTGAATTGATCGCTTTTGCCTGGTACTTAGATGGAAAAACCCCGCCCGGCTGGGAGGGGTCAATGCTCAACAAAACGGTCTGATGGATTTAAGTATCTGATTAGCGCGTCATGCGCTGCTTTCGGATATTCATGAGAAGCTCTGCTTCTGCTTTAGGCAGGTCACACTCTTCCATCAACTCCCGAAGATCTGCCCCAAGTTCTACCATCTTACTGGCGCGGCTGTAGAGACGGCCGTCTGGGTCCTGCATTTCCATCTCATTCTGTTTGTCGAGCAACTCATCAAAGCGCTGTGATAGTTCAGCAAGCTTTTGACTCATGCCAATAGAGCCCGCCCGCAATTCATTAAACTGCTTAGACAAGCTCTCTTGCTGCTGACGGGCATTTTTATAAAGTAGCTCCATCGCCTGGAATTTCGCTTCCAGACCCAAGCGCGCTTTCTTTTCCCGTCTTAGCATCAACAAGGCAACCACCGCGACACTCAAAGAAACGCCCAGCGGTAACCATTGCAACACAAGGTCGAGCATTACAGCATTGCCATCTCTGACCACTCTTCATCAGAGAGTAGTTTATTCAGATCAACCAGGATCAGCAGATGACCGCTACGATTGCTTACACCTTGAATAAACTTGGCGCTTTCATCGGTACCTACACTTGGCGTAGTATCGATTTCAGAGGTCTTGAGGTAAACCACCTCAGCCACACTATCGACCATGATACCTATGACCTGAGATTCCGCTTCAATCACAATCACTCGGGTGTTGTCTGACACTTCACCTTGGGAAAGGCCGAAACGTGAACGGGTGTCGATGACTGTCACTACATTGCCGCGTAGGTTGATGATACCAAGAACATAGTCTGGTGCACCCGGTACCGGCGCGATTTCGGTGTAGCGCAAGACTTCCCGAACCTGCATTACGTTAATGCCGTAGGTTTCGTCTTCCAGCTGGAAAGTCACCCACTGCAGGACTTCGTCATTCACATTTTCTTTTTGAACTTCAGCTACCTGAGACATTTATTTTCCTCTTTTCGTGCTGTGCTGCGTCACTTACGCCAACGCATTGGCATCAATACCCTGATTCAGCATGGCAATCAGCGCTTCTACGTGGATCAAGGCGCACATTTTTTCTTTAACCAGTCCGGCCAACCAAGGCCGTTTGCCAGCTTGTTCGCGCCATCGCACTTGTTCACCATGGAGTGACTCAGTCCCCAGTAGGGCGTTACAAGCCAAGCCCCATTTACTGTCACCCAAGATCACTATATAACTATAGTCATCGCGATGGCTGTTATCCGCTATTTTTTCTGGCATCACCCATTTGGCGGTATCTACCACATCCAACTGTTGGTCCCGTTCAGTCTGAAGACCCAGATACCAGTCCGGTCTTCCAATCAGGTGATTGCAATCTTCGAGTTTGTGGATACCCCCTAACTCAGCCAGAGGAACGGCGTATGTCACGCCAAACGACTCAAAGAACAACACCTGAAACGCATACTCAGAAGCAATGTTTTGCCAAGGTGGCGCAATGTCTTCTTCAGCATGAGTTTCCTGGTCACTAGCGGTTTCAATCTCTGTATCGACAGAATCAGCCACTTCTTCAGTGACCGTTTCCTCAATTGCGACTTCAACTCCGGGCTCGGAAATAACTTCCGCTTCAACCGCTTCTTCCACCAATTCTTCAACATCGGTTTCGACAGTGGTTTCAACGGCTGTTTCAACTTCAACCGCCGCTTCTATGAAGGTATCAGTCAAGGTTTCCGTTGCTACTTCAACCTCGATATCCGTTTCTGTCTCAGTCAGCGCTTCGGTGTAGCTCTCAACAGCCTGATCGCTGTCAATGATCATTTCAGTTTCCGTCAATTCCTCGACTTTTACTTCCATGTCTTCATCCAGCTTCAGCTGACTAAGCAACTTTTCTACCGAAGACAAATCGCGCTTGTCTTTGGTCAGCGTAGCACCGTTGAATTTTTCAACCGGTTCCATCACAACAGGCTGAGGTTTGGGCTCAACGCTCTCCTCTTCGGCCTGTGACGTCACATCCGTGTCATGCTGCTGAGAAAAGTAATCTTCTTCCAACAGTGCATCAAAATAGTCATCCAGCGCCTGAACACTGGATAAGGCACGGCTATCTTTCATCCTGTTCAAGTCGCTCCAGATAAGAGAGCAGCGTTTTATAGGCAAACACGCCGCGACAATTTTTTGCGTAATACGATGGCGGCATGTGCTTTAAACTTGCATCGCGAAATTTAGTATCAATCGGCACTGCTGACGTCCAAACCTGATCAGGGTATCGCACCTTAAGCTCTTGAAGTGTTTCAAGAGAAGCACGGGTACGTTTGTCATACATGGTTGGGACAATACACACTTTGAAAGCTGATGCACGAGACTTTTGCATGATCTGCAATGTACGCACCATGCGCTCAAGACCTTTCATCGCCAGAAATTCAGTTTGTACCGGGATCAGAATACGGTTACTCGCCGCCAACGCATTAACCATCATGACACCCAGAATTGGCGGGCAATCAATTAAAGCGTAATCGTACTCTTCTTCAAGGCACGCCAACGTTTTCTTCAGCATCAATCCCATACCCCCGCGGTTGCCCATGGCGCGGTCGAGTGTCGCCAGTGACATATGCGATGGCAAAAGATCGAGATTTTTATATTCAGTCTTGAGGATCAAAGGCTTAACGGTATCGCGATTGATAGCCTGTAATTGAAAAAGGTCGAACAAAGTACGGGGCAACTGCTCCGAATCGTAATTCAGATAGGTTGTCAGCGATGCATGCGGATCGGTATCTATCAGCAACACACGCTTATTCTTTTCACTGAGAAGCCCAGCTAGGGTAATCGTGGTGGTGGTCTTCCCCACGCCTCCTTTCTGGTTTGCAATGCTCCAGACTATCACAGACGCTCCTTAAACGAGGTTGAGCTCAACGAAAATACGCTCGGTAATGCGATCCAACGGTAAGTCTTCGGTTGAAATGCCCGCTTTAGCGACAGCTTGCGGCATACCGTAGACCACACAGCTTTCCTCATCTTGTGCCCACACCGTTGAACCTTGTTGTTTCAGCAATCTTGCACCGTCCCGGCCATCTGCACCCATTCCCGTCAATACCATCGATAATACTTTGTCGTTGTAGACTTTGGCTGCAGACCCGAAGGTAACATCAACGCATGGCTTGTAATTCATACGATCGCCACCGTCGATAATTTTCACACGAGCTGCCCCTGGGCGTCCATCAATCATCATCTGCATTCCACCCGGCGCCAAATAAGCAGTGCCTGGTTGTAATGGATCGCCATCCTGCGCTTCTTTCACTGTGATTTTGCAAAGGCCATTCAGTCGCTGCGCAAAAGCTGCAGTAAAGGTTGAAGGCATGTGCTGAATAAGCACGATAGGCATTGGGAAATTCGCTGGCAACCCACTCAGCACTTTTTGTAGTGCCACTGGCCCACCTGTAGAAGTACCAATCGCCACTAATTGGTAGCGTTTACCGCTGGCTTTAAAACGTGCTGAAGATGAAACAGGTCTTGCCGCTGGTGCAGCAGGTGCACTAGACGCACGACTTGTCATCGGGCGGACTGGCGCACGCGAAGCCGTTGGTGTTGGCGCAGTGGTAGTTGGGCGTGCCGCAGGTGCAGGTCTTCGCATAAAGGCGCGCTTACGAGCAATCTCGTTCACGCGCTGTTGCAGCAAAGCGACCGCTTCGTCGCGGTTACGTGCGATGTCTTCGAATTTCTTTGGCAGAAAGTCAAGCGCGCCCGCATCCAACGCGTCTAAGGTGGCTTGTGCCCCGTCATGCGTTAACGAAGAAAACATTAGAATCGGCGTTGGATTGCTCTGCATGATCTCACGAACCGCAGTAATCCCATCCATCACAGGCATTTCAATGTCCATCGTAATGACATCTGGTTTTAGTTTTGCTGCCTTTTCAACTGCATCTTTTCCATTAACTGCACAGTCGATAACCTGAAGGCGAGGATCCCCGTTAATAATTTCGCTAACGCGGCGGCGGAAAAAACTTGAATCGTCCACCACCAAAACTTTCAACACCATGTCGTTCCTTTTGGTTTATCCGCCAGCATATCGCTTCAGCAAATTCGGTACATCAAGGATCAAAGCTATGTTCCCGTCACTGGTAATTGTTGCTCCTGCCATACCCGGCGTGCCTTGCAGCAGTTCATCCAGAGGCTTGATCACGACTTCTTCCTGTCCTATGAGAGAATCCACAACAAATGCTACAGGCTGATGGCCAATCTGGACGATCACAACATGTCCAGTCTCTCGGTTTTGAGAGTGATGCCTCGGGCAAAGCCAATCTTGCAAGTAAAAGAGTGGAATTGCTTTTTCACGCACTATCAACGTAAGTTGTCCGTCAACTGTGTTAGTTCTAGAAAGGTCAAGGCTGATGATTTCATTAACGTTCGACAGCGGGAACGCAAACGGATTGTTACCGATACCGACCATCAGAGTCGGCAGGATTGCCAGTGTCAGAGGCACTTTGATTGAGATAATAGTGCCGCGGCCCAGTTCTGAATCAATAGAAATTGTACCGTTCAGTTGGGTAATCGCCGTTTTCACCACGTCCATACCTACACCACGACCAGAGATATCTGAAATCTCAGTCTTGGTTGAGAAACCTGCAGCAAAGATCAGATTATAGGCCTCAGTATCGCTCAAACGTGCCGCGGCGTCCGCATCCATCACACCACGCTCTACTGCGATAGAACGCAATTTCTCAGCATCCATACCGCCACCATCATCTTCGATGGTCAGCAGAATGTGATCACCTTCCTGCGAAGCCGCAAGGGTAATGGTACCTGTGCGTGGTTTGCCTTTTTCCTCACGGGCATCCGGCATTTCAATGCCGTGGTCAACCGAGTTACGCACCAAGTGAACCATCGGGTCCGCAAGTGCCTCTACCAAGTTTTTGTCCAAGTCGGTTTCTTCGCCGCGCATTTCCAGCACGATGTCTTTTTTCAGGCTTCGTGCAAGGTCACGTACAACGCGTGGGAAACGGCCAAATACCTTCTTAATTGGCTGCATACGTGTTTGCATTACAGCGCCTTGAAGGTCAGCAGTGACCACGTCAAGGTTGGTCACTGCTTTCGCCATGTTTTCATCATCGCTACTTGCACCCAAACTCACCAGACGGTTACGCACCAAGACCAGCTCACCCACCATGTTCATGATGGTGTCCAACGTGGAGGTGTTCACACGTACAGTCTGCTCAACCTGAGGTGCGGGCGGCTTTTTGTCGTCAGCCTTTGCTGGTGGCTTGGCGGCTGGTACAGGTGGTTTTGCTGCCGCAGGCTCGGCTTTTGGCACCGGCGCTGGCGCAGGTTTTGGCTCTGCTTTCGGCGGCGGAGGTGGCGCTGTGGCTGCGGTAGCTGCGGTAGCTGCACCACTGTCAATCGGACTTTTACCCTTGCCGTGCAAGTCATCCAAAAGTTTTTCAAATTCATCGTCAGTGATTTCGTCACTGGACGGGCTTTCTACCGACGCGTTTTGTGGTGGTGGTGTCGCGGCTTCTGGCGCACCACCAACCTGTGGACCTTTGCCTGCACCGTGCAGGTCGTCCAACAGTTTTTCAAATTCGTCGTCTGTAATGTCATCACCGCCACCTGCTGCAGCTGGTGGGGCTGATGCGCTGTCACCTGCTTGTGGACCTTTGCCTGCGCCGTGCAGTTCGTCCAGAAGACGGTCAAATTCGTCGTCTGTGATTTCATCAACAGAATCACCAGCAATCGCTTCGCTACCTTCGGCCGGATCTTCTGCTACCGCTTCTGGCTCTGGCTCTGGTTCCGGCTCTGGTGCAGCCGCTTCTACTGCGTCATCTTCTGAAGCAGGGCGACTATATCTGTGGAGTGCTTCAATGAGTGCTGGATCAGCCGCAGGTACCGGTTCGCGCTCTTGCACGCAAGCGAACTGCTCGTTAACGGTATCCAATGACTGGAGGATGGTATCCATCACTTCCGGCGTCAATTCACGTCCGCCATTACGCAGGTTATCGAAGATGTTTTCTGCACCGTGGCATGTTTCAACCAGTTCGGTCAGTGAAAGGAAACCTGCACCACCTTTTACGGTATGGAAACCACGGAATATTGCATTGAGTAGGTCTCTGTCTTCTGGTGATTTTTCCAGGTCGACCAATTGCTCGGATAGCAATTCCAAAATCTCACCGGCTTCGATTAAGAAGTCCTGGAGGATTTCTTCATCCATTTCAAAACTCATAACGCACCCCTAAAAGCCCAGGCTGGAAAGCAGATCATCGACGTCATCCTGACTTTGCATCACTTGCTTCTCTTGACGCTCTTTCTCGGAGACGACTGGACCTTCAGCCACAATGCCAGATTGCTGTTGTTCAGCTTCTGCTTCTGTTTCTGGTTCTTTCTGATCGTCATCCAGACCAAAGGCAGTGAGGATTTCAACCAGTTGTTTTTCTACCTCTTGCACCAACTCAATGACACGACGGATAACCTGTCCGGTTAGATCCTGAAAGTCTTGCGCCATAAGGATTTCAGTCAATTGACCGTGGAGCTTAGTGGTATCCCCTTCAACCTGTGTCAACAAACCGTCGATTTGATGGCACAAGTCTTTGAAACTTGTTATGTCAATCCGCCCCCCCATGAGGTTGTTCCATTGCGGACGAACCAAGGCAAGACATTCTTGCAGGTTGTCGGCGATTGGAAGGGTCGCTTCCACTGCATCCATGGTGCGGTTCGCAGCCAGTTCCGTTTTTTCCATCACAAAGTTCAGGCGATCTTTCGCATCTGGGATCTCGCTGGTAGCCAAATCGTTGACGCGTGGATCTAAACGGAAATTTGACAACGAATCATGTAGTTGCCGGGTCAGTTTTCCTACCTCATTGAAGAGCGGATTGCGCACGTCACTGACAAGATTGGCCAGTAATTCGTTCGCGCCGTCCTGATTCCCTTCTTCGAGCAGACTGACCAATTCTTTAGCTTGGTCGAGTGTTATCATCGTTTAAATAATCCATCACTGCGCGAAGAAAAAATCACATACGCTCGAAAATCTTATCCAGCTTTTCTTTGAGCGTTGCGGCAGTAAACGGCTTAACGATATAACCATTCACACCAGCCTGAGCGGCCTCAACGATTTGCTCACGCTTGGCTTCTGCGGTGATCATCAGAACTGGAAGATGCTTGAGCTCATCATCAGCGCGAATGTTTTTTAGCAGATCGATGCCTTGCATGCCCGGCATGTTCCAATCAGTAACGACGAAATCAATACCGCCTTTCTTAAGAATTGGCAGTGCTGTCAGGCCGTCATCTGCTTCAACGGTGTTGTTGAAACCCAGATCTCGAAGGAGGTTTTTAACGATACGGCGCATTGTTGAAAAGTCATCAACAACGAGGATTTTCATATTTGTGTTCAAAGTGGCCTCCAGTGAGGTTCCTTATTATTGTAAAAACTTACTTTGACCAAGCGGATAGCTTGGTCCGTAACCGCTGCATTGCCTGATTTTGTATCTGGCAAACCCGGGATTCACTAACCCCGATAATGGCCCCAATCTCCTTGAGGTTGAGTTCCTCGTCATAATAGAGAGAGAGTACCAAAGCTTCTCTTTCAGGAAGTCCGCGGATGGCATTCGCTAAGTGCGATTTAAAGCTATCCCCGGCCGCTTCCTCAAAGGGAAGATTTTCATCACGATGACTTTCTGTCACGAAAGCATCTTCTGAAACGCCCAAGTCATCGATACCAATCAGTCGCCCTGCGTTGATGTCGTTTTGAGCCTGGTAATACTGATCCAAACTCATGCCCAGGCGTTTCGAAATTTCTTTGTCGCTGGGGTCTCGCCCCAATTCACCTTCAAGCTGTGAAATCACTTCGCTGATTTGGCGGTTATTCTTGTGAACCGACCTCGGCACCCAGTCGCCTTTACGGATGTCATCCAGCATGGCGCCACGAATACGGATACCAGCGTAGGTTTCAAAACTCGCTCCTTTTGTGGAATCGTAGTTCTGTTGCGCTTCAAGCAAACCAACCATGCCCGCCTGAATGAGATCTTCAACCTGCACATTTGGGGGCAAACGGGCTATTAGGTGGTGCGCAATCCGTTTCACTAATGTGGCGTACTGCTCAAACACCGTCTCCGTTGATGCTCCTGTCCTGCTATAGGTCAGCGCCCTATTCACTGAGGTAATCCCCCGCAGCCTCGTCCCGAACCAGCAGTCGCTCAACGAAAAACTCCAAGTGTCCGCCCGGATTACGCGGTACAGGCCAGGTCAGGGCCTTGTTTGCCAACGCATTTAGAGCAAGCGCGGCCGGAGACTTCGGAAATGCATCAATCACGACGCGTTGCTTCTTTACAGACTGACGCACATGCTCATCTAATGGAACACATGCTACTAATTCTAGATTAGCATTTAAAAATCTTTCTGTTACCCGAGTTAATTTTGTGAATAAATCGCGACCTTCGCGGTAACTGCGCACCATATTGGCAACGACCTTGAACCGGGTAACGCCGTGTTCACGGCTCAGCAGCTTAATCAATGCATAGGCATCTGTGATGGAAGTCGGCTCATCACACACCACAATCAACACATCCTGTGCCGCGCGTGAGAAGCTCAGGACCATGTCAGAAATACCTGCTGCGGTATCCACCAGCAGCACGTCAACGTCTTCTTCGAGAGTACCAAATGCCCTAATAAGACCGGCGTGCTGAGCTGTGCTGAGCTCGGTCATTCCTCGCATACCCGACGAAGCTGGAATAATCCTCATGCCGTGCGGACCTTCGATAATGATATCTTTGAGGTCGCACACGCCCTGCATAACGTGGCTGAGGTTCTTACCTACACGCAAACCCAGCAATACATCGACATTTGCCAGCCCTAAGTCAGCATCCAACACCATGACTTTTTTGCCTTGCTTGGCCATGGCAGCTGCCATACCCAAGGTGATGTTGGTTTTACCGACACCACCTTTACCACCAGTGACGGTGATGACTTTGGTACGAGTCGGGTTTGTCAGGCGGCGGAGGCCGCTTGCTTGATCATGCATGGTTGTCTCAATCATAAAAGTCCGCCGCATTCGACTCTGGTACATCATGACTCCAGAAATGGTTTCGCTGCTCTGAATCTTGATCCATCAGTTCACTCGCCTTGTTAACCAGGTATCTCCCACTTGCCTGGCGAATGTCCTCGGGTACACGCTGGCCATCAGCCAGATAGGTAACCGGAAGGGCGTTTTCTATGGTCACACTCAATAATTCCCCCAGACTGAGGGATTCGTCTAACTTCGTGAGCACGCATCCAGATAGGGGAATGCGCCGGAAGTGATCAATAGTCTCCTGCAGTACGCGACGTTGTGAAGTCGCGGGCAATACAAGGAGGCTTCGGATATGTGAACCACTGTTTTGGATAAGAGTATCAAGTTGTTCTGATAGCCTCAGATCTCGCTGGCCCATGCCTGCGGTATCCAATAGGATCAGTCGACGGTGACGTAACTGATACAGTATATCGGCCAGTTCATCCGCATCTTTAGCAACTTTTACGGGGCAACCTAAAATTCTGCCATAGGTCGCTAACTGCTCATGCGCGCCGATACGGAAGGTATCTGTCGTCACCAGAGCAATTTCTTCAGGGCCAAAATCCATTGCCGCCCTGGCTGCTAACTTTGCGATGGTCGTTGTTTTGCCTACGCCGGTAGGGCCAAGTAATGCAATCACACCGCCCAACTCCAACAGGTTTTCACTGGTCGTAATGACTTGATCTGCCACTAACTCCAGTAACTCCGACCACGCTTCATTTGGTGGGGTATCTTCAGGAATATAGCCAGCCAGTTGGTCGGCCAGTACTGGGGAGATACCCATTTTTTCAAGACGTTTGATTAGCATGGCACGAAGAGGCTCTTTACGCTCTACTTCCTGCCACATCAAGCCAGAAAGTTGATGCTCAAGCAGGCTGCGAATCGTCGCCATTTCCTTGCGCATCGCTTCGATTTCTTCGTTGCCTTGACGCGCTGGTTGGCGACGCGATTCGCTGCGCAATTCAAAGCGATCATCGCGACCCTGTGCACGGCGGTCTTGCTCGTCACGTTTTTGACGATACAGACGGTCAAGCTCCTGACCTTTAGCTTGTTGCTGCGAGCGGGAGAAACCGTTGTTGGCGCCATTGCGACTACCATTGCTCTGACCGTTCTGGCCGTTATGACCATTAGAACGACGGGCTGGCGCAGCACTGTAAATGTTTTCACTTTGACGGGTACGGGCGTCATTTTGACGCGCTAACAATGCGCTCAGCGAATCGCCTTCCTGCTGAGGCTCATCGGGAGTATTGCTTTCCGGCAACTGGGATTGGTAACGGTCAAGCAAGCTGGAGAACTTGCTGCCCAATGCACCACCCAGTGGTTTTCTGGCTGCCTCTTTGCTGATGTCACGGCGCAGGTGCACAGTGTCATCAGCCAGTCGGCGTGTTTGTTGAGCACGGTCCATGTTTTGCGCCATCTGCGTTTTCGCCGTTTCCTTGCGCACATCACGGGTTGGTGCGTCAGTATCTACTGCCGCCACGATTTCGACACCGCCAGTTACTTTTTTGTTGGACATGATGACTGCATCTGCGCCGAGTGCTTCTTTCACTTCGGCCAGCGCTGTTCGCATGTCTTTGGCAAAAAATCGTTTAATCTTCAAAATCGATGTCCTGAATTACTGATGTCGCAACATCAGTTGCCAACCGCTCTCACAATTCTTATTTGTTTTTCATCCGGCACTTCCTGATAAGACAGGACTCTGAGTGACGGGATGGTATTTTTAACAAACTTGGCCAGTGTTGAACGAAGTACCCCTGAAGTCAGCAAGACTGCCGGTTCACCCTGCAGTTCCTGATGCTGGGTAGCTTCTGACAGGCTCTGTTGTAGCCTTTCTGCCAGACCCGGTTCGATACCGGTCGATTCACCACCTGACGCCTGCATAGTTTTATGCAATATCTGTTCCAACTCAGGAACCAAAGTAATAACAGGTAATTCTGGCTCTACACCATTGATTTCCTGAACAATAAGGCGTCTGAGCGAAATTCGTACAGCAGCAGTGAGAATGTCGGGATCTTGACTCTTCGGCGCATACTCGGAGAGTGTTTGTATAATAGTCCGTACATCACGAATAGGAATCGCTTCATTGAGAAGGTTCTGCATCACTTTCACCACAGAGCCCAGCGAAATGAGGTCAGGAATAAGACCTTCCACCAGTCGAGGCGACTGCTTAGCCAGCATATCAATAAGGTTCTGCGCTTCTTCGTGACCTAGGAGACGTTCAGCATTGTTGGTCAGCATCTGGCTCAAATGGGTTGCCAGTACAGTGGCTGAATCCACGACCGTATAGCCAAGTGCCTGGGCATGTTCGCGCTGAGATTTCTCAATCCACACTGCTTCCAGTCCAAACGCAGGGTCAACGGTACCTTCACCGTCAACAGGACCAAACACCTGACCTGGATTAATCGCTAGTTCCTTGTCAGGGCGGATATCCGCCTCGCCAACAGCAACACCCATTAAAGTAATCCGGTAGCTGTTCGGTGGTAGTTCCAAATTGTCACGAATATGTACTGGTGGGATAAGGAAACCAAAGTCTTGCGACAGCTTCTTGCGCACGCCTTTTACGCGGTCAAGCAGCTCGCCCCCCTGATCGCGGTCAACCATTGGGATCAGACGGTAACCAACTTCTAGACCAATCACGTCAACTGGCTGTACATCGTCCCAGGAAAGCTCTTTCGGCTTTGGGGCCACCACTTCTTTTGCAGGTGCTTCTTCCGCTTCTTTCCTGGCTTTAGCCTGTTCTTTGGTTTTCCAGTAGGCGAAACCACCGCAAACCAGCGCCAGCGTCAAAAATGGAATGTGTGGCATGCCTGGAACAATACCCATCACCGTCAAAATACCGGTCGCGATAATAAGAGCGCGGGGATTGTCAACCAGTTGGAAGACCACTTGCTGCCCCATGTCTTCGTCAGTGTTCTGACGGGTTACCATGATCGCTGCGCCAATCGACAGCAAGAGCGACGGGATCTGTGCAACGAGACCATCACCGATAGTCAACAGAGTGTAAATTTCGATGGCGTTTGAGAAGCTGACATCATGTTGGATCATACCGATGGATAAACCACCGATGATATTGATCGCCAGAATTAAAATACCGGCGATAGCATCACCTTTGACGAATTTTGACGCACCGTCCATCGAACCATAGAAGTCGGCTTCTTTGGTCACTTCCTGACGGCGGGTACGCGCCTGTTCCTGATTAATCAGGCCAGCA
Source organism: Grimontia marina (assembly GCF_900060185.1). Lineage (GTDB taxonomy): Bacteria > Pseudomonadota > Gammaproteobacteria > Enterobacterales > Vibrionaceae > Enterovibrio > Enterovibrio marinus. The sequence continues at coordinate 63,211 of NZ_FIZY01000001.1, read as the reverse complement.
TTCAAATCCGCATCAATTGCCATTTGCTTACCCGGTAATGCATCCAGGGTGAAACGCGCGCTGACTTCGGATATACGACCCGCACCTTTGGTGACAACCATGAAGTTGATGATCATCAGGATAAGGAACACCACCAGGCCAACAGCGTAGTTACCTCCGATCACCACTGAGCCAAAGGCATCGATCACCTGTCCGGCTGCACCTGGACCTTCATGACCATGAAGCAAAACGACACGGGTTGAAGCGACATTCAGTGCCAGACGCATCAGAGTCGCGATCAGCAGTACAGTAGGAAAAGCGGCGAAATCAAGTGGTCTACGGGTGTAAACAGTGACCAGAAGCACGACCAGAGAAAGGGCAATGTTAAAAGAGAACATCAGGTCGAGCAGCAATGGCGGCATAGGTAGCACGACCATCGCTAGGGTTGAGAGTACGAGGAGCGGTGCACCAATCGCTGGGAATGCAGTTCCTCGCTTGAATGGAATTTTATCCTGTACCTTGTCGTAGAACGGCAAAGAAAGCTTCATGTGTCGTTTATGTTCTTCTGGGCTTAATCACTGAGACCCAAGAAGCAAAAAACGAACCAGTTTTAATGTATCTTTAAATCAACAAGTTATTAATAGAATATCGCCAAGTATCACATCAGCGACGTAATTCCGGCGGTATTGGCAATTGCTGATCTGCCAGCGGATTAGGTTTACGTCCACGCCCTTTTTTGTATTGCTTAAGCTGAAATACGTAAGCAAGCAACTGAGCAATCGCCGTGAATAGACCATCAGGGATCTGTTGTTCCAACTCGGTGCTATAGTAAACCGCTCGGGCAAGCGGCGGCGCAGGCACAATCGTGATGTCATGCTCAGCGGCAATTTCACGGATTTTAAGTGCGAGGAAGTCTGAACCTTTGGCGACCACTACTGGCGCTTTGTCGATTTTACTGTCGTAACGAAGCGCAACCGAATAGTGTTCCGGGTTAGTGATCACCACGTCTGCAGACGGGACTTCTGCCATCATACGACGCTGAGCCATTTCGCGCTGGAGCATTCGGATCCGCCCCTTAACTTCAGGCTTACCCTCAGTTTCTTTGTATTCGTCTTTAATTTCCTGCTTAGTCATCTTGAGCTGTTCATTGTGCTGCCAGATTTGGAACGGCACATCTATCGCGACCACCACCAGCAGGGAGCAACAAATCAACAATACGAAATTCAGCAGAATATCGAGGGCGTGATAGAGATTGGTCGGAAACGTTTCGATATTGAGCTGATAGAAATCATCGAGACTCGCCCACATGAGATAGAAAGCCACACCGGATACCAGCGCCACTTTTAGAATTGACTTGAGAAGCTCAACCCAGCTTTGCTTGCCGAACATCCTTTTGATGCCTTGCAACGGACTCATTTTGGACAATTTAGGCCTTGCTGCTTCCCAGGAAAAGGAGACACCACCCAATGCGGAAGCACCAATCAAACCTGCAATAAACAGCATCAACAATACAAAGGTGATCGGCCAGACAATATGAAATATCGCCCCATAAGAAATCAGCCCCAGCGTGGTGACATCAAATATCTCCTCACGCGTGAGCGTAAAAAGTTTTCGCATCATCTCCATCAAAGCTTTGCCAAGACTTTCGCCAAACCACATCAATGCAACTGCGCCCACTACGAGCACGGCGACTGACGCCAGTTCTCTTGAGCGCGGTACCTGACCTTTCTCCCGCGCCTGCTGTCGCCTTCGGGGCGTCGCGTCTTCTGTGCGTTCCTGACCGTCGTTCTCTGCCATCAGGCACCTCCACCTACTGTGCAGTCGAGACGGATAAGGTCACAGATGGTGTTCAGCCCTGTGTCCCAGTGATTCAGGTAATGAGGCAAAATCCCGTTAAGCAGATACATACAGATCATCAGGCCCACCAGCAACGCAAACGAGAAGCCAAGTGAGAAGATATTTAACTGCGGCGCAGCACGGGTCATGACACCAAAGGAAAGGTTCACCGTCAGCAAGGCGATAATGCCCGCTAATGCCATGCCAAGTGCCACGCTAAACATGATGCCAAACCAACTTGCCAGCGCGCGGTAATCCGCCACACCAAGCATTTCGCCCACAGGCAGGGTTTTAAAGCTCATAACCACCAAGTTGAGCATCTGAAGATGCCCATCGGTAGAAAGGAAAATCATGGTCGCGACGAAGAGATAGAACTGACCCAGTAATGGCGTGTTCTGCCCGTTGGCCGGGTCGACCATGGAAGCAAAACCCAGGCTCGATTGCATACCGATAATTTGACCGAGCAACACGAAAGTCTGGATAACAAACTGGGTTACCGTCCCCATCGCAATACCAATCAGGATTTGCTGCGCCAAAACGACAAAGCCGCCAAAGGAAACCAGCTCAATGGTTTCAGGTACACGGGGTAACGCTGGCATCACAGCAAACGTGATGGCCAGCGACAGATACAAACGAATACGGACTGGCACAAAACGGGCACCGAAAAACGTCATTGTCATCATCATTGATGAGATGCGCGTAAACGGCCAGAAGTACTGTGCCAGCCAATTGAGAATGATATCTGCCGGGTATTCCATACCTGAAACTCAGTCAGTAAAGGAGCTGAGGTATTTCTTCAATCAAACGGAAGAAATACTCCATCAGCATGCGCGTCATCCAATGGCCGAAGAACATCAGCGCCACCAGCGTCGCAATCAAACGCGGCAGGAAACTCAAGGTCTGTTCGTTAATCGAGGTCGCGGCCTGAAAAATTGCCACCAGCAAACCAACGATTAGACCGGGGATGATAATGGCGCAAACCATGACCAGGATGAGATACAGAGCATCCTGAAACAGTTCGACAAAAGCTTCTGGTCCCATGACTCACTCCTACCCAAAACTGCCCGCGAGGGTCGATAGAATAAGGTTCCAACCATCAACCAAGACAAATAGCATCAGCTTAAACGGCAAGGAGACAATCATCGGCGAAAGCATCATCATACCCATCGCCATCAAAACTGAGGCCACCACAAGGTCGATAATCAAAAACGGCAGGAACAGCATAAAGCCTATCTGGAAGGCGGTTTTCAGCTCAGAGGTGATAAACGCTGGAATAAGCACCGTCATTGGCACCTCTTCCGCTTCCGTTACCTGTGAGCCAGACATGTTCACAAAGGTTTCGAGATCTTTAACCCTTGTCTGTTGCAGCATAAATTCACGCAATGGTACCTGAACGCGGTCAAACGCTTCGCGGGCAGTAATTTCCTCATTAAGGTAAGGCTGAACCGCCGCGACATTCATTCGGTCAATCACAGGCGACATAATGAAGAAGGTCAGGAACATGGCGATACCGATAATCACCTGGTTTGATGGTGTCTGCTGCAGACCCATGGCCTGACGCAGGATTGCCATCACGACCACAATACGGGTGAACGACGTCATCAGAATCACAATCGCTGGCAAGAAACCGAGCGCTGTCATCAACGCTAAGATCTGCAAAGTGACCGAGTAGTCCTCACTGCCATCTGGATTGACGGTCATAGTCAGTGCTGGAATGCCACCACCATTTCGAGACTGGATCATCGAGGCCTCACCGGCATCGTTAATCAGGGTTTCAGTAATGGTTTCTGACGCTGGAGCTGACTCTTCTTCAGCCAGCGCAAACGGGGTGACAAAAAAACAGCAAAGCGCCAGAAAAATGGCAGTGACAGATTTAAGACGCATCATTTTTCTTCAATATTTGGTTGAATTGGGAAGAGAAAGATTTCGGAGATTCCGAGTCAGTGATTGGATTGTCTAACGACTTTATCAGGGTGATTTGCTGAGCTGTCACACCAACCAGCACTTGCTCGCCATTCACATCGAGCACAACAACACGCTCCTTCTGACCTAGCGGAAGCTGGCTAACCACTTTCAGCCCAGATTTCGCGCCCATCAGCGATGGTACCTGCATACGTTTCAGTGCCCAGGCCAAACCAAATATCACACCAATCACCAACACTAACGCACCCAAGGTCGTCGCTAGGTCTTGGCCATCTGGTGCTGCCGCATAGGCACTTGGGGCAAACATCAATCCAATTGCAGCTCGTCTCAGGAATACCATGAACTCTCTTTCTCTGCCTGTGTTTTTCGGTTAATACACCCACTAAGCAAAATCCAGGCCTAAAAAAAACGCCCACCGCAAAGCGGCAGGCGTCTTTATTACAGCATGCAAAGGAGTTCGTCGTTAACGCAGCTTTTTAATTCGTTCTGTTTGGCTGATAACGTCGGTCAGTCGGATACCGAACTTGTCGTTCACCACGACCACTTCGCCATGAGCAATCAGGGTGCCGTTAACCAGCACATCCAGCGACTCACCCGCTAAACGATCCAGCTCAACCACCGAGCCCTGGTTCAGTTGAAGCAGGTTACGAATGTTGATATTGGTGCGTCCTACTTCCATGGAAATAGTTACCGGAATATCAAGAATCCCGTCCAGCTTTCGGGCCTCATCCGCATTGATTGGTGGGGTTTCGTCCACTAACTCATCTAACGGGGCAGTCTGTACATCATCACCGCCTTCCACTTCAGCCTGTTCGGCAAGCGCTGCAGCCCAATCGTCTTCTACATCACTCATGATTCTCTACCAACGTATTAGTTATTCGTCCGAATTTTTGTCGCTCATATCTTCGAGCAACTCAATCGGTTCGTCTTCCAACAGGTTGACATCACTCTTCATCACTTCTGGACGCTTGAGCTTGTCAGTAATCTTTATCGCGAGATTGTCATTTGACTGTCCCATCTTGCCGCGGAATGTTGGCAAATCTTCGATAAAGACTGTACATGCATCTGGCATTTTTACGGGGATCACGTCGCCCGCTTCCAGCTCCATCAAATCGCGCAGCGACAGGGAGGTTTCAAGCAACTTCGCTGTCAATGCGACTTCCACATCCATCACCTCATCCTGAAGCGCTTTTGACCAGCGCTTGTCGGTATCCATCTTGTCACTCTGGATACCAGCATCAAGCAATTCACGGATGGGCTCGACCATGGAATAGGGCATGACAACGTGGAAGTCACCGCCACCACCATCAAGTTCGATGTGGAATGAGCTCACGACAATCACTTCTGTCGGGCTCACAATATTTGCCATTGCGGGGTTCACTTCTGAGTCGAGGTATTCGAACTCAACTTTCATGACCGGTGCCCAAGCATCTTTGTAGTCTTCAAATATCAGCTTGAGCAGCATTTGAATAACACGACGCTCGGTTGGAGTGAATTCACGGCCTTCGATACGCGCATGGAATCTGCCATCACCACCAAAGAAGTTCTCAACCAAGATAAACACAAGGCGCGCTTCCATAGTAACCAGTGCAGTACCTTTCAACGGACGGAAGCGAACCATGTTCAAACTGGTCGGTACGAATAGTGTGTTTTGGTACTCACCAAACTTCACCATCTGTACGCCGTTAATCGATACTTCAGCCGTTTTGCGCATCATATTAAACAAGCTGATACGCATGTGACGCGCAAATCGCTCGTTTATTAGCTCCAGGGTGGGCATTCGCCCACGGACGATACGGTCTTGTGAGGAGAAATCAAAATTCGACGCGGAAGCGATATCGCCGCCACCGTCACCACCAGAATCCTGCTCATCCTCTTCAACGTCGTCTACACCGTGAAGAAGCGCATCAATTTCGTCTTGACTGAGGAGATCGGTCACATTGCACCTATTGCATTACAAAGCCAGTAAATAACACCCGCTCAACGACTGTTTTGCCGGTGACTTTTTCCATTGCAGCCTGCACGGTATCTACAGCCTGCTTGCGGACTTCCATCTGTCCTTGCGGCGTACGCAGTTGCTCCACAGTTGCAGCCCCGAATGTTGTTAGGAGGCTATGTTCAACCAGAGGTAAGTTCTGCTTCGCCATTATCTCGTTCTGGTCACCACGCACCATCAACTGCACATTCACCTGCACTAGCCGCTGCTGCATGTCACCGGTGACGTTAAACACAAACGGTTGTGGTAACGACACATAAATTGCTTGAAGGTTCACAGGTTCAGGTTCTTCAATCACAATATCTTCTTCCTGTGGCGCGCTTTCGCCCCCCATCAGGAAAAAGAATGCACCTGCACCACCACCGAGTAACAACACTGCCGCTACGATGATAATGATCAGTTTCTTTTTACCACCACCGCCACCACCGTCGCCAGCTTCAATATCTTCATCTGCCATGGTTTACCTCAGTTAGGGGTTAATTCCGTTTCCAGCTCCAAAACAAGCGCAGCAAGAATGCTACATCAAGCATAATAGTCAACACGATCTTTCGGTGTGTTGACATAGTAGTCTTGGCTTGTCACAGAGTGATCTGTATCTTGTTCATCGCCCCGTCCAAACTGGGAAGAATTGCCTTGTCCACTTTGGCTTTCACCCTGTTGGGCTTGGTTACCTGCAAAAGACTGTCTTCCCCCTGCATCCTGATGCTGAACGGAAGACTGCGCAAGTTGCAAACCTTGTTGCTGCATCATTTCACGCAGGCGCGGTATGGATTGCTCCACCAGCTCCCTTGCAGCCTGATTTGCCACGGTAAACTGTACTGATGCCTGATCGTTGTTTACCGAGAGTTTAATTTGTAGTCTGCCAAGCTCTGGCGGGTCTAAACGAATATCAACATGCTTCAGGTTTTTCGACATCATCATGTTCACACGTTCAGACAAAGCATTTGCCGCTTCTGTCTGGTTCTGACTCATTTGCAATGGTGTCTGTACAGCTGAGGCATCAAGTTTCGCTACGGTTGTACCCGCCTGATGACCAAAGCTCGATGCCAGTTGCTGTGCCAAATGATCGGCTTTTGCTTCAGTACCTGGACGCGCGGTTTCTGTCAGTTGCTTGGCGGCGGTGGCTTCTAGCAAAGCCTGACTTGCTTCAGGTTGTGGCTGATTCGAACCTTTTTGCATTACCCCTGGTGTCCACGGTATAGCGGAGAATGCGGACATCGGTGTCGCTGGCTGGGTTTGTGGGTTCACCGCCGCATGCACAGCAGACGCAGCCTGACTCATATTAGCCTGTCCCGCTGGAGTTAAACCTTTAGCCTGCAGGTCAGCCAATGCCTTTTCTGGTTCACCGTTCATGGTTGAAGCCGCAGCAACCATCTGAGCCCGCATCATCATTTCTTGCTGAGCTTTTGTTCCCGCCCACTCAGGGGACTGGCTGGCTTTGGCCATCATCTCCGGTATGATTTCACCGTCACTATTAGTAGTGGCTACTGTAGGCTGACCCATTATAGATGCTGCGATAACAGGGGCATCTGGGTTTGTTGTTTCCTGCGCGATCAACGTGCGCAAAGCATCAACCGCGGCGATGAGTTCTGCATCGCTCAACGCTTTTGTTTTAACTTGAGCAGCACCACTTTCTGTTGGCACATTCAGTAAGCCAGTTTCCATTTCAGCAACCAGTTGCTCAACAATCATCCTCTCATCATCGGTGAGTATACTGATAGGCTTGGAAAGCAAAGCATCCACTCCAACTTTCGCCGCCTGCTCCAAATTGGGCGTGTTGGTATCGGCAGGTGTCTTTCCGTCAAGTTGAGGGACCGCGACTTTCAGTTCCGCTTTCGGTGCCTGAGCTTGCAATGCCAACGCGACTTTTACTTCTTCAGGCAGCGCTCCACTGTTATTGGCTTGTTGCGGCAAGCTTTTGCCATCAGCTTTGATCGATTCTACCTGAGCCGCTTTCAATTCCAGTGAAGCTTCATCTCGTTTGGTCTGAAGCACTTGATTAGATTCGTTCAGACGTTGTAACAGAACTTCACCATCCTGTTTGGCGGCCTGTTGGAGGTTCAAGGTGCTTTCATCGCCATTCTCAATCGCTTTTGTGGTTTTCGCGACCTGAGCATCAGCCTCGCCGTTAATGGCGAGCTTGGCGGCGACGTGTTCACCGTCGGCGTTAAAAATTTCTTTATCCAGCGCCAACTTTTCGGCATCTTCACCTTCAACACCCGCCAATGATTTTGCCAGCGCGGCATTGATTGTCTCTTCACTGACAGCATCACCTTCAGCAACGACCGCTTTTTCATCTGATATAGCTTCAGCTCCGCCAGAAACCAGCTGAGCCAGTTGAGAAAAGAAACCTTCTCCTTCGCTTTCAGACACTTCTGGAGACATGACAGCTTTGCCTTCGGCCATCGGCGCTTTGCTGCTTGATAAACCGGAGAGTAAGAAACTGGTTTGGCTCATAATTATCCCGCTTCAGATTCTTTATCGTTTGGCGCCGGAAACCTTGTCCGGCAACGTATTAGAAAGTTAAAAGCAATTATCAGGCCAAAATATTAGAACGAGGATTTCTGACGGGTGTATATGAGGGTGGCGAACTCATCCATCTGTTTTTGCTCCAGACGTTCAGCCCGCATTTTTGCTTCCTTTTGGCGCTTTTCCACCAGCCATTCCAAAGACTTGGTTTTTTGACGGCAATGCTGCCAATGTTCGCGGCACTGCTCTACATTGTCTTCAAAATCCATTGCCGCCTGGCGCTGTTTTGCCAGTGTTTCATCCAGTTGGACGATAAAGCGGTTAAGGTGACCATAGCTGCTGGCACTTAGGCCTGCCTGCCCACGTTCAGACATTTGACGAAAATAGTCCAGACGGTAGCGCTCAATCTGCTCCACCTGAACATAGTAGCTTTGCAACTCCTGCTGAGCAGCCACCAGCGTCAAATGAGCATGATGCTCCTGCTCTTTGGCTTGGTCGATAAGAAGGTTCATCGCCGCTTCTGACATGGATTACCTATTGAAGTGTAGACCGTAGCATGTTGACGCACATGTCATACGGCACCACATCTTTCATGCCCTGCTGCAGGTACATATACAAACGTGGTTTAAGGGTGAACGCCTGATCGATAGCCTGATCGGTTCCCGGCTTATAAGCGCCGATAGAAACCAAATCCTGATTTTTACGGCAGACGGACAGCACTTGCCGCACGGCGCGTGCCATCAGCATATGTTCATCATTCACTATGTTTGGCATCACACGGCTCACCGAGCGTTCTACATCAATGGCTGGGTAATGCCCTGCATCTGCCATTTCTCGGGAAAGCACGATGTGACCATCAAGGATCGCACGTGCAGCATCCGAAATGGGATCCTGCAGGTCATCACCTTCGGTCAACACAGTAAAAAACGCCGTGATAGAGCCCTGACCTTCGTTACCGTTACCCGCACGTTCTACGAGTGCTGGCAATTTAGCAAACACCGAAGGTGGATAGCCTTTGGTGGCTGGAGGCTCACCGACCGACAAGGCAATTTCACGCTGTGCCTGGGCAAAACGGGTCAGGGAGTCCATCAAAAGCAGCACATCCAAACCCTGATCACGAAAGAATTCTGCGATAGTCAGTGCGGTTTGACAGCCTTTCAAACGCATCAGAGGTGACGCATCTGCAGGAGCTGCTATGACAACTGAGCGCTCGCGTCCTTCTTTGCCAAGGATCTCGTCAATGAACTCTTTGACTTCGCGGCCACGTTCACCAATCAGCCCCACAACAACCACCTGTGCTGTCGTGCCTCGGGTCATCATACCCAGCGTCACGGATTTACCCACACCAGAGCCAGCAAAAAGACCAATACGCTGACCTTTACCGACTGTCAGCAAACCATTGATGGCTTTAATACCCACATCCAGTGGCGTATCAATAGGTTTTCTTGCCAACGGGTTGATAGCTGTAGGGGTGAAAGGAGCGGTTTGTCCGGTAAAGATATCACCTAATCCATCCAGCGGATTACCGACACCATCAATCACGCGGCCAAGCAATTCATGACCCACAGGAATGCCCTGTTCGCCAACCATTGGTGTCACGCGCGCGCCTGGGAGCACACCGGAAATTTGCTCGCTTGGCATTAAATAAAGGGTTTCACCGGCAAAACCGACCACTTCGGCTTCGATGGTTCCATTGAGGGTTTCGACTTTGCAAAGGCTACCAATAGGTGCGCGGCAACCGATAGCTTCTAACGTTAAACCAACCACACGCACCAGTTTGCCAGAGGCAACCGGACGCGTGGATAAACTGTCGGTTTTAAGTGCTGCAAGTCTTTCAGACAGGCTGACCATCATCATCTCCCGCCAGAACCTCTGCATCATGGATTTCTTCAGAAGTAGGTTCCATATCAAGCACTGGTTCGTCGCCGGAATTAGCAGGATTTAAATCTTGCTCTTGTTGAGCGACAGTGACATCTTCTCCTTGCTCGGGAATATCGCCCGTCACCAACTTGTCTGCGCCCTGAAGCACGTCCGCCCCGAGCCCATCAGCTGATGGCTCAGGCTCTTTAGGCATATTCTGCCCGGCAAAACGGGTCAGCATTTCACGAATGCGATCTTCCATCCGGTAATCCACCACAGAATCACCGCAAGCGACCTGGATATCGCCTCGATTGATGGCTGGCTCAGCAATCAAACGCCATTCGCGATCCCGCAGCGATTCCACTCTATGGGCGGTTGTCACCACATCCAAATCTTCGGGATGGAGATAAATAGTAATTTGACGACCATTCATTGGCAGTGCGTTCACGGCTTCACGCAGGGTATTTAAAATCACCTGAGGGTTAGTCTGAACTTCGGTCTGAATCACCGCTTTAGACAGGTGTAACACCAATTCAACGACTTGGTTTTGAACCTGGTGATCAACCTGCTCTAACGGGAAGGCAAGCTTAGTGAGAATCGCATCAAGGTGGTGGCAGCGATTTTCAATCAACTGCTGACCGTCATCCATTGCCTGCTGGTAGCCTTCTTCTTTGCCGGCTTCGAAACCTTCTGTTTTGCCTTCTCCGAAGCCCGCTTCTTTACCTTCAGTGAAACCCGCTTCGCGGCCTTCAGCCATGCCCTCTTCAACAGCAGACTGGCGGATTTGCTCCAACGATTCTGCGGTCAGCATGGAAAGGTCAAGTTCCGGTTCCTGATCTTCTTCAGCCAGTTCCGCAGGTTCCCAACCTGGATCGTAGTTCATCGCCGTATCACGCGGAGGCGCGTTGGACGGGTCGTAATTTGGAATATCCCAACGCTCCAGAACGCCCTCTGGCTGCTCGTTTGCACGAATATATCCGCGACGACGTTCTAAGCTCATGTTGTTACCTTATAAAACTCTTTATTAAAGCATTTTTGATATTGAAAAAGGTGCATAATTACAGGAATTCGTCCGCACCACCGCTGCTCAGCATAATTTCGCCAGAATCAGCCAACTTGCGGGCAACGGAAAGAATTTCTTTCTGAGCCGCTTCGACATCTGCCACACGAATTGGGCCCATGGTTTCGAGGTCGTCCTGCAGCATTTCTGCCGCACGTTTCGACATGTTGCCAAGGATCTTGTCGCGAAGACCTTCCTCCGCACCTTTAAGCGCTTTGAGCAGCGCTTCCTGAGGTACGTCTTTGAGAATGGCTTGAATACCACGATCGTCCACATCGGCCAAATTGTCGAAGACGAACATGAGATCCTGAATTTGTGATGCCATCTCTTCGTCGGTTTGACCGATTTGTTCCATCAGTGCCGACTCAAGCGAGTTATCCATATAGTTCATGATATCTGCAGCCGCTTTCAAGCCGCCGATCTTGGCTGCTTGCGCGCCGGCTTGGCCTGCGAATTGTTTCTCCATGATTTCATTCAGCTCATGCAGTGCAGCTGGCTGAACTTCTTCCAGGTTGGCAATACGCATCACTAGGTCAAGGGCATCACGTTCTGCAAACTGCGCCAGAATAACAGCTGATTGTTCCGGTTCCAGATATGAAAGCACGATGGTTTGTATCTGCGGGTGTTCGTTGATGATGATGGAGGCCACCTGACGGGGATCCATCCATTTTAGAGAATCCAGACCTTTAGAGCCGCTGCCCAGTACAATCTGGTCAACCAGATTGTTAGCCTTGTCTTCACCCAAAGCTGCAATCAGCGCATTACGTACGAAGTCTTCACTACCCAACCCAATGGCGGTATAGCCTTGGATTTCTTCTAAGAATGCTCGGTGTACCGCGTTCACTTTGTCTGGATTTAGGTCTGTCAGCTGGGTCATGGCACCACCCACTTTCTGAACCTGCTTCGGCTCTAAGTGACGGATGATACTCGCCGCATCCTGCTCAGTTAGACTAAGCAGCAGAATGGAGGCCTTTTCCATACCTGATAGCTGAGAAATATCAAAGTTACTCACAGCGCCATCTTTATCTTCTTTAGCCATCGTTACTTAACCAACTTTTCACTACCTGAGCAGCAAGATCAGGTTCATTTGCAACAAGAGCCCTGACTGCTTTGAGCAGGTCTTCATCTTTATGGAGATCAGGCAGGTTGAGGTTTGATGAGCTCATACCAAAGCTACTCGAACCATCCAGATCTGCGCCGATCAGGCCGATATCATCATCCGGGCTGAGAGGCAGGCCATCGGGACCAAGCATCTCGCCATTCGGTCCCAGTGTACCGTCGTCGTCTTTCGCTGGATTAATAAGTTTGGACATTGCTGGGCGAATCAAGACCAGTACCACCACGATGACAACCAGTGAAGCGGCCAGCCAGCGCACCCAATCGTTGAAATTCTCGTGTTCCCAAATAGGCACTTCACCCAGCGCCACTTCTTCCGGCGTAACAAACGGAACAGAAATGACTTCCAGAATATCCCCACGGTTTTCAGCGTAACCCACACCACCAACAAGAAGACGGCGAATTTTCTCAAGCTCTGCATCACCCACTGGTGTGCGGGTTATTTCACCGCTTTCCGGGTTCGTTGACGTCATGTAGTCCACCGCAACGGACACGGTTTGACGGGCAATGGTACCAGTCTGACCACGACGATGGCTGATGGTGGTATCTAATTCATAGTTCCGGGTCGCTTCGCGGCTCAATGAGCCTTTATCGCCAGCACCGCCATTTTTTAGATCCTGCACATCCTGAGGAATGGCGGAATCAACAGGTGGCTGATTACTGAGTGCGCCAGGAACACCAGCTACGTAGTCGGTGTTGTTGTAATTCTCGCGGGTGTATTCGCTTCGCGTTGAAGAGGTTGCAGGGTCGAAACGCTTACGGGTTTCCTCAATCGCACTGAAATCCATGGTGACATCGACCTGAGAGGTGTAGTTACCCAGCCCCAGTACAGGGATCAGAATCGCGTCAATTTTCTCGCGCAGTGATTGCTCTTGTTTACGCTCCAGCTCATATTCCTTACGACGCTGGGAGGCCATTGGGTCCTGGCTGCCCGAGCTCAGCAGACGTCCGTGTTGGTCTGTCACTGTCACACGGGATGGCTTGAGGCTTGGTACCGCAGATGCCACCATATCAACAATGGAGTCAACTTCTTCCTGGCCTAGCTGCGTGCTACCGCGAACGGTAAGGAAAACCGTCGCGGAGGCTTCCTGGTTATGGCGAACAAACACGCTTTGTTTTGGCATAGCCAGCAGTACGCGGGCTTTGCTGACAGCGCGGATTTTTTCAATCGCTGCAGCAAGCTGACGTTCGCGGCTCAGTTTGAGACGTTCTCGCTCCAGTTGCTGGGACACACCAAAGCCCATGTCCTGCATCAGAATGTCATCACCTTCTTCAGATGCTGAATTCAGGCCGGCACGGCTCAAGTTTAATTTAATCGTGGAATAGTCCTTGGCTGGCACACGAATCGTGTTGCCTTCCAGCTTATAATCAATTTTCTGTTGGTCGAGGTGGTCGAGAACCGGTATCAGTTCTTCGGTTTCGTAAGTCCCCAGTGGGCGCATTTCAGGTTCCTGAACCCACAAAAACAGCAACACAACAAGAGAAATACAAATCGCGACGGCAGCAACAAGGATCAATTGGCGCGCGATATCTACCCCACCCAAAGGACCGGTTGGTGTGACATCACGCTCCATCATATCCGGATCAGCAAACGATGATCCGCCATCTGTGGTGGCGGGCAATGCCGCAGCACCATCGTTGAGGGCAAGTTGTGTGTTGTTATCTTCCGCCACAGGTTAGATCCTAAATTAAACAGGCATGTTCATCAGTTCTTTATATGCTTCGACCAGCTTATTGCGGGTCTGGACCGTCGCTTCGAATGCCACGCTGGATTTGTTACGTGCAATCATTACGTCAGACAGGCTCACGCTGCGGTCGCCTTGGTCAAAGCGTGTCGCCATTTCATTGGAGGTCTTTTGGATCCCATTCACTGTATTGATAGCACCAGATAAAAGTTCGCCAAAATCTTGGGAGACCTGTTGACCAGTCGCAGCACGAGACGTGTTCTGCGCTTCCAATGCCATGGTCTGCATCTCATGTTGCATCGGGTTAATTTTCATAGGTCTTCCTCACTGTCAAAACTTTGGCAATTCCCGTCTTTTCGGGCTTTAGGGGCGTTCTGATTAGCTTTCATGCAATTATCAAGCCAATCCCAATAACGTACTTACTCAACAAAAAGCACCGCTTCATTGAGGAATATCGATGCCCGCATCACGCATTTTGGCGAGCTTATAACGAAGGGTTCGTGGGCTGATACCCAAGCGTTCAGCTACATCCTTACGACGGCCCTCACAGGCGCGTATTGTTTCCAAGATGATGGCAAACTCCTGATCGCGAAGCTCACTGCCAAGGCTGTCCGCCGAAGCCACGATGGACTCAGTGCGACTCGGTATAGCCTGTGGCTGGATAATCGGCGTAACGATTTCGTTGGAGGACACCAGATTTTGTAGGCTGCCCGCATCTTTCCAGTCCACTCCTTCAAGTAAGATATCGCCGGCTTCAATAATACCCTGATGGCAAAGGATCAGCCCACGCTGCATCACGTTGTCCAGTTCGCGCACATTCCCTGGCCAGCGATACTGTGTCAGTTTTTCGGCAGCCTCCTGGGTCAGTTGCGGCACCGCTTGACCCAGCTTGCAGCAATGGCGTTTAAGAAGGTGTTCTGCCAGAGGGATAATGTCTCCAACACGTTCACACAAAGGCAGCCAGGAGATTGGAAAAACATTCAGTCGGTAGTAAAGGTCTTCACGGAAGTTACCTTCTTCTACATATTGGCGCAGATCGCGGTTACTGGTTGCCAGCACACGTACATCAAGCTTGATGCTCTTCCGACTACCCAGGCGCTCAACTTCACGTTCCTGAAGCACACGAAGTAATTTAGCTTGAAGCGCTAAGTCCATCTCACTGATTTCATCAAGCAAAATGGTGCCGCCCTGTGCCTGTTCAAATTTACCAGGACACGCCTGGACCGCACCGGTAAAGGCACCTTTTTCATAGCCAAACAGGGTCGCTTCCAGCATGTTTTCTGGAATCGCCGCACAGTTAATAGCAACGAAAGGACCTTCCATACGCAGTGAATGGCGGTGAATATGACGTGCCATCACTTCTTTACCTGAACCACTCGGACCAAGAATCATCACGTTAGCATCAGTTTTGGCAACACGATCCGCCAATGCAATCAACGCCTGGCTTTTCGGGTCAGCAACGACTGCGTCACTGTTATCCGCTTTCACTGGCGCATAGCGGCTCACCATGTTTAGCAGCACTTCCGGCGCAAACGGCTTTGCCATGTAGTCGATAGCGCCCTCTTTCATGGCAGCTACTGCATCCTGAATGTTGGCGTAGGCTGTCATCAAAAGCACGGGCAGGTTGGGATAATTCAGTTTGAGGTTTCTCAACAGCCCCAGACCATCCATGCCCGCCATCTGTACATCAGAGACCACGATGTCGACCGTTTCATTTTTCAGCAGTAACAAAGCCTGCTCGGCACTGTTTGCTTCGAGCCACTGGTAACCTGCAAGCGCGAGGGTATCCACCAAGGCTTCACGCAAGCCTTCATCATCTTCAACGATAAGTACTTTGCTCTGATTCATTATGCTTCTCCTGATACCTCTTCCTGCGTGGTATCGCAGTTGTCTGCCAGTGGTAGGCAGAGCGTAAAACAGGCACCCTGGCCCGGTTGAGATTGAAGTGTCAGCCGGCCTTTGTGGGCATGGCAGACCATTTGAACAACAGCGAGACCAAGGCCTGTGCCTTGTTGCCTCGTTGTGAAAAAGGGTTCAAGAATCTTGCTTTGAAGTTCTGGGGCGATACCTGGACCATTATCAGCCACCGACAGGAAGAGCTGTCCATGAATCGCACGGGCATCGACGACAACTTTGCTGCCTTTACCAGCAACCTGAATGGCATTAACGACCAGATTCGACAGCGCACTTGCCAGCGCATTCATGTTGCCCAGCAACTGATGGGATTCATCATCGCAGTTAATTTCAAAATCGACCTGTTGGCTGCTGACGAGTGCTTCGACCATGGGCTCAAATTCATTAAGCAGGTGCTCAAGCGAAAAGATGTTTACGACTTTGTTGTCACCGCCTTTAGCAAACAGCAGCATGTCATTGACCTGCTTTTCAAGATCATGAAGCCTGTCCACCAGCTTCATCTGGAAGCGTTTACGGGTTGGCTCATTGAGGTTTGGCGCACCGAGGTTTGCCGCATAAAGTAAAGCACTGGAAAGTGGCGTACGCACCTGATGCGCCAGTGAAGCAACCATCTTACCCAACGAGGAGAGGCGCTGGAGATCGCTGACACGCGATTGCAAAAGGCGGGTTTCCGTCATGTCGGTAATAAGAATGAGCTGACCGGAATCAGAAGCGGAAATGCCGAGTTTCACTTTGCGTCCGTCACGCAGTGAAACTTCATGACCGTCATCTTCTCGGGGCGAAAACGCTCGGTTGATCACATCAACCCAACGCTCTTGCGTCAGCGGAGTGCCAAGCAGACGAAATGCTTCTGGGTTGGCTTCTGCCACCCGGCCGAACGGATCGAGCAATATCACGCCTGCTGGCATGACATCTAATACCTGTTTGTATCTCAGCACCTGCTGATCGACGGTTCCCAAAGGAGAATGATTGGCTTCCATAATGCTCGACTATTTAGCTCTCTTTTTTCTGACGCCAGATAGCTCCAAGCAGATAATGTGCCAATTATTAATTTGATAAGATTCAGATAGTTAGACAAAAAGACACAAAAAAGCGAAGTCAAAAAAATGACTTCGCTTTCATATGAATCAATTCCGTATCACGAAGGAATGTTTGCGATCAGGCAATATCTTCTTTGTTCAGGCCGTATTTACGCATTTTCTCAACCAGTGTTGTGCGTCGCATACCCAGCATATCTGCTGCGCGTGCCACGATGCCCATTTGCGCCTCCAGTGCCTGACGAATCATGTCTACTTCCAGGTCTGCCAGCATCGCCTTAAGGTCAACACCTTCTGGTGGGAGCCCAGCAGTCGAAGGATTGGCAAAGCCAGGCATCTCTTCTTCCGGTTCATCCATTGCAAACACGGCATGAAGAGCATCACGTTCCAGATCCTCCTCTGCTTCAAAACCACCCAGCGTCTCAGGCTGAAATTCGGGAATGTCGCTGTAACGATATTTCTTCGGCAGTCTGTTCACATCCACCATTTGGCCCGGATACAAAATAACCATGCGCTCAATCAGGTTCGCGAGTTCACGAACGTTACCTGGCCAGTCGTGTTCCATCAGCGAGCTGATAGCACGAGGCGTCAGGTGCACCTGATTCCCGCCTTCTGCCTCCAAACGCGCCATCAGTTCCTGAATCAGCAATGGTGTATCTTCAATACGTTCACGCAATGCCGGCATTTCGATAGGGAATACGTTCAGGCGATAAAATAGATCCTCACGGAATGAGCCTTCTTCGATCATAGTGTCGAGATTGCGGTGTGTCGCCGCCACAACACGCACATTCACCTGAATGGTCTTATTGCCGCCAACACGCTCAAAGCAACGCTCCTGAAGCACACGAAGTAGTTTGACCTGCATCGGCTGCGGCATGTCGCCAATTTCGTCCAGGAATAGAGTGCCGCCCTCTGCCAGTTCAAAGCGGCCTTTACGCGCAGAAATTGCGCCAGTAAATGCCCCTTTCTCGTGACCGAACAGTTCACTCTCTAGCAGTTCCGGTGGAATCGCACCGCAGTTTACGGGCACGAAAGGCCCTTTACCGCGCTGCGAATGGTAATGGATGTTGCGTGCAACAACTTCTTTACCGGTACCAGATTCACCTAGAATCAGTACGCTGGCGTCGGTTCCAGCAACTTGCTCGATAAGATGACGAACATCAGCGATAGCTTCACTACGACCAACCATGCTTCTGAAGAGCGTATTTTTTCGGCTAAGTTGAGGAATGTTAAATGCAAGCTTGCCAGAAAACTCCTTACAGTGTCGGAGTGCATCAGCAAGTTGGGGGTAATTTAGTGGCAGCTCAAGCTCACCAACAAAATTCGGCAGTCCAGACAATTCCGTTTTATGTTTCGCAAGCGCTATAACAGGAATATGATTGTTAATTGCCAAACTGTCCAGCACCTGTGAAAAGCGCTGTGGTGAGTGAATGTTACCCAGAAAGCAAGCGCCCTCGGCCTGTTTCCAATGCGAATCATTTAGCTCAGTGGTCGAACATAGCAGGTATTGCTCACCAATAAACTCCAAGACAACGCCTAAATCGTGACGAAATTTTTCATCATCCTCGATAACAAGAATCTTCGTTAAACCTTGCATGTGTGAGATATATCTGCCCTAAAACTTTCTAAGTCATCGGCGAGACGAATGTCACCAATAACTAAATAATCCAGCTATTGTAATTATTGCTTGCTATAAGGCAACCAGAGACACAATAAAGCTGTGACTCCAGTACCAAGACAGAATAGATTGTAGTGAATCCGACGAGATTTTATGCGTCTGCAGAGGTGATATTGTGATACTCAGCCGGTATTTGATCCCACGCTGATTTAATTTCGCGCAAAATATCGATCACATCGTCGATAGGTGTTTCCAAGTTGTCTCGGTTTGCCTCAGAAATTTGACGGATCATAAAGTCGTAAAGTGCATCCAAGTTAGTTGCAATTTCACCGCCATCATCCATCGACAAACACGTACGCAGGCTAATGATAATATCCAGCGCCTTACCCAGACGTTCGCCTTTCACTGCAACGTCACCTTGCAACATTGCCGCTTTGCCCTGAACCAAACGTTCGATAGCGCCCGCCATTAGCATTTGAATCACCTTGTGTGGTGATGCAGCACTCAGCTGGCTGTCTACTGAAACTTTTTTGTAGGCCTGAAGTGACCCTCTCATAACATTCCTCACCTACTCGAACTTTTTATAAACTTGCACTGACTGGCGCCCTTTCTTAAAACGACTGGCATGGGCGGCAGCGCTATCACGCTGTACTTTTATAAGACTAAATAACTGCTCTGTTCTGGCGATTGCCTTTGACCATGCAGCTTGTTCCGGCTTTTCCGGCAACACCGTGATTTCTGCCAGACATTGTTTTCTATTATTCAATAACCGTGCCATCTCACTGGAGTCGACAGGGTCTGAATTCAGTATTGCCAGAAGCTGTTCATCAATCTCTGACAGTTGGGATAGCAAAGCTTGCATCGTCATCTCTCTTACATTGCCGGCATGATATTCATCATGGCGGACAATTGAGATTGCATCTCTGCCATCGCGTTATCCATAGCGGAAAACTGTTTTAAAGTACGGTTTTCCAAGTCTTCCATTCGGCGATCCAGTTTGTCCTGCTCATCTTGCAGTCGGATACGCTGATCACCCAGACTGGATTCACGATTACGGATTGCGCCACCCACCCCGGTAAAGTTCTTTACAGTGTCTTCCACTTTACGGGCGAACCCCTGATTACCACCGAAGAAGCCTTCTAACGCACCAAAGTTGCGCGTCAATTGTTTGTCCAGCAGGTTGTAGTTGATTTCTAAACGTCCATCCATAGTGGTGGAGATACCAAGTTCACTGAGCGTTTTCAGGGAATCCGGTGCGCCTTCAATTGGCGTAGAAAACAACGAGCGCATTTGGTTAACCGCAGATCGAATAACGCTGTCACCCACCAAAGGACCACCTTGTTGGGTTTCCGGGTCGTATTTAGATAACGCCTTTGTTACCTGATAGAAGGCATTGTAAGCATCAACAAACTCTTCGAGTGACGCTTTTACGGTGTCTCTGTCTTCATCCACCGTGATGACCACAGGGCCATCTGAGGGTGCAGTCAATTGAGACACTTCTATTTCCACGCCCCGGATAGCGTCAGCAAAGGTGTTGGTATCGCTGGAAACCGAAGCCAGTCCATCGATCAGAATGCGGGCATCTAAAGCGGCTTGCATTTCATTCATCGAATTGGTTGCACTGGCCGGGTTATATGCCAGTGCCTGCAACGGTGAGGTTACTGGAGCATTCACACTGACCGAAATTTGGTTGTCTGCGCCTGTTTTGTCTCCACCGAGGATCAACCTCGCCCCGCTATCATCATTAATGACAGAGGCTTTGATACCAGGATTGCTTGCATTGTTATTGATGGTTCTAACGATGTCGAGTAGCGAACTGCTGTTCGCGTCGATATCAATCGTGGTAGTTCGGCCGCCCAAACTCAGTGTGATTTGCCCTGCGCCAAAATCGGCCTTGGAGTCTAAACCGTCAGAAACTAGCTTGTGAGACTGCGCGAGTTGCTGTACATCGATGGAGTAAACACCGGTAACGGCTTGGTGGTCGGCGGAGGCGGAGACAGCTTCTGGATTGTTTGAAACTGTACTCCGCGCCGCGAAGGTATTATTACGGCGAAAGTCATACATCATGTCTTTCATCGTATCGAGGGAAGTTTTAAGCCTGCCGTAAGCACTGATGTTAGTTTCAACATCGTTCAAGCCTCTCACGATACGCTCTTGTTTGGGCGCTCTCTCGGCTTCAACAATTTTGCTGACCATGGAGTTGATGTCCATGCCACTGCCAAGGCCTGTTGCGCTTAAACCCATTGTTACTTACCTCAGTTATACCTTTTCTGCAACGAGCCCCCTCGCATGAAGAGACAGTTGCTGAGCTAGCTCTAGCATTTCTTTCTCGGGAATCTGTCGAATGATGTCACCACTACTCATTTCGTAGACAGTAACCACACTTCTTCCTGAATCCTCATCGAGTCGAAATGACAAGCCTTTGTTAAAGGTAGACACAAACTCATCCAGTCGCTCAACCAGCATTTCGAGCTGTTCTTGCTGCATACGACGCGTATCTTCAAGCTTTTGGACTTGTTCTACACGGCGCTGAGACAGCTTTTCAACATTCTCTGCCATCTGCCGCTGGTTCGTGATGTTGGGTTGAGTCCCCTCCACAGATTGTTTACTGCTAGCAACTTTCGTGCCTGACTGTGGAGTCACATGAGACAGGGATGACGTCGAAACGGATGATAGGTCCATCGTAGTTCACCTCCTGTTAGCTATTGACGGTGAGGGGCAAGCTCACCGTCATTTTTCGTCTTGCTATTAGCCTAACAGGCTCAGTGCAGCTGACGGTGCTTGCTTCGCTTGTGCAAGTATAGACGTACCTGACTGCTGTAGGATCTGAGATTTAGTGAACTGAGTCGTTTCTTTTGCAAAATCAACGTCACGGATGCGGCTGTTAGATGCGCTAACGTTCTCGTTAACGTTATCCAGGTTCGCAATCGCGTGGCTTAAGCGGTTCTGTTTCGCACCCAATTCGGCACGATGTGAATCGATGTATTGCATCGCATTATCCACAAGACCAACTGCGCGCTGAGCGCCACCAACGGTGCTGACGTCAACATCTTGCACTGTTTGGTCAACTTTCGTTGCACCTGCAATGCCCAGAGAGGTCGCCAGTGCACCGGTGAATGCAACATCAGCACCTGAAGCAGATACGATTTGCAGTTCGCCGTTTTCAGTCACAGACGCTGACACTTTGCCATCTGCCTGACCATTAATGTACGTTGCTACTTCTTCAACATCATCGCCTGCTTTTGAAGAAACGTTGATGGTCGCAGTCGTACCGTCCGCATTAGTGATCGCCATAGACAGAGTAGAGCCACCAGTTGCGGTCCAAGCAGCCATGTCTGCAGATGCCGCCACAGTCGCTTTATAGGTCGCACCACCCATCATTGCTTCGTCAGCACGGATGTTCTTGAACTCCATGAAGACCGCTTCACCCGCGTCAGCACCGATTTGGAATGCTTTGGTACCGTAAGTACCGTTCAACAATTTCGCACCACCAAACGAAGTGGTTTCCGCGATACGGTTCAGCTCGTCTTGAAGGGCAACAATTTCTTCCTGGATGGCCAAACGCTCTTGGTCACCGTTGGCACCGTTCGCAGATTGCAGTGACAGGTCTCGCATACGCTGCAGGATGTTGGTGGATTCTTCCATCGCACCTTCAGCAGTTTGCGACATTGAGATACCGTCGTTTGCGTTACGTACTGCAACGTCCAAGCCACGGCTTTGTGAAATCAGGCGGTTAGAGATTTGCAGACCTGCTGCATCATCCTTTGCACTGTTGATTCGAAAACCTGACGACAGACGCTCCATCGAATTGTTCAACGCATCGGTTGAGCTGTTCAAGTAGCGCTGAGCGGTCATTGCAGGCACGTTAGTGTTTACTGTAATAGCCATAACTATTCTCCTTTGGTACTAAGTCCGGCTTCCGCCCAGCAACCCAGGGAAAACCAGTTCTAAATCTCTCACAACCCATGTAACGGCACGTTCGGAAAAACCTTTACACCTTTTTTCCTACTTTTTTACAAGCCACCTTTGAGGGTGAAAATCCGTAAAATCATGGCGCTATGAAGGTTTTCGCCTTAAAGGGGAAAAACTTTAGAAATGATTTAAAAAATTTGTCGCGGAAAAAGAGGCGAACAGCCAGAAACCCAGTAATAACAAGGCTTCACACATAAAGATATGAGGGAGAAATTCAGACTGGAGGCGCAAAAAACGCACAAAAAAAGCGGCAACCGCTTGCCGCTTTTCGGGACCTATATTCCAGATTACTGGAGGAGGTTGAGCGCCGCCTGTGGCAACTGCTTTGCCTGAGCAAGAATAGAGGTACTTGCCTGCTGCAGAATTTGGCCTTTGGTGAGCTCCGTCGTTTCTTTCGCAAAATCAGTGTCGCGGATGCGGCTGTTGGACGCAGAAACGTTTTCCTGGATGTTAGAGAGGTTACTGATGGTATGGCTCAAGCGGTTTTGCTTTGCACCCAAATCAGCTCGCTGACTGTCGATGTACTGCATCGCTGAGTCAATAATACCTACAGCCATCTGTGCGCCACCTGCATCGCTGACGTCAATATCTTGCGTGGTCGCTCCTGCACCTGCACCAGTCACTAAGCCTAGAGAGGCTGAGAGGCCACCGCCAAAGGTGACATTGCCAGATAGCTTCTCTTCAGCGATGAAGATCTGCAGTTGACCTGCTTCGTCTACAGAGGCTGTCACCATCTCATCAGACTGACCATTAATATAGGTCGCCACTTCTTCAATATCGTCACCCACTTTAGCGTCGATATTCAGGTTAATGGAGTTACCGTCTTTGGTCGTAAACGCCATAGTCAGTGTCGCTGCCGTACTTGCCACTTCCCAACCAGCCGATTTACCGGAAGAAGCAATAAACTCAGTACCGCCCATACGGAAATCGTCAGCACGGATACTGCTCAACCCCATGATAATGGCCTCACCAGAGTCAGCACCAATCTGGAATGCCGCTTCACCAAATGAGCCATTCAGTAGTCGGCGACCACCAAATGCAGTGGTTTCTGCAATACGGTTGAGTTCATCCTGAAGAGCTGACACTTCTTCCTGAATCGCAATACGTTCAGACTTACCATTCGCACCATTCGCCGATTGCAGAGACAGGTCACGCATACGTTGCAGGATATTGGTCGATTCCTGCATAGCACCTTCTGCTGTTTGGGCAATTGAAATACCATCGTTAGCGTTGCGCATTGCAACGTCCAAGCCACGTGTTTGTGCAATGAGTCGGTTTGAAATCTGCAGACCAGCGGCATCATCTTTCGCACTGTTGATCCGACTACCAGACGACAAGCGTTCCATCGACGTATTTAAATCGTTTGTCGACTTGTTCAGGTAACGCTGCGCAGTCATCGCAGACACGTTGGTGTTAACTGTTACACCCATTTTGCTCTCCTTTGACTTTCGCGTATTTTGCGAAACAGCCTACCCGCGACAAATTGTCCGAATGTAGAAGCGGGACCAGCCTTCAGTTCGTTATCAGGAATGGTATCAATACAACTGATACCTCATGCCGAATGTTATTCAAATAGCATGCCAATTTTTGGAAAGTCTTTATTATCAAAAACTTAAAAGCAACAAGAGCGGAGCTGACTAACAAAACGGCAAATAATTTGACTTTCTTCTCAAGAAAATCGGCAACTTGCCGCCTCCGGTCATTGCCTCCTCATAAACATAGCACCAGATCTTACAAACAAGAGGGTTGAATCACATTTTGTTCAAATAAATTTTTGTTCTCAAAACAGAGATAAAGGGATTTATCCATAAAACATATGCGAGTTCATCCATAAAACACGCGTCTTCCGGCATGGTATTTGCTGTCTTTTATTTAGTTTAAAAACTTAGGTTTTTCGTTCGAATAACTATATGGATCCTTTATGAACAATCCCTCCCAAACCAATGAAAGTGCTATGACACTGGAACAAGCGTTTGAGCATGGCGTTTCGCTCTACCAACATCAGAAAAAACGCGAAGCCCGAGAGGTGTTCGAACATATTCTCTCCCTTGCCCCGGATGCCTTGCCAGTACTACAGGTACTGGCGGTAATGGACAGCGAAGAAGGCGCTTGGAAGGAAGCACTGATAAAACTCGACCATGCCTTGACTGTCGAGCCCGGCGATGCCTCTATCCTTTTCGACAAAGCAACCTTGCTAGCACAAAACGGCATGAATAAAGACGCGCTGGAGATCGTCGACGCACTGCTTGGTGTGGCACCAGATCATCAGGAGCTTCTCGCCATGCGGCAACAACTTACCGCAGCGATCGGCAAGATGGGAGAGAGCCGCCGCACGGCAAAACAGATGAATCATGTCTCAGCACAAAAAAATGCCGCGTTAGATGCCGAAGTACAAGAAACCCTTACCCTCGCTAACCAGATGGTGGAAAGCGGCAAGTTAGATCAAGCCAAACAACTTTTTAACGCAGTGCTCAGTGTGGCTGGTGATAACCCAATAGCACTTCTTGGTTTGGCAAAGATATACTTGGGTGAGGAAAACTTCGGTCTTGCGCGCCAATACCTACTGCGAGCATTTAATGAAGACACGTCAGAACAAGAAATCCTAGTGCTGCTTAGCAACAGTGCGATCAAAATTGAAGACTACAAAGCGGCCAGAGAACATGCGCGATTTGGCCTGAACGTTTGGCCTGACGAGCCACTTTTTTGCCGCTTGATAGTGCTCAGCTATGAAAAAGAAGAAAACTGGCTGGAAGCCTTCCGACAAGCCAAAACTTTTATTAAACAATACCCGACCGACGTGGATTTGCTGAACCGCCTGGCAACCGCAAGCTTCCAGTTGTTGCGCAAGCGCCATAACTTCACACCAGACGCAATTCTGGAATGTCAGCAACGCATTCAACAGGCAGCCAGCTTGGCAAACCAAGAAAACAAGCTGCGTCTATCGACATATCTCGCTGAAGTACTTTGGTATAAAGGTGAAGCCAAAGCCTCGAAAGCTTTGCTTGAAGATTACATTGCCAAGTATCCGGAAGATGTGGAAGCTGGTTTTAACGTCAGCTTTGTCTACCGCACACTCGGCGAATGGGAAAACTATTACCGCGCCAATGAGCTTGGTCTCACTTGCCATCGTCGACTGCGCTACAGTGGTAGCTTGCCACAGTGGAGCCTTGAGCGTCCGAAAGATGACGTCGTACTGGTAATGCCAGAACAAGGTGTGGGTGATGAAATCCTTTATTTCCATAATCTTGCTATGGTGCTGGAAAATACTAAGAGGGTTTATGTAGCCTGTGACCCTCGCTTGGAATCAGTGCTTAACCGCGCTTACCCGGAGGCGGTTATGGTCCCGGTTAAACGCATTGAAGGCGAAGACATCCATATCCCAGAAAACGTGATGAATGACATCACTTCCTGGGTGGCAGGTGGTAGCCTTGCCGGGATCTGCTTTGAAAAACATGGCCGTCACGTTTACCAATCTGGTTACGTGAATTTGCCGGAAGACAAGAAAGCGCATTGGCAATCTAAGCTGGATGACATCCGTAACCTGTGTGCTGGAAAGAAGTTGATTGGCATTTGCTGGCGAAGTGGTCTGGCTGCGGCAACGCGTAACATACACTACCTGATTGCCGAAGAAGTTGCGCATTTGGTCAAACAGGTCCCGGATGCCGTGTTTATCAACCTCCAATACGGTGATTGCAACAAAGAACTTAAAAAAATTGAAAAGATCTCTAAAATCAGAGTGTTGCAGCTTGAAGGGTTAGATCTGCGTGATGATTTTGAAGGTACCGCAGCCGCCATTAAACAATTAGATGCAGTGATCACAGCAGGTACGGCGGTCCACCGCCTGACCACTGCAGTTGGTACTCCTTGCCACGTATTTTTCGCCGGTACAGAAGAGTCTGATTTCAACCAGCCTGAACCTTTGTATTGCGACAGCGAGTTTGGATATTTCTACCCGCCAATGCTGGAAAACAAATACCCTATGTTGGAATCCATTGCGCGACATATCTCGGAAAACACCTATCCCCATCCCGTCTCGTGACTTGAAAGACGTTGTCGAAAGTTGGTGGCATATACTGCTTTTTGATGGAGGTGACTACACCTACAAAGGAACGCCGCGATCACAACGCCAGTCAAACTAGCTGAATCCTGCATCTTCAGGTTATTTGGGTATATCGAGAGCATAAAAAAGGTCAGCACTTGCTGACCTTTTCAATCTCGCGACTCTTACACTTCCGTTACCAGTTCAGCAGAGCAAGGCGGACGTCGGGTCTCTCTTGCCGAGATGAGTAGCAAACAGAATGCTACTGCCGCCGCCACAAGCATCGCCAATATGACACTATGATAGCTATGCAGCTCTGCCACAAACCCAACCGTCACACCGGATGCTAGGCTTGCCATCATAATGGCATTGTTAAACAGTGTCGTTGCGACCCCCATCTGGTTCGGCATCTTGTTCTGAATAACGACCATACCCAGGCTCGCACTGATACCAACGGCTAAACCGTTCAGTAATTGCAAGGCATAAATTTGCCATAGTGAATCAGCATTGAACAACAGGATATAGAACAGACAAGCCGATACCGCACTCAAGACCATTAGACGTTGTGGTGCAACTTTAGCCGCCCACAGACCTGCCAAAACCATGACCGGAATTTCCACAAACGCTGCCAAGCCGAGCAACTGGCCTGCCACTGACCCTGCCATATCAAGCTCCTTTGTCACATACAAAGGGATCGACATGACATACATGTTGTTGGCCAAAAACAACATGAATACTGCCCCCAAATATAACGGTGCTCCCTGAATCTTGCGCCATGATTGACGCACTTCCACTTCCCTCATGTTATCAGTGTCTTTTGCTTTGGTTGACGGGAACATACGCCAAACAATCAACACCGAAATAACCGTGGTGGCAGTGGCAAACAGGAATGCGCCGTTAAATCCAAATGCATCGTACAGGATGAATGCCAGTGGCGGACCAATCACCCAAGACATGGACATCATGGCGCGCATCAGTGAAACAAACAGTGTGCTATTGTCGCCGAGCTGCTTATCGGCATATTCACGACCAATAGCAAAAATTTGCGGTAGGGCCGCTGCTGAGAAACTCGAGATGAAGACCATCACGGCCAACGCCAGATAAAAATCACGGATTACCATAAAAAGCGCCGTGACGAGAATAAACGCCACTTGCGCTAACAAGATAATTTGGCGGCGATGCCAACCTACATCAGAGAGTTTGGCAATACGCTGTGAAACAATCACGCCACTAAATATAGAAATAGCGAGGAATACGCCCATCTCGAGTGGCGTTGCATCAAGTCCGTCGACAACAAAAATCCCTAAAAGTGGATAGAAAAATCCATAGCCCAGACCAGCAAACAAGCTGACCAGCAGATAGCAAAGCGAGGCTCTATCAGTTAAGAAGCTCACATAGTTTCTCATTCATTAATTCCCACAAAAAGCGCCTAGACGCGTTGATTTGAGCAGCCAGTCGACTTGACCATGTATTCGTTATTTCACTGCAGTTTAGGGATAAATATGCACCTCATGTGATAGCCATCGAGCAACTACCAATACTATTCATTCAATTTCTTTAAACCTACTGACAATCTGGGTAAAACTAATGTCAGCACTCATTTATCACCCAGTGAGATACCTCCATGCGGCCAACCATTGAACGTGTTCAAAAAGATGTCAGTCCAAGTTGGCATTTTGTCGATTATCAATGCACCACTTCCAAGCTGGGGATGCAGTGTGATTGGCACTATCACGATGAAATCGAGTTGGTGCTGTATCACGACCCTCATTATGTGGCGCCCGGAAAAATCATCATTGATGATTACGTCGGTGAGGCGGCACATGGCTATGCTTATCTCACCGGCCCCGGTTTGCCGCACATGTTGACCCGAGTGGCTTCGACAGCCACACCGGAGCGCCCCAGTAGCTCGCATGTACTTTGGTTTGATCAGTCTTGGATTCAATCATTGGTGGTCACGGTTCCAGCGTTATCTGCCGTTAGTGACATGTTGGTACGCGCAAACAAAGGGCTGATGTTATCCAAAGCGACGTTTGATGCTTTGTACCCTTTGATGAATGGCGCGTCGCAGCTAAAACCCGCCGCACAGTTTGTGCGGGTGGTGGAAATCCTTATGCTGCTTTGTGAAGACAAATCAGCGCAAACACTGACATCTCGCCCTTTCTGTTTTTATGTGGCGAAAGATACGCCTATCCTCGACAAACTGGAAAAAGCGCAGCAGTTTATCGCTGACAATTACGATGCGCAAATATCTGTTCAAGATATATGCAGACACCTCCACATGAGCGAAAGCTCGGTATATCGGATGTTCGAAAAGCACTTTGCAGACAGTTTCTCAGATCACCTAAAAAATTATCGCCTTGGTAAAGCCTGCGAGATGCTCGTGCGCTCAAACATCCCAGTTTCAGTTGTTGCAGAGCGGGTGGGGTTTTCTAACCTGTCGAACTTCAACCGACAGTTCAAAACAACCAAAGGCATGACGCCGAGCGGCTTCAGAAAGTTGTTTGGGTAGCCTTCAGATTTGAGATTTGAGATTTGAGATTTGAGAAGATATCTAGATGCTGCTAGCGAGGCTTAACATTCTCGATTCACAGCACCTTTAAGCAATTTAAATGCAACTAATTTGCGGTGTTAAATGTAATTGAAGAGCGAGAGATCTTTCGTCTTGGCAAAAGCTTGTTGTGAAGCCTGCAACGCTAACATGTTCTCGTTCATATCAATGACAGCAGTAGAGTAATCAAGATCTTCCATGGTCCCGAGAGAACGGTTTAGCACCAGTTTGAAATCTTTGTGCATGCTTTCCTGTCTGTCCAGCGTTGTCAGTCGGGTGCCGACTTCAGAGCGTGCTTTGTTAAGATGCTTAAAGGCGGCAGAGAACTGCTCGGTCACCTGATGTAATTCAGCGGTTGCCGATGCGTTGAAGATACTTTCGTGTGAAAGCTCAATCCCTTTTTTAAAGGCATCAAACACGTTGAACGTATCCTGACGCTCCAGCGCAATTGTATCCCCATCCATCATTTCACCTTCAAAGCTCAGGCTCAACGTTCCCCACTGTACGCCGTTTTGAGGATCATAAACGCCGCTGCTCACCACACTGCCATTTTGCGTCAGTTCGTACGTCGTTTGCCCTGCCCCATCCACACTGAAACTCACGGCATAGTCAGAGTTATCAGCATTGTTTGTGTTTGTTGCCTGCGCAAGCAAAAGCACTGAGCCACTTTCGAGCGAGTACTCTGGCTGGTAATCACCAAATGGGTTTTTTATTTCCATAAACACCTGATCACCAGGATCGCTGGTTTGTACTTCCACCGCTGGTGCCACTTGTGAGGTTCGGTGATAACTATCTCCGGCATACCGCACATTCAGCGCACTGTCGCGGTAAAAAGGCTGTTTGCTCGACTGGGTGCCAGAGAAAAGAAAATTCCCTGACTCGTCTTTTGCATTCACCAGATTCATAAAGTTATCGTAAAGACCCTTCAAGTCCTGACGGTGTGCAGTTCGGTCATCGTCAGACAGGGAACCGTTGATCATTTCCATCGTCTTTCGCTTCGCGCTGTCGACCAGTTGCTCCGCGTCATCAACCGCGATCTCCGCACGGGTTTGACGGTTTCGGGCAAGGGTAATCGAGTCAATATACTGATCGAGCTGTTTGTCCTGCTGGCGGAAGTTCTGGATATAAATTGAGGAGACTGGGTCGTCCCCTGACGTCAGCACACGCTTACCTGTCGCCAGCTGGTCTTGGTTGTCCTGCAACTTCACCTGCTGACGCATCATGTCATTCGACACTGACTGGTAATTGTGAAAACTGGCAATACGGCTAATCATCACTCAGATCCTTATCGGGTTGCATTCAGCAGGGTTTCAAACGTTTCGTTTGCGGCTGTCATGATTCGGGAAGACGCCATATAGGCTTGCTGGAATTTCATCATGTTTGCCGCCTCTTCATCGAGGTTAACCCCGGAGATTTCCGCCACACGTCCTGCCGCTGCGTCATGTTCAACGCGGCTGACATCCTCAAGGCGGGCGAAGGAGGCTTTCTGCACACCTAAGTCCGTATTCAAGCCTTCATAAACATCAATCAGACTTGAACGGCCACCGTCCATCAATTTTCGGGTTTGCAGTTGCTGCATGCGGATAAGGTTACCGTTCTCACCATCGGCAGGAAGCAAACTCACGGCGAAGATGTCTTCTGCCGCAGCACCCGGTGTCAGTTCAAATGTGGTGCCATTTACTGTCACAGGTGATGATGGTGGGTAAGCTTGCGGCGCCAGCAGGATATTGCCTTTCATGTCCAACACCGCAAATTGGGAAGCATCCGGCGAGATAGCCACCTGAAACTCTTGCTGCGCCCCCTGCTGAAGCACTTTGAGGCTGCCTTGACCTGTAATGACCGATTTGGAGCTGACATAACTTTGAGCGGCAATTTTTGCCGGATCTTCCATGGTAACCGCAATCTGACCAGCACCTTGGCGAACTGGCCGGATAATCACCCGCTCTCCTGCTGCCAGACCAACATCAACCTGAATACGCAAGCCATCATAATCAATTGACGGCGGTGAACCGGATGGTGTGACTGCCACCATGTTCTTTTCCGGATCGACCAAGGTGTACTGACTGCCATCAAACTTCAGTTGGTAATCACCAATTTTCAGTTGCGACAAATCATCGATATACACTTTCAGTTCTGCTGTGGAGTCCGACGCTATCAGTGAACGGTTGCGAGCGAAATCATCACTGTTAAAATCCACAAAAATGTTTTCACCAACCTGACCGCTTAGATCAAATCCCTGCGATTGAAGCTCATTAATCGACATGGCAAAACCTGCTGCCAAACGACCTAACTCATCACGAGCCTGTGCCAGTGTGTTGTCGCGATATTCGAACATTGCACCGAGCTTGCCACGAATATCTGCATTGTCGATGGGCTTTAGCGCTTTACCTTCCACCAGCGCCAGACGGCGCTTTTGGTAATCTGGTGTACCAGGTACGGTTTGCAGTTCGCTCGAATGCAAGCCAGAAACCAGTGTATGTCCACTGCCTATAATCACGTTGTAAAGACCGTCATCACGCTGGTTCACGCTTACTTGAGTAAACTCAGATAATTCATTGATGAGCCTTTGGTGACGATCAAGCAGATCATTATCCACAGTTTGTGTTTTCAAAATCGCTTTATGGATATCAACAATTTCCGCGCCAATGTCATTCATACGCTTCAAAGTAGTGTCGATTTCGACCGTGGTATCCGCTTCCTGATTTTGCAGAACGTTGTTGATATCGTTTAGACCTGCAGCAACCATGCGTGACTTTTCCAGTACCACTTTACGGGCACCCATGTCACTTGGGCTATCTGCCAGACCCTTCACCGCCCCATAGAACTCGTTCATGTTCTCTGGAATTTTCTTTGCGGAGTGGGACATCATGTCATCCAACATCGTGAGTTGGCTGTTGCGGGTTTGGGCATGTGCCAATGCAGACGTGGTGATGTTGTACTCGTTGACGGCAAACTTGTCATAGTTACGGCGAACAGCGGCCGCATGCACGCCGTGGCCCCATTGGTTTGCCGACCAATAGGCAGAGTCATTGGCGCGCTGCTCAACGGACTGACGGCTATAGCCTTCAGTGTTCACGTTCGAGATGTTGTGACCCGTTGTATTCAGTTGCCGCTGTGCTGTCAGAACGCCCTGAGAACCGAGCGTCAGCAGATCAAACCCCATTCTGCCCCCGTATGCGGAAACGCATAACTTACAAAATTATCTATTGCCCAGAAATATTCAAGAATCGTGCCATAGTAATTTAAGCTTTAAATCAATAAGATAAGTTATTTTCTCAACACTTCGGCATCGTCACAAAGCACAAAGGGCAAGGGATTGCCGCCTGGCGGCATCAGCCGGTAAGCCAACTCCAAAGGCCCAGGGAGAAATTAGGTAAGAGGTCGATACCAAGAAATGACTTCAGTAAATACAGGGAGGTAATAAGAACAGAGAACAGGATAAAACTGCCCAGCAGCAAAGCGATAACCCGCCCTGCATTCGCGGCTCTCTGTTCTGCACGAGTGAGGCCACGACGGTTTCGCCCACAAAGGAAAACCAAATAGTAGTGCCAACCAAAACCACCAATGATAGGTCGAAAATCAATGGCATGCTGCGCCTTGGCTCGGGTACCGAACATTAGTTTTAGCTGGAGTAATTGCGCATCAGTAAAAGTGTCCGCAATATCTTTTGGCGTTTTATCGAGAAAAGCACGGATGAAAGGATCACGGTGGATAGAACCCTTAGCGTACTCCGACAAACTTTGTGGACCCGTGGCTGTCTGTTCAAGAGATGGATGTTGCTCTACCATGGTTTTCTACCTTTCGCTGTGAGAGAGCAGACGACAATATACCGCTAGCGCGAATTATTGCTCCATCATTCCTTTTACGCGATTAAATACGCTGATCACTTTGTCAGAGTATTGAGGATCTGTCGCGTAACCTGCTTGATGCAGACCTCGGATAAATTGCTCCGGCTCTGCTGTCTGTTGAAGTGCCG
Organism: Grimontia marina; assembly: GCF_900060185.1. Lineage (GTDB taxonomy): Bacteria > Pseudomonadota > Gammaproteobacteria > Enterobacterales > Vibrionaceae > Enterovibrio > Enterovibrio marinus. Next base: position 30,180 of record NZ_FIZY01000001.1, on the reverse strand, counting down.
TTGAGTAGCGAGGATTCCGGTTCAGAAAACTCACGTAATCATTGAAACTGTCTTCATATGAAGCATAGGCACGAAATGACGCCATTTCCTGTACCGGGATATCATCATGAAATTCCAGCGTCTGAGTAGCCACTTTGTTGCCATCCCAACGGGGATCCGCTTTGATGTTGAAAAGGTTATGACTGGAACCACGCGCATTGGCGATCACCTTCTTACCCCAACCGGTCTCTAGTGCAGCTTGTGCAATCAAAATAGCAGGATCTGTCCCTAAGGTTCGCGCTGCCTTTTTCGCATAAGGTGCCAGACGGCTAACAAACTCATCCGGTGTTTCAAATGGTTTGCCGGCTTCCACTTTTGGTGCTGTATTTTGCTGCGCCAACATATGTGGATTTGGGATAACAGTGTCGTCGAGTAAAGGAGACAGTGCTTGCGCTTCAGCTTCGTCTTCTGTCACGTTCGGTGCAAGTGGTATGGTCGGCTGAAGGCGAATGCGATCACTCGCACTGTTATCACCCACATCCATTGGCTCACTGTTTTGAGACCCTTTGAACTGTTGAACAATCAAATCTGCCAGCCCCAGTGAACCTTCACGGGAAAGCGCACTGGAAAGCTGTTCGTCTGCCATTTGTTCATAGAATTTGGACGTGCGGTTATCAATCAAATCTGACTCGAAGGCTTCGTTGGCACTTCGCATCGATTTAAACAGCATTTGGGTAAACAGCGCTTCGAACTGCTCTGCGGCCGCATGCAGAGCATCGTCTGACTGTTCGCCATTCGATGCCTTCTGGCGAAGAATGTCCAGTCGGCTAAGATCGTGAATAAATCCGGTATCTAATGGTGCTTTCATGGTTTAAATCACTATCAGTTGACCGTCGATGGCACCCGCTTGCTTGAGTGCCTGCAATATTGCCATTAAATCTGATGGCGCTGCGCCAACACCGTTCACTGCGCGGACCAAATCATCCAACGTAACACCGGGCTTGAAGTGGAACATGCGACCATCTTCTTCAGACACTTCTACACCTGAGTCTGGAACAACCACAGTTTCGCCACCAGAGAATGCGCCCGGTTGGCTTACCTGCAGGTTTTCGTTGATGGTGACCGTCATGCCTCCGTGTGTGATGGCTGCAGGGCGAAGACGAACGTTTTGTCCCACCACAATAGTACCTGTGCGGCTGTTAACGATGATTTTAGCGGCAGCGTCTGCCGGAACAAACTCGAGGTTTTCCACTGTAGACAGGAAGGCAACACGCTGAGACAAATCACGCGGTGCACGGACACGTACTGAGGTCGCATCCATCGCGGAAGCGGTATTTGGCCCAAGAAAACTGTTGATGGAGTCCGCCATGCGCTGTGCTGTGGTGAAATCGGATTCAAACAGGTTGAACGTGATGTGGTCGCCGCGGCCAAAAGGTGAAGGAACCTCCTGTTCGACCGTAGCACCATTGGTAATACGACCAACGGTTGGCGTATTGCCCACGATAGATGAACCATCAGCTCCTTCCGCACTGAAGCCACCGACAATCAGGTTTCCCTGTGCAACGGCGTAGACTTTACCGTCTAAGCCTTTCATGAAAGTTTGCACCAGAGTACCACCGCGCAAGCTCTTGGCAGAGCCGATAGACGATACCGTGATGTCAATTTTCTGACCTTGTTTGGAAAACGCTGGAAGCTCAGCACTCACTGCAACGGCAGCCACGTTCTTAGTTTTCGGTTTAGTACCTGGTGGTAATTGAATGCCGAAGTTTTTCAACATGGCATTAAAGCTCTGATCGGTAAATGGTGTGCTCTCCCCCGTACCGGCAAGACCTACTACCAATCCGTATCCCACCAGCTGGTTACTTCGCACGCCGGCAACTTCCGACACATCTTTAATGCGGGCAGCCTGCACCGCTGGGGCAATCAATACGGCAATCAAAAACAGCTTTAGCCAACTCTTCACGTCAATTCTCCGGCGATTCTTTTACGCGTTATAGAACCACATTAAAGAATCGTGCCAAGAATCCCTGATCTTGCGTATCCTGGCGATCACCAGTGCCAGAGTATTGGATTCGCGCATTGGAAATACGCGTTGAGGCGATGGTGTTTTCCGAGGTAATGTCGTCAGGGCGAATCGTGCCGCTCAGACGGATATATTCGTCTCCAGTGTTTAATGTCAGCCATTTCTCACCACGGATCATCAGGTTACCATTCGACATCACGTCAATGACTTCGACGGAAATCGAACCGGAAATGCTATTGCTCTGATCGGCACTGGTTGAGCCACTGGTGGAATTATCATGGGCGGCAGCATAAGAAAGATTACGCTCACCAATCGTTACTTCCTGCCCCCCTAGTGACAGAGGATCCATACTCAGGTCACTGGATTTTGCCGCATCACTGCTGGCACTCTTTTTGGCTTGTGTTTTTTCTTCCAACATGACGGTCACGATGTCACCAATACCGCGTGGCTTAGTATCGTCGTAAAGATCTTGCGCACTCACTGCACTAAAGAGAGAGCCCGTTGCCGTTGCGTAATGTTCAGGTTGGCGAGTAGGATGAAGAGGCGTCCAGTTAGGATCACCCGCGACCGGGTCTTCACGTTCACGAAGCAGGCCAATCAGGCCTTCATTGCCCGGGTCAGTCGTCCCTTCTACCGCATCGGTCTCAGTAGTTCCCTGCACCACTTCGCTCTGATTCTCTGCCAGAAAAGCTTCTGGATTCATTAGTTCACAACCAGATACCGTCGCCAGCATAAAACCTGTGATCAATAACTTTTTCATCCGCGGCTTACTCCCTTATAGCTGCTGGTTGACGTAACTCAACATCTGATCGACTGACGAAATCACTTTGGAGTTCATTTCATAAACTCGCTGTGCTTCAATCATGTTTACCAACTCTTCGGTCACGTTGACGTTGGAGGTTTCCAGCATTGACTGTCGAACGCTGCCGAGACCATCAAGGCCCGGTACACCCTCTTGTGGGTCACCGCTCGCACCAGTTGGCAGATAGAGGTTTTGCCCTATTGGCTCAAGGCCACCCGGATTGATGAAGTCAACCGTGGTGATCTGGCCGATAACGGCATTTGCCTGTTGCCCGCGCAATCTTGCAGAGACTTCACCATCAGTACCGATGGTCACCTGAATCGCATCAGGCGGTACGACAATTTCTGGCTCCAACGGATACCCAGCACCTGAAGTTACAATCACACCTTCATCATTCAGGGTGAACTGACCGTTACGCTGATAACCGATGTTGCCGTCCGGCAGCAGGATCTGGAAGAAACCATCACCTTCTATCATCAAGTCGAGGGCGTTGTTGGTGGTCTGGGCGTTACCATTGGTGTGAACGCGCTGTGTCGCTACCACTTTCGAACCGGCACCTAACATCAGTCCGCTTGGCAGTTCGGTATTTTGTGAAGACTGACCGCCAGGCTGATTTATGTTCTGGTAAAACAGATCTTCAAAAACTGCACGAGACTTCTTAAAGCCTACCGTCGAGGCGTTTGCCAGGTTATTCGAAATGGTCGAAATATTGGTCTGTTGTGCGTCTAGGCCAGTTTTACTCACCCACAGTGCTGGATGCATACTAAATTCCTCTCAATTAACCCAAGCGCAGCAGAGAGTTAGATGCTTGATCCATTTCCTCTGCGGTCTTCATTAGTTTGACTTGCATTTCAAAGTGACGCTGAAGATCAATCAAGCCCGTCATCTCGCTGATCGGATTGACATTACTGCCTTCCAGCGCACCCGTCAGAAGTGATACCCCCGCATCGGCTTCATATACTGTGCCGGGGTTAATCGGCTTGAATACACCGTTTTTGTCTTTGAAAAGTTCTTCGTTATTTGGTCGCACAAGTTTGATACGGTCGATTTCTTCCATCGCTTCCGGTGGCGCACCTTGTGGTAACACTGACACCGTACCATCCGTGCCGATTTCAATTTTCGAGACTGGCAGAGGCAGGAAAATAGGTGCACCGCGTTCGCCAAGGATCAAATGGCCATGACCATTTTGCAGCATGCCAGTTTGGTCAACTTTCAAGTTACCCACACGGGTATACCCTTCCTGACCTGTACCATCCAAAACCGCCAGCCAACCGTCACCTTTAATCGCAACGTCAAGTTCACGACCTGTTGTGATAGTTGAACCCTGTGCAAAGCTGTGCCCTGGGCGCTCTGTCATGTTGAACACACGGGTGGGCAAGCCTTCACCGTATGCCTGCATAGCACGAGCCTGCTCAAGGTCAGCGCGAAAGCCTGTAGTACTGACGTTTGCCAGATTGTTGGCACGCAGTTGTAAAGCCTGCATATCTTGTTTGGCGCCACTCATGGCGAGAAATAGTGCGCGATCCATTAAGACGTTCTCCTGTCGCTTATGCAGCAAAGAAAGCAAAAAGAGTGCCAAAGTTTAATATCAATTATTAACAACAGGTTATTAACTAAACTAAGCGAATAAAGGAGAGCGTTGAGAACGGTTTTGGGAAAGGAATTGCCGCCCGGTGATCGGGCGGCAAATAATATTAAGTCACGTTTAACGAATCTGGAGAATTGTTTGTTGCATCTGATTGCCAACTTCCAATGCACGTGAGTTTGCTTGGAAGTTTCGCTGAGCAGTAATCAAATCGACCAGCTCTTGAGTCATATCAATGTTCGATTGTTCAATGGTGCCACTTTTCACTTGACCAAAAGCCCCTTGCATCGCTTCCCCCCAGACGGCATCACCTGAGTTCTGTGTGATTTTCCACTGGGTATTACCTGCTTGTGATAATCCTTGCTGGTTGGATATACGAACCAGAGCTACGCGCCCCAATGCGACGTTTTCACCATTACTATAAGTCGCCATAATTGTACCCTTTGGATCGATGTCTACTTTGGACAGATAACCAGTAGTAGCACCGTCTTCAGTGAACTTTCGCATTTCGAAAGGTGAAGCATACTGCGTTGGTTCTTCGAAGTTGATAGTCAACGCTTGGCTTCCGTCTGCACCATTCAATTCAAGGTTTGCTCCGTTAGCGCCAAACTCCACCGTCTGTAGTGGGTTGCCAGCATTTATCGTATCTATTGAACCATCAGGGTTGAACTGAATCGAGTGGCCGACGTGACCCGTAGCAGACGTAAAATCGCCCGCGGTTAAGCTAAGGGGCTTTTCACCCGTTGGATCTGTCACGGTATAGTAGGTAGCCCATTTGTTTGGTGTTACGTTGTCTTTCACATAATAAGTCGTCAACTTGTATGGCTGCCCCAAAGAGTCAAATACTGTGGCAGATGTCGACTTGTTATATGTATCTGGATCTTCCGGGTTAAACAATGTTGGATCTTTTGACGCACCACCTGCAGGAAGATTGAGGCCAATATCCACATTTTCAGATGCCCGTGGCTGTCCAAACTGATCGGGGACGTTTAACGCTTTGGGCTCAAATGAACCGACTTGCAGCGTTTCGTTATCCACATCATAGCCCAGAAGATACTGGCCTTCTGAGTTAACAATATTGTTGTTTTTGTCGAGGTGGAATGCTCCATTCCTCGTTAAAAAATTGACGTTGGTAGCCAGTTTATCATTGGCGACCGAAAAATAGCCGTTACCACTCACACGCAGGTCAAGGGGGTTGTTAGTGTAAATACTGGAGCCTTCATGAAACTGCTGTGCAACTGTAGACGTCTGCACACCACTACCTGTCGTAGTTTTTGAGTTCGAGAAGATCGACGCAGAATATACATCACCGAACTCTGCACGCGACTCTTTAAAACCAAAAGTGTTGGCGTTCGCAATGTTGTTACTGGTGGTGTTCATGTCTTTTTGAGCTGCCGCCAGGCCACTCAGTGCGATATTTAAAGCCATTGCTGGAACTCCTCTGTCCTTTTAGCTCTTGCTCACGTTGCTAAGGCTTGATGATTTACCTACTTCAAGCACTTCAGTGAGTTTGACCGGAGATGCGTAACCCGCGATGTTCAGCATCACGTTACCGTCGCTATTCCCCAATAGAACACTGTTTACGTTGGCATAAGTGGAAAGCTCAAAATCCTGAGGCTTTCCATCAATGTTGCCGCTTACGTTGACTTTGTAATTGCCTTCCGGCAGTGGATTGCCGGCATCGTCTTTGCCGTCCCATTCAACGCGGTGGTCACCCGGAGACTTAGCCCCCATGCTAAATGTTCTCAGCAATTCGCCACGCTCATTCTGGATACGCACAATCACATCATTCAACGCTTGGGGCAGTTTCACCATACCGGCGATTCCACCTTCAGCGGCTTTAAAACCTTCATTACCCGGAACCAGTACATCCTGACCCACTAAAGATGAAGCTTGCAGTGCCTGACTGGATGTCATAGCAGCATTAAGTGAACCGAATTGCTCGTTCATTTTTCCGATGCCGTCGACAGTTGCAAATGATGCCATCTGTGCAATCATTTGCTCATTATCGACAGGCTTGAACGGATCTTGGTTTGCCAGCTGCTTGGTGAGCAGTGCGAGAAAATCTTCTTGTTTAAGGTCAGCCTGGCCAGTGACTTTTTCGCCGGTATCACCACGCTCAGCACGTTGCTTTTCTTGCAGCGCTTTAAGCTGGTCAATATAGCTACCGCTTCCTGGTCCACCTGCGCCGTCAATAGGATTCATGGTGCTGTACTCCTACCTTATTTGCCCATTTGTAGCGTACGCATCAGCATTTGCTTGCTCGCTTCTGCCACTTCTACATTGGTTTGATAAGAACGGGATGCCGAAATCATGTTGGCCATCTCTTCCATCACATTAACATTGGGCTTGTAAATATAGCCTTCCGCATTTGCCATTGGATGCTCAGGGTTGTACTCCGCGCGGAGCGGCTTCTGGCTTTCTACAATACCCGCAACGCGAACCGGAACACTGTCGCCTTGTTGGTATTTATTTAACTCTGCCGAGAACACAGGGTGACGCGCTTTGTAGGTTTCTGCCGCTGAGCTGCTGACGGAATTTGCATTCGCCAGGTTACTGGATGTGGTGTTGAGTCGAACTGACTCTGCGCTCATGGCAGAACCTGTTACGTTGAACACATTAAAAAGACTCATCCATTATTCCCCTTTCAGTGCCTTGGACATGTTTTTGAACTTGGAGCCAAGGAAATCCAATGACGCTTGATACTCAAGGGCGTTTTGCATGAACAGGTTACGTTCTACCTGTGCATCAACAGTGTTGCCGTCGCCGGTATCAGGCTGGTTTGGAATGCGGTACATTTTCTGGCCGTTCACCTGAGAGGTGGCAGGGATATGCCGCTCATTGGTACGACTCAGGCCAAAGTTTGCCCCAGAGGTAGCCGCTTGCAGCGCTCGTTCGAAGTCAACATCCTGAGCTTTGTAGCCCGGTGTGTTGGCATTTGCCAGGTTGCTCGACAGCGTTTCCGCCCTTTGAGCACGCACACCAACTGTGTGTTGATGAACGCCCAGCGCTTTGTCGAATGATATCGCCATACGGCACCTCCAAAAATCTCATACCGAATACATAGCAAATAAGATGCCAACTTTTACTCTCTCTCAATTCGCAGAATGAATTGCTTTGAATCAATAATTTATCGAGATACCATGATTTCCAATCGGCAAACAACTTTCTGCAGATACAAAAAAAGCGGCAACTTCTGTGCCGCTTTTCTAGTAAGGGGAATAAAGTCTACTTCAATTTATAAATGATGCCGGGATTACAGCGGATCATCTCAAATCTATCGGTCAAACCAGTCAGGGACTCTGACGCTCCCAACAGCAAATAACCACCTGGGTTCAAGCTGCCCGCCATTTGGTTTAACACCTTAGATTTCATATCAGGTGAAAAATATATCAACACGTTACGACAGAAAATAATGTCGAACTTGCCGAGCATACCATAGCTTTCCATCAAGTTTTGCGGCTTGAAGGTCACCATGCGTTTGAGTGTATCCTTCACTTTCATGCGACCATCACCAGCATCTTCAAAGAACTGGCGTTTTCGCTCTGGTGACAGACCACGGCTCAGAGCAAGATTGTCATAAACACCAGTGCGGCAATTTTCCAGCATCGTGGAGGAAATATCTGTCGCTGTGATAGCCAAATTCCCCAGCATGCCAGGTTTTCTTTGCTGAACCTCTTGTACGGTCATGGCAATAGAATAAGGTTCCTGACCGGATGAACTGGCTGCCGACCAAATTTTGATCGGCCTTTTACTCTCTCCCACCTCAGGCAGCAGGCGGTTGGCAAGCACTTCAAAGGGGTAGGTGTCTCTAAACCACAAGGTTTCGTTTGTGGTCATTGCATCAACAGCAGACACGGCTAGATCGCGGTTACGATTTGTGAGAACAAGCTGAAGCAGCTCGGACATTGAAGCGAGTTTATGACGCGTAAGAAGCGGACTGAGTCGGCTTCTTACGAGATATTGCTTACTGTCGCCAAGAACGATGCCACATTTGCTTTCAAGATATTTACAGAAATCACGATACTCTTGTTCTGTGAACGCTATATTCGTCATGGATTAGTTTTCTTGACCTTTCTTCCCTTTTACCGCGTTCATTACGGCTTCTCCGAGTTCATCGGGGTCGAACTTCGGTATAAATGCATCAGCCCCAACTCGCTTTACCATCGCTTCATTGAATACCCCGCTGAGAGAGGAGTGCAATACTACATGAATATCTTTGAGGTTAGGATCTTTTTTGATTTCAGTGGTTAAGGTATAACCATCCATCTCTGGCATCTCGATATCTGAGATGACAAGTGCTAAATCCCCAATGGTATCTTCCGCCGCCATACCTTGGAGTTTACCCAGTGCATCCCGGCCATCGTGCGCCAATACAACATTGTAACCAATAGACTCTACCGCTCGTTTCACCTGACGGCGGGCGACGCTAGAGTCATCAGCCACGAGCACAGTCGTTGGGTCAGAGCTACCTTCCTCAAACACAGGTTTATTGGCTAAGACCTCTTCACTGATGTCTTCGTTCACCGGTGAAATCTTATTCAGAATTTTCTCTACGTCGAGAATTTCTACCAGCTCGCCTTCAATTTCAGTCACGGCGGTGAGATAGTTCGAGCTACCGGTACCTTCTGGCGGAGGCAGAATAGCTTCCCAATGCATGTTAACAATACGCTCAACCGAGCCCACCAAGAAACCTTGAGTAGAGCGGTTAAATTCTGAAATGATGATAAATCGATTTTCCGGGTCAGTGATTGGCAAACCACCAGTTGCAAGACTCATATCAATCACTGAAATGGTTTGCCCTCGGATATGTGCAACCCCTTTAACCAGCGGATGCAAATTCGGCATGGAAGTCAGCTTCGGGCACTGGAGTACTTCCTTTACTTTAAAAACGTTGATGCCGTAACGCTGCTTACGCATCAAACGAAAGGTCAGCAGCTCTAAGCGGTTTTGTCCGACCAGTTGCGTACGCTGATTGACCGTATCAAGAATCCCCGACATAAGATAAACTCCATATTGCCCTGTTTTTGTTATCGTATTGCAGCAAATAGCTTCATTCTCACCCGCATCTTGGCATGCGAATTGAAGGAATTACTGCATCTAAATTCACCATACTAACCAATATGTGACATATGTGTTATCAAAGATTAGTCTGGCTCTTTATCGGCACGTTTCTGTATAGCTTTAGCTCAATTATAGCCGCTGCACCGGCAAGTCAACTCGATGCGATAAAAGAAGCTGCCGAAGGACATGTACAAACTCTGATCACTCCCCCTGAATTTGGCAAGCTTGAAGTTCAGGCAGGCCATCTCGACAGTCGTCTTCAGTTATCTCACTGTCCTTCTGCTCTGGAAGCTATCGTTCCAGGCAGACAATCACTCAATAAAAGCGTCACAGTCATGGTGAGCTGCAAGGAAGATGGTTGGCAAGTCTATGTGCCCGTGCAGATTAAACTGTTAACTCCTGTAGTTGTGGCTAGGCGCCCACTTGATAGAGGGATGACGATAGGTGCAGATGACCTCATCGTCCAACTGGTTGACTCGCGATTTCAAAGGGGCCAAACCTACACGAGCAGCACCACAATTGTCGGTTCTCGTATCAAGCGAGTAGTGGGAATTGGTGAGCCAATTAGCGGAAACGACATCTGCATGGTCTGTCGGAATGATGAAGTTATTATTACCGCTTCCGATGGTGGACTGAATATTATTGCAAAAGGGACAGCATTAAGTGACGGTGCTCTCGGTGAGCAAATTAAAGTCCGTAACAGCAAATCCAATCGGATAGTCGATGGTACAATTACCGCAGTCGGTCAAGTAGTAGTAAAATTCTAATTTAATGCAAATCAGTGCTAAAGTTCATATTAATGCGGCCGATACTGTGAGCAACAGAAGGTTCGGACAGATATAAGGCTTTATTATGGCAAGTATCGATCATCTGCGTTCTGGTCAGCCATTGAGCACGAACAGAAGCAACCAAAGCAAGACACAAAGCACCGCCACCGAAAGCGGTGCTGCTGGTGAAGTGCGTAATCATCGCGGAGATGCGTTCTCTATGAGTGACGAAAGCCGCGCAATTGGCACCCTAAACCAGCAAATGGCTAGTGAAACACATTTTGATAGCGCAAAAGTCGCGGCGATTAAAGCAGCTATAGCAAACGGCTCTTACAAAGTAGATGCGGATCGACTGGCTGCGAATATTATGAAGCACGAAGACGACCTTCGTGGTATGAAGTAACTTTGCATGTCTGAAGCACTCTCTTTTGAGCAACTTCTTCAGGCACAGGCTGAAAATGTTAACGCACTGCTTGAAGTCATGGAAAACGAAACATCGGCAATTTCCTCCAGAAAGGCTGCCGATATTGATGTATGCGCGAAGCAAAAACTCACTTTGATACAAAATATTCAGTTACGAGATGCTCAACTCGCAAAATGTCCCGAGCTCCAATCACCTTCCGAAGAACATCTGACGACCATCTCGCACATCAAAACTTCACTTGAGAAATGTCACCAATTAAATGACGCCAATGGCGTTGCATTACAACGTGCACACCTCAGTATGCACAAACTTCGTAACCTTTTTCAGGAGGCTGCGGGCAAAAGTGAAATGACTTATGACAGTGAAGGACAGGCTTCCGGTAGCCGAACGTTAGGCACGAATGTGAAAGTATAGCCTAGCCCATTATTATAAATACAAGAAAGCCGCTCTTCTTCAGAGCGGCTTTGACGTTTATTCGATGATTAGAAAATGATCGCATCATCTCTTGGTACGTGGTGAGATTCACCATATTCTGACATCTTTTTCATCTTTCGCAGGTTCAGCTGCAGCTCAGTCACATAACTGTCACCCACTTTGTAACTGGCAATCACCTCGGCAGCTCGGATAATGCCATCTGAAGCACCCCGGGTTCTGTCCTGTCCCAGTTGCTGGTCATCCACCTGCGTCAAGCCACTGACACGAATACCGTATACCTGCTCTGAGAGTTCTTTGTATGCTTCCAGCTTGGAAGCCCTCATTGCACGGAACTGTTTTTCTTCTTCCGTTTCACCACGCTGAGCACTGATAGATGCAGTCCCTACTGCGGTGAGCAATTCATCAGAGCGAATCGTGGTGATGGGTTGGCAAGCGGTCAACATCAATAACATTGCCAGAAATAGCCAAGTCTTCATATTCGCTCCAGTATTACGGTTTCAAAATGATAGTGTCAGATGGATGTTTACGTTGGTCACCACGAATGATGACTCCGTCCTGGATCCGCACCTTATGCAAGGTATCAATATCGCGGCCAATTCTGTCCGCCGGCAAGAAACCTTGTGCCGATGCGACTACGACACGAGAGCGCATACCTACAATGCGGGCATTCACTAACACACCGCCGCCTTGGCGTAACATAGTGCCAGTCAGTACATAATCAATTTGTTGTTCTGGATGCAGTTCTTTCCAATCACGACTGATTGAAAAATCACCGTCTTTCGTTACACGAATAGTTCCAGTGTTTTTAAAATCAATGACGGTAAAGCCACGGCGCTGCATTTGGTAAATCATTCCTTCAGTGACGGAGTTCCCCAGCCAGTTGGTTTCATCCATCTCTTCCACATCAACAAATGACACAATAGCCATGGGCGTTCTGGCAGTCAGGTAATTGTTGGTTTCCAGCAACTCTTCCGCCAAACCGTCCATAAAGTAGTTCAGCGTGTGCCGTGGGGTTTGCTGCAACAGGAACGGGCTCCCCGAGTACGGTTCTTTACCGTTGTAGATCGGGCTATAGCCGCAAGATACGGTTGCTAGACTGAGTAATATCATTATCCAGTTTTTCATTGTCGTCTGGCTCCAGACACGATTTCAGAATGACCTGTTAGGTATAAGGGCAAAGGCCCCGCCCACTAACCATCCCTATTTTGGGAACATTATTTGCATTGGGTGGCTATATTCTCGCTTTATTTGCTAACCACCTTGCCGCTTTTTCAGCGATGTCATCTGGTCTAGCAATTTTTATACCCACTATTGGAAACCAAGGTTATGCGCAAAAGAATTCTTAAGCCTCTCGCCGCTTGCATCGCGCTGGTATCGACCTCTGTCAACGCTGCATGGTACGAAGTCACTGGGCTTAGCACGGTTTTGGAAAGCAAAGAGCAGGCAAGAGAGAGGGCCTTGGAAGATGCCATTTATCAGGCACTAAAATTCTCTGGGGCTGATATTGCCGGTCTGACAAGCATTCGTCCTTACCTAAAAGAAGCGAAAGATGATTATTTGTTCAGTGGCGATGAGATCCGCCATATTCAGGTACTGGAAACGAAGGAAAAAAGCGGTGTCATGAAATTGACAGCGCGCATCGACATCTATCCGACGGCAAATGCTTGCCACAAGAACCAATACAAAAAAGGCTTGGTAATGGGACGCTTTGATATCGTCTCCCCTCAACATGCTGCCTTGGGTGGTATCTTCCAGTTTGGGGATGATTTCACGGTACTATTGCAGCGACAGTTTGAAACCCAAGCGCAAAGCTTCGTCGTTCAGGGGATCACGCCCTACTCCATATCTCCTGCACAACCGGATGTCGCAACCATGGTGGCAGAAGATACTGGCGCACAGTATTTATTAGTCGGCACTATTACAGATATGACGGCAACAATTGACCAAAAAGTACTGAGAAAAGATCAGACAAATCGACAACTGGCATTGTCTATCGATGTGATAGATGGGAAATCGGGTGAAGTGATTTACCAGAATATCTACCGCGACATTGCAGCCTGGCCATTTGAGCGCCACAGTAAAATAGACACTAAGACTGCGCGTTTTTGGGCCTCTCCGTATGGCGAAATGGCGCAGAGAATGAGTCGCAATATCCTGTTGGACCTAGAAAGCAATTTAGCATGCAGAGCCACGACGCCTGAGATTGTCTCGATTAATGGTCAAACTGGGCAAATTAATGCCGGTCGTATTCATGGCGTGAAGCACGGTGACGAGCTAGCGCTATGGCACAACGCTTCCTTCACCGATCAATACGGCATTCACCGTACTCAGATGAAAAAGAGTGAGATCGGGCTATCGGTAACGCGTGTTTACGAGAGTTCAGCGGAAGTAGCAGTCTCACCTGTGGAGCTAGGTAAAAGCATTCAGATCGGCGACTTGGTAACCAAATACACACAATAATTCCTTTAAAGCCTTAACGTTACGGCACAATTGGGTATACTAACCATCCGGCGTTGATAATCCGCACATCAGCGCCAACGCTCCCATAGCTCAACAGGATAGAGCAGTCGCCTCCTAAGCGATCGATCGGGGTTCGAGTCCCTGTGGGAGCGCCATTTCAATTTCACCCCCGTTTCAATTTGCTGTTATCCACTCCATCGAATACGATTTCTTGCCATATGCTCTAAACGAAAAACAGGCCACAAGGGCCCGTTTTGGAGATAAAGACAACGTTCTAAGAGGTTAGAAGTACCATTCAGTACCGATACGAATCATTGTATCTTCGCCTTTGTAGCTACCTGCTGCATCACTTTGCTGCGCTACACGCAGGAAGGTGTATACAGAATTGAAGCTGTGACCTACTTCACCGGTGATGGTTTCACGCTTCAGGAACTCATCTTTCGCGCCATCAGTTTCGCCGTCTTGAGATGCATAACCCAGGCGGAAGTTAGTTGCGCCCATGTAGTAGTTAGCTTGGATAGTGTAAGCATCGATTTCGCGCTTATCGTAACCTTTAGAGTAGCTATCTGCGTTGCGGTCAAACTCACCTGACTTGTATGCACCAGCAATCATTACGCTATCAATCGGACGCAGTTCGAAACCTGCGAACCAGTTGCTTGTATCACCAACAACTGACTTAGCAACTTTAGTGTTTACACCAGTGTCTTTATCTTTTTCAACAACAGTGTCGTCATCGAAGTTTGTATCACTGGTGTTTTCAAATGCTGCGTGCAGAGTCAGCATTTGTACTGGTTTGATAGTGAAGCTACCGCTGTAGAACTTGGAGTCTTCAGTATTTTCGCTACCGTTACCACCAGAGATAGAGAACTTAACCATGTCTGCAAACATTGGTGAGTCGAAGCGGATTTGTTGGCTCTTACGGTCAAAGTGGAAACGTTCACCGGCACGCCAACCACGGTCAAACGTCGTACCCATGTTTGAAGCACTGTATGGCCAGTCAACCAGTTCGTACATAGGCGTCAACATACGACCGAAGCGTACTTGACCCCAGTCATCACCACGCATACCAACGAAGGTGTCACGGTTACCGATATCAGCACCAGTATCCAGCATCCAGCCAGATTCCATTTGAACGAATGCTTCAACTGAATCAGTCATAACTTGAGAGGCACGGAAACCTACTCGAGATTCGTTTTCTAGTGCGAAAGTGCTGTCTTTAGTACCGTAATCTACAGCAGAGATTGAAACCACACCGTAAAGCTCAACTGAGTTTTCATCAGTTTGTGCAATTACGTAAGCATTTGCAGCAGTTGATGCCATAACTGCTGCAGCTACCGCTGAGCCAATTACTGTGCGTTTGAAAAATTTATCCATGGAAAACTCCTAATAAAGTATGTGTGCTTCTGATGGAGAGTTCTCTTTCTTTTAGTTGGCCGCCGAAAGAAAGAGAGCATCAGTGCGACTTAATTGATGTCGTTTATCAACACGGCAGAGATTAATTAATTTCAAACGAAAAAAAACCATTAACTGAATGAAGTTTGAATTACCTCACCAGAGACACATAAATAGTCATAAAAACCATTAAAATCAATATATTAACTGAATATAAAAACATATAAAATCTCACTAATCTTTAGATGCTCATATCAAAAAGGGATCTGGCTAGCAAATATCAACCCTCCTTTAGCCAGATAAACTTTTCCAACGAGAAAATGAAGGTCTTATGCGTGATCAAGATCGATGAATTAAAAACAAGCAAGGCTAGGGATTGGTATCACCAGATCAAACCTTTCCTCCCCAAAAGCACCAAAAAAGTATGCAAGTGACATATTCATCGACAAAAAGCATGGTGACCTTCTAGTTTTTATGTGGCTATAATTTTCCATAGGCTGCTTCGCAAGGAAACATTGATAGAAAAGCCACCAGTAAAGAAGGGGTTGATATGAAGTATTGGGATTCAACCAGTGCTGTTCTTGCGCTTGCATTAAGTTTTATGCGTCAGCATATATAGTTGATGGAACTGCAGTAAATATACCCAAACAGATAATGTAGCAATGTGCCATGATGGATAATTTTTGGGTATGGGTTGAAAACCAAAAGCGCATCATCGAAGCAAGAAACTAGAATATACAAAGAGCCCATTTCATATGGGCTCTTTTCAAATGCGACGCTTGAGAACGAATCAGATAGAAGCTTCGCGACCACGTATAAATTCAACAGCATGTTCAATTCGAGAGACAACACGTGCTCTCCCAATCAAGTTCATCACTGCATCAACTGATGGCGACTGGCCTTGTCCTGTCACGGCAACGCGGAGTGGCATACCTACTTTACCCATTCCTAATTCGAGCTCGCAACAAACGTCTGCAATAAGCTGATGGAGGTTTTCAGTATTCCAGTCCTCTAGAGACTCTGCTTTACTTAGTGCCAACTCAAGAGCTTCTTTTGCTACAGGGCGAAGGTGTTTCTTCGCTGCACCCGCCTCAAATTGCTCGAAGTCCTGGTAAAAATAACGACACTGCTCAGCCAACTCTATTAAAGTGTTACAACGCTCGCCAACAAGCTTAATTACATCAGTAATTGCTGGGCCATTACTGACATCAATCTCTTTTGCATTTAGATGCCATTGAAGGTATTCAGCAACATACTCTGGAGCAGATGTCTTTATGTAGTGGTTGTTCAACCACAACAATTTTTCAGTGTTAAATGCCGAAGCCGATTTACTGACCGACTCCAGGTTAAACAGCTTGATCATCTCATCCAGAGAAAAAATTTCCTGGTCACCGTGAGACCAACCAAGACGCACAAGGTAATTCAACAGAGCCTTTGGTAGGTAACCGTCATCTCGGTACTGCATCACACTCACCGCACCATGGCGTTTAGAGAGCTTCGCACCATCATCACCCAGAATCATTGAGCAATGCGCGAACTCAGGTACTGCTGCACCAATAGCTTTGTAGATATTGATTTGACGCGGTGTGTTATTGATATGGTCTTCACCACGAATTACTTGAGTAATTCCCATGTCCCAGTCATCAATCACAACGCAGAAGTTATATGTCGGGCTGCCATCAGTTCGGCGGATAATCAGATCATCTAGCTCACTGTTTGCGATTTCGATACGGCCACGGATTTTGTCATCAAAAACCACAGTGCCTTCTTTCGGGTTGCGAAAACGAATACAAAATGGAGATTCTTCCGTTGCTGCTTGATTTGCAGCAAGCACTTTTGGGTGGTTTGCATCGTAGCGAGGCTTCACACCAGCGGCCATTTGCTCCTCACGAATTTCATCAAGCAACTCTTTGGGCGCATAGCACTTGTACGCTTTATCTTCCGATAGCAATTGGTCAACAACCTCGTTGTAACGTTCAAAGCGCTTGGTTTGGTAATAGGGACCTTCATCCCAGTCAAGACCCAGCCACTCCATGCCTTCAATAATCGCATCGATTGCTTCTTGAGTTGAGCGCTCTAAATCAGTGTCTTCTATTCGAAGTACAAACTCACCACTTGCGTGCTTTGCACAAAGCCAGGAATATAGTGCAGTACGCGCACCACCTACATGCAAGAAGCCTGTTGGGCTTGGAGCGAAGCGAGTTTTGACTGTCATTTTACCACCTAAGTTATCTAAAAACGTGGGAGCCGTGTTTTGGGGCGTTATTGTATCATCGGCCTTCTCAGACACAATTCCTGACAGAGATATTTTTCTTAGCCTCATCCCTCAGTTTTAGTCTGGATACCTACCTTATTTTTTGAAGCAAAAGTAGAATCATCCAAACATATCAGCAAAAGCGCTAGCATTGGCTTTGTAAGGAGTAAAGGTGTTAAAAAAATCAGTCCTAGCAATAACTGTTCTAGGTATCAGTACAAGTGTTTTCGCCGACGTCTCGGTAAAAATCCCTAATGGTGTACAGGTGTTAGTGGAGAATGGAAATGAAACAAATTTTTCAAATCTAGGGTTCGATTCAAAGGACACCATCATTTTTCCCAATGGTAATAACCAATTGGTTTTTAGGCTGTCCCATATCGTTCAAGAATCTGGAAGCAAGAAAACCAAGTATAAATCCGTTCCTATGATCGCAACATTTACCGCGAATGATACCACGCTCAATCTTAAGATTAACAAAAGGATAACTACACTTGACGAAGGGCGGACATTCAATAAAAAGCCTAATTTTACTATCGAGGATAACGGGTCACCTATCGAGGTAAAATCTGATGTTCTACCAGTGGGGTTCGACTTAATGACTGACTTTTCGGCTTTAATGCGAACTTATAACGAAGGAGATCACATAGCTAGCTGGAAATTGGAAGATGATTTTTTAGTGGTACAAAAAAATACCCCTGTACAAATTAACAATCTAGACACTTCAACTTTTAGCTCAACAACAGCAAATAGTGAAAACGTTGAATCAGAGAAGATGCTTAAATTTTGGTTTTCTCAATCAAGTTCGCAAGAGCAGAAGAACTTCCTAAGCTGGGCAATACAAAACGTGAAGCAGCACTAAACCACCTTTAAAAAAGAGCTTATTCAGCTTTGATTAATAACCAGTTAACCACAAGAACAAAGTAGAAGGCCATCTGCAGTGTAGGTGGCTTTAAAGGGCTCCCTAAAAGCCGACTTAACATCACTTAAAAGGAGTCTGTAGTGGTTCATTAAACCACTACACCACTACATACTTAAAATCATGACAATAAAAAGCCCGGCTAGTGCCGGGCTCATTTCTATATCAAGTACTTCTTAGAAGTAGTATTCCAGACCGAAACGCCAGCCCAGATCGCTATCTTGGTTAGCTCCGTCTTTGTCTAAGTGTACCAGACGACCGTAAACAACCGCTGATGGGTCGAGGCTGTACATCAGCTGACCAGTGATAGCGCGCGTACCAGTGTCAACTTGCTTAACACCACCATTTTCGAAGTCATTTGATTGTGCATAGTTAACGTTAGCAGTCCAGTAGTCAGCAAACACCAAGTAAGCACCTAACTTATAAGCATCCTGAGACGCTTTCGTTTGCTCGTTGCTTTCTGGATCTACTTCACCAGTTACATATGCAGTGTGGAAACCAAATCCGTCAAAATCAAAGTTTGCACCTACAACGTACGCGGTTGCATCGCCACGGCCTTTGGTCGCGTTGATTTCACGGTCATCGACTTGTTCCAGACCTGCTTTACCAGTAAAGAAACCAGCTGTGTACTGAAGGCTACCACCGTAAACGTTAGACCCTTTCACACTTTCTTCACCACGACCAGCTGCCAGAGAGAAAGAAAAACCTGAAAGGTTTGCAGAGTCATAGCGAACCATGTTTGGTTGACGATCATAGTTGATAGAGCCTGGGTTAGAGATGCTAAAGCCAGCACCAGAAGATTGGCCAGTGTAACCATCAACAACTTCGAAGAACGGCGTCAAGAGTCGACCAAAACGAACTTTACCCGCTTCTTCAAGATCCAGTCCCAGATAAGTGTCACGAACACCCAAACCGCTACCTGAACCATCATCACCTACGTTACCACCTTCCATTTGCCAGAAGATTTTTGGTCCACGCTCGAAATCTTTTGTGCCACGAACGCCGATGCGAGATTCGTTATCAAAATCGATTTTACCAGCGTTTGCGTCAGTTGTGTCTGTTACAGCATTTTGCGCAACTGAAACTGCAACCTGACCATAAATGTCAAATGCAGCTTCAGCCAGTACTGAAGTTGAACCAAGTGCAGCAGTAGTTACTGCAGCGGCGACGATAGAACGTTTAAACATCTTTTCCATGGAAAATAACTCCTAAAGGGATTTTTCAGAATTCCAAGTCATCGCCGTTATGGTTGGCCGCCGTAGCAATGACTCGTTTATTCGATTTTCTAAAACGACCCAAATTCATCGCTTTAGATTTTTTGTCACCGATTGAACTCTCCCTCAACCGATGAGTCTCAGACTACTTTCACCTGAAAAAACATCAACGAGAACTTTATTTGTTATTAAAAAAATATGACTCGGTGCAAAGTTCCATCCATGTTCGTGATCGAGATCCCTTATTTAGATAAACACATCAAAATAAAAACATAAAACATTAAAAAACAATTACTTATGATCATTCCGCGGTCAGTAAAAATACTAAAAACACTGTATTGAGATCGTTATCACATATTCATTTTCGAGACATAAAAATGAATTTCCAGTCGTTTTAATGGTCAAATTTCACCTCGTGAAATATCTGAATTGGATCGCAAAAGCGCTAGGGGCGGGGCATAAAAAAACGCCAGCATGATGCTGGCGTTTGTGGAGGATTGGTATTTAATGAAATTAACGTGACAGCAATCTCACCATTCCGTCTTCATCCAGAATTTCAATGCCAAGTTGCTGGGCTTTAGCCAACTTAGAGCCGGCGGCTTCACCAGCAATCAAGAGATCGGTTTTTGCAGAAACGCTGCCCGTCACTTTCGCACCTAACGCTTGAAGGGCTGCCTTTGCATCATTGCGGGGCATTTGTGAGAGGGTTCCTGTCAGAACAACAATTTTACCCGCCAATGGTTGAGGTTCATTTTCGTCTCGCTGTTCAATGGCAGGCCAGGTAATGCCACTTTCCAGCAAGGCATCAATCACTTCTTTGTTGTGCTCTTCATTAAAGAAATTCACCACATGTTTAGCGACAATGACGCCCACATCCTGCACTTCGACTAACTGTTCTTCTGTCGCTTCTCGAATCGCGTCGAAGGTGAAGAAGTGGTTCGCCAGGTTTGCTGCCGTTGCCTCTCCTACTTCCCTGATGCCTAGAGAGTAAATAAAGCGAGCCAGTGTGGTTTCTTTAGCTTTAGCCAGTGCATCCACGAGGTTTTGTGCGGATTTTGGCCCCATACGGTCAAGCATGGTCACTTGGCCCGCTGTAAGCTTGAACAAATCCGCGGGTGTGGTGATCAGCTCTTTTTCAATTAGCTGCTCAACTATCTTGTCGCCAAGCCCATCGATATCCAGTGCTTTTCGGGAAGAAAAGTGCTTAATAGCCTCTTTGCGTTGTGCACGGCAAATCAAACCACCGGTACAGCGAGCAACTGCTTCACCTTCCACGCGCTCAACGTGGGACTGGCAAACCGGACAAGCATCTGGGAAAACCACATCTTTTGCATCATCAGGGCGACGGCTATCCACTACGCTGACGATTTGTGGGATCACATCGCCTGCACGGCGAATAATGACGGTATCGCCAATTTTTACGCCAAGACGCGCAATCTCATCCGCATTATGCAATGTAGCGTTCGAAACCGTTACGCCGCCGACAAACACAGGTTCCAGTTTAGCAACCGGCGTAATAGCACCGGTACGGCCAACCTGAAACTCGACATCTTGTAATACAGTGATTTCTTCCTGAGCAGGGAACTTATAGGCAATAGCCCAGCGCGGCGCTCGGGCGACGAAACCTAAACGCTCTTGAGTATCAATGGCGTCAACTTTGATCACCACACCGTCAATTTCATACGGCAAGTCATTGCGACGCGCGCCGATATCCTGATAGTAAGCTTTGACGTTTTCGATGCCTTCGACTTTTTTGACTTCCGGACTGAGTGGAATGCCCCAGATTTTCAGTTGTTCTAAACGACCGATATGGGAATCACCAAACGCTTCGGACATCACACCCACTGAGTAGGCATAGAAACGAAGGGGACGGGTTGCGGTAATTTTTGGATCTAGCTGACGAAGGCTTCCTGCCGCGGCATTGCGCGGGTTCGCAAATGCTTTTTCACCTTTTTTGATGTTTTTTTCGTTAAGTTTTTCAAAGCCTTCCTTAGGCATGAAGACTTCGCCACGCACTTCCAAACGCTGAGGCCAGCCTTTCCCTTGAAGCTGCAAGGGAACATTGCGGATGGTACGGACATTGTGAGTGATGTTCTCACCTGTCGCACCGTCACCACGGGTAGCGGCTTGTACCAGAACACCATTCTCATACATCAAGCTCACTGCCAGACCATCCAGCTTAGGCTCACAGCTAAAGATGAAATCACCCGAGATGTTCAGCCTGTCCTTCATGCGCTTTTCAAACGCTTCAAGCTCTTCATCACCGAAGGCATTGTCGAGAGACAGCATTGGAATTTCGTGACGAACCTGTTCAAAGGCGCCCAGAGGTGCACCGCCTACGCGCTGGCTTGGCGAATCTGCCGTCATCAACTCTGGATACTCGGCTTCTATCGCCAGCAGTTCTTGCATCATGCGGTCATATTCCGCATCCGGAAGTTCGGGTTTGTCTTCGACGTAGTAAAGGTGGCCGTGATAGTTAAGCTGCGTTTTCAGCGACTGCAGTTTTTGTTGAATTTCCGTGGTCATCAATGCTGCCTAGTTTGCTTCACCACTTTTTAGTGGCTTGGATATTGAGAATGTGAGCCAGTATACCCGAACTCCCACAAGGCGCGAAAATACCACTTGTTGATAATGCATCCATGCGATTATGATGCTGTCAGATTTATCATTGAGTGACACCATGAAGGGTAACGCATTAAGACACAACGGCAGTTTGGGCGCTTTGCTCGCGTTGCTGCTTGTCTTTTTTTCGCTGCCATCATTTGCGGCAAACTCTGTCGCTAACAGCGCTCACTCAAACTGTCTGGTGGTCACTCAGCATGAAGCCCAGACATCAGCACAAGATGCGCTCACTTCGTTAAATGCTGAGCACCGGGCGCCAGCCAAATCGCTAACACCAAGCCTATCCACCTTACTCAGAAACGGCTCCTGGCTGCCAGAAAGGCTCGCCAACACTGAACCTGAATATGAACTGGTTATCGAGCTGGCAAACGTTGCCACTTTGCTTGATTACTATCATTACGATGACACTTTCAGCCACTGGCACGACTGGACTCGCTCTCCCCCAGCGACCAGACACCGTATCGCGGGCTGGAAAGATTCCAATCTGCAATACCGATTCATTTCTCAAGCTCAAGCCTGAACTTCAAATCCCAGCTGATTTCCATCGGCGAACTAAACACGTCCACGCAGTGGACTAAAGATTTGACGTATTTGCCGTAAATGTTTTGCGGTGACGAGCGAGAGCTATGCAAAAAACAACTCAAAAAAGAACAGGTCGAACGACCCTGTTAAATCACTATCCTGCATGGAAGTACGTGGTGCTGATCACCACCATCATCATCATGCTGTTCAGCGCCCTGCCGTCTTGGTTTGGCGAAAGTCCGGCTATCATGATTTCCCACAAAGGGAATACGCCATCGGCTGTCGCGATCAAAAGCATCTTGGATAACAAAGATGTCGACGTGACACGCATTGACCAACAAGGCAATAAAACCACCGTGGTGCTCGGCGAAGCATCGCAACAAAATGCGGCTAAGCAGATTTTGGCAAAACGTATGCCGGAAGATGACACCGTGACACTGGCCATGGTGCCAGCAGCACCAGCTTGGCTACTGGAGATGGGATTCAAGCCAATCAAGCTTGGTCTCGACCTTCGCGGTGGCGTGCAATTCCTGCTGGATGTCGACATGCAGCAAGTTTTCCATGCTCATGCAACACAAGCCGCTGATGCGGTCCGCGAGCACGCGCGCGAGCTTCGAGTCCGTGGTGTACGCGTTCAGGTTAATGCCGATGGTGATTTAAAAGTCGTAGCGCCATCCAGCGCCTCTGAAGGCGAACTGCGCCAATTCCTTCGCGAGCAATATCCGCAATGGGAAGTAAAAGGCAGTGGTGACTACACCCTGACCATGAGTTTGAAAGAAGCAGAAAAGCAAACACTCACTAACCTAACTGTGCAACAGAACCTGCAAACCATGCGCTCTCGTATTGAGGAGCTCGGCATCACAGAAGCGGCTGTTCAACGTCAGGGCGAACACCGCATCCGCATCGAACTGCCAGGCGTTCAAGACCCAGCCGCCGCCAAAAACGTGATTGGCGCAACTGCAAGTCTTGCGTTCTATGAAGTGGTAAGTGATTACAAACCTGGCTCTATGGTGATCCCAGAGCAAAACGGTCGCCCGGTGCACGTTAACCGCAAACCGGTTCTGTCAGGTGAGCACATTGTCGATGCGCGCGCCAGCATGGGTGAAATGGGCATGCCGGAAGTGAACATTTCGCTGGATTCGACCGGCGGTAAGAAAATATCTGACTTCTCAGCACAGCATATCGGCAAACCTATGGCGACGGCTTACAGCGAATACAGCCGCAATGCAGAAGGTAAAACTGAGCAAGAAACGTCCATCATCAGCGTGGCGACCATTCAGTCCCAACTGGGTAACCGTTTCCGTATTACTGGCGTCGGCACCCTGCCTGAAGCGCAGGATTTGGCGCTGCTGCTGCGTGCTGGCTCTCTCACTGCACCAGTAACCATCGTTGAAGAACGCACCATTGGTCCTTCTTTAGGTGCTGAAAACATTCAAAACGGCTTTGCAGCGCTGGCAATGGGGATGGGCCTAACCCTTCTGTTTATGGCGGTGTGGTACCGCAAGCTTGGCTGGGTGGCAAACCTCGCCCTTGTCGTCAATATGGTGATGCTACTGGGTCTGATTGCCCTGCTTCCTGGCGCAGTACTTACACTACCGGGTATCGCAGGTCTTGTGCTTACTGTCGGTATGGCGGTGGATACCAATGTTCTGATCTTCGAACGTATTAAAGAGAAAGTCCGTGAAGGAAGAAGCCTGGCTCAGTCGATTGATTTGGGTTTCAGCAGTGCGTTCGCCACTATCCTCGACTCTAACATCACCACACTTATCTCAGCCGCAACCTTGTATGCCATTGGTAATGGCCCTATCCAAGGTTTTGCTCTGACACTGGGCTTAGGTTTGTTGACCAGTATGTTTACCGGAATCTTCGCGTCTCGCGCAGTGATCAATCTGGTTTGGGGTAGAGATTCACGTCGCGGTGTGAGGGTATAACAATGATTACGATGAAAAACGCAACAAAACTTCGCCGTATTGGCAGCCTGATTTCCTGTGTACTCATGGTGCTTTCTATCTTCACGTTGAGCACTAGGGGCCTCAATTTCGGTCTCGATTTTACTGGCGGTATGATCAGTGAAGTTCAACTGGACTCAACGCTGACTGCCAATAAAATTCAGGACAAACTGGAAGCTGCGCTCAAACAGCCAGTGACCGTGGTGTCAGCCGGAGAAGCCGGTGATTGGGTAGTTCGTTACGCCGCACCGGAGAAATTGAGTGAACAGCCTGAACTCAAACCTATCCTCGAATCATTCTCTCAAACTGTTGAGATGATTAACGTTAGTCTGGTCGGCCCACAAGTCGGTCAAGAGCTGGCAGAACAAGGGGGATTGGCTGTGCTTATTACTCTGCTGGTGATTCTGGGTTACCTGAGTTTCCGCTTCGAGTGGCGACTGGCATCCGGCGCACTCCTGGCGCTGGTACATGACGTCGTTCTCCTGCTGGGCTTTTTCTCTATCACAGGAATGGAGTTCAACCTGACCGTGTTGGCTGCACTCTTGGCCGTGCTGGGTTACTCACTGAATGACTCCATCATCATCTCTGACCGGATCAGGGAACTGCTGAAAGCGAACGTGACCTTGCCAATCGCAGAGCTCAACAACCGCGCGATTGCTTCTACCATGTCCCGTACTCTCATCACTTCAGGAACCACACTGATTTCAGTGGGGTCACTGTGGCTGTTGGGGGGAGAGCCACTATATGGTTTCTCCATCACCATGTTTATCGGCATTGTCGCGAGTACCTGGTCAACCATGACAGTCGCGACCATTATTCCGGAAATGACGAATCTGCGTCCCGAGCATTATATGCCGACGCCTGTATCCGACGCGCCTTAATACTGTTCTTCCCAAGCCCGCTTCTGCGGGCTTTTTTATACTCACTCCGTCATCCTGTAAGCAATGTCTAACGAACACGGTCACTTACCTATTAGGTATGACTGCCGCTTGCAATCTGTCAGCGCGCTCAACAGAATGCTGTGCAAAATTGGATTAAATTTTTAGGCCATGTATCAACACACTTCAATAAAAAGCACTCGAGTAATCATCGCTTTACTTGCTTTGATGTTTTTTGTGTCGCTACCAGTGAAAGCCCAGACACCGGGTACCGGATGGCTGAAGAACCCTGCCCACCCACCGGTCACAGCCCGCGTTGCGCTGACTGGCAATGCCAATGAATCAACCAACGCCGTTGAAGGCTTTCTGGAAATCAACCTCTCCGGCGACTGGAAAACCTACTGGCGCTCTCCCGGAGAAGGCGGCGTTGCGCCGAGTCTGAACTGGAAAGCGTCAGAAAACATTAAAGATGTGGACTGGCAATGGCCTGCCCCACAACGTTTCGATTTGTTGGGTATTGATACGCTGGGCTACACGGGCGATATCATTTTTCCCATCACGCTCTACGTTGAGGACATCAACAAACCAGCAAACTTTGCAGGTACCTTAACGGTCTCTTCCTGTACCACAGTGTGTGTGCTCACGGACTACGAGTTTGAACTGGCATTTACACCAAACAATCTAAAACCCAATGCAGAGTTGCTGCACACGCATGCGCAGGCCGCTAGCCAAGTCCCTAAAGCATCACCTCAACTGAAAAATATCAGCGCCGTATGGGATGATACAAAACAGCAACTGCAAGTTTCCGCAAGTAAAAT
Source organism: Grimontia marina (assembly GCF_900060185.1). GTDB lineage: Bacteria > Pseudomonadota > Gammaproteobacteria > Enterobacterales > Vibrionaceae > Enterovibrio > Enterovibrio marinus. The sequence continues at coordinate 4,076 of NZ_FIZY01000001.1, read as the reverse complement.
CATCGATTGGCAATCACCCGACATCATTGTTGATGGCAGTTTGGACGCACTAACCGATGTGGCTTTTTCTGTGCCGACAATCTCAGTGAATGGCGAGACCGTCACCGCTACCTACTCCGCCAGCAGTTGGATGAAACAGCCTGCGTTAGCCGATGAAATGGTGACCATCACATTTATTGACAAAGATTTTCTGGCTGAACAGAAAATCACGGCAAGGGCGGGAACCATTGTTGAGGCAGTACCGGATTTTTCCTTTACATCTGCCATCGCCTTCGCGCTGTTAGGTGGGCTTATTCTTAATATCATGCCTTGTGTGTTGCCGGTGCTTGGCCTAAAACTCAGCAGCGTGGTCACCGCTCAGGGTCTGGCGAAAGTACAAATACGTAAACAATTTCTTGCCTCAGCGGCGGGGATCTTGTTTTCATTTTGGCTACTCGCTGCCTTCCTGCTCACCCTCAAACTCACTGGTAACGCGATCGGTTGGGGCATTCAATTCCAAAGCCCGCTGTTTATCGGTGTAATGGTGGGGATTACGACGCTGTTTGCTGCCAACATGTTGGGATTATTCGAGATCAGTCTGCCCTCTTCGGCGAATACCTGGCTGGCAACCCGGGGCGATAACTCCTATGTCGGGCACTTTACCCAAGGCATGTTTGCCACATTACTTGCTACCCCATGTTCTGCACCGTTTCTTGGCACTGCGGTTGCGTTTGCTCTAACCGCGTCAACACCAACCCTGTTTGCGATTTTCTCCGCGCTAGCTATTAGTATGGCGCTGCCTTGGTTACTCGTTGCCGCCATGCCTTCCCTAGCAACGAAATTACCAAAACCAGGCGCTTGGATGAACCGAGTGAAGTGGTTATTTGGCTTTCTGATGCTCGCAACCAGCGTCTGGCTACTGACATTGCTGGCCAATCATTTATCGCTGCTTTGGCTTATCATCCTGAGCTTCATCGTCATTGCCTTTTTCATCACCAGAATCCACAAAGTTCACGGTAAGAAAACAGCAGTGATCGTCAGTGGCATGGGCATTTTTCTGACGGCTGTGACGCTGGTAATTGCAAGCCTTACAGCCTCTAAATGGGTGACGCCTCTGCCACCTGATTTGGCGTGGCAAAAGCTCGATGAATCGCGGATAGCGCAAGAAGTGAATGCCGGAAATACCGTGTTTGTGGATGTCACTGCAGATTGGTGTATCACCTGTAAAGCAAACAAAATCGGTGTTTTACTGCAAGAGCCCGTCTACTCCAGACTTCAAGCCGAAGATATGGTGATACTCCAGGGTGATTGGACTTCTCCCAACGGTTATGTGACCAACTATCTGCGTAAATACGGCCGCTATGGTGTGCCTTTCAATATTGTTTATGGCCCAGCGGCGCCAGAAGGCATCCCGCTTCCTGTCGTGCTGTCGAGTGAAGATGTCATTCGCGCCATCAATCATGCTAAAGGAGGTTGAAACCATGGACACTCCAAAAGACAAGAGTAAATGGAAACAGCCCGGATTCTGGATAAAGGAAATCCTGACACTGGTGATCTTGTTTTCTGTTATTTCATTCGCTCTGGATCTTTGGCGCAGTCAAGACATGCCGAACGAGCAGTTGCCAAATGTTGCCTTACAGGATCTTTCAGGTGAAACAATAGATTTAGTCGCTCTAAGTGAAGACAAACCCGTGGTTTTGTACTTTTGGGCCACATGGTGTGGCGCATGCAAATTTGTGACGCCAACCGTGGACTGGTTAGCGGAGGATCATGATGTCATCTCTGTTGCGATCACTTCAGGCTCAAATGATCGTATTACGGCATACCTTCAACATCACGACCTGAAATTCGCCACCATCAATGATGAGCGAGGATCTTTGTCAGGTATGTGGGGCGTGCGTGCGACACCGACCATAGTGATTGTTAAAGACGGCAAAATCGCATCTATCACTACCGGTATCACCACACCACCCGGTTTATTGGCTCGCCTTTGGTTGGCTTAAACCATCGCTTTCACAGGCACTATTCAAACGATCACCACCTCCATAGGAGGGGGGTTAGGACTGACAACAAAATACCCGGCCATTGATTAGTGACATGAATTCCTAATCATGCCGGGCATTTTCATATCTATGAAAATTTGGAAAACCTTTTTCGAGCCACCTTAAATTTGTAGAAACCGACAAAATCCCGCCGCCTAATTTTCAACCAAACCAGTGTGTAATAACAAAAAAAGCAACAAAAACAACCAACACTGAGAGGAAACAATATGTTACGCACTCGACTACTCCCTTTGGTGGCAGTGGTATCGGCGACAATACCTCAACTCGCCTTTGCACATGGCTATATGGACTACCCACCCGCACGTCAGGAGATTTGTGACAGCGACGGTGGCTATTGGGAATCAACAGATGGCTCAACCATCCCTAACGCGGCTTGTCGTGCAGCATTTAAAGAATCCGGCTGGTATCCGTTTGTGCAAAAGCCGGAATTTGCCAAACTCGTTTCTAATTTCACGAATCAAGTTGCTGTTGAAACTGCAGTTCCAGATGGTGCATTGTGTTCAGCAGGTGACCCGAAAAAAGCCGGTATCGACATTCCTTCTTCTGAATGGCAAGCCACACCGATTGACCCTAGTCTAAACGGTAAGCTGACCCTGCTATACCGTGCATCAACGCCTCACAATCCGAGCTTCTGGAAATTCTACCTCTCAAACGCCGCCTATAATTCGGCGACTAATGCACTGAAATGGTCAGATCTGGATTTGATAGCGGAATTTGGCAATGTACCCGTTGTGATCATCAACGAGAAGAAGTACTACCAAATGACTATCACCTTGCCGACCGACCGCACTGGCAACGCAGTGCTTTATTCACGCTGGCAACGTGATGACCCGGCAGGCGAAGGCTTCTACAACTGTTCAGACATCAGCTTTGGTGGCGACATCGTTGTTCCAACATGGCAAAGCCTTGGTGCAGCAGTCAAAGCAACTGACGACGCCAATAGTGGAGATACCGTCTGGTTCCGCGTTTTCGATGGAAGTGGGACAGAAACCGTGTTCGAAAAGGTCGCTATTGACGAGACAAACCAAGACGAAGCGGTTTGGGCCTCTCAGTTAGCAGATATCATCAACAATGGCTCGACCGGTGTTCGTCTCGGCAAACTCTCACAAGACGGTTTGGTGTCTTGGGACAACGCCGATCTATACGGCAATCTGGTTTACGTGAAAGACCAAAGCGCTACCTTCCAACTCGATATCAAACGGGAAGTCGTGAACAACGTACCGGTTCTCAACGCCCCACTGGCAGTGAGTGTAGAAAGCGGTCAATCCACTCAAATTGCTGTTTCAGCAACAGATGCTGACAACGATGCACTGACATTCAGTGCCAGCCAAGGCACTGTGACAGTTACAGGCAATGATGCAGCCATCAGTTACACTGCGCCAGCAACCACCACTGACCTTAACGACACGATTACTGTGACAGTCACTGACGGCACTGCGAGTGCTGAGGCTGTGATCAGCGTAAACGTGAAAGGTAGCGGTAGCACTGGTGGTGAAACAAACTGGGATGCGAATGCGACCTATCTGGCTGGCGATAAAGTGACACACTTTGGCGTGACGTATACGGCACAGTGGTGGAACAAAAGTGAGGAGCCGGGAACGTCTTCCGTATGGGTAGCGGACAAAGGTGCTGGCGACCAAGCCTGGAGTAAAGATATTGCCTACAGCGGCGGCGATACTGTGGTTTATGAGACCAAAACCTACAAAGCAAAATGGTGGACCAAAGGCGATCTACCAACGAATGGCGGGCCTTGGGCGGAAGTGAAATAACGCACTCTTCCTCAATGTAGCTGATACAAAAAACGCCCCTTGAAGGGTAACACCTATCACTTAAGGTTTAAGGTGCTTAGAGCGAACAGGGTAGCGAGTTTTATTAATACGAACGGTCCTCGCTTTGGGCCGTTTTCTTTTTTTGGGGAGTATGTAGCGTTTCACTCTCTCCCGCATGGCTCTTAGCTTTCTCGGGATTGAGCCGGGGGCTGCTATCGCACACCACATCAGCTCATCCTGAATATCTCTCAATGCCATCATAAAA